>NZ_JBUESO010000002.1:0-665104 GCF_055502545.1 Bacillus sp. CZDM1 | reverse complement strand
ACGAATCATTACTGACGGTAGAAGAAATTGATTCCTATCAAGAGAACCAAAAGCCTGCAGCGAATAATTGGAAAACAGCGAAATTAGTTCCGAGCGGAAGAGATATTCCAAGTGGATTTGACCAAGATATCACGGCAGGTGAAGATTGGTGAATCTAGCGGAAAAAGTGTATTTAGGAAGTCTGATTAAGGCAGAGTACTTACTCAAGGATACCGTGATTCAGCCTGATCAGCTGGAAAGTATGCGGCATCAAGAATTAATGCGGAGAATGCTGGAATTAACCCGGGCAGGCAGGAATATTGATTTAATCTCCTTGGCATCTTTGCTTGACCTTGAGTTCTTTGGTGGAATGTCCTATCTGTCTGAACTGTTATCATACGCGAATCTTGAGAAATTCGAGAATACGGAGGAGCTCATTCTTTCTTCGTGGAAGGAACGAGAAAAGAGGAATATCTTAACAGTGGCAGCAGTGAGCGATTGGGAGATTTCGAAAATTACCACCGAATTGGATAGAATCAGTCAATGTAAAATGAAGGATCATACATCCTTAACACAGGCATTGGCAGATATGTATGAGGCACCTTGGGAAGACCCAATCGTTCTGAATACAGCCACGACAGGGATCCTAAAGCTCGATGTGATGACTGGGGGCTTTCAGAATGGGGAAGTAACCATTCTGGCAGCAAGACCCTCCATGGGAAAAACCGATGTTATGCTTCATTTTGCCAAAATGTCGGGCTGGGCCGGGTTTCTACCGCTGTTATTTTCTTTGGAAATGCCGGAAAAGCTGATAACCTCTCGACTCATTGCTTCGACGGGGAACGTTAACCGAAGAAAAATGCGAGATTTGAAAAGGATGCTAAATCAAGACCAAAAGAATTCCTGGTTCGATGTTCTCGGTCAACTAGCTGAAACCAATATTCAAATCTTTGATGGTGCCGGTCAAAGTATTGCCGAAATGAGAGCGAAAACGCGGAAAATGATCCACCAATTTCCAAACAAGAAACCGGTCATTTTTATTGATTACTTAACATTGATCTCTTCAAGTCAAGTGTACGGAGGGAATTCCCATCAACAGGTAACGGAAATCTCCAAATCACTTAAAACAATGGCAAAGGATTTTGATTGCCCGGTGGTTTGTTTGGCACAGCTTAATCGATCGGTAGAATCGAGAGCAGATAAAAAGCCGATGATGTCTGATATTCGGGAATCAGGCAGTGTGGAACAGGATGCCGATGTCATTTTGTTCCTGTATCGTGAATCCTATTATGACAAGGAAACTAAGAATCCTTCTCTTGAGATCATTGTATCGAAAAACAGAAATGGTCCAGTGGGGTCAGCATTTGTGGATTACAACGAGCATACAGGAAGAATTGAGGACCCAAAGGATAAAAACAGAGCATAGGGTGGGATATGGTGTTAATAAAAGACGCTTACTTTGATAGTTTTCTATATGAAGATTCTTCACTGGCCCATTACATTCACCATTTATTAGAAGAGAAGAAAGTTTCTTTAGAGGATGACATTTCCAAATTGAATTTTGATCGAGCAAACCACCAGCAAGTGGCAGAAATGATTCGAACCAATGTATTAGGAATCAATAAGGTTCGAGTTTACTCATTAAAGATGAACCAGAGGGATTTTGTCTTTATCTTTGCCCTTCGTGAGGAAGAAGCCATTCAGTTGTATGAAAAAACATTTCACCAAAAGCCGTTAAACTGTCATGAATCTTTAATAGATTTCGAGTTTTATAGAGGAATGGAGGTGGTCTCGTTTCGGGACATGAAGAAGGATTCCGGGGGTACCCCAGCAATAGTGGGATATTTTTCGCGAGAGAGGTGAATGGAGCATGGGTGGACCATGGGCCGATTCCTTGACCATGGTCTCAATTTGTGTCTATGGGTAAAATCCTAATCCTGGGACAATCGTGGAACATAGTATAAGATTGTGGTTAATTTATAAAGGATAAATAACCATTTCCATTGTGAATGAAAAGGATAAAATTTTACAAACTTGGTGGGGGAATGTGTCAAAATGAATGAACATAAGCAATATCGTCACGATTTGTTGGAATGGTGTCTTGAAACAGCTAAAAGTTTATCTGAACAAATGGAGCTGTTGTATAGAGAGTTAAATGCTGATCAAGAAGAAATCGAAGTCGACTCTGTAAACCGCTTGGAAATCGAAGGGCAAATCCAACTCGAGGAAGGAAAGTTGGAAGATGCGGTACAAGACGAGTTGGTGATGGAATCTGACCAATATATTAATATAGAGGAACTAAATCAGTACCGCGATGATTTATTGCAATGGTGTGAAATCCTTTATTCAAATTGGAATAGGACGAAACCGATAATATCTAACCTTGTTGATAACGAAAGCTTAAAGGGATGGGAAGGAATGTACATTCGCTTAAAAGAGAAATTACAGGAAGATCTGTCACTGGAATACGAAGACTATGAGACAGCTACTGCCTTGTATGAACAGTGGGAAAAGCTACGTGAGGAATAGTATTCTTATTAAGAAAATGGAGTTTGATAAGAATTAAAAAATGTGCCTGTCATTTATCGAATGTTACATTTTTCGCCAAATGGCAGGCGCTTTCTCTCAACAAATTCAATTGATAATCCACCCAAAATACAAAAAACGCCTTCAAAAGTCATTTTTAAAGGCGTTTTTTGACGTTTCGTCCCAAAAACGCCCTCAAAAGTAGAAAGGAGAAATTCGATTTACTCAGCCAATCTCGTTATTGTAGAGGTGCTGGTCGTGAGCCTTCACATAAGTATTCACGAAGGAAAACTTAAAACTTGATGATGAGAGGGTGTTATGAATAATGAGTATAAAATCGGGTAATACGGAAGAATTTAAGCAGTTCTCGCAATTTAGTTCCCTGCAGGAATTTAATCAACATATGGAAATGTGGTTATTAGAACACAAGCATGATTTTACGAAGGGCGAGCTGGTGGGATTAAAAAGGCTCGTGCGCTTTGCCGCCAAGGTTCCCGGCGTATGCAATGCCAAGATCGGAACCATCTTAAAATCAATCCACGCACAATACCTTGATAACGGCATATCAAGGTCTACCTTTAAACGAATGATTTTGAAAGCAAAGGAATTTGGGATCATCACGGTCTTTGAAACAGAAAGGAAGAACGGTTCGCAGTCTAGCAATTTATATCAGTTTAACCGTTTTCCAACGAATGAACTACCCAAAGAGGAAAAAATGAACCACCAATATAAAACTAGTAATCTTTTAAAAACAAACAATCAAAAGATAAATAAACGTTACGAAGAACCGTCAACATTAGATTACTCCTATGTAAGCAGCATCGTCCCACAGCCTTTTGTCCAGCTGGTAAAATACTTTTTCTCCGATGCAAAAACCATTGAAGAATATTGGCAGATGGTGCATATTACTGCCTTTCGCTTTGAATGTGCCAATGACACAGAAGATATACTAGACATCTCCATCCAGGCTTTCAGACAACTGATTCGAAAAATAAAAAGGACCAATCTTGTAAAAAATCCAATCGCCTACTTTTATGGAATCTTAAACAACAAATTCATGACATTCTATTTAGAAAAGGTATCTGCAATGGGGACTACAACGCGTATAGCTTATTCTTTTATAGATGGCATAGACCCAGACTGGGATTGGTTGCAGCCAAATGAATAAAGGATTTTATTGCCCTCTAAAGACACGAAAGTAACACCAATTTGCAAAAAAAATGTCGCATCTTTGTCAGAATTCGCCCGAAGAATTAATTAAGGAGTGGAGTACGATTATAATTAAAAATTTCTTTATTGATAAGAAAGTGATCCTTGTGATGGGTGAATATGACCAAAATGGGAAGCTGTGTTCAAGGGTCATCGTAGAAAAAACGACTTTACTGGTGGACAGAGATACACAGGCTTTGATTTACGGGGAGCATTAGCTGGAGCATAATACATTCTTAATAAGGCCGTTAAGTGTCCAATCATTGTAAATCCCTATCAAAGCGTTTGCCTTTTTCCAAGCAAATCCCCACAAAAACAAGACTGCATCCGGTTTAATCCCGACCATATTGTCAACACCAAAGCAATTGGCAACAAGACCGAGGTAGAATGGAGCAACGGTTATATCATGCTTGTCGATGCAAAATTAACTGCTTTTAACAATAAACTTCAAACAGCCAACCAATTAAAACGACTCACGAAGGAAAGGGGGATTCAAGCTAGTCCCCTCCTCTTCTATCTGGAACCTGAGATAAAGTGGCTGCTATTTCCGAAGTTAATAAAATGAAGGATGTTTTATCATACTGAAAGCAGAATAGTTCTAAACTCACAACTAATTATTAAATTTTTCCATTTTGATATATAATGAGTTTATCAGATTTTGTGTGTATAAGAAAAATTTACTATGAATCATAGTTATTGTGAAAGGGGACAAAAAGGTTGCTTTCAAAAATATTCAATACAATTAAATATACTTCAGTAAAAGGCTCGATAGGAGAAGGGATTACCAGACTATTTACCTCTGGATTAAATAATGAAGACTATTACAAAATTCACGACCTGATGATAAAACGAAATGGTGGAGAAACATCGCAAATCGACCATTTGTTTATCTCTCAATATGGGATTTTCGTCATTGAGACAAAGAACTATAAAGGCTGGATATTTGGGAATGAAAGAGATAAATATTGGACCCAAACCTTATATCAACATAAGGAAAAAATGTTTAATCCAATATGGCAAAATAGAGGACATATTCAAGCTTTAAAAGAAGTACTGGAGGAATTTGGGCAGCTGCCCTTTATCTCTATCATTGCATTTAGTCCAAGGGCAACCTTGAAAAATATAAATATCGAATCACCTCACACCTTTGTTAATTATCAAATGCATGTATCTGGGATTATAAAAAGTTATCAAAAGCCTGTAATGTCACAATACCAGGTAAGAAAAATTTATGAAAAACTCGAGCCTTTGAATATAAAAGGATTGGATGCAAAAATTACCCATGCACAATCGATAGAAAAAGAAATTCAGCAAAAACAAACCCTAACAGATAACGATATTTGTCCAAGATGCGGAGGTACGCTGACAATCAAAAAAGGTAAGTATGGTAGTTTTAAAGGCTGTAGCAGCTATCCAAAATGCAGATATACTTCAAAATAACATACAAAAATATAAATAGTCTATATATGAGATACAGAGAACCACGTTTAGGTTACTGACAATCAAGTAAGTAAGGTACCCATTACTTTAATCGATATCATGGATGGAGATACCAACAAAGTCCATGTTAACGGAAAAGTAGAAACGGTGCGCTATTTATTAATTGATACACCAGAGTCAAGAAATTCTAAAACGTGTGTCCAGCTCTATGCAAAAGAAGAGTTCTTACGGAATAGCGAGCTGGTAAAAGGCGGAAGGTTAACATTGGAGTTTGAACAAGGAAACACAAGAGATGCCTACAGACGAAAAAAATAAAGGGGCATTAACTCTTGCTACAATTGGCACAAGCCAGGAAGGAGCAGATGAAGAAACAATCCGGTCTATTGCTTTAAGCTCTAAAAGGGCAGGTGTCGATATTTTTCATATAGGAGATGCCGGGTTTTCTAGAATGGCATTACCTAAAAATATTCATACCCTTTCTATTATAGTAAGAGTTAAAAGACATACATATATAAGAATGGCCGTATCTGCAGAAAGATAAACAAATTCGTTTTTTCCCTTTCTATTTTGAAGAAGGGGATTTTTTTGTTGAGTTTTTTAAAGGGATTGACTACATTGGATAGGCCCTCCATTTAATTACTACAATCATGTGATATGTGTCTATGGGTAAAAGTCGAATCCTGGGACAATCGTGGAACATAGTATAAGATTGTGGTTAATTTATATAGGATAAATAACCATTTCCATTGTGAATGAAGATGATGAAATTATACAAACTTGGTGGGGGAATGTGTCAAAATGAATGAACATAAGCAATACCGTCACGATTTGTTGGAATGGTGTCTTGAAACCGCTAAAAGTTTATCTGAACAAATGGAGCTGTTGTATAGAGAGTTAAATGCTGATCAAGAAGAAATCGAAGTCGATTCTGTAAACCGTTTGGAAATGGAAAGGCAAATCCAACTCGAGGAAGAAGTGTTGGAAGATGCGGTACAAGACGAGTTAGTGATGGAATCTGACCAATATATTAATATGGAGGAAATAAACCAGTACCGTGATGATTTATTGCAATGGTGTAACATCCTTTATTCAAATTGGAATAGAACGAAACCGATATTATCTAACCTTGTTGCTAACGAAAGCATAGAGGGATGGGAAGGAATGTACACTCGCTTAAAAGAGAAATTACAGGAAGATCTGTCATTGGAATACGAAGACTATGAGACAGCTAATGCCTTGTATGAACAGTGGGAAAAGCTCCTTGAAGAATCGTATTCTTATCAAGAAAATGAAGTTTGATAAGAATTTATGGTTTCCACAGGGACGGTTCGAAGCCACTGAAAAAGTCACCTTTTTTCCACACGTTTAATCCCCAATGAGTCGATGTTTCCAAAAAACCGCTGTTTTTTTCAATAATGTGGTAAACAAGTGAAGTGAAATGGGGATTTAGGAGGATAGCTTACTTACTATCCTCTTTTATTTTACGGCTAATGCAGTAAATTTTGTTTGCGTGGACATGCTTTTTAGACCTTTCCCCCTAGCACAATCTAGCGCGTGGAAATTTTTCATTTCCCCATTCTTCCATTCATGGTAAGCCCTTTCAGTTCCGTATCCGTATATGGTGACACATAGGCATGATGAGAAGGTTGAAAAACCGATTTTTGACGAGTATGAGTGGGAAGAGATAGGTAGACAAATGGGAAAAACCTTGAGGCTCAAGTATCGATTTATTTTTAAATTATATAAAAAGGGCTGCATCAAATACCAAGGAAATGATATTCTCCAGCATTAGCAAAATTCCAATTTAATGGCTAAATTTTGAAGGATTATATCAACCGATGTCGAATGAAAACTAATAGTTAAAAAGTCTTAGGAATAAAGTTTGTCTTTCGATGCTTATCAGAAGTACAGGTATTTTTGGAGGTCTGGAGTGGTTTCTAATGAGTAGTAATTTTTTATTTTTAAAGAAAAACTGGCGTGAATTGTATGAGGTTGCTAGTTTAGCTGAAAAAAATGTCATAAATGACCCTAATGCAGCCCTTATTAAATTGCGGTTATATGGTGAATTATTGGTAAAGAATATTTTCAAATATGAAGGATTTGCAGAAAGAAATAGAATGAGCCAAAAGGAAAGAATAGATTTTCTATTAAAAGAAGGGGCGATAACACTAGAAGTATATGGAATGCTAGATTCCTTGAGGGTAGTTGGGAATAAGGCTGTTCATGAGGCTAGTTTTGGAACATCTAATGAGTCCAAACGATTGTTAGTAGTAGCCTTTCACCTTGGGGGATGTCTGACCCAAGTTTATGAGGAATGGGATTTCGAACTTCCTATATTTGTGGAACTGCAGCCGCTGAAGGCTGTTACTTTAGGTAACCTTAGTAATACCGCTATTCGTCCTAAAAAAACAGAACCATATAAAAGAAATTCTATTTCTGATGAGAAAATCCTGAAGTTTTCTAATGATGAGCATGGCTATGAAGAGTGGCTTAAAGAAAACGAAAATGGCTTTGTTTTTAATCACTATGGAGGAACCGATGCAAGTAAAGACATGAATAAACTACACCAATCTGATTGTCGGTATCTGCATCGTAAACAGGATGAAGGGAAGAGAACAACCGCATATCCGAAAATTTGTTCTTCTGATTTGCGTGACTTGGAAACACATGTAATTCACTTACGGGGAAACTCATGGGTGTATTGTAAAAACTGCCATAATTAAGAGATTACGTGATAGATAGGAATTAAATCAGTCTATGAAGGAATGAAAAAGAAGGTTTATTAAAATAGATGAAAAATAGTGGATACCTAATAAATTAGATAAATGTTGAATTAAAGTTTTTATCAAAGAGTAGAATCAGTTTACCAAATAAGGATTGGAGTCCTGGAGAATGAAAATAGAAATTGGTGAATCCTTGATGTTTTCTTGGCTGCGGCATGTGAAGCATTGCCAAACGGTACAGTTAAACTGGAAGCCAGCGGTAAACACGTGGGAAATGTACAATGAAACACTAGTAATCAAAATTATGGACAAAACAAGTCAGTACATAAAAGATAACTATATGCTTAACATCTTTAAGAATAATCAATCACATACGCAGATACTAAAGCAGGGAGAAATTGATGTTCTGGGTCTTGAGCTTCGATATGGCAGAGTAGCCGAAATCTATGGAATTGATACAGCTTTTCATGAGAATGGTTTGAATTATGGGAGCTCGGACCAGACCGTTGAAAGGGTCATCAAAAAGATGGTGAGAATGACCATGATTATGGTTGGGTGCTTTGACCTGACAAAGGGAAAAATTATTTTTGCCTCACCGAAAGTCAGTTACACCATATATAAACCCTTAACGTATTTGATTAATGAGATGAATAAATTATATAAATCAATAAATCTAGACTTTGAGTTTATCTTATACGCGAACGAAACGTTTCAGAATCAGGTTCTAAATCCAGTGATTGAACGGGCTAAAACTGTTGCAGACACTTCTGAACTGTTTATGAGGAGCGTTCAAATGAACAATCAATTTAAAGAAACGGCAGCTACAGCTCCACCACCAGAACTGATTAAAGAAAAAGTGGCTCCCACATCTAGAAGCATATCTGGGAATTCAAGAGAACATCGAACAAAGGTAAGCACAGAGTTACTCATGAAAGAAATAAAAGTTGCTTATTATTTGAGTCGATTTGAACCTGATAAATTATTCCCAAGGTTTAACAAGACACAAGTTTTTGAAGAGTTAAGTAATATACTAGGCGTTAAACCTAACACCTTACGAAACAAACGGGATATGTTTGACCCTTTCTGTAACAAGTTGAAAACAAGAGGGCCAAAACGAAAGGGCTGGTGGCAAAAGGATCGATTACCTGATGATATGCAAAGCATCTATAACCGGTATTTACATATGCCGGAGGAAGAAATTGAAAAAGAAATTAAAGAAATACTAAACGTGAAGGTGGAGACCTAGATGGGGAAATATGGACAAGCCGCTGTAAAAGCCGTAGCACTATTAAACACAAGAACATTTGATTTACCTAGAGAAGCATGGAATCAAGCGACGATTGAAATCTTCGGGGAAGGAACATCAAGTCAGGCCAAAGGATGCCCAAGAAGTGCATTTATTGGTTTATGCGAAGAGGGATTGGTTAAAGGAGTAGATGCAGGTAAATATGCTCTGAAATCCACAAAAAACAAAGACTATGCTATTAAGGCTATGAATCTTATTAAGAAAGAACCATCATTAACAAATGATATGAATCAACTATGGAACCAAGTGACTGTAGGTGAAGGGAAAGTCCATAATTCCCAAATGGATGTGGTTGTTACGCTTTGGAAAAATAATTTATTAGTTATCTAGACGAGAACAATCTCGGAATCACTTATAGTAATCTCTATTATTTATCTAAAAATGGGGCTCGTCAATCCTTCATGATAGGGGCAGAGGGAACTTCAGAGATTTTGGTGGAAAAGTCACGGTATTCCATCCCAACTTGTAGATTCTTTTGAAACCACGGTATTAAATTTGAGGTAGAAAATCATAGGTATAATTTGAAATACAATTGTTTTTAAACTATTATTATATAAAAATAAGTAGATTTAATACTGGAGTTGTTAAGTAATCTTGCATAATGTGTTTTACAACAGAAAAAATTACTTTGTAATATTAGAAAAAGTTTAATAATATATAGAGAGCTAGGTTGATTAATTAGCTCTCTATGAAAAATATATTTTTTCTTAAAACACAACTTCAGGGTCTTCATCCCCATCTATATCGAATTCTCTAGTCTTGAAGAAATCCCTAGCTTTTTTTCCAACATACCAAGTCAGACCTTTATTTGCACTAAAACCTATTACGACTCCCACACCAAACGGAATGGATTTTTCTAAGGCTTTTCTAGTGAATGTTATACCTACTTTCCTAAAAACTTCTTTGACCGCAATTAATGTTGGACCCTTTAAATACTGTTTTACCATTTTTGCTAGAGCCTTACCTCCGAAATCAGTAGCACCTTTCTTTACAGCTTCATTTAATACACCAAAACCAGCTATTAAAAAGCAAACTCACTTCTCTTCTTCATTTGTAATATCTCTTCCATATACAGTAGCTAATGACATAACCATTTCAATTTCCCATTTCATTGTTTATGCAGCATCAGCTGCTGCACCACCAACTGCGGCAATAACAGTCCCTAATCCTGGTATAACACCTGTTAAGGCACTTGCTCCACCTGCAAAAGCTGTATAGTATGAATAATTTGAAATGATATGTTCAGCAATCTTATCAGCAATTACGTCATTAGATAATTTCCCTGAATATTTTGTATAATATTTGTCTTCTATCTGTTTAACTTCTTTTTGTGTTGATTCAGGACTAGCTATGATAATTTCTATTGCTTTTAAAATTGCTGCTTTATCCTCCTGAATAAACTGTTCTTCAATCACAAACGAGCCTCCCAAATTTAATTTTAGATTTAGTTTATTCGATAAATAATGTATATTTTCCTTTAAAACTGAAAATTATTTAGAATAAATGGAAGGTGCCTGGCACTTTTTGTTCTAATATTAAAGCTGGGAATTGCATGCAAGAGACTATATGAATGAGTGGAAAAAGGTTGACTATACGTTTATTCAATGCCCTTTACAGCTTAGCCTTTTTGAAGTTATAAGGAGTAATGCTGACAGTAAGCATATTAAGCTAGCTAAAGAGATACGAGAAAATTAAAGAGTATTATGAGTCAGATGAACCAGAATATAACAATAATTTTTCACTGAGGAGCCGGCTCAAAATATTTTTTCAGAATTTACACGAGATAAGTCACATTTTGGAATACCGAACACCACAAAATTAGGATATATATGGTAAAATATAGACTAAAATACTAGGGGGAATGTTTGGTGAGATTAACAAATTTTAGTGTAACAAATTATAAGGTTTTTAAAGATAAATTTACCATTGATTTTTCAAAAGACTCAATTGCTATTTTAACTGGAAGAAATAATACAGGTAAATCTACTATTTTAGAAGCTATCAACTGTTTCTTTCAAAAAGAAACTAAAGCAAAAACTATACCTAACGATTGCTTCTCTACACGGAATACTAATATAGTCCTAAAAGCTGTTTTTGAGTCAGATGAAATTAAAATAACTATTGTGAAGAAATATAAAGAGGAGTCTGCTCCTAGTTTTTATGATGAAAATGGTGTTGAAATTAAAGCAAGCCACGAACTGAAAGATAAACTAGATGAAATTTTAAACAATAAACCTTTTTACATAACCCCTTCTATGTTACCTGAAGACATTAATGATTTAATTCAAAACATATATTCTGAGATAATGAAAAATGATTTGCTAAAGCTTGAAGGTTTTAACGGAGACCAAGAAGAAGAAAAAGAAACGTACGAATTAGCACAGGAGTATGCTCAACTCAAAAAGTCTTACCCCGAATTTTTAAGAAAACTTAAATTAAGTACGGATAAACTTCTTGAACAAGTTAGTAGTGACGTATCAGATAACTTGCGAACTCTGTTTTCAAACGAACATCTATCGTTAAATGTTGTAGGTGGCGAGAGTGAGGGCTTTTCACCGTCTGACATATTAAAGTCCACAAGTTCAAGTGTTAATATTGACAGTCAAAAGCAACCTGGAATGCCACTAGCAAATCAAGGTACTGGCTTACAACGAATGAGTCTAATTTACCTCATTCAAAACATGATAGAGAAAAAATTTATGGGTGAAAGTGATAATAAGTTATTGTTGATTGATGAACCAGAAGCTTTCTTGCATCCAGAGGCAGTTCGAGCACTTAGTCGCTCCCTATATAAAATTGGCGAAAAAATGCCTCTCATGATTTCAACCCATTCACCAATACTAATAGATTTATCTGAGAACCATACATCTATTCAAGTTTTCCGTGTTGGGGAAAAAGAAGCAATCCAATTATATAGGTCTGAAAGAGATAAATTTGCTGATGATGACATTAGAAACATGAAAATACTAAACTATGCAGACTCTTATGTGAATGAATTTTTCTTTGCGGATAGAATTATTATTGTTGAAGGGGATACAGAGTATATTGCTTTTAAGCACCTTGCAAAACAAAAGAATGAAAATTTGCACATAATTCGTGCTAGAGGAAAAGATACAATTGGAACCTTGATGAAAATTCTTAATCAGTTTAACTCTAATTATGATGTTTTACATGATGTAGATAATCATCCTAAGCACTCCTCTTCAACTTTAAAAGGTCAACTTACGAAATGTAAAAAAATATTTAAACTTAAAGAAGGCAGTAACATAAGAATTTTCTGTTCAATATCAAACTTTGAAAATGCTATTGAAATTGGAGACGTACAAAATAACAAAAAAACACAGACAATTTATGAAATATTACATGGGACATCTGATACAGATGAGTTTGCTAAACCTAGAAGGATAGTAGTGAATTTATTTGAACAAATTTTAAACCGAGAAGAAGAGAAAACTTTGGATATTGGTTTTCGTAGAATAAACGCTGAACAGGATTATGATGATTTCTTTGTTGGATTAATAAAACATAAAACTGATGAAGAAATGGAACAGAAAAAGAAAGAAGAAGAGAAAACAGTTTCTCATCAATAAGATTAAACAATGAACTGGCTAACTCAAAGGGTATTGGTATTGCTTAGAAGCTCTATGTTGCATTTATCTTTTATTAGCTTGATTACTTTTCAATAATTGCTTCACAGAGTCCTCTGGTTGAGCACATGATAAGGGTAGTATGGACACTATACAAAAAACTGTATAGTGTCCATGAAAGAAGCAAAGATTTGTTAGATTATTGTGAACACTGTGATTATATTAATTTGTTGATGTCCTTCAACTTGACATGGTTGAGGTCGGGGGGTGAACCCCACATAGTCATCATCTATACTTTGCTCCAATCCTTTTGTATCAAGGGTTGGAGCTTTTATTTGTCTTCAGGTCTTATTATTGAAAAAATTTAAACAAAAAAGAGATTGTTGATAAAAACATTACACTCATTTTTTTGTGTAAATGAGCAGGATCCTAAAGGATGAAGAAGTAGGTACCGTGAGAAGTAATTTCAGTTCTCACCATACCTTACTTATTATCATCGAAAATCATTTGTTACTTAAATAATTTCAATTAAGGTCAAATATCCATATTTAGGATCAAATGAAGTATACTCGTTTACTAGATCATAAGGAGAAGCGTCATTTATCCATGTACTTGCTGGAACAATCCCCGTGATATAAGTTTTATTTGTTTTATCTAATTTGGCTGCTTCGCTTTGAATGGGTAATGGCTCACCTTTTTGGATTATTGAACTTCCCTTAGATAGGGTTTTTTCAATTATTCCACTAGTTGTGGAAAAAATAACGTGAAATCTATTTTCACGACGATTTACTAACGTATTTAAAAACATGGTTTCAGAAACATCATATTTTTCGGTAAGTTGCTTAATGATTTGATGTCGCTGTTTATTCTGTTGGAATTCAGCTAAGTCTTTAGAAAACTCAGAATCAGGAATCAATAAATACTCTGCAAAAATTTGCGCTTCAATATCCTCATTATTATTCGTTTGAAGTGTAGACGAGCGGGTACGGATATATTCAGATTTTACATGAGTCGGTAAAATGGCATGACCCAAAAGTTTTGCCAATGTAAAACGAATTCTTCCTGTGCTTTCCAACGATTTTTGTAAAAGGATAATTTTATTCGTTCCATTATATAGAAGCCCATCAGCAGCAACTTCCTCATCTAAATTCACATAATGAATTTTTATGTTAAAATTTCTAGCTATTTCTTCTAAGTTAATGGGGTAATCTGTTGAAGTTTGCAGTCTTATCACGTAATCAGCATATTCTGATGGCGCATTAAGACCTGGAATATTTGGTTTAGAAATTCCTAATAAATGATAACAATTTTGAATAATATCATCCTGTTGATCGAGGTTCAGCTTATTAAACAAATGAAGCAGTTTCTTCTCCTTTATAGAAGCACTATTACTAGAATAGTTTGAGATTGATTCCCCAATTAATAGGTATTCTGTATTTACTTGGAGAGCACCTGATAATTTAATCAGCGCATCATAAGAAGGGTTCCGATTCCCAGCTTCATATTGACTAATTGCAGATGGATTTAAACCTGCCTTTTTTGCGAGCGCTGTTTGTGAATAACCTAATTCTTTTCTTCTTTGTTGTATTCTCTGTCGAATCGATATCATAATCTTATCTCCTTATATACTCTACAATAAGAATAATCTTTTTAATTTTAATTGACAATATATACGGTTATTATTACAATTGTAATATAAATTACAAACGTAATAACATAAACTTAATTGTGACGAGTGTGAACAGGAGATGCAAATGTCTAATCGTGATCAAAAGTTAAATGAACTTAAAAGGATGGTATATTACATTGCAGCAGGTATTGAAGAATGGAGAAATTCCCCAAGTCAACAATCAGAGAAACTCTATGTAGGACAAATGCTTCTCATGAAGAATTCACTTCAAAATGGCACCATGATACCGAATAACTTGTTTAATTTATATAATCAACTAGTCAGGCCTTTCCATGAATGGAATATTAGCTTAATGGACGAGTTGTTTGATGGGCAGGATACCTTTTTAGAAGACGGGTTAAATCTTTCACAAACAGTGACAGATTTCTTAAGAGAATATGAATCCCCAGATGAGGAAGATTTAATTCCAATTAAACAGCTATTAAGATTATGTCGTTCCAATGATTGGGACAAACAATACCGAGCAGTAAGGACCTTCTTATCAAAGAAAGAGAATGCAGTATTAACTATGGTTGATTTTCAGTTTGCCCTACATACATTAATTACTGAAAAGGAATTGATAGATTTTGTTACAGCTTGCTATGAAAATATCCCCAGAGACATTGTTAATTTTAGGATTTGTCCAAACTGTGGATGGACACTCGAATTAATAAAAGGGGAGTGGAAGTGTAACAGTCACAAAGTTTGTAGTAAAATTAGTGACTTTTCTAATTTGAAACCCTTTAGTACGGAAGCAAATCTGGCAATCGTTCGATTAAAACCTAGTGTTCAAAGGTATGTTTTGTTGCCAGGATTACAAGAAATGAGAATATTTAAAGCATTGATAAATTACAACCCTGAACTATATCCTAATTGTGATCAATACGACATAGACGTTAATATTGGATCTAGTGCAATCCATATTGATATAAAAGACGTTCAAAACCCAAAATTGTTAGCTGGCTTGTTCAATGAAATGGGAATGGGACAACAGAGGAAATATCTTGAAAAAAATGTGTTTATTTGTGTTCCAAATTATCATATTAAAAATAATAAAGCTTACATGAGGATTGTGTCTTCAACATTGGAAAATGTTGAACTAAAGAA
This sequence comes from Bacillus sp. CZDM1, assembly GCF_055502545.1. Classification (NCBI taxonomy): domain Bacteria; kingdom Bacillati; phylum Bacillota; class Bacilli; order Caryophanales; family Bacillaceae; genus Bacillus; species Bacillus sp. CZDM1. Next base: position 649,558 of record NZ_JBUESO010000002.1, on the reverse strand, counting down.
ACGATTTATAACGGAAAGACAATTGAAGAATAGGCTTAAGATGATAGGAGATAAGAATTATGCCATTTAATCGTCTCCAAGTAACAGAAAACCTTCGTTCACAATTTAATCAAATGGAAGACTTTAAAATTAACCATAACGCGGACATGCTCATCTCTGTTGAATTACTATTATTTACAGCCAGTCAATTAGATTTAAATGTTAGTATTGAATCGCTTTGGTCACTATGTTCTGGTTATGACTATCCTATTATTCCAAAATATAAGGATATAAAAATAATTGACCATTTACGCGTGTTAGTACCTGAATTTAGAACTAAGCAAATTTGGTTAATTAAGTTAAAAGAATATTGGTTGGTACCTGAAAAATATCGTCTGTACAGCAGTGAAGGCTCAACCATTATTAATAAAAATAATGACATGAAATATTTAACAAATAGAGAGAAGGTCTATTCTGAATTACTTACAACTGAGTTGTCACCAACAAAAAACGACTCAGATTTTTTATTAAAAGGGGATTTTGAATATTTAAGAACCATAAATAGTGTTCGTTATTCCTTTAAAGGTAGTATTAATGAAGAATATAAACCTACAAGATTACCAAGATATCGTAAAAAACGTAATTTATCATTTTCTTTACCCTTGGATTTGGATGAGATTGTTAAAGAAATGGATCAATTAAATCCTGATGGCAATTATTCAAAACGTCTCAAAAATTTCAGCCTCCGCTCGTTACATCAAAGCGAAAGAAGCACTTTTTATTTTGATGGAACACAGCATATTGCAGGAGGGTTAAGTGCAGGTAAATCGTCATGGATGGTCATAGAATCTTACCGGCAAATTAAACAAAATGGTGCGAAGTTAGGTTTCGTTGAAGGTAGCGTTAACCAAGTTCTTTCAAGAGTAAAGGAGTTTAGGAGACTTGGAATAAATGCTGTTCCCCTTATCGGTAAAGGTGGTAGAAAGAAGCATGAAAAAAGATATTTAAGTTATTTGCCTAATACTATTGAAGGGTTAGTAGATGAACATCAGCATTTAAAGTCTGTTTCTGATACTTGTACCATCAAGGCTTTAGCTGGGGATTTCGAAAGAAATAACTTTTACCCATGCAAGTCACTTCTTCAAAAAAGTAAAAAAAAGAAACTATGTCCACTTGCTCATACATGTGGAATCTATCATGAATGGACCGAAATATTAGATGCGGATATTTGGATAACTACACCATCAGCATTATTGATGACAAAAATCCCGCCATCTATTGATCAATATGAACGAACACTCTATGAAGCTATGTATGATTTACTTGATGTAATATTCATTGATGAGGTAGATTCTGTTCAAAAGCAATTTGATGAGAAATTTTGTGTGGAAATTGATGCATTTGGCCATACAGGGTTATTTTTTGAAAATATATTAGAAGAAAATGGTCGGTTACTATCTGGTAAATATAGCCGATTTGCGGGGAATTCATTAATTCAAAATTGGCAACATAATGTTTCTGACTTGAACAAAAGCGTATGGAGTTTATTTGAGAAACTAAAAAAATCCCCTTCCATTAAGTTAAAATTAAAATCAAAAATTATATTCCCAAATATTATTACATCCTGGATAATTCAGATGTTAAAAGTGGATGACCTAAAAAAGAAAAAAATAGAGGCAGAACTAAATTCGGTAACTAAGAATAATAGTGGTCTAGGAAAGCACTATAAAGAGTTCTGGAATAACTTAGATGAGAGAGTTGATCATTTACAGCTTTCTTATAACTATTTGTTTGAGGGAGAACAGCTCGATAAGGAAGAAGAAATAAAAAACATGCTAGAGTTTTATTTTTATTTTTCGAAAGTTGACTTCCATTTGAAATACTTATTGCAATTTTATCCTGCTCTACAGAATTCCCTTGGAATGGAATATAATTTAAACCATTTACTTGCTGCAAAAAAGGATTTATCGCCACTAATGGTAGATGCTATGACAGGGTCATTTATAGGATATAGATTTAGTGAATCCGATGATGGTGTGGGGAAATTTAAGATAATTGAATATTCCGGAGTAGGAAGGTTGTTACTCACGGAATGGACAAATTTTTTTGAAAATATCACGGGGAACAAGGGTCCATCTATCGTTCTGCTTTCAGGAACAAGCTTTGCACCTGGTTCTAGTCATTACCATATTATTGAAAATCCTAACTGGGCCTTATTGTCAAATATTCCCAAGTCAAAAATAACGCAGCGATTTATTGATTTATATGATGAAAATAAGGAACTTATTAAGGTTTCAGGGAGTAGAGTTGATAGTCGATCAATTAAACTCTCGATGCTGTTAAAGACAGCGAAAAATCATATACTTCAGGAACTGACAAAGTTAAAAGGTGAAAAGCGAAGATTACTTATGGTAGTGAATTCCTACGAGGATGTAAACGTAGTAGGAAAAACACTTGGGAATATGAGAGAGTTCCAGGGGAAGTACAAATTACTTACAAATCAACTTGATGGAACCAACGATGATGTTGAATATTCACGTTTTGAAATTGAAAAGTTTCAAGCAACAGACGAAATAATTTTAGTTGTTCCGTTAATGGCGATTAGTCGGGGCTATAACATATTGGATGAAGAAAATGGTGCATTGTTTGGAAGTTGTTTCTTTTTAGTAAGACCATATCCTGTACCAAATGATATGAGCTATATTATACAAACAATCCATTCATTCTTACCAAATTATTTAGAGGAAATACAAAATCTAGGTAAGCAATATGACGAAGGGATTCGTCATTTGAGATACCGAAGCTTTGGGCGTCTCGAAATGATGTATCAAACACCAAATTTTTGGAAGTTGTTAATTGAACAAGAAAGAATGAGCTTAGCTTGGTATATTTTTATTCCCGTTTGGCAAATGATTGGTCGGATGCTTCGTGGAGGAAGAGATGCGCGAATCTATTATTTGGATGGAAGTTTTCATAATACAAGTAATTCTGAGTTGTCACTTTTAAAGTATTGGAAGGATTATTTTACAAGCAACAAACAAGATGAGCTGTTCCAAGAATTATATGGACCATTTATTGAAAGTATTGAATCTATCATTTTATAGGAAGAAGGAACAAAATTGAAAGATAAAACCCTACAGCCATTCCTTTTTAAAGATTACGAAAGTGTAATTAATGAAGAAAGACTTTTTGTCGTTACTTTTCCTAAACAATGGTGGGATGTTATTGAGAAGGATATGAATAATTTTTGGTTACCATTTAGTCCCAAAGTACTAGCCAAAAGATTGTGCTCATTATTTCCAGAAATCGTATTTGTAGAAGAAAGTCATTTTGCTAAGGACCAGCCTTGGATTGTAGCAATTAAACCTATTCATCCAAAGGCAATAGTACAAGTAGCCATGTCCTTCCTGAAGAATCAAAAAAGAATCAGTAATAAGGAAGGTTTGACTTATGATATAAGTCTAAATTGGAATGAGACTACCTTTGATCAATTAAATGTTAATGACTTTCAGATTGTACCTGTATTATTTGCAAAAAAACTAGTTCAAACCTATTATCAGTCTAATTTAATGACTAAATTAACTGGTTCAAGATTAAATTTGTTTACTGTTTATCATGGTAATGGATATGAAGTTGTTTCAAACCCGCATTCTTTAAATGATAAAGACGATAAATTTTCTTATGTCCTTCGTATTGAACTCATAACCAGAGGAGTGGAAAATAGGAAATTACTGAAAATTACTCCTGGATCAAGGCGATATTATCAGCGGAATTCTAAGAATCCTAGTTATGATGTTCGTAATGGTCAAACAGGATCAATATATATATCTCAAAACCATGTTTATGGATTAACAAAGAATCTTGCTTATAGTAAATTTAAATTTGTAAAAAGAGCTGGGAAAATTCTGTTGAAAACAGAAGAAAGGTCCATCTTACAGGACCTTTTCCCAACTATTCCAAAATTAGAGGATATTTTTAAAGAATCTAAGGACTTTGTAAAAGATGGTTCTTATCTTATCGGTTACTCAAACAAGCTTTTTGATAAAGGGACAAATATTAAGCAAGGTATTAGTGTACAAGAGCGAAATAATTTAATCCATCTTGTAGAAGAATTGTTTCCTTCATTAAATATTATTTCAAAACATGAATCTGTTTCGATAAAAAGGAATTTCCAAAAGGTAAATCATCAATTTATCAATACCACTAACAAAAGTGAAATGACAATAGCCTTTTTCACTCCAGATCAGACTATGACAGCAGCAATAAATAAGTGGGATGAAGAGGGGTATATATTTAATGAAAGTGGAGAATGGTATCTTAGATCACAGCCCAAAACAAAACTTAAGTTTGTTTACCAGGGTGCGGAGATGATTAAGGAAATACCGGTAGATGAAGGGGAGGACATAGAGAGTGCTAGGAAAAGATACAGAAATTGTATTAAATCCTATCTAGCAACTAATTCTAAAGGTAAATATGATGCAGCCCTCATTGAAATAGAGGCATACCATCTACAGGATAATAGCAAAACAAAAGATCCGAAGCCTATAATTCGAGATATATTAAAAACGAAAAAAATTGTTTCACAATTCATTCATCCAAAAGAAGCAACTGGAAGTTATAGTTCCAGATTAAATAGTTCTTTCCTAGATCTACTAACCGATATTGGAATTGCTGACCCTCTATTACAGGAGTCATTGTTTAATAAGAGGATAATTCTAAATTTTTCAGTTATAAAGAAAAACAATCAAGAGTTCCTTCCTGTATTTACTAGTCTGGAAGACGGACAAATCTTATTCAAAACCCCATTCTCAAGTAAATGGTTGGAAATAAACGATTATTTAACATCTACATTTTCTTATGAAAGCTTCTATTCAACTAAACAGGTCAAACAGTTAAAAAAATGGATGGAATCTGAATTGATAGGTATTATGAATCGCGATGATAGAGATATCCTATTGATGGTTGATGCGAAATTAAGAAATAATTGGCTTAAGGAGTTGATAAATGGGGAAATAAATCTAAATGAAAATCCATTTGATCATTTTGATATTCATAATCCTAGTCGACTTAAAGTGGTAAGATTCGGCCAAACAACAGATGTCCCAAATTATTATATTTTTAAAGATAAAAATGATGATGGGAACAACCATGCAACTGGCTTATTTAAGAGTAATAATGGCATTTACTATGGTGTTGGTGAAAAAGCGCCAGGAATGCGAGGCATTAGTAAACATGCCACAAGATTAGAAAACAAAAGTAGGATGTTTGCTAAACAACAAGCAATCGAAATAATTCCATTAACTTATTCAAATGGAGAGGAACAGGATGAATTGGCTTTTATTGTTCATCAGTTAAGGTCATTAGGTCTTACTTTTGGACCTTCATTGAGGTTACCGATAAATGCTCATTTAACAAAGGGAATCAGAAAGTACTTTAACGATGGAGAAGAAGAAAATGACTTTGAATCCGATGATTTCGAAGATGATATTAGATATGAAGAAGATGAGAGTGGACAGATAGGGTTTGGGTTTGGATTTTAATGTAAGGTTTTTAAAGAAATATTTGACAAAAATCAGTGCACAGGTACCGTACCATCCAATTATTGGAAGGTGCCTGACTTATACTTTTTAACTAGTAAGTAATACGATAACAATAGGAGGGTTTATCTATGAGCAGAATAATACCTGAACAAATGAAGAGATGGCCACGCAATTTGAGCACATCACAGGGAGGAGGGTTATCTACTTCCCAATATGGAGGCATGTCAACCTCGCAATACGGAGGCATGTCAACCTCGCAATACGGAGGCATGTCAACCTCACAATACGGAGGCATGTCAACCTCGCAATACGGGGGCATGTCAACCTCCCAATATGGGGGTCTATCTACCTCTCAATATGGAGGTCTATCTACCTCTCAATACGGAGGTCTGTCCACTGTTCAATATGGGGGCTTATCAACATCCGCAGGAGGAGGTATGTCTACTTCTTCAACTAATGTATACATGAGTAATATTCCACCTTGGCCGGTATTTGTAAGAGAACTTGAGAGAAGAAGATATAATAATCAAGCTAATTTAATTCGAAGACATTTACCTGAGTTCCTTTGGCCAGAAAACTTCTTCAAATAATTCCATCTAATCTAAGTATCAATTCATATTGAATATCATTAAGGTGCCAAGTTCGTTGAATAACACACAATGAGGAGCAGGCGCTCTGTAGCTTGCTCCTTTTTATTTTTCGATATTCTCCAAACAATGCTCGGGAGTGGTTAATTGGTAAAGACTTTCCTCTCTTACTTATTTGGAACTTGATCTTCCTTACAGTTTCCTCGAAGCCTATAAACATATAATTAAACGGAGCAGAAATTGTGCGAGGCACCAACCAAAGAATTGGAAGGTACCTGGCACTTTTTTGTCCATGACATGTAAGTGTGTATCTACTAGTGAGAATGAACCAATCATCGCAAGACATATTATCCAAATAATTTGTTATTTTACTAAAATATTCTCAATGATTTTATGGAAATATAACCCTGAGTATGAAAAATTTAGTAGAATAGAAGGGGGACTTCACTAAGTTCAAATAATGTATATTTTGCCGAGAAAGTATGGTTGGTGATTGATAGAATAATAAAAAGAAGCATGATGATTTCTTGCTTACCAGGAATAAGTAGGAAGTACTGATTCCAGCGGTTTCTCGAGGTCGGACATAACCGGTACCCGAGAAAAATATAGTAGTATGTGAAAGGAGTCATATTATAGATGGGACGATTGTTAAGTATAGATGAATTTAAGAATTCACTATCAAAAGATATAAAGAAAGCAAAGAATACGATTGTAATTATTTCTCCATATATTAAGAATCAGACGGTGGAATATTTATTAGAGAAAGTTCCCAAGCATATTAATAATAAAATCTTAATTACTCTTTACCCAGGTCTAGAATATGTGAATGGAGCTACTGACCCCATTGCATTGCTGAAACTTCAAGAGTCAGGGTTTCAAGTACGTGTGTTAAAGAATTTACATGCAAAGCTTTATATTATTGATAATCATTTGTATTTAGGGTCTTCCAATTTCACTACAAGTGGGTTTAATTTAAATGAAATTGGAAATATAGAAGTGATGGTGAAACAAGGATATACAAAAAGTGACGAAGACTATGTTGAAATCACATTCCTAAAAAGTAGTAAGTTAATAGTTTTAAATAAAGATATCATAAATGACCTTGAGCACCTCCTTAAAGAATTAAATGATAAGTACGATTCGATTTTGAGTGATATTGATGATGTTATTGATAAGATTGTTCGTAACCATAAAATATATGATCCAACAGAAAATAGAAACAGCCAGTATGAAAGGTTTCTTAAAAACATTAAAGAAAAAGAATTAATTTCTAGCTACAGTCCAGTAAAAAAAGGCTATGGAAAACAAGTTTACAAAATTAATGATAAACATATTGTGAAACTAATTCGTTCTAGAGGACAAGATAGTACTCTGTTATTTTCAGAAAACTATCGGTTTGCACTATCTAAGAAAGGTGGTAAGCAAATAAAGCAAGGAGGTGAGGAAGGGAAATTTGATGCGGTTATTATGATTTTAAAAGATACTAATCAATTTATTTGTTTACCTAGGACATTTCTTCAAAAAAACATTTTAATAAATAAGAACTTAGATAATAATGAGCAATTTTGGCAATTTCAAATAAGCGTTAATAATAAAAATAAGTCTTTACTACTAAGACTTATAAGAAACAATAGATTAGAACAAGATATTTATGATATTTCTCCTTTCAAAAATAAAGTATTTCTTAACTCAAGAATTATTCCTGAAAAGATTCATCTCAGTGACCTAGATTAGTTAAGAAGACTGATCTGAATTTTCTAGATTCCTAGTATTGACATAATTGTCATGAATTTCACTAAAAAAACAAGCGTGTGGTCTATGGCAAGACTATTAAACACTAAGAATATGGTAGCAAATGTGAGGTGTTATTTATGAAAATGTATGTAGGGGAGAAAAGTGATAGGCACCATCCAAAGAATTGGAAGGTGCCTGCCACTTTTTCTTCCAATATCCCATCGTTTCAATGTGAAGGCGAAGATTAGAACTTACCAAAACAAAAAGTAGTAAGGGAACTTTTACATTTGAATTTGTGAAGGGGACAATAATGCAAAACCGTTTGCTATTATCAGGAATAGTATCTACAAACAGTAATATCACTGAGGAAGATTTTTATGAGAAATTCATAAATTGGTTGAGCGAAAATAATTTCACCTACTTAGATGACGACCCTATTGATTTACCATCAGAGGACTTTTCACCAAATTATTCATCAAATTTAGGAGCAGCAGTTTTCCATCCAGAATATCCAGAAGTAAATCGTCGCTATTTATTACGGAGAACATGGAATCCAAGCTTACCATCAGCAGTTGTCCTTATGATGAATCCGAGCTCAGCAGATGAACTAGTCGGTGATCCAACAATAGATTTCCTGATGGATTACTTAAGGTATAATGATTTTGGAAGTTTAGATATAGTTAACACCAGCCCGGTAATAAAGGGAAGTAAAGTTACTAAGGAGGATTTTCCTAAAGATTTTATAACTGGTTTTACCTATTTAATGTTATTGAAAAATCATCTAAGGTTATACTTGGGTGGGGAGAAAATGGGCGTGATTTTGGTATTCCGAATCTTATAAAACACTATTCTTTTTTGGATCTTTTAATAAGAAATCAGGAAAAACTTTATGTATTTGGGTTAGGGGATGAAAATTCAAATAGACCATATCCTAAACATCCTCACCCCCAAAGGAAAGATCAAAGATTTACACTTGACCATAACCTAATTAAGGTATCGTTAAAGGTGTTTAATGGATTATTAACTCTGAAGAAAGCATAGGAACGTTTTCGAATCCGGTGGGTCAGAATCCCAGTCAAGTCAAGCTTTAACGCGACAAAGGACTGACCCAATTTTGTAATAGAAGGACACCACATGACTGTTAAACAGTTACTCGGTTTCCTCCAGTTGAATTATAAAACTTCTATTCCTTTATTGGGGTTGTAGTTTAAACATCATCCATTTTTCAGTAAAATAATCTATCATTTTCCAACTATCCTTATTTCCACTTCTAACAATAGTCTCATTTTTCTCGTTTGTGCAAAGCCATCGGAAATCTTCCTCATGAAGAAAATTATTAGAAGAAGTTGTTATATTAAAAGATAACTTCATACTCGTTACAGATGGTGCCACATCTTTAAGTTCAATAAACTTGAACTCATTAATATAAATACCAGACAATTTCTCATTCATTTCACCTGCAAGTTTTCCAACTGTAACAGGATTAAATTGCTGATAAATCAAAGAAGCGATTTTCCCATAATTTTTTTTATTAATACTTTCTATTAATTCAACCATGTGTCTTTCAGGGGAATCTAAAGGATATTCACTACTTAAGCCACTAATTAATAAATTATCCCCTATTTTGATTTCCCTTCTTACCCATTTATCAATTTTCCTTTTTTCTTCATCAGTTTTTTCTTTTTGCGCTATTAGTTCTGACCATTGTTCTACATTTTCAATGAATGTAGGTGGTGTAAACTTTTCTTTAGATATTCCTTCTTTCATCTTTTGATTTGCCACAGCCAAATCCGCTAAAGCGAGTAGAATATGCAAACACTTAACGGAAACTTTCACATTTCCATAGTTAAGGTCTTTTCCATGTAAAATGCCGTTTCGGTATGGTAACTCAATTGGATCAGTATTTGTTTTTACTCTATTTTTAGTTAATAGTCCCACAATGGAATTCAAACCACTATCATGCGCAGCGATTGAATCCCAAGCAGTTAAATTAGTATTTTGAGCAAAAAATCCTGTATTTTCAAATTCATTAACAAAACCATCAATTAATGTTAATAGTATGGGTACAGAGCTGATATAATCCCCTTTATAATGCCTTTCTATGGCTCTTTCATAAATTTTTCTTCTCGGTTTAAACTGAGAAAATTTATAGAGCCTAGTTGATAAAAGTCTTATCTTTTCCTCATCTGAATAGAAATCAAGTATTATTCCTTCAGCTGATTCTATGTTTTCCATTTCATATGCAGAAATTGCATCTTTCATCATAGTAAGATTTAAACCTTCAAATGCAATCCAGCCTCTACCTGCAAATATGGTATTGAATTTATCCGGTATTACTGATATTTCTTCAAATTCTCTTTTTTGCTTTTTGAGTACACTCTGCATTTTTAAAATTTCAACTTCTGACATACCTTGGGATCTAAGCAATTTTTTATTTCTTAGTAATTCTTCAATGTTCTTTAATTGGTATTCAAATTCTTTAATAGATGTATTATTTGTAATCTTCCCCATATCTTTTCCCCCTCAACAACTTTTACTTTCTAATATTCTTCACTCAATAGATTAATGGACGCTACTACAATATAATTATGACAAATTATTTCTATTCTCACCCCTATGAGGTAGTAAAAAAATGCAAATGGTGACATGCACAATCCATTAGATTGAAAGGTACCTGGCACTTTTGACCTGTTGCAGAATATGAAGGATGAATAATTCATTATCAATTACATGGAGTGCGGCTTTCATTTCTTCACTTCGGAAAATTCCCTTTTTTTACAAGAATCATATATTGCGAGATGGATGTCAACCATTTCATAAAAAAACAACTATTATGGCAAATTTAAAAGTGTATCTGTCAATTCTCGAATACCCCAAATGACGCCGCTTCCTTATACCGTAACAAAAGATAATAACCCCTATGTATATTTCTAATGAGAACGATTAAAGGGAGTGATCATGGTGAGTAAAAGATTGGATGAGGCTTTTCGGGAGTTTTGTGAAAGATTGTTTAAATGTGTTCCAACTAATTTTTCAGAAAGATATGTTACTAGATTGGATTTTGTAGTAGCGAAAAGGGAGGTGGAAGAACAATATCAGTTGTGTGAAGGGGATCCCGAGTATTTCGAATGGATCCTTTTTTTATTGGCTAAATCACCACGGTTTTTAGATAGCAGCTCAGTTCAACCAAATCAATATCATATTATTGAAGATAAGTATAAGCCTACTTACAGAGAACAGTTGGTTACTTTTCTTCAGGATCCGGAATTCATCAATAAATATGGCAATCTGATACTTGGCATTCTTGAATCGAATACATTTTGGAGAGGGCTACAAAGGAGGCTGGATTTTTATGTGTATCATTCTATCGTTAGTGATAAATCTTCGATTATGACAAGTAACTGTGTATCACCCAGGGAGAATGAACCGATTACAGTAGATTTGCTATTTTCTTTTGCAGAAATAGTAGTGGTACAGGTGTTTACGAATCCAATGAATGTTATCTATGATGAGCTATTCCGCTTGTTTGTATTGTTAATAAGAGAGGGGTTAGAAGAACAAGATACATCTTGCTATCGCTTCTTTGTCGCACCGTATTGTAGTAGTGATGTTTTTGGGGAGGCAAATGATGTTGGACAGATTTGGATGGAAGAATTGACGGAATCTGTGTTTAGAAAATGTGTCACACAATTGATAGAGGAAATTAGAGTTCAGCGCAATAGGTCTAATTGAATAAGAGTAGTTCGATAGTTGAAGTACAGTAGTGCCTCCTTTTCCTGCCTTAAGCACCCCTGTTATGATTACAGAAACGATTGCATGGTAGTTTTGTAAAAGCTAATTGTGACAACCTATAAAAATAGACCATTTTCTAAAGGGTTCATTAAAAATCTTCTTATATAAATACTAGATTTAGGAAAGTAATTGATTTTTTATTATTCTCCAAATTTATAATGGTGTATTATATATTTATATAAAAATAATGGATAATTAATAGGAGGGATATACGTGTTAGACATATTTAAAAAGAAGAACCAAAATGACATAGAAAATATACAAGAAGAATTAAGTCTAGAAGAATTAAACATAGTGAAATCAAAGGTAGAAGAATTAAAAATTGAAGCAGATAATATGGAAGAAGAAAATATTCAACAACATGAAAAGCATTTTTCTGAGGAAGGATTATGGAATAAAATTCAAAAATTCTCTAAGAAGGCAGGTTCAACAGTTGTTTATGCTGTCCTGATACTATATTTCACATTACAAAAATCAGATGTACCTTTTAAAGTGAAAGCTACAATTGTTGGAGCATTAGGTTACTTTATACTTCCGATAGACTTAATTCCAGATGTTGCAATAGGGGTAGGATATGTTGATGATTTAGGAGTTTTAGTCGGAGCATTAATTCAAGTAGCTATGTATATTGATGAGGATATCAAAAAACAAGCAAAAGAAAAGCTTACTAATTGGTTTGGTGATGAGGTAGATACATCTGACATAGATAATAAATTAAAATAGTCTCCAATGAAAAGAAATTACAAATTAATGAATGAATGCCATTATGACAGCTTTTTTTTTCTTATTTAGCTAACTTTCAGGTTTATTGATATCAATTGTGTGCCTCATACTAAAAAGTAGAGGCTTTTATTATTTTGAATTATAAAAGATATCTAAATGGAGTATTAATTCCTTATTATTTATTAATAGTAAGTGTTAAAATTAGGTAAATGTATAGTAAAAGAGACAGATAAATCCAATAGTTGTATAGGAGATAACAAAATGAACAAGATTCGCCAAAAGATCCTAGCCTTCCGTGATGAATGAGGCTGGAAGAAATATCATAGTGAAAAGGATTTGGCCATTTCTGTTTCACTAGAGGCAAGTGAGTTGCTAGAGAATTTCCAGTGGAGAACGAGTGAGAAAGCAGTAGCTGAGACAAGACAAAACATAAAAGAAGAAATGGCTGATATCTTAATTTATCTTGTGCAGCTTGCTGATAAGATGGAGATCGATTTAGAAGAGGAAGTCCTAAGAAAACTGGAGAAAAACGCTATAAAATACCCTGTTAACAGAATTGAGGAAACAAGCAAATGATCATTTATAATGAGTCCTCTTCAAAATTCTTAAATCATATATATGAAAATAAAATTGGTTACGTTCTCAAAGAAAATGTCCTGACAAAAATGAATAAGGTGGTATCCGGCAGTGAGTTGAGATCCTGGGAAAATTCACTCCCTCAAATGGCAAAGGTACTAAGAGATGCAGATTTAAAAGAGGATACGCATGTCTTGTTAGAGTATAAGCTACCATCTTCTGAAAAAAGAATTGATTTCTTCGTAGTAGGTGAAGACGAGAAGGGTAAGAAAAATGCTTTAATCATTGAATTGAAACAATGGAAAAAAGCAAAGGTGTCTGAAGGAGATGGAATAGTTCGGACGTATTTAGGTGGAAGGGAACGGGAAACCGTTCATCCTGCCTACCAAGCTTCCTCATATAAGCGATATTTGCAGAATTTCAATGAGTCCCTATACAGTGATTCATCCGCTATTCAGCTACATTCCTGAGCTTATTTACATAACTATATTATGGCTAGTATCGGTGAGCCGCTTCTTGATAAAAGGTACAGCAATTATCTTCAGGAATCTCCTCTGTACTTCCTGTGATTAGTGCCTGATCCCCAGTGGACTAAAGCGTTACCGCGGCGGGGGTCACCAAACCCCTAACAGTAGCAGGGGTAGAATGTAAGGATTTGTTACTTGAAATATTATTTTTAAAGTTTTACATTTTTGATTACATATATATCCAACAAAAATACTTTTCTTCATCTTTTTTGCTCGATATAGGTTAAAATAGAATAGGACATTATAACTATATAAAAAATTTAATGGAACAACAAGAATCCAATTTATAGAAGAATAGTAAATAACGTCACTAAAAATTAGAACTTATTTTAACAACGAAGCAAACGTTAGATAAAAGAAGACTAAATTTGTTGGGGGTGGGACTATGGATAAAGCCTATACAGCAGATTATAAGCTAATTAAGGCAGTAAATGCAGTCAAAGGTAGAAGATATTTTTGTCCTGTATGTAATGGCGAACTTCATTTTTATCCTGGATCGAAGAATACACCACATTTTAGACATGGTAAAGGAGTTCCTGAAGAAGTAAAGGAAACTTGTGAATTATATGCTCAAAATCTTGGCGAATCTAATATTTATGATCAAGAAATTGATGCAAAACAGAGGGTACGACTTTTAATAAAAAAAGAGGATGAAAAGTATCTATTCGAGTTGAAATTCCCATTGATACAGCAATCGGCAATAGTAATGCAGAATAACGATATGTACTTTACTTATCGTTGTGAGCAAATTGCGGGTTTTCAGTTAAATACTGTTAACCTATTGCCGTCACGTCAAGCCTGTGTAATTGAAGCTCCTCTAATGAATACATATACTTTTCACTGTACAAACCAAAAAAATGAGAGGATCCTGGGCCTTCATATTAGTGGTATTTATAAACCATTTAATGATGGCGCTTTAATATTTAAAGAAATACAGGGTCAGTTTATCAGTATACCTTACCGAAGATTGACTTTATCTGGCCGTTTCTTTATTGTTTCAACGAGTCCATTGATAAACATCCATTCTGATATAGAAGTAGTAAATACATTTAGCGAAAAACAATACTATATTTATGAATTGATTATGCCTACAGAATTATCTAGTGACTTGCAAAACTGGTTTGCAAGAATAATAGGATATACGCTTCTGGAATCTACGTGTCATTTGGATATTATTAAGCCTGTTTCATTTAAAAAAATCGGAACAACCATTGAATTAAGTAGTTACAAATGTTCATGGTTAGTAACGAGTATCGGTTTAAGACAGATGGAACAAAGAGTTATTTTGATACATCCCAACAAACGTCGACAAATTTTCAAAGTACCATCAAATCGTATTATAAATCTGCATCTGACAGAACCCGGAGATTATATTCTTTTTGTTGACCAAGAAGTTACAGAAATGCTAACGATTCGTTATAATCCCAAAATAGAGCATTACCCAAATTTCAAAGGACAAGTTTCAATTAATAATTCAGACATCTTATTTAAAATCCGTAAATTGAAAATTGAACGAATAAATCTTGAAACTGACTTATCTTTAGTTGTACATACCAAAAATGATTTCAATTATGGAATTAAACATGGTGGAAAGTTCTCGTTTATTGCACCTATTCGTATAGATTTTCCTACATTATGGAGTATTGAGGTTCAAAATCCTTCGGAGTATTCAAATGAAATATCAATTGAAAAAATCCATAATTTTTATCAAAATTCCCATTTGTATCCAAAGGTGATTTGTACAGTAAAGGATTTACAAATGCTACAATCCGTTGTTTTAATAAGTAGCAATAATTTTAAAGATAAAATCCTTTATTTTATACGACGTTTTGGTATACATGTTCCTAAACCTATAGGTGAAATCATAAAGGAGATGAAACAAATAAAATGATTGCATTACTTAAAATTTATAAGAAACTTAAACAAAGAGATGGAGATGCATACGAAGTTGCTGGTGCGCAACCATTTGCCATTTTAGAAAAAGGGGAAATACGGTCGTTAACTGAAGACGGGATAAAATCCGTCTTTGCTAATATAGGTAAAGTTTTTGTTGCGGAATCTTTTCAGCCTCCAAAACAAGATGTTTTTCGCCTGTATGAAGTTATTGAATCTAATACATTTGATAAGTCTATAATTAGCTCATGTAGGTATACATTAGGAAAAGAAATAATAGATCCCAAACTTTTTGACATAATTGATCTTGATGAAAAAATTGAAAGCAATGAGTTTGAAATTGGAGAATTAATAAAAAAAGGAATAAACATACCCTTCGTTCTATCAGATTTTGTAATCCTTAGAACAGCTGATGATTTTTTGATAGGACCAATTAAGATGGAATTTTTAGATGGTGTGTACATATGCAAAGAAGAAGAATTTATCCCTTATTACCAGCAAGATATTGAGATTACTATAATTACTGAAGCAAATAAAAATCACGAACGCCTATTCTGTATTGATCAGTTACAGCGAGAAAATTTAATTGGATGGATCGATGTTGCTAATGATCAACGTATAATAAGTGATGCCTTAAAACAGTTAAAGAATAATTCAGATTTTGCAGTATTATCACGAAAAATGATTGCTAAGTTAAAAGAATGGTACGACACAGACAGATCCCAACTTCCGCATTTAAAAGAACGTATACAGCGTGCAGTACAAATAATGGACAGTCACACATTAACGGTTGAAGAAATTACTTTATTCAATAAATTGGTTCTTGATTTAGATGTGACAAAAATGATTATAGAAGAGCGAGTTCAAAATCAATTTGAAAAAGATTATAAAGAGTTTCTTAAAAAAAATAAGAAGCTAGTAAATGAAAATACAATTCAACAACAAAAACTTGATGGGTTAATGACTACTTTAAAAAATAAATCAAGGGATCTAGAATCTATTAAAAAGCAATATACAGAAATTCAAAAAATAATGGAGCAAAAAATAGGGGAATTACGAGAGAGTTTTACCAGTGTTTATGCAGAACATCTCTCATTATTAAATTTACCAGCTATGATATCACAACCTGCAATTATAAGTAAGGGTAGTGGAGGATTTGCTCAATTTCAATCATATTCCGGGATATCACTGCCAAATATGAATGCCTTTTGTAATCTTCTAAATCAAAATCTCTCTCACTTTAGAGGGAAAGATGAAAATACTACTTTGGCAGCGACAGTTTTAAGTGCAGTTATATTAGGCGAACCTATTATTCTTTATGGAGAAAGTAGTTTCGAATTAGCTAAATGTATTTCTAAAACGATAGCTTGTGAGCAAATGTTAACAATTATTCCCGAAATAGAAACTTTTACATTAAATGAATTGGATCAACAGCATAAATATTTTACAATGGAGGAATTAGTAAAAACCCTTATTATTCATAATCCTCATACTACTGCAGCTTTATACAGTTTGTCAGGATACTTTAAGCAAAATAAATGGAATGATAACAGCAATATACCTGATTTAACAATTATATCGATTGATTCATTAGATGAAGCTTTACCATTTATTGAAAAAATGCCGTATGTACCTCTTATCAATGCTGAAGATTATATATCTTGCTTTATGAATAAACGAAACTTCAAATCTCTTCAATCAGGACAATTCAAACATGAGCAACTTGAAACGTATATTGCAAGTCATGATCAGCTTTTAATCCGCAGAGAATTTAGAGAATGGATTGAAGACTTTAAAAATCTAGATACTGAAATACCTTATCAATTAGTTGAATGGATTAGCCAAATGAATGAATTTATTTCTAAAGATGAACTATTTGAATGGTGTTATAAAATTTTTAACAAAGCAATAAGAATTAATGAAAAAGTCGTGGCTGGAGTGTAATTATATGATTAATGATTATTTAAATGTACATCAAGCTATTAATCAATACAGTTGTTATGTTAAGCATTTAATCATTGGACTTTGCGAGGAACTACAATCAAACAAAGTTCATTATAGTCGATTTATGCATACTCTTGAAAGACTTTTTGAAATGGAGTCTATAGAGTTTATATCCTTTTTTAATTATTTAGAAAAGGGGTCTACCGTAACACAATTTATTCACTTTCTTTCCGAGCTAGGTGAGATACTACATTTGGGTAAAGGTTATTACACATTACCACCTGAAAGGACGGTTCAATTACCAAATGGAATGTTTGTTGCCATCAGTTCACTAGAATTTAATGATAAAGAAAGGTGTATAGGAGCTGGTCAACTAAGAATGCAACCACTAGAAATTTCTCTTATGTACAGTGAATACCTATATCGGCCCGAACTTGAAGAGTTATTAAATTTGTACATCAAGAAGCTAACAAATAAGCACGATATTGTGCCTAAAGAAATTTTAATTATCTCAAAAGAAGGTTCATTTAAATCATCAAAAATTAGTAATATGCAGGAAGGTGAATTCTACATTCTTTTTTATGACCGCGTAATTGGACAAAAGATAAAGCCAGAGAAGTATTTCGCGCAATGGAAAGAAGGAGATTGGTATGTCACTCGGATACCCAATAGTATGTACAATCGTCTTCGTCAAGCCTTACGAATTCGTAAAAACTTATATTCTACCTATCGACTTATTCAAAGGGAGAACGGCTTTATTGAGATTAGATTAAATTCAATACTCCCAAAAGAAGAAAATATATTATTACGTTTAATTGCTATTCCCAATGAGTATAAATGGCCAAATAAATACATTACTACATACAATCAGATAGAGAATGTACGTTCTATTTTTGAATGTTACAAATTAAAAGAAGAAGGAGAATAAGAGTATGGAATATACAATTAGCCATGTAACAGAACGCTTACATAGAAAATTAGCTGAATATATTGAAACCCAATATCCAATCAGTGAACCGTCACTCCAGAGAAAAAGAACAGAATTACTTTATAAATCAGGCATTCTTTCTACTGAGCCTTTTATTGAAGCAACACCTGTTTATGAACCAGGGGATTTTTACAAGGATATGGATATTCCAGTATCCGCTCAAAAATTAATGACAGAACTAGCTTCCTTAAAACCATCTGTTGGTGTTTTTCCACGACCATACCTGCATCAGCAAATGGCAATGGAGGCTTTTTTAAAACACCATAATGATATTATTGTTTCAACAGGGACAGGTTCCGGGAAAACGGAATCCTTCTTACATCCAGTTTTAAATACACTTTATGAGGAAGCTAGTGAGAGAACGCAACATTTCCAAAAACGTGCGGTTAGAGCATTAATTCTTTACCCAATGAACGCATTAGTTAGTGATCAAATGACACGATTACGACGGTTATTTGGTGATGAACGTGTAAAGCAAATTTTTAATGTTGCTGCTGATCGAAATGTTCAATTTGGAATGTATACGTCTAGAACACCATACGCCGGTTCACAATCCACTTCTAAAGATCGTTATCAGCTAAACGACATACTAAATTACTATACAAAATTAGAAGAAGGAATGCCTGATAAAGCAGAGCAAATGAAGGAACGAGGCAAATGGCCAGCAAAAGATTTACAAGCATTTAAAAACTCTAAAAAAAATAATCGAGATCGTTATCATGGACTGCCTTCAGATGCAGAATTATTTACACGTCACGAAATGCAAGATACACCTCCAGATATCTTGGTTACAAACTATTCTATGTTGGAATACATGTTAATGCGTCCAATTGAACGTTCGATTTGGGAGAGGACGAAAGAATGGCTAGCTGAAAGTGATGAGAATCAATTTATATTAATTTTAGATGAAGCACATATGTATCGTGGTACAGGTGGTGCCGAAGTAGCTTTACTGATTCGCCGTCTTCAATCAAGATTAGGTATTGAACGCGATAGAATGAAATGTATACTAACATCTGCTAGTTTAGGTAAAGAAGGCGATAATGAAGGGCCTATAATATTTGCTGAGCAATTAACCGGAAAGCCTAAAAAGCGGCTTTTCAAGCTTATCAAAGGAACAAAAGAAAAACGTCCTCCGGCTCGAATTGCTACATATAAAGAAATACAAACCTTGGCTAGTATGAATAGTAATTCGTTTATAAAATATAAAACGAATTATAAAGAAAGTATACAGGAAATGGAGATATTTTTTGAAGCCATGAAGTGGGCATCACCACCGACTGAACAAAAAGATTTTGCTAAATATTTATATGAACAATTAGATGGATTCGGACCATTAGAGAAGGTAATTGCCCAAATTAGTGGACAAGCAACCTCGTTAAATGAAATGGTAGCAATTGTTTGTCCAGATAATGTACTGGATATGGGAGAGATAGCAATTAGTAATCTTCTATTATTAGCAAATGCAGCGAATAAAGATGGTCGTGTATTACTTCCTGCTC
The DNA here is from genome assembly GCF_055502545.1 of Bacillus sp. CZDM1. NCBI lineage: Bacteria > Bacillati > Bacillota > Bacilli > Caryophanales > Bacillaceae > Bacillus > Bacillus sp. CZDM1. Next base: position 629,773 of record NZ_JBUESO010000002.1, on the reverse strand, counting down.
GTGTACATATATTTTTCCGAGGCTTATCAGGCATATATACATGTCTAAATTCAATGTGTACCTGTTGCAGTGATAAGGATAAGGGGCTTGCAGGTAAAATTTTTGACGATTATAGATTGACTTGTGATTGTGGATCGCGTGTTTATGAAGTAGTAACACATCGATATTGTGGGTCTGCCTTTATAAAAGGATTCAAACAAGAAAGTTCACAATACCCAACCTATCTTTGGAATGAAAGTGGACATGGTATTGTTGGAGAGAAGTTAAAAGAAATTCATTTGTTATTAGAAAATCCGCATTCAGAAGCTTTAGAAAAAAATAGAATTGCTCCTTTATGGTTACATATAGAGACAGGTTATATTGAAAATGAACCACCAACATCTATGGAAGGGTATATTCAAGTATATGAATCTGTTGAAAAAGCCACTAAACGAAAACATAAAAAATATTACTCGGATGCACATTCTTTTGAAAAATGCCCTTGCTGCTTAAAAAGTGCAAAGTTTAATATCAGAGATTTACGTATCAAAGGGGAACAGCCTTTTGCTAATTTAATACGTGAACAATTTAATATACAGCCGCCAGTAGAAGGGAAATTAAAAAATATAAACGAAGGTCGTAAAGTTCTTATCTTTTCGGATGGACGTCAAAAAGCAGCACGGTTAGCACGTGATATTCCAAACGAAGTAGAAAAGGATGCAATTCGTCAACTGATTTTAAAGGCAGCCTATGAACTTGAAAAACAAGGTATACGCGCAACTATCGGTCGTGAATTATATCCTACGGTCCTACACTATATTCATGAAAATGGTTTACTTCTTTTTTCACAACTACAAAGAAAAGACTTAATGAAAGATGTTAATAGCTACGTAAAAGATTTTTATGAGAAGAAACTGTTTAATGTAGAATTTGATGAAATTTCTTTGTCTATTCGAGAAGAATTTAAATTGCGCATGTTAGAAATTATTGCTTCCCCTGGCTATTCAATCTATGACACGACTACAGGATTTGTAAAACCTGCCAATATGAGACGTTTATATCGTGATGATCAAGTTCAAGAATGGATTGCAAAAGAAGACTTAGAGAAAGTAGCTATTCTATTTATTAAAGAATTACTTGATAATATAGCAATTGATATTAGTATGGATGTTTATGATAGACGCGAACTCCTCGGTGTTTATCGCGATGATTCAGAATGGGGAAAAACAAGTCATACTATTTCAAAACAACTTAAATCAATTATTGTTGGATATGTAGGTGAAGATCATACAGAGGCACTAATTCAACATTTATTTGATCAACTCTGTAGAAGTCAATTAGATAAATATTATTTAGATTTAGACAAGATAAAAATTTCAGATGGTATTGAATATACTTGGTATAAGTGTACTTCATGCAAACAAATTCATGCTGTTGTACCAAACAATAGTTGTCCAAGTTGTAATGCGGAAACGATTGAAGAACTACCACCAGAAAGTGATAGGTTAAAAGCTGAAAAAGGCTATTGGCGAACACCTATAACAGAAGTTTTAATCAATAAAAAAATTACAAATGTTACAGTCGAAGAGCATACTGCGCAGCTATCTCAAAAAGATCCAAGTATTGCACTAGCTACAACAGAACAATATGAGATGGCATTCCAAGATATCGTTCTAGATGAAAGTTTAGGTATTGTGGATATTTTAAGCTGTACAACAACGATGGAAGTAGGTATTGATATCGGCTCTTTAACGGCTGTAGGAATGCGTAATATACCTCCACAGCGAGAGAATTATCAACAAAGGGCAGGTCGTGCAGGTCGTCGTGGTTCGTCATTATCAACAGTTATTACTTATGCTCAGGACGGTCCCCATGACCATTACTATTTCAATAATCCTAAGCGAATTATTAGCGGGGATACAAGGGAAGCGTTAATTTATATCAATAATAAAAAAATTATTAAGCGTCACTTAAATGCGCTACTAATTCAAACTTATTTCCATAATCATGCAAATAATAGTGAACTTGCAACAAGTAACATTTCAGAATCATTAGGCACTACAAATGATTTCTTTAAAGGTCCTTCACCTTTTAATCTCGATAGCTTTGAAGAATGGTTAATTAAACAAATAAAAACACAGTTTAAAAAGTATCCTGAAATTTTTACTATTATACCAGAAGAAGCAATAGAATCTGAGAATGAAAAATGGAAACTTATTAAAGAAGCTGCAGATAATATACCACAGGATCTTTATGATGCTTTCTGTGAAATTGAGAAAGAACTAATTGCGTATGAAAGATTAATAGAAGAGGAAGACCAATTTACAGAGCAACACCCAGATGAATTACTATTAAACTTTTTATTCAATCATGGTTTCTTGCCAACGTATGCGTTCCCTAAAGATTTAACAAGTCTCTATATCCAAGGACGTGACAAGAAAAATAAAGTGATTATTGAGCAGAGACCTCAATTAGAATTAAATCGTGCATTAGGTGAATATGCACCTGGAAGACAGATTGTAGTTAATAAGAAGACATATCGGATAGGTGGTATTTATAATCCATTTTCTAAAAATCCAGATGCCCCAGCCCAAGATATAAATTTACATGAAAAACAAGTAGCTATATGTGTGAGATGTAACTATACAAACCTATCAAGTAATGTACCTGAAAAATGTCCGAATTGTAAAGAGAATCTAAAGAAAATGCCTTTTATTCGTCCAACTGGGTTTTCTCCAGAAAAGGGTAGAGAAGTACGAAAAGGGGATTTAACACAGGAATACAGCTTTGCAAGTACGCCTCAATTGCCAATACCTGATGTTAATGTAGAGTTTAAATTTGAACCCTTAAATGACCTTGGTTTTATTGAATATGAGTATAGAGAAAATGAAAACCTTATTGTGATGAACAGGGGAATTGATGGCGAAAGTGGATTCTTAATGTGTGAAGACTGTGGATTTATTAAACCTATTACAGAAAATGATGATTTATTTAGAGGGCATGATAAACCATTTCAACGCCAAGGAATGATTGAAAAGAAATGTTCTGGAAATTTACATCAAATTTATCTTGGTAATAAATTCACATCAGATTTATTTTTAATACGCCTCAACTTTGATCATAATATTGACTTAGATGTTAGAAAACGGTGGTTACATGATGCTTTACTAACTTTGGGAGAAGGTCTTGTGTTAGCCGCAAGTCGTGTATTAGATATTGATGCTCAAGAAATAACTGCAGGGTATAGAATTGCCCAAAATGAACAAGGTGATAGCTATGTTGATTTATACCTATTCGATACATTATCTGGTGGGGCAGGTTATTCCTATGTAGCTGGGAAGCGAATAAAAGAAATTATAGAAGAGATGTTTGACGTACTTAAACATTGTACAAATAATTGCGAGTCATCATGTTATAAATGTATGAGAAATTATCAGAATCAAATGAAGCATGAACAATTAAATCGCCCTCTTGGATTCGAACTTTTAACATACCTAACGGAAGGAAAACTTATTAGGTATACTCTTGAAGAACAAATGCAATATCTTAAACCAATAAAAGCAGCGTACGACTTACATCATGGAGTAGAATATGCAAAGATGGTTGAAATGAATGGAAATTTCTTCATCAAGCTTAATGATGGAAAAATGGTTGGTTTAAAAAATAACATTGAGAAAAAGATTTCTGCAAATAATATATTTTACTATTCTCCATACGAAATTAAATTTGATTTACCAAATGTATATGAACTTTTGTAATATATGAACGATCTAAGCATTAGAAAAGCAAATGATATAATTCCAAAAAGTAGCAATAGGGTCATTGCCTATATTGCTACTTTTTATTATTGTTACGATGATGGTAATGAAAATGTTATTTTTAAAAATAACTATAAAGGTGGCTCTATTCATTTGGAGTTTTTTTACAATTAGGCCAGTGCGACCGGGTCGCTGATCCAGTCCTTTTCATCGTATGCGTACCGCAAGAAGGATCTGTTTGTTCTGACGCGGATGTTTATCGTAGCAGGCGAATAATCTATTTCTTCGATCATGTACGTGATCCAGCCGACGAATAAATTCTGTCGTGATTTCGTCTGCAAGAAATTCCCGCACGATGTAATCCATCAAGTGCTGAAAGTTTATGTAGTATTCATCGATGGTTCGGCGTGCCAGCCCTTCCCCTTTTTCAATAACATGTATTCTTCAAACATATCCTTCAACGACAACAATCCAGCCGCTGATCTAATCTTTGTTTCTCACTTATACTTGCGCGGACTATTTTTGCGCACAAAAAAAACCTTCCACAATAAGTAATTGATAAACAAGTGAAGGGATAATGATCAGCTGATGACAAGACGAAAAAATCAGTTACCGAATGCGCAATGGAATCAGAATCAAGCGTCGGTCAACGACGTCACAGACTTCAAACAGGCGCTTCCTCTTTTCTTGCGAGAATGCAAGATCTGTAATCTGTCGGAACATACGATCCGCTATTAAAGAACGAACTGAAAGCGATGGCAAAGATGCTTGAAGCACAAAATCAAACGACGAATCCATCTAAGATCACGCGCAAAATGATCCGTGAAGATGTGATCTTGTACATGATGGAGTCGCTTGGGAGCGAAGAAACAACGATAAACGCTAGACTGAGAGCCGAGCGCGCATTCTTTAATTATTTAGATAAAGAATTAATTATCGTCAACAATCCCATGAATGATATTAAATTGATCCGACAAAAACGGAATGTGATCGAAACATTTACAGCTGAACAAGTGAAGGCGCTATTGAGACAACCTGAGCTATCTTCTTTTACTGGTTTCCGCGACTATACGATCCTGCTGCTGCTTTTAGAAACGGGGATCCGCTAGAAGGAACTATGTGGAATATTCGTGGAACACGTCCAACTGGATGACGGATATATTTTGATTACGGAAGGAAAGGGCTATAAGCAACGAACTGTTCCGATCCAATCAGCTCTGCGACAGCAGCTGCGCAAGTTCATCGCACTACGTGGAGATCTGGACACTAATATTCTATTTGTGATGATCGACAACACGCAGATATCTAGTCGTCAAATTCCGAACGTAATTGCGAAGTATGGGCGCAAAGCAGGAATCAAGAACGTTCGTTGCAGCCCACATACTTTGCGCCACACATTTGCACGTATGTCAGTGGCGAACGGTGCAAATATATTTAGTATGCGGGCGGTACTTGGACATACAAGCATGGATATCGTGCGCAATTACGTGAACATGTTTTCAACAGATGTTCAGAAGAATCATCAGAAATTCAGTTCGCTAGAACGACTATTTTAAAATGCGAATTAATAATTAAAAAGGACGTCTTGCTGCTCCAACAGCCAGGCGTCCAAAGATCACAGGCGCAAGCACATCGACAGGGCATGCGCGGCAGGATCCCACAAAACGATTATAGCAAAAAAAGCTGTACATCGTAAATTCTGTCCGTCTGTCCATTAGGTGGAACAAACGTTCTGTTGTTGTATTGAGTTCATTCGGAGGCGGAGAAAATGAAATCATTATACGAATATCAATCATTCGAAAGCGTCACAGAAATGGACGCAACTGCTGCGGATCTGTTCGCAGCCATGCGTCCATATTTCAACGCTGCGGAACTTTACGAGAAGATCGGGATCTTATGGCGCAGCAAAGCAAAAGCAGGCGGATCTGGGATCCTAGTCGAAGACGGCGAAAGAATACGTCGACGCATTCAGATATGCCGTTCTGATGTTCAATCAGGGCAAGGTCAAGGATCTGAACGCGTATCTGTTCACAGCCTGGCGCAATACTACAAGCTGGATCCAACGCAAAGCAGCTGTAGCAGCTGGCGCCGTCAATCCGTTATTTTACAATTGGCTGGATGAATAAATGCTCACTAACTATTTACGATTCGCAATCCCTTCAAGTTTATTCTGTGGCAATTTGTTGAACAGGCTTGCGATCTTCATTTTGCGTGTGATAAGTTCATCGATCATAATATTTATTAATTCGAATAAAAACATTACATCGTCCTGATTATCGTTCACATTAATTTCTGTGGCAGAATGAATTCCATCATTCCCATATACACGGACGATGTCTAGTCCTTGTGCAATATGATCTGGGATTCCTGCTTTCACAAGATCCGATATCATGGTGTTCAGCTTCCGTTTTTGAATGTCGTATCCATCGAGCAAAGGGATTAGTGTTTCGATAGCCAGGCGCAAGAGTGCGGCAGCTGCACGCGGCGAATGTTTAAACACAAGAGCAGCTTCCGTGTAAATCAGTTTAACTTCTTCGGGCATATCTTCTAAAGGTTCTGGAAGATCTGTTTGTATTGGAAAAACAATTTTCTGGTTTTCCCAGATGGTGTACTGGCAACATTCACTGCAAACACTAATTACAAGATCCCAGTGCTGTTTAGTCAATCTAGTGTTAGTTAGTTTTTTGAATTTTTGAGGATAAATTGATACTACATCATTAGTATTTTCATAAGTACACTGAAATGATCTTGTGGACAAAGTGATCCACAGCAAGGGCATGTATAGGATCTATTTGTTAATGTAGGTTGAATGTGTTTTGACATAAAAATCCCCTTTTTGTCATTATTATATAATAAAACATTGGAGGTTTGAGTATGAGGAGCATAAATCGTCCCAAATTTGCCGACAGTCCGTATTTTGTCGCAGAACCTGGCAACTGGCGACTGAAGCGCGCGCCAGACGAGGTCATCCGCGAATTCAATCGCTTCTTTATGAAAGCACTCCGTCAGAACGAAGCGCCAGTTGTCGAACCAGTGCTGATCGATCCAGAAAATCTGCGCAAGTAGATCAAGTTTATAAAATGAAAGCCAGACATTCGCGTCTGGCGTTCGGCTTTCTGTTAATCTCCGAAATAATACTGATCAGCTGGATTATAAGCGTCATTGTCTGTCGTAGTGTTACATTCAGGACATGTATTAAATCCGCTTTTTAAGTCATGCAGTCTGATTAGCTTCTTGTTTGCGTCCCAGCATTTTGAACAAAAAGGTCCATCCGTGTTTTGATCTTCTAACTTTAACCAGTATTCATTATTTTTGAAAGTTAAATTTCCATTAGTTTCTAACTTTTCTTTTAGATCTTTGTTTTCTTCTTTTAAAAGGTTATATTTTTCCAAAAAATCTAATGCTTCGTACTTTAAATCTAATATTTGTCTGTAAAGTTCAATGTTATCCGCTTTTTGAAGCACTTCACCAATCGATTTAATATTTTCAATTAAAGCCATAACTATTTTGCCTCCTTATACGCAATCGCTTCGAATTTTGAAGCGAATGGATTATATTGGTATGATTCGACGGGATTTTTCAATTTCCTGCATGTTTTTTACAAAATATAATTCTTCAAATCATGTATCGTTACTGTTGAATATTTATAATATTATCCAGTTATTAACGTGAATTGATCTGATATGGCATGATCCTGCGAAATATATTACGAATGTAACATCATCATATAACGTTATATTGCGTCATAAATGTAGCAGAGGCACGGATCCGTAAATGTTGCGCATGCGCATAATATGTTACGAGTATATCAAAGTGTTATTTCAAGTGTGATCGAGCATATTCAACACGAACTGCTGAAGTTAAAGGATGACAAACAAAAAGCCGAAAATGCTCAGGAGATTTGGGTTGACCGTGCTGTTATCCGAGTCATTAGAATTTTTCAATCTTTAAAGCAAATGGTCAATCGGATGAAAATAAAGAATAAGGAAGGCGATTGAACGATTAAAAGAAATTGAAACAGGAGATGACGAAGAGTACCGTCGGCTTTTGCGTGAAGATTTTACCCAAACGATTGGGAAGCTGCTGGAAAGTGAAGAATCTATTGAGAATTTAACGGACAACCAATTGAAAAAGTATATTGATGACAGTCAGCTAGTTCTTGTTTCATTGCGGAATCGTTACCCGAAACTAGCTATTTATAAGCCGCAGACGACCAATGCCTTTTTATATGAGAAACCAAGAAAGCACCAATATACCGACTGGGAAACTTTAAACAAGGGTTCCAAGATGGAAGCAAAGGGCAGCGGCGGTCAGCTGTTAGCAGTAAGAACGATGATTATGATGATGATTATGACCTTCAAACGCCAGGAACACAGCAATAACTGGTCAGTATTAATCACTGATAATCCATTTGGCCAAGCGGTGTCAGCACATATATTGGATCCTATATTTTCTATTGCTGATATTTTGCGCTTCCAGTGGATTGTCCTCGCACCTCCAGAATTAATCAAGCTGGATGTCAGCCGACGTTTCCCTGTGTACTGGAAACTTGAACTTAGCCAGCAAAAGCAGGGGGAGATTATTAAAGAAGTGCTTCAGCATGGGGGCAGGACATTTGATGAAGTGGAGTTTAGTTTGTTTTAAATGAATTTATTTTCAAGTTTCGAAGGCTGATTATTAGTACTGTATTCTAAAGCAGAAAGCACCATCCAATTGGTTGGTGCTTTAAGTATGGAAAATTTATAAAGAAAAGTTAAAAGAAATTATAATTAGAAACTTATTATCTCTTAGTCAATTTGGACAGTAGATAAGAAAATCCACTGGTCTCAAATAGGATGAAAGTAATCATCAATGAAAAGGCTATTCCTGTTTTCCTTCTCATTTTAAAAATCATTTAGAAACACTTGTTCTTATTTTGCTATATAGTTATAATATAAGTAGAATACAACTCCCCAGTTTTTCTTCTAATCTCCTCAAAAGGAAGTGTTAAAATGGAACTAGAGATCCTAGTCCATGAAGACTCCAACCAGTATATCCACCATGATCAATTATTTAAGCAGCTTCTCCACACCTTTTTCTCTGAGTTTTTGGAAGCCTTTTTTCCAGAGATTCACAGAAATATTGATTTTTCATTGCTGAAACCTCTTTCAGAAGAAATGTTTACCGATTTAATTGAAGGCGAGAGCCGGAGAGCAGACATAATCCTTGAAACAAAACTGAAGAATCAAGAAACACTTATTATTATACATGTGGAACCACAAAGCTATGGACAGCCAAATTTTCATGAAAGAATGTATCATTATTTCAGCCTGCTTTATAATAGATACAGGAAGCCAATATTGCCTATCGTTATCTTTTCCTATAACCAAAAACGAAATGAACAAAATCAATTTATTGTTACTTTCCCGTTTTTTCATGTATTGACATTTCAATTTTTGATGCTTGAATTAAAGAAAATGAATTGGCGCTCTTTTAATCATTCAAATAATCCAGTGGCTACAGCACTACTTAGTAAGATGGGATACACGGAAAAAGAAAAAGTTCAAGTGAAAAAGGAATTTTTGCGAATGTTAGTAAAAATGGAACTGAACCCAGCAAAAGCAGAACTCATTAATGGATTTTTCGAAACATATCTTACCTTAAATTATAGTGAGGAGGAAGAACTTATGGAAGAGATTAGACAATTAGATAAACAAGAATCCAAACAAATTTTTAAACTGCCAAATTCATGGCGAGAAAAAGGGATAGCAGAGGGGATTCAAAAAGAGAAAAGACAAACTGCAGTTGAAATGCTAAGAGAAGGGTTATCTGTTGAGCTCATTGCAAAGGTTACAAAGCTTAGTCGTGATGAGATTGAAGTTTTAAGAGGTACTCTATAACCAGTAGAGATGATAATACACTCATTAGAAGGTGGAAAGCTTCGTGGATAAAAATTATACGGGGCTTTTGTAGTATCAATTATAGGAAAATGAGAGACAACCTGCTGTCCCTTTATAAATTCCAGCAAGAAATTATACTCATAGGTTCCTTTTTCTCAAATTTACGAAGTTGATGCTTAAGGGATGGATCTCTTTCTTTCCTCGTTTTTATATCTGCTGTGAGGTTATTGATTCTTAATGTCGTGATATCAGGGTTCCATGAATCTCTTTTATTAGAAATAACTTGAACAACACTTCCAAGATCTTTAAAAGATTTTGAATCAGCTCCTAGTAAACTGACACACAAGGCCTGTAATTCTGCAGGAACCTTATCTTTTAATACCTTTAAAGCACGTGGTGTCTATTGGTTCCCTGCATCATATGATTCTAGTGAGTAAATCTCCAAAATAAATTAGTAAAGTGTCCGGTAACAACAAATTAGTTGATACAGGGCTTTTTTGATTTGCAGAGAATTCTTCAAAAACTACTCTAAACCAGTAAATGGAATATAGTATAATGAATATAAAATAAAAAAGTAGGAGCAAAATGGATGGGGATTAAGGTAAATAATATTTCAGAAACTGAGGAAACTCAAAAAACATTTACACTTATCGGTGCGGATAAGCGACCCTATGTAAGTGCCACTCCAGGAAAATATGGTGGGCATCGCAAAACAAAAGTTTACGGACGAATGGACTGTCCTGCGGCAATTCGAGCATTAAATAAGGGCGGATATGTAAAAGATCGGGTCTTTTTTGCTGATGGACAAACAGCGATTGCAGCAGGATTCAGACCATGTGCATCGTGCCTGCCTGAAAAGTATGCCATTTGGAAGAGTCAACAAGTAATGAAATAATACCAACTGTACTTGATATCGATATAATTTAGTTAACTACTTTTTGGAGGAACCTGATATGCCTATTTATAACAAATTGGTCCGCGACCGCATACCACAAGTAATCGAAAGTACTGGAAAACAATTTTCCACAAGAATCCTAAACGATGAAGAATACATAAAAGAACTGAAAAATAAGAGTTTTGAAGAGCTGCAGGAGTACGTGAATGCCGATAATGATGAGAATGCCATTGAGGAGTTAGCTGATCTGCTGGAAATTATTCATGCATTAGCCAAATGCCATGGAGCTTCTTTCGAAGAGGTCGAAGATGTTCGAAGAAAGAAGGCAGAAAAACGCGGGGGATTTAAGGAGAAGATTTTCCTCATCGAGGTTGAAGATGAGTAACGTACAGCTGATTATTCGGGAATATGGCAGTCATATAATTAAAAAGCTAGAGACCGCTTCGACCATTTGTATTTTAACATCATTTGTCATGAAATCAGGAGTTGAATTTTTAAAAACTGCCTTAAAGAAGGCAGCTGCAAATGGAGCAGAGATTAAAATTTGTACTGGGGACTATTTACATATAACACAGCCTGAGGCACTGGAAATACTTCTGGGCATTGATGACCGGATTGAAGTACGAATATGGAAGAGTAATGGTGTTTCCTTTCATCCCAAGGCATATATTTTTCAAGCCGATGGAAAGGATTACTTATACGTAGGTTCTTCCAATCTTTCGAGGTCAGCGATGAATCAGGGTGTGGAATGGAATCTATTAGTAAGTGATGAGAAAAAAGTGTTTGAAGAAGCACAAAATGAATTTCTGAAGATTTTTTATGCTGGTCAGACTGTCCCATTAAATAAAACAACCTTAGAAGATTACAAAGCCAGTTTTGAAGAGTTTGGACGGAAACATCCCAAGCTATCAAAAAAATGGAGTGAGCTTGAAGAATTAGAGCTTATGTTGCCTTCGAATAAAGAAACTCCTGAACAGCCAGGAGTTATTTTTGAACCTTCTGCAAACTATGGAGACATTCAACCTAGATTTGCTCAAATTGGAGCGCTGGAGGAGTTAAATAAAACCTTAGAGGAAGAGTATAACAAGGCACTCGTTGTGATGGCTACAGGTTTAGGAAAAACCTATTTGGCTGGGTTTTTTTCAAAGAATTTCAAAAAGATACTCTTCATTGCCCATCGTGAAGAGATTCTCTATCAAGCAAAAAATTCATTTAAAAAAATCATGCCAGATAAACAATATGGCATTTATAACGGGAAAACGAAAGAAAGTAATGCGGATACCATCTTTGCTTCTATTTATACGTTAAGTATGAAAACTCATTTAGAGCAGTTTGAGCGTGATGAATTTGACCTCATTATCATTGATGAGTTTCATCATGCTGCTGCAGATTCCTATAAAAGGGCATTAGATTACTTTAAACCGAAGTTTTTATTGGGTATTACGGCTACTCCAGACCGGAACGACAACAAAGATGTTTATGCAATTTGTGATGGAAACGTGGCATTTAGACTTGATTTCTTAGAGGCCATAGAACGGAAGTGGCTTGCCCCTTTTAAATACTTTGGAGTTTACGATGACACGGATTATAGCCAAATCACCTGGCTAGGTAATCGTTATGATGAAGAGGAGTTATTGCAAGCTCAATTAAGAGAGGACTTGGCACTTAAAATCCTGCGTGCTTGGGAGGATAATAAGCAAACGCGAACATTAGCCTTTTGCTCTTCGATTCGACAAGCCAATTTCTTATCTAACTACTTTAATCATCATGGCTTTAATACTGTAAGTCTGCATTCACAACAGGTTGATATAAGCAGAAGTAAGGCGATTTCCAAGCTCCATAACGGTGAAATCGATGCGATTTTTACGGTTAATCTGTTTAATGAGGGTGTCGATATTCCTGCGGTTGATACCTTACTGTTTGTTCGGCCAACAGAATCATTAACCGTTTTTACCCAGCAAATTGGCAGGGGACTTCGTTTACATCCTGGTAAAGAAGCATGTGTCATTGTAGACTTAATCGGAAACTACCGCAATGCAGATATTAAACTCAGCTTATTTGATACGAATCCAAGTGAGGGGAAGACACGGAATATCCAACCGACCTTACCACAATTTTGTGAATTAGATTTAGATATCAACGTCATTAACCTTTTCAAAGAAATGATGCGAAAGAGACAGCCAAGAAAAGAAAAATTATTGAGTGATTATCTGGATCTTAAGCGAGACTTAGGCAGGAGACCGACCTATCTGGAAATCCACTTAAAGGGTGCTTCAGAATCAACGCAGTACAAACAGGAATTTCAATCCTATTTTGGATTTTTGAAATGGGCGGAGGAATTATCTCCTCAGGAAGCTCTGGTTTATAACCGCTATGAAAAATGGTTTGTAGAAGTAGAAAAAACAAGCATGACCAAAAGCTATAAGATGGTTGTGCTGCTCACTATGCTTGCCCGGGGGAAATCCAATTGGCATGACTCAATATCTCCAAAAGAAACTGCTCGCTTTTTCCACCAATACTTAATGGAAAAAGAGTTTAGAAAAAGGATTGATTTTTCAGATAAAGGTGCCAGGGAACTATGGGACTATGAGGAAAATGGTGTCAGTAAATTAATAGCTAAAATGCCTATGACGAAATGGAGTGGCAGCTCTAAAGGGTTAATTTCTTATCGAAATGATGAGTTTAGATTAAACTTCGGTGTTGCTCCGGAAGATGAAGAAATCCTATATGACTGGACGAAGGAAATATGTGAATACCGACTTCATTATCATTTTGAGCGGAAGGCAATCAACCACTAATAAGTTAATAGCACGAGTGAATGATTTTTACTATTATTTTGGTTATGTAAAGTTAAATGTACCTCGAGTAAACCCATTGAAGGGTACAGTAGATGGAACACCAATTTATTAATTATATTCTGTAATTATGAAATGTGGAAATATGATATTAAACAAGAGAAAGGAATGAATAAATGAATTGGCAACATTTTCAAACATATAATGAGGCACCGACACAAGCATTTGAATCTATGTGTAATCAATTGTTTGAATTGTGGTGTAAAAAAACATTTACTGACTCTTTAAAATTAGTTACTACTGTAAATGGTTCTGGAGGAGATGGCGGGGTTGAAGCATATGCTGTTAAAAAAGATAATTCAGTTGTTGGAATGCAAGCTAAGTGGTTTTTGAATAGCATTTCCTCAGGACAATTTGCTCAAATAAGTAACTCGATAAAAACGGCGCTTCAGGTAAGACCATTGATAAAAAAATATATTGTGTGTATCCCTCGTGATTTAGCGGGAGAAAGGATGGGTAAAGGAAAAAAAATTATAGAAGATACTGAATTTAAGCGTTGGCAAAAAATAAAGAATAATTTTGAAGAAGAATATGATGGGTTGGAAATTGAGCTTTGGAGTGAAACCAAACTTTTAACTAAATTGCAAGATATTGATGCTGCAGGGATATTTAGATATTGGTTTGAAAAATCCGAAATTTCTAAGGAGCTTTTTGATTACTCTTTTGCAAAACAAAAAAGTGGGTGGCTATCCCAGAGGTATTTTCCTTTTCTCCATAACCAAGGTCAAATACAAAAGAACCTATTAAAATTTTTAGGAACAGTTGATGATCGAAATAGCTGTTTAAGTAAACTTAATATCATATCGAAACTGTGCGAAAAATTCTTGATTGCTTGTGATGAATATTTACAATTTGTTCAGGTACATTCAACACAAACCGACTTAATTTATGAAATTCAAAATTCTCAAAATCTAGTGAGAAATTTGTTGAGTGAAATAACAATTGCAATAGAATCTGTAAGAAATGATCAGGTTATTGATACGATTAACGAAGATAATTGGCAAATTGATCTGGATAGACTTTTACAGTTGTTAAAGAAAAATGAAGTGATATCCGGCAATTACTTCCACATAAATGGGATAAGGAAAACAGCCGAATTACTACAGGAAAATCAAATCTATACTTTTATTTCGGATATTCAGTTCCAATTAAATAATAATAAATATCTAATATTGGGTGATCCAGGTTCTGGAAAAACCCATGGTATAGCATACTTGGTGGAGACTCTAATAAATGGAAAATCACATATTCCAATATTAATACGTGCTAAAGATATTAATCCAAATAATAATTGGATTGATATCATAAAAAAAACTTTGGGTTTAGCTTCAGTATGGAACGAAACTGAATTATGGCAAGCTTTAGAAGCATTATCGTTTCGAGTAGATATTAATAATATATCTACAAAGGATGAAGTTGTTAGAATCATCCCTAAGATATTAATATGTATCGATGGGGTGGATGAATCTATGCCTTATGATCTTTGGTATGACCGCCTTCGAGAGATTGAAGCAATATCTTCAAAATATCCGAGGTTGAAGTTTTGTATAACTAGTAGACCTTACGTATTTAGAGAATTAGCTTACGATGATACCCTATTAAGTAATACATTAAGATTACTCTCCGACGGTGATGTTCCGGTAAATGAAATATTTCAAGAGTATGTTGATTATTATCACGTTAATATTGGAGGGGTTCCATGGGTTAAATGGAGTTTAAAAACCCCACTAGCCTTACGTATTTTTTGTGAGAATTATAAGAATAAGAGAATATCTAGTGTGGAGAAATCTTCAGTTGCTATTACTAATCTTTTATCTCATAAATTTCGTATTATTGAAAAGGAATTTAACTCCAAGTTTAAAACTGGTTATGGCGAAAATGAGCTTATTGTACAGAAGTCCTTATTGGCTATAGCTAAAGAATTTCTTATTAAAAAAAATGTGTTCAGAAACGATTTAATTGATTGTTTGAAAGATGTTTCAGGGCTTATTACTGCTTCGCATGATTATCGAAGAAAATTAATAGACTTTAGTGAAGATTATGGAATATTACATAGTTACACAATAAATCCAAACTCTATTTTGGAGACTCCGCAAACATATTATTCGATTGGAGTTCAGCCTTTTTTCGATTACTTAATTGCTTTGTTAATTACTCAACAAATACATGATCCATCAAAGATAATACTAAATGAAACATTAGCATCTCATGAGGGTGCTCTTCAAATGGTCTCTATTCAACTTTTGGAAGACTATGGGTATTTGATAAGTGAAAATAAAAGTTTTAGAGAATACCTAAATAATATTGAATTATTTGATTTAATTTGTTTTGCATTATCAAATGTATCACCTAAAGCTGCTTCGAAATATAAAGATGTTGTAACAAAGATGATGCATAATAATTCTGATTCATTGAGAAGAATTGTAAATAATATTGTACTTCCTGTATCAAGAATTGAAAATCATCCATTTGGGGCTAAGTTGTTACATGAGTATCTTATGGAATTTGAAACAGCTGGAACACGTGATATTTTATGGTCTGTTCCTAGTTATTTACGAATTAAAGGAGATTATCCTTGGGTAAGTTATTCAAATATTGATCTAAATGATGAAAGATATGAATTAAATTACGAAGATAAACATATGGGTATCCCATTAGTTTATGCTTGGATGTTTACTACTGTTAATAACATTGATAGGGTAGCTTATAGAAGAGAACTAATGAAGTGGGCTGTTATGCAACCTTATGAATTTTATAAACTATTCGAGCTTACACAAAACACAAACGATCCTCAAATGAAAGAAGATTTATTTTCCATAGCAATGGGTACTGTATTTATGCTTGAAAAAGGACATCCATGTATTAAATTGTTCAGTGACTGGATTTTGATGAATATTTTTACTCCAGAAAAAATAATTTTAAACTATAATTGTGCAATTCGCTATTATAGCAGAGCAATCGTTGAACGCTCATATTCATTTGGAGAAATAAAAGATGAAGATGTAGTAAAATGTCGTCCTCCTTATCATACCTTTGGAACTATTCCTCTTAATCGGGAGGCTACCTCAGGTACTCGAATGGGTGGGTTTGGGCCAATTGATTATGATTTAGCTAGATATGTACTTTGTGATCCAATTGATAGGATGTTTTTTAGTAATCGAGATAGGGAAATAACCACTGAAGAGGTCAATTATATAACGCATTTTTCCCAGGAAGAAATTGAAGAGATACTAACTAATAATGAGCTTTACCTTAGTGAAGAATGTAGTTCAAAATTAAAAGAAATTCAACTTGAACATAAAAAAAGAAGAAGTTCTTTTGATTTCCTTGTGAAAAATCGAAAAGGTAACGAAATTGATACAAGTTCAAAATTTACAAATTACAAATACAATAAAGATTGTGACAATTTTTTATTAGAAAACGCAGAAATTTTGAAAATTGAATCATTGGAAGCCAATCAATTTGTTCTTGCAGCAGCATACGCTTATATACTTTTACAGGGGTGGAAACAAGAGGACTTTTATGGCTTTCCAAATGGAGATAAGCCAGGAGAGAGAATTGGTGTTGATATTGCAATTATGCGACAACACTTTCCCGCAACCCATGGTTCTAAAAGTAGCATAATGACTTTCTGCGAGAAATATACTTGGTGCGCACGAAATGAAATTTTAGGCTATCTATCAGATAGATTGCCATTTACTGATTTTGATAGTGCACCAACATTTCTGGATGATTATGGTTTGCTTGATGATTTTCCAAATCCTGCTCAAGAATTATTTCAAGAAAACCCCAACAGTATTATGAATAAAAACTCTTGGTTTATCCCTGACGAATTATCGCCTTTAATAAATGAAAATATTGGAATGGAAGCTATAAAAGATTGGATTATAAAAGCTCCTACTCCTAATTTTGAAAAGTGGATTGATATTAGAGATTTCGAACATGAAAATGTTCAATCCCAAAAGAAGGATTGGGTATCATTATATAGTTTCAATTCAATATCTAATACTTTAGGCGGAGAGTCACTTATGTGGATTTCTTCAGCATTAATAAAAAATGAACATTTCAAATATTTAAGAACAGACTTAATAAATGGAAAAGAGTCATTACTGTATAATTTTGATAACCCTGAGGATCTACATTCATCTAGTGAGACTCAATGCTATATAACTCCAAAGGAAATATGCTGGATGAATTGGAAAAATGAGTGTAACAATACAATTCATAATGTAACTATAAATAATGGAGATTTTAAAGAATATACAATTGTTAAGGCTGTTGAAGAATGTACTGCACATTACCCAGAATATGGAGATGTTTACTATAAACTCCCCTCTAGAATAATAAGGCAATTACTAGGCGTATGTGATGGTGATGGGTATAGGTACTTTAATGAGGATAAACATCTTGAAGCAGT
This sequence comes from Bacillus sp. CZDM1, assembly GCF_055502545.1. Lineage (NCBI taxonomy): Bacteria > Bacillati > Bacillota > Bacilli > Caryophanales > Bacillaceae > Bacillus > Bacillus sp. CZDM1. Next base: position 611,990 of record NZ_JBUESO010000002.1, on the reverse strand, counting down.
ATTTTTTGAAGCTGGAGAGAAGTGGTATGATTCACAATCATATTTATGTGTTAATCGAAAAAAACTAATTGCACAATTAAACAATTCTAACTACCAGATCTTTTGGATTGTTAGAATTCTAAGACAAGCGACTTCAAAATCGCGAGAGAAATACCCAAAGCTTTTAAGTCAAAATGATAAAAGTTGGTTAGTATGGTTTGAAGCTGGTGAATTAAAAACTCAGCTCTTTTCAGAACAGGTTAACTAAACTGTATATTGCCATGACTGCCACTAATGCAAAAGTGAGCCACAAGTACCAGCAGGATAACCACCAATAAAAAAGGTTCTTGTATTAGTCAGTGTTACCAGACCTACGGTTATCGGGTTAATTACAAAGAACATTCAGTCGTGATCTCAGGTGACACCCGTTATAATGAAAATCTAATTCAATTTGCTAAAGGTGCTGACTTAGTGAATCATGAGGTTGCGGCCGCAAGACCTGATAATGAATCAGAAGAAATTACCAATATCCTTGACCTTCACACTACACCTGAGGAAGCAGGTAAAGTCTTTAGCCAAATCCTGCCAAAGCTTGCTGAGTACTCACATATTGTATTATTAGGTGGATTAACAGAAAAAAATGCTGATTTGGTCGAAAGAACAAAAAATATGATTGAGAAGTTGCACTAGGAGAGGATTTATTAAGATTTTGTGCCTGTCACAAACCGGTATATGTCGAGATTTGAAGAATAAAGAATCAAAGTTGTAGCCTTCTAATGTCCGCTTTGGTGGAAATATAGGGTACATTCCACAGGGGATGTACCTTACTTTTCACTCATAATTAACCAACCAAACTCATAAATTGGGATTCATTAATAACTTTTAAATTATCCCTTTGTTAGTAAGATCATAGGCATTTTCCTTCTTGGTGCTTAAACCATCTTCACCTACAAGAGATTTTTCTTGTATACCCTAGACTAAATAATATGTTTTGCAGCTAACATCAATTTTTGATAACTATACCTAAATAAACTTCTTCTTTTGCATAGCTGTTATTAAGTCCAATTGCTGCAGTTCACCTATAAAGACAATTCTTTTTACAAAAAAAGGATTGTTATCTTCATAGATTTCAACTGTAGCGGCAATTTTGGATACATTAAATTTTTTGTACCTTCCAATTTGCAGATGTGGCTATATATCTTTTTAAACATTAAAAATTTAGTGTTAGTCGAAAACAGATAGATTAAAGGATTGAAGAAAAAAATCTAATTAAGACCATATAATTTGTCAGTTTAAAGAGCCTATAAATATTCTTTATAGACTCTTTTTATGATCCTATTTTAATTGATCTGCCCAATTAATAAATTTCGTCCTGTTTCTATCATACCAATCATTACAGATTAAGTATCTCTCACCTTTGATTTTATAAATACGGCTCCAGTATCGACTATAGCCATTAACCATTCTTTGTTCAAATGGGGATTGATCAGCATTTATTTTTTTTAGAATTGGATAGTTTACATCAAAGGTTAATTTGGAATATCTTTCATCTAACAAATGATTAATCAAATCATCAGATAATAAATTATTTCTTATTAGTCTATCAAACTCAATTCGGACCAATTCTCCAATTTTAAGATGGGATGTTTCTTTTTCATGTTGTTTTGTTGCGGTTATAGGACTCGTCTTCTGTTGCCTTTTCTCAGCAGTATTTAATTTATTCTCTCCCGTTGAATCGGAAAACAGATTGTATATTTGGCTGCTTCTTAAGAATAGTTCAGATGTGTCCGCAACTAATTTTGATAGATTTACAACGGGCTCAAAAATATCGTTTCGAAAGTCTTGATTTGCATACAAGATGAAGGTAAAGTCCAGATCAAAAACCTTAAAAATTTTATTTAATAAATCAATGGAGCTATTGAGTGGCTCATAAATTGCTTTATGTATTTTAGGAGAAGCAAAAATAATGGTTCCTTTTGTTAGGTTAAAATAACCGTGTATAAGAAATGCCATGCGGATCATTTTTTTAATAATCCTTTCCATCGTCTGGATACTGCTTCCGTAGTTAAGAACGGATTCATGAAAGGCAATATCTACACCATAGATATTGGCAATGCTGCCTGCATTAATCTCCAACCCAAGTACATCAATTTCTCCTTGCTGTAACAGTTGCAAATGCGAAGTGGTATTGTTATAGATATTCAGATTATGTTTTTCCATGAAATACTTTTTGGTGGCATTCATTATTTTTTTAATCTTATCTTCATTATGTAGTTCCCACGAATGGGTGGAAGCTTTCCAATTAAGTTGAGCGGTTTGGCATTTCTTTATATGTTTCAGCCAGGACAGCATCAACGATTCCCCGATTTCAATCTTCATCCCAACAACTCCCTGATTTTTCTCTCTTTAATTTACCATATTTTAGAACAGCTTTGGGGAATTTGTCCTCTAATAATCCACTATCATAAAGGAAGGAATACCTATATATTTCATATGTGAGAAAGGAAAAGTATAGCATTTAGTAGAAATATATAAATGAAAGAAAAAGGAGGGAGCAAGGTGGATCTAAAAAAAGAATTTCATAAGGAAATGATTGCAATCTATCAAAATGCAAAAAGGGAATGTGGATATAATGCCAATCGATTTCTGCAAATGGTGGTGAGTCAGGACGGTCTTACAGTAGCGAAAGGATTTATTCATCGAAATCAGCCAACAGATGGCTTTACGACACTGTGGGAATTAGGGAGATTAGACCTTACAGTTGAATCACTAATATTGAATCCGAAATATAGAGAACTTTTTACGGATGAAGAGGTACAGACGGTTAGAGATCTATTAAGACAATATGAATACGAGCCAGTTGAGTAGGTTGCGGACAGCTTAGGAACCAGGGAGGATAAATACTAGCAGCAATTTGGGCTAGAAGAAATTTTTAAGGAATATGGAATTAAAATTATAACAACTGTTAATAACTGAAATATCATTATTTCTATTTCATAATAGCCAGTCTAATGGGTTTTAATAAAAATACTTAATTGAAAAAACTAAAGAATATTATTAGCTTACATAAAGAAAAATTGCACTTATCATGATTAAGTATTTACAATGTATATACCTAGGTATATACATATAGAAAGGGGGAGCTTAATCTTGCGGTTTGATTGGGATGAACTTGGAAGAATCATCATTACTGATTTTAGCCAAATACCAGAATTTAAGAGCGAAGCACAAAAAGTTGAATTTTGGAATACCCACGCTATGAGTGAGGAACTTTTAGATGAAACCTACATTGATGAAGATGATGAAGACTTTCCTCCTCCAAGAGATTCATCGACAAAACCAATTAATATTAGGATAGAAGTTGACTTACTTGAACGACTGCAAAAGATGGCCAAAATTAAGAATATACCCTATCAAACACTTCTCAAACAATTTTTAGTGGAAAGAGTGTATGAAGAGGAAAAAAGAGAAAAGGTACTTTAAAGAAGAATTAAAATAATCAGTGAAATAACATTTCCCACCCAAATTTTATTTTTTGGGTGGATTTCTATTACCTTTTGTATGTCTCTATAGTTAATAATTAGATATCCTGTTGCTGAAAGAAAGAACAGAGCATGAAAAAGAATTGGCTGCCAAAGAATTAGAAGCGGTAGAGGCCCATACATCTGGGTCTGATGAAATGACGTTTGCTGGTTTATTAGCAGCGGAAGATCAAGTAGCTGCCACCATTGAAGCAGCACCAACAAAACAGGTTGAATCAGACAAGAAACCGCTTTTCCATACAGAAGAACTGTTAATGAATGAATTTGATCGTGTCACACATGAGCTGGGGCTAGTCTATGACAAAACTTGGTGAGGTAGCTGGAAAGATGAGAGGAGCGATTCAGTGGATTAAAACTGCTCCGTGGTTTGATCGTATTGGAACCTACCAATCTTCAACCATTCCACCTGTTATGAATAGTGATCCTAGATATCGTGCCCTTTACCAGCTGTATCGGGAACTCAAAAATGAGCAATTCCTATTACAAATTCATCAATCTTATAGCTATCAGTGGAAACGGACGGACAAGCTCTATGAAATATGGGGATATCTTCAGTTCATTAAAACTCTTGCTGGGGAAGGATTAAGGTTTGTTCCTGAACAAGGGTGGTTGTATAGTCAGACTATAGACGGAAAGAGCATGTTGGTACCGACACTTCATTCCAATACGAAAGTGGTATTTAGAAAAGAGGATGTAAGAATACATTTGGTGTATGAAGCACACCTTCCATCACAAAGCAGGCTTACCAGCACGAAGGAACCGTTGTACCAAGAGGAACACATAACTGCCCGGATGGTCGTCTTGATGTCTATAAGGATGAACTATTCATTGGGACCATCATTTTTGATTTTAAATACCGCCCAAGAAATTCCATTTGGAACGAGCATTTAATTGTAAAAAACCAACCCAATGAAGTTATGAGGCAGTTGGTCAGTTACGGGGATAATCTCCATTCTCATTATTTATTTGGGAATGGCAGCCACCCATTCGTGAGTGAGATGAGCCCTGTTCAAGAAGTATGGGCCATCTATCCCAACCGTTATGGAACGTCAAGAAGCGAAGACTTCCCTGATCATAAAGTAAGTTTACTCGAACTTACTCCAGGCTTGGATAATGGTTATTTTGTTGAGAAATTGAAGGTGACGATTGATAAACTGGTGCTAAGAAGCAAGACTATCATCGAGTTCATGGATTATAGTAAAGTTTAGTGTTTATATAGCTATAACTGGGGAAAAAGCACAATTACGATACGAAGAGTTATAAAATAAAGTGCACTGTCACTTGTCGAATGTGAGAAATTTCAACTAGTGACAGTGCACTTTTTCGATATATAAAATAAGAGTGGAAATTGGTTTTTAAATGAATTCTTGATAACACTCAAGGCCAATTGTTGAGTTGGTGGTCCGTACAATTGGTTACTTAAAAATTAATTAACTTGTTAATTGAAAAAGTATTCTAAACAATTTTAGGGATAGATGAGATATCCTATACAATCTTATCTATCCCAAAGCCTGTACCAGGTCATTATTATCGTTGAATTACCATGCGTTTAAGGACTTCTGTTGACTCTTGTACGATTTCCTCTTGGATTTCCGTTGCAACTCGAATCCTAGTGGCTTCGCCAACTCCCTCGGCAATTCGTACACGTGAAGCGACACGAACTCCGGTGGAAACAACACCTGTCGATGCTGAACCCGTTCCCCCAGTACCTGTTGCAGCAGTACCAGTAGAAGTACCGGCTGTCACCCCCGTAGCACTAGCCCCACCAGTACCAGAACCGGCGAGTATAATTCCCCCGCCTAAAACCAACACCTGTGATAACGCGTTTAGCGTGTTGATACTGCCTCCGGCAGCGATACTCATCCTGGCCATCCCGTGAGCCTGGGCATCTGCAGTTTGATTAATGTTTGTTTTTAGCATTTCTTTGACACGTTCAACACTGTTATCTTCCCCTGGTCGTTTTTGCCGGACACCAACGTCATAGACGATCAGTCCAGGAATAGGATGGTTATTATTATCGTGCGCCAAGCCAATGTTAATAGTAACTTCTATCGAACTATTGCTTATTTGAATCGGATCGAATAGTTGTGGGATTCCTTTCTCTGCTACGTTTAGTGCTGTGCCAGCCTTTACGTCCGAAACAGATTTCCCATCGACCTTTTTTGGAAAATATTCTGTGTAGTGCTCAACTTCTGAACGATAATCTTCATACTTTTCCGGAACACGAGGCTTCAACTCATATAGCTGGGCCCTTACCTGGTTTGGCTTTTGAACATCCGGTAAAAGTAGTGCAAGGTCAACCCTGCCAGGTTTTTCAGAATTCAAATTCTTGGATCCATCCGGTTCTGTTTCCCGCTCAATAAGACTCGTTACTCCAAGTACTGCTAGGCGCAGTTGGAGTGTATGCAGCACTACATTATGAATCAGGGTACCCAAATCACCTCTATTCGGCGGCATAGTATGCCCACCGATTGCAGGAGGCTGCTTTTCGTCTGCACCACTTGGGTCAAAAAATTTAATAGGATTATTGACCACAAAGGAATAAGAATGTCTGATTTCATGGAAGATTAAAGGATCATAGCTGATCCACCTCCCAAGCCAAGGCATATAATACCGTGCTCCATGATAGCTAAATCCCGTTTCATCATCGCGTTCCTTGCCCGTATAGCGGTATCGCTTCATGCTAACCTCTGCGCCGCTTCGGCCAGCACAATAAGCAGTGCTGCCATACGGTGTGTATTCCTCATAGGTTATCACCGCAGCGCTTTCATCCAGTTCGAGACTGACCGAATCAAGGTGGTTGCCAAGCTGGTAGCGAACGAGTGGCATAGGACTGGTGATGGTTAATTTGTTTTTTATTGTTTGGGTCTCAATCAATGCCAACCGCTGCTTGTCATCCATGACATGTAAGGTCTCACGCTCCAGGATAACTACGCCATTGCTATATTCCCGATATACCTCAAACCCGCCGAGATAAATACGCTGCTTACAGATAGCACCTGTTTGCGTTTCAGTTATTTTACGGACGCGCTGTCCAGAAGAATCGTAAATATAGTAGGTGGTCACAGGCACTTGGACTGGGGGAGTAGAATCATTAACAGACATCCTTGTTATAGTACTTAACTGATCCTGAAAGTCCCAGTCCATCTTCGGCAAATGTGACATAGACGTTATGTTCCCGTTCTGATCGTATGTGTATTTTTCGCTGTACCCAGGGTTAGAGATATAGTCAGGTAGATTTGCAGGATCACCGGGTAGGTTGGTGGCTAGCAAGCGGTTGCTTGTCAGTGCATATTGGTAACGACGGCTCCAAATGACTTGGCCGGGATTTTCAAGTTCATAACCCTCGTGATGTTTCAATTCCAATATGTTACCAACCTCGTCGTAGCGATAATACTCTACATAGTTCTGTAAGGCTTGGCCTTCATTTGGCAGTGTTGTCACATAGTGAGAATAATCGTCCCCATTATACGGTTGGCCTTTTCCTTTGTGTTCTCGCCCACTGGCAGCGTTCAATCGATACAATGCGTCATAGCGATACTTAGCCCCAGGTTTTACACATTTGTTGCTGTGAAACACGTTGTCTTGAGCGGAATCCTGAATCTGGGTGATGTTTCCTACTGGATCATAGGTATAGGTAAGGTTTTGCAAAAGCACACCATCAATCATACGCTTGGTCTTTAACTGTTTTAGTCGAAAGGTTTCCTTCTCGTATTCGTATCGAGTTTCTGATCCATTTCCATATTGCACCTCTATACGTTGTCCTTTGGCGTTATATTTTAAGTTCTTTACAGGGTGTTGGCTTGCACTGCTGACATCAAGTAGTGTTAACGGCTCGGTGTTTTGGTTAAGCCACACTGCCACACCTTTCAGAAAACCACTCAAATTGTAAGTAGGCTGGGTAATGTTGATGTGCTTTGGATTAGCTGTTAAACTATACGGTGCAATGATTTGAATAGGTCTGTTCAACGCGTCATAGCTTGTTTTAGAAACAAATAATTCCAATTCGAGCCCAGGAATTGTGGAACCCTGAGCCCAATCGGGGATTACCTTGTAATCGGCTAACAATTGTCGTTTTGTCCGTAATAGATTTCCTTTGAAGTCGTAGACTTCGTTAGTTACCACACCTGCAGAATCGAAATGCTCAAACAGTTTACCGCGTAAGTTATGTTGCTTATCGTCAACCTGGCCTTCACCATATACCATTTTTTCAAATTGAATCTTACGTTTAGGATTGACCTGGTCAGCGCCAGTTACAAATGAACCTGTTGGACGGTGTAATTTATCATAGGTCATCCCTGTTAAAAACGATCTGCTATCCCATTTGAACATAGGCTTGCCTGCGGCATCGGTTAATATCCAGCGGTCTCCGGCATCCATACTGTGTTGATAGAGCAGGTTGCCAGCAATGTCGTAACAAGGTACAACCCCCTGGGGATTAAGGTTATTCGAATCATTGAATGGCTGAGTGCCATCGGGTAGCGGAGGCATAATATATTGCATCACACGATTCCCTCGCGAATCTTGAACCCACAGCGGTTTTCCCTCAGCATCAAGCCTAGTAAACGTTACATATTTTTGATCTAAGGTCCCCATTCTGTTATGAGCAATATTAAGGACTTCGCGGCCAAGGGTATCTAGTACAATCACGGAAGGAGTGTCCACATGTTCAGCAGCTAAACGTGCAGCACGTTTGTCTTCCTCCGGCGAATCCGGCATATTCTTTCGCATATACCAGACATTTCCCGCCTCCTTTATCGTATCGTTTGCGTCGTAATGTGTTGAACGCCACGATGAAAACTCTATGCGGCTGTAAGAGCCATCCGGCATTTCCGTGCGTATCACTCGGTCGGCTGCGTCATAATAAATGACCGTGGTCACTCCAACTTCAATCGGTTCTTCGAAACGGTGTCCCACTGATGGCGAGCTGAAATATGGCTCATACTGTTTGACCACTTTACCTTTGTTGTTCAGAATAACTTTCCCGCTTGCGACCCACCTTAATGGACTGTCGGCTTGGTCTGGCTCTGCTTGGACCTTGGTTACGATCACGGTTCCCATTCCATCCGAATACTCAAAACCGCATTGTACCGGGCTATTGGGTTCTTCAATAACATGACGCTCTCTCTTAATGCCGCAAGCGCAGGCTGGATGCTGTCCCCAGACTGTCTGGCCATTTATAATTTGTTCCCCGAAGTAATAGAGGTGCCGTGTACTGGCTCCTCCGAGAAGATTCTTGGCATTATTTGCGTTATAGTCATTATTGACAAAGAAATTCTCCAGAGTTTCTAGATTCGGGTTCAGCAGTTTATCATCAAAAGCACTTAGGTTGTCGGCCTCAGTGCCTTTACCCATTAGGGCCATGGCAGCTGGCATGCCCAAAATATCAAAGCGCACCTGCGAAATATTATCGTTCGAATCTTTCATGACGCAAGGGGCCAGGATGCGAAAGTCATACTTGGTCACCTCCGTACGGTTACCCAGTGCATCTGTGCTGGATTTTAGATAAAGATAACCGGGACAATCATAATCGAGTGTAGTTTCATTGCCAAAAGGGTCAGTATAGAGCACAGGTAAAAAGAAGTGAAGAGGGGCATCTGGTTTAAAACCCGCTACACCCGAACGGATCCAATACTCTCTAGTCTTATCTGTACCAAAAATAGCAAGGTCCGCTCCAGTCAAGTACCCGCTTTTATTCCTGTCATTTAATGCTTCTTTAATTTCTTGATTAATCTTATCTTTAAATACCATTTCAAGAATGTCATCGGTTAGTGCCAGCTTATAGGTTTCATAAGGTAATGCTAACGCATTTACTTGACCAAGTGCCATCGGTTGATCCAAGGATTCACTAAAGAACAGCGTTCGTACATGTTCGACAATTCGCTTTTGCGGAGTGAGACCAGTTGGCTGCTGGTGATAGGGAATTTCATCAACCGGGAAGCCGCATTTCTGATATACGTCGCTCAGTTTATAAGATCGCAACTTGTCCTGCGTGAAGTACCTGATTTGATGAGTATTCTCGTCATTCGGAGTTTTCTTTTCATCCATCAGATTCCCAGTTAATTCATAATTTAGTACCTCACAGGGCAGGCGCAGGCGATAGTTGTCTAAATCTTTGTTTTCCGATATTGGAACGTCGTTCGTATAGTGGGTCTCTGTATATGAAACATGTATCTCGGACTGCAACTTCTGAATCAACTCCACAGTACCGCTATTTAATGTGCTATCTACAAATTTTCTGATACGAGGATAGACCACCGTGACAGATTGTTGAATGTTTCCATACTCGTCAATTTTTAAGTTGAGCTTTTGAACGATTCGTGGGTCAGGCGTTAGTTGTTCCGGAACCAGCTCTAGCTCATAGTGATAAATAATGGCTTCACTCTCTGTGACGAGAAAGACTGCATGCGGATTGACAGCTTTCGGCTGTTGGCATTGAATATGGAAACTGCGATTGGAAGCAGAAAACAGTTTGACTGGCTTGTGGATGTTCCTTGCCAGATTGTCCACATCAAGCTCATAAACCTCTTGTCTTAAGATTAAGCCTTTGAATGACCGCAACGCTTCGCGCCACTCATCTGAAGGGAGATCCAAGGCATGCAGGTCAAATTCAGTTAAATCTTTCTCCTGAAACGTCCCCAGTACTTGCTTACCTGGTTTCTCAGCAGCAAACCAGTTTGGAAAATACTCATTCTTATATAGTCCAAGTGGTCGTTCAAAATCCAACACACCTGTGTGATACCATTTTACGGTTTTGACAGGCGGCTGAAACAACGTTTGATCATCCGTAATGTAGGGACTGCTCTTATAGTCTTTAGCAAACAAGCCATAGTCTTCCACATCAATCTGTTCTACACGGCCAAAACCTCGAAATTCCCGCTCCTGCCCATCATAGTAACCATGGTGATAACTGTAGGAGGTAGAGAAGGTGGTTTTACGCCATTTGTCATGCACCGTCACCTTCTCTACACAGTGAACCGGGAAGGGCAGCTTGGTAATCCAGGGTTTTCCCTCCAATTTGTCCTGAAGATAGAATTTCGTTGACGGGGCATAACCAATAGTCGTTTCAGCACCTAAATTGTTGCGCACCTTTATCAACAGATGGGGTTTCTGACCACCCATTAAGTCAAGATAACGTACCGGACAATGGGAATCACTAGGCAGGGGTGACGACCATACCAAGCATGCCGTTCCGTTTCCCAAAAGATCCAATACCTGAACATGAACGAAATTAGAAAGTGCAGGGAAATTGTTTATGGGTGTACCATGACTCCAGCTATTTCCAGATTGGTTAAAATACACACGTACACCATTTCGATGAAGGTATAAAATATCCGTAGTACCTGTACCATCGATATCTGCCAGCCTAATGCGGCTGGGATCAAATTCATCAACATAGTCAAGCGGTGGTACGGTAGCATCGCATTTTTCTTCAAGGTCAAAACATGGTGGGTTATCCATTGTAATTTTTGCTCCAAACCGTCCATAACCAAGATTCGGCCAATAACAGACCTCAGAATGGCGAATTCGAACAATATCGTTCAAGCCATCACCTGACATGTCGGAAAGAAAGATGGCCTGCTTCTTATTAGCAAAAATAAAGTGGGGGCCCTTTTCTTCATCCCAAGACCTGCTCGTCCGTTGGCCAGCATCAAAGCCGGTTTCACCAAGAGATTGATACCAGACAAAGGCATTATCCTCACTAATCAGGATGTCGGATCGGCCATCCCCATCAAGGTCAATAAACTTCAGATTTGGGTCATCCCAGTCCACATTTGGCATTGAGGAGAAGGGCACGAACGACTCCCACTTTTCGTCCATAGTTCGTTCGTAAAACCCTGGGACAGAACCTTTAAATTGGACTACGTCAGGACGGCCATCGCCAGCTAAATCAAGGAACTGCGCCTGTTTGGTAATCGACATCCCAGGTATGGTCGAGACAATTTCCACCGGTGCAAATTTCGCTTCAATGTGTTTATCCTTATCACTGACAATTACGTTAATTGGGCTAAGGTTCCGTTTGTATAACCATTTATCACCTTGTTCAGTCAACACACCCGATAGCCCTTCACCATCAAGGTCTACCCACTGATAAAGTGATCCATCAATACCAATTGGCAGATTGGCTAAACTATCTTCGTCCAGCAGTTCGCGCAGTTCAGTCTGGATTTTGGCTTCGCTGTAAGAAAACTCGACAGGGGGGTATGGTCTAAAAAGATATCCACTATCTGTAAGTTGAGAACTGCATTGGGTCACTTTAATTAGCTTGGAATAGATGGGTGTACTGTAATCTAGATCGTTATTCTTGTATTCATAGGTAAAATTGGTTGAACGAACAAGACCATCGTAACCCTTTTGGCTGTCTGAGCAGTGATGATCTGGTATGTGATGGAACATCAACACTTGTCGGCATAAGCGATTTGTACGAACTTCAAACCCAGAGCGATAAGACGAAAAAGCGTCTTGGCGTGACAGCCATTGGTCAGTTTCTTGTGGAGTAGGGTTTTTCTCATTGTGTTCACCGTAATCAAACACTACTTCGAAGTACCAGTTATTTATATTAGGTAGAGCTGGCCAAGGTTTGTCTGCCTTAAGTTTTGGGAGAAAGGGTTTGTGATTGCCATAGAGGATTCGTTTAATATAACGATTCGCGGTACGCCGTTTATCGTTCCTGCCGCCTCGGTTTTGCTGGTGAGGAAGCGAAAGGTCAACATTATTTGCATCCTCTGATTTGTAATGATATGCAATGATGTTCCCTTTGTCATCGTGGCATTCACTAATGAGCCAACTGAAAATGTGTTCAGGATTTTCAGGATCAGCGATGCGTGAATTTTCGCTTTTACCGTACCAGGTTGTGATGTTGTCTTTTGAGATGGTGCGCCAAAAGATATCTTCTGGTTTGGTCACATTTGTCCACCGTTCAATTGTGGAAAACAGGCCTTCAACTCTCGGTAGATAGGATCGAATGGAGTAGCTGATACCATTCACTGTGCGTGGAGGGACTTCCATGGGTAACCACTTGCCCTGCTTATCCTTCTTGAGGAGGGGGACTAAATCTTCAGCACCCATCAAGATGAATATGTCCGAATCCTCGCTATCCTGATATTTTGGCAGCCCTTTTTCTGTCTTACGCGTAATGGACGGCAGTGATAGATTCCACCCAAAACCAAACGGCCCATTACCTGCACCAGAATCATATGTAAGGGAAAGCTGTGGACCAAAGCCAGACCGGCCAGGACTCGTGGGAATTGGCACGGTCAATGTGCCTGTACCTGTTACTGGATTCGCTGCAAATTTCTCACCGATGCCGCGGATGGCACCACCGCCTTTGGGCAAAGAAATACTTGGCGGATGGTTTGTTTTATTCATCTCATTTGAGGATTGGTTTCCAGTTTTGAAACTATCATTTGTTTGCACCATTCACCATCTCCCAATCTAAAATTTTTTTAACCTTATTAAAAAACTCATGTAGTTAAGAGTGATTGAGCTGTCTCCATTCTTCTGCTTTATCCTCTTTCTTAAACCCTTCATATGATTTATCAGCAGATTATTTTTATACACTCAACCATTGAGATTTTGAAGTTGAAAAAATTTTATCTAATAAACAATTTGATTATGGAAATATTATTCTCGAGATGATGGGAGCAAGTTAAGTAGGTATCCCAAAGCATGGGAAGCACGAATCGGAAGTAATAACTTTTATGTAATTTCCTATTTTTTGAAGGTTTGATTTTTTATATAACAAAGGAGGGTCAAAAAATGTCCGACCAATTTTTACACATAACCTTTAACATGCGCGGAGATCAGGTAGGGAAAATCCAAAATAAACTCGTGAAAATCGGGTTCTCGATTCCGCAAAATGAGCTGGAAACGCAGACATTTGGTGTTGGAACAAGGGACGCTGTCCAGATTCTCCAAAGGAAATCCCGATTATCCCCTACTGGAACTTTTGACCAAGAGACGAATGCAGCGCTCGAGAGCGCTCTTGCTATGGCAGGGGCAGATCATCCTCCGATTTTAGAAGGGAGGTTGTATTTCGATTACGGACTGCCTGCTCAAAATGTACCTTTACGCCTTTATAATCAAGGCTTTGGCGACAAAAAAACCCTCATCGCTAATGGACATACTGATAAGCAAGGCTATTACACTTTTACGTACAATTTAAAGAAAGAGCCAGCTAATCTTGAAATATGGGCTGTCAATAGGGACGAAAAAGAAATTGCCTTATCAGATACTAAGTTCAACTCAGAAAAATTGGAGATCATGAACTTAGTTGCACCTGCAGAAAAGGTGCAGCCGCTTAAAACAGAATTTGAACGCCTTACCGCAGATATAACAGAGGAAATAGGCGGACTGGAGTTGCTGGCAGAAGTTTGTGAAAATTATGAACGAAAAGATCTGGGTTATCTGCATCATACAACCGGCTGGGATGCCCGCTTGATTGCATTAGCTGCGAAAGCCATCAGGAACAGTAAAGAAACTGGTATGCCTGAGGATGCTCTTTATGCCCTTTATCGGGTCGGAATGCCGACAGATCCGCTCAAGCTCGCTTTTAAGAATAGTGGAACAGTAGGAGAGGCGTTATCCAAGGCAGCCAAAAGCGGTATTGTTCATTTTTCCCAAAAACAAATGAATGATGTAAAGTGGGCATTTGAATCGTATGCCCGAAACGTTTTTCGAGTATCCAAGGCCGATGGGACGCTTTCAACACTTAGCGAATTGTTAGAGGTTTCAGGGCTAAATTCTGAGGAAAAGGACGCGTTTGAGTCAGTCTATTTTGCTTATCGCCGGGACGAATCTAAGTTATGGGAAAGGTTAGAGGAGGTAGATATTCTAAAACCTAAAATCGCTTCACTGCGCGTATTGGGCAAACTTGCCTTTCTAACCCTCAATAACGCCAAACTTGCCAGTTCCTTGCAACAAGAAATTGGTACTCCTGAAAAGCTGGTGGAGTTAGTTAACAAAGATCTTTATCGAAAGGGTACCTGGGTAAACCTGATAAATAGTTTGGCAGGCAATAATGAGTACGAACTAGAAAAATTAATCCCTTCAGCATACACGGGGGAAAAAATGGCGGATCGACTAGAAGCCTATGCAGAAGATCTTTCCCGGAGAGTTCGGTTAAGCTACCCTACAAGGGTAATTGCGAGAATGGTTGAAACAGACATTTTGCGATTGGGAGATAACCATGATGAGATAAAAGCATCTGTCAATACCTTCCTAAGAAATGCCGAAAAGCTGGGTTTTAAATTGGGAGAAACCTCTGTTGATGCCTTTACCAAAAAGAATGAAGCTGCCGTATTTCAGGACATCGATCCAAATAATCGAAATAGTACAGTCGAAAATGTCAAGTATCTCCATCGGCTGTATCAAATTACACCGTCGGATTATGCACTGAAAGTAATCATTGAACTGGGGTTTACATCTGCCAGTGACATTGTGGCATTCTCCAAGTCTGATTTTCTTTACCATTTTGGCAGCCGTTTTGCAAATCGAAGGGAAGCCGAACTAGTCTACGAAAAAGCACAGCAGGTAAATGCTGTCACATATAGTATCTTCACCACCGCGAAACAAATGGATCATACTGCTGCTGTTTATGGAGTTTCCGGAACGCAAGCAAAGCGAGAAGAAGCAAAAGACAAGCTCAAGAATATGCTAAAAGATTACCCGACAATGGAGTCGCTGTTTGGGGAGCTGGATTTTTGCGAGTGTGAACACTGTCGCTCGGTGTTAAGTCCAGCAGCCTATTTTGTTGATTTATTGCGGTTCCTTGACATGGACAAATTGGTATGGGAGGCATTCCTGAAAGACTGGAAGGTACGACACAATGGTGAAGAATACACAGCAAAGTATAAAAAAGCTTTCGATGAACTTAAAACTCGCCGTCCTGACTTGAGACACCTACCCTTAACTTGTGAAAACACAAATACCGTCATGCCATATATTGACATCGTGAATGAAATTCTCGAGTTTTTCGTTGTTGATGGTCATCTAAAAGAAAGCAGTTTTTACGATACGGGCACAGCAGAAACATCGGAACTGCTGGCTGAGCCTCAGAATATACAAACTACAGCATATGATCTGATCAAGGATGCCTGTTACCCATTGATACTTCCGTTTAACTTGTGGGCAGAAACAGTTCGCCGATTTACTGAATATTTCGGTATTCCCTTATGGGAAGTGTTATCGGTACTCCGGATGGCCAATGGGCAAGATGAGTTAGAGCTATTCGCTCCCAATCCTCCAGAGGCTCATCCTAAGCATTATTACCAGGATGCTATATTTGCAGAGTACCTTGGGTTTACACAGCAGGAATATTCGATATTCACCAATCCAGATTTCCATGCCAATTGGTACAGGTTGTACGGTTTAGCGACGGAATCTGAAGCACTTTCTGAACTTAAGTATGCAAAAATGCTCTCAAAACGACTGGGGATTAGCTATAAAGAATTAGTGGAGATGATCCATACTGGATTTATCAATCCTAACCTTCACTCGCTTGTGATCCTTCAAAAAATAGGTGTGGAAGTTAATGACATTTTAAGCTATAAAGGAGTGTCTGGCGGCCGTCCTTTTACCCCTCAAGAAAAAACAGCATTTGAAAACCGTCTCAATGAACTTAGTAAGACATTTGGATTTGATGCCAAGCTATGGCTTGATACAGCATGGCCAAATGAATTTAGCAGGATTTTAATTTTATCTGATTCTGGAAGCTGCAGCTTTAATGAAACAAAGCTCCAGTACATTGATGGATCAGATAGTCCCGTTGATTTTGCTATGGTCTTTCTCAAGATGAATTTATTTGTCCGTTTGTCGAAAAAATTAGGTTGGACGATAGGGGAAATTGATCGTTCACTCCAGGTCTTTATACCAAACATGCCGCCTTCGCCACTCAGATTGGCAAACCTTGGAGAGGCGATGAAAACAGTATTGCTGTACTTTTCACATTTGAAAGCCTTGGATGAACAAGTTGATATTGGAGAAAAAAGTCGTGAGAAGCTGCTCACTCTTTGGTCATTACTGTCAACTAAAGGAAAGCAGTCACTTTATTCCGAGCTTTTCCTCAAAAAAACCGACCTTAAATATAATCCCATCTTTGACGACCCGATGGGCAATTATCTCTCGAAACCAAATGTTTACTTAAAGAATCATGCACTTGCAATTCAAGGGGCACTTAATCTGACTGCCGTCGATCTTTTTAATATCCTAAAGGATAACAGTAAAGATTTTAATACGGTTGAGCTAAATTTAGAACACGTCTCGTTACTGTACCGTTATGGGATGCTGGCCAAGGGGTTAAAGATGTCTGTAAATGAATTAATAACATTGAAAAATCTCTCAGGTCGAAATCCCTTCCACTCACTAAAAGAGGGTCCGGTGGAGAAACTTGATGAAGATTTCCCTTTCATACACAGTCTGCAATTTATTGAAATTGCCAAAAAAGTAAAAGCGAGTGGATTTTCACTAGAAGATCTGGACTACTTGTTACGCCACCGCTTCGACCCGGTTGGAAAGTACCGAATGAATCCTGTAGATACTTTGGATATGGTAAGGAAACTGGGTAGAGAACTGCGCCGCATAATAGCGGAACATTCTATCCCTGCAGACTCTGCTGCATTTGATAATATGCTGCGTCATGAATTGTCTCTTGTGGTGCCAATTGATGTGGTCGATCAATTCTTAGGAATGTGGACAGGCTCAATCGAGTATAAAGTCGAAAAAACACAAGTTTCATCTGATCAGAAACTTAATCCTAACCAATTCATGAATGAACCAAATATCAGAGTCGTATACGATGAGTTGAAAGAGATTCAATACCTCACCTATCATGGGGTGCTGCTTGAAGACGAAAAGAAAAGGCTTACAAAGTCGTATCCTTCACAGATACTTATGGATTTATTGGATAAAGTGCAAAGAAAGGTTCGTGATTTCTTTGAAACATGTAATTTCTTACAGGATGAGGACATTAAGCTAATTTTCACTGCTGATTCTTATTCGGGGACATATACGGAAAAGCAAGAAAGGATTCGACAAAAGCGTACCAAATTGGCAGAAGCATTCATTCCCTTTCTTCAGCAAAAACTTATGCGCCAATTTCTTGTTCAAAGCTTTACCGCTATATATGATGAGAATCCCAAACTCATCCAATCCTTGCTGTCAGATGCAAGTCTGCTTAGTGACAAGGACGGAGGGGCACTGATTGATGCCTTTGCGAAGCTGGGGGAAAAAGGAGTGGATGTGAAATATTATGATAATGAGCAAGCATTAATTCAACACTCTACCCTTTCAACCGTCACCACGGAAGGTAGACCGAATAATAGTGTACGGCTTGTCTTTAAGGGCTATCTTGAAGTTCCTGCAGCCGGGGAGTACAGTTTCTATATGCGTCTGGGCAAGCGGTATACCCGGGCTGAACTCCGGTTTAATCATCTTCAAAACCCGATTTTAAAAGGTGTGTCCGAGAGTGATGAGGCGACAGAACTCAGTGGTTTAGTTGATTTAAAAGCAGACCTGCCGTATGAATTTACGCTTGATGTATCCAACCTTACGAGCGGTGAGGCGGAATTATATGTAAAGGGCCCGGAACTTACAAAAGGCGGTATTGATAGACTGATACTCTACACAGCGAGTGCCGTTGAACGAGTTAAACTTGGGCGCATCTTGCTTTCAAAAAGCTATCACTTCATTCAAGGGTTAGGTCTAAGTGAGCGGGAACTTCGTCATTTTGTTAACCATGCAATGGATTTCGATCATATTAATTTAAGTAGGCTGCCAACTCAGCCTAATGCTGATTCCCAAGGCAGGGGTCACGTGCTATTTAATCAATTCCTAAGACTTGCAGATTATGCTCAGTTAAAACAGAATCTGGCAGGAGGAACGGAAGATCTTATTTCAATTTTCGAACAGTCAAGACGCACTTATCCAGCCGATGTGAACGTGGAACAGGCGAAGGCGGATTTACTTTTCTTTTTATGCGGGCAACTGGCTAAATTGATGCGGCGGGAAACATCGAAAGTACATGAACTGGCCATTCATTTTAATATGATCGCAAGACACTCAGACCTTGTAAACGGGGAAATCCAGATTGAAGTTAATCCATTTGTATCGGAGAAAGGAATTAGTCGGTTGTGGGAATCACTACAATTGATTGATAAGCTTGGGGTCCCTGTCGAAGATATTATTCGCTGGGCCACTCCAGACCCGGACGCAGGCATTGTTCACAACTTAAGGAATACAGTTAAGGCCCGTTTTAAACCCGAAGATTGGCTGCGGATTGCACAGCCGATTTTTGACCAGATACGAAAAAGGAAGAGAGATGCCTTAACGTCCTTCATCACACATAGGGACAACTTTGAAAGTCAAGAAAAATTATATGAATGGTTTTTGATTGACCCTGGGATGGAACCGGTTGTTCAGACTTCCCGTTTGCGGTTGGCCATCTCGTCTGTGCAGCTGTTTATTCAACGTTGCCTGCTCAATCTTGAAAAAAACGTGCATCCCTCAGCCATTAATTCAAAGCATTGGCAATGGATGAAACAATACCGTAATTGGGAGTCAAACCGTAAAATCTTCCTGTTTCCGGAAAACTGGTTAGAACCAGAGTTTCGGGATGATAAAACGGCTCCGTTTAAAGAATTGGAAGGAGAACTCCTCCAGGGGAATATTTCCAGTGATTTAGTCGAGGATTCATTCTTTAATTATTTAAAAAAAATGGAAGAAATCGCAAATCTCGAAGTTGTAACGACTTATCTCGAAGAAAAACCGAATAATCCTGCTTCGAATATTCTTCATGTGATCGCTCGTACTTATAATGATCCTGGCAAGTATTTCTACCGCAGGTATGCCCAGCAAATGTGGACACCTTGGGAGCCAGTCGGGCTGGACATCCAGGGTAAACACGTTACAGCCATTGTATGGCGGGAAAGGCTGCACCTATTCTGGGTAACGTTCCTTGAAAAGTCTCAAAATCCGAATCCTTCTGATACCACTAAGATTAGCTATTTGGCAGAAAGACCATTGAACCAGCTGTTTCCAGGTATGGTTGTCGATTACCAGCTTCAATGGAGTGAGTTAAATCAAGGAAAGTGGTCCATTCCAAAAGCAAGCGGATTCGGTAATGTTGGCCCAGTGATTGGTAATGGCAATAGATTTAATAGTGCAGATGTATTTATTCACGCGACTAAAGAATATGATCCGGGTACAGGAGAAGAACGTGCGGTCAAAATCCATCTTGGCGGTGCCATTGACAAATCTTTCCGAATTGTATCCAAGAATAGCGTCCCAGAAATGGTTGAAAGAGAGAACCCACTTGAGAAAGTATACAATGCCGATACACCGCTTAACCCATACTACAACGCTTATCAAGGGTCAAATAGTCTATATGTAACATACACGGAACATATCAGGAAGGAAGATGGCAAAGCACCTGTTTCTAAAATCGTAACAAAGCCTATCGTTAATATTGACGGTTACTATAAGCTTTTACTGTGCAATACCCCATCTACTATTTTAACAAAAGAGGCAGCAGGGTTGGTTTATCCTTTCTTTTTGCAGGATAATCAGCACACCTTTTTCGTTCAGCCTAACCTGATAGAAACCACGATTGAAAAATGGGAGGATGTTTATATACCACCGGATCCACCAGATCCACCGGATGATTGTGAAGAGTTTCATGATTGTCCGCCACATATCAAACAACTTAGAAGTCTCCCTGTCATCCCAAGGGTACCGTTTCCAATCAATGAGACTTCACTAGACGAGAATTCTCTCCAGGCTAATCTGGACCTATTGTCTCGCTACGAGTTTGGTTTCCAGGAAGATTGGTTGATTAACCCTGTTACAGTATTAAGCTTTGACGGGTCACTAATTACACATAATGGGAGACTTCATTTTGAAACAATGGAAATAAAGCCTGGATTTGGAGGTGTAATGAAACCTGTTGAAATGGATTCTGAAAACGCTGGTTCCCATACTGATCTGCTAGAAATCTCAAGTGGAACAGTGTCCATTCACCGTAAGGCTGATAGAATTAAAGGCAATTTCTCTGCCAATGATACTACGCAAGAAGGGATTGCCCTAAACATAGTTAGTAGTTCGGGGAATGAATTCCACGGTTCTGGAAAATCTTAACGCAGTTCGTCATTTGAACAGAGCAAAGGGATTGTTTAGCGGGACCAGAGGCGATGAGTTGAGTCTTTAAATCATAAGGAGGATTTTCATGCTGGAAAACACGAACTTTCATCACTATCTCGACACCTTTGAAAATAAGGACCATTCACGTCAAAAAGTTCACGTTATTATACAGGAACGAAAGCTCAGCTATCAGATTTACCAGCATTTCCATCCTTATACTGCTGAGCTAATTCGCCGACTCATTCAAACGTCTATTTCCGGTTTACAGGCGAGCGATACGGAATACCAAAAAAAGCAAGACGGCAGTTATGAAACACTGCCTGATGGCAAACCGAAGCCCGTGCTATACGAAGAGATATTCTCTGAGTCCCGGTATAAACCCTCTGAATTGGTAAATAAGCCGTATCCGGTTAAAGATTTAGATTTTAGTATCAGCGGTGCATACTCTGTCTACAATTGGGAATTGTTTTATCACGTACCCCTTACGATTGCCATACATTTGAGTAAAAATCAACATTTTGAGGAAGCGCAACAATGGTTCCACTTTATTTTTGACCCGACAGATGACGGTGAAGGACCTACACCGGAGCGATTTTGGAAAGTTAAACCTTTCCAAACGACCGATGTTCAACTGGTCGAGGATATCCTTTTGAACCTTTCTTCACACAAGGATCCTAAGCTCCTGCAAGATACTGTCAATAGTATTGGTGCATGGAGAAACGCGCCGTTCAGGCCGCACGTCGTTGCCCGGTATCGTCAATCCTCGTACATGTTCAAAGCTGTGATGGCTTACCTGGATAACTTAATCGCCTGGGGGGACATGCTTTTTCGGCAGGATACGGGTGAAAGCATCAACGAAGGTGCACAGATTTACATTCTTGCTGCCAGTCTTCTTGGCCCGCGTCCCCAAGCAATTCCGAAAAAAGGTTCGGTACGTCCGATGACTTATGCCAATCTGCAGAAAGACTTGGATGAATTCGGAAATGTCTTAAGTAAGCTGGAAAGTGATATCCCGTTTAATTTGATCCAGCCTCCGCCATCAACGGCAGAAAAGGAAGAAATAACAAACTTAAACAGCGTGGGTCTGGGATTGTATTTTTGCATTCCCCGCAACGATAAATTGATGGAATATTGGGATACTGTTGCTGACCGCCTTTTTAAAATTCGTAACAGTCTTAATTTCCAAGGAATCTTTCGACAGTTGCCATTATTTGAACCGCCTATTGACCCGGCACTCCTGGCCAAAGCCGCTGCTGCCGGGCTGGATGTGGCTGCCGTCATTTCAGGAACGGTTCAGTCGCTGCCACTCGTACGATTCCAATTTTTGATACAAAGAGCCAGCGAAATTTGTCAGGAAGTGAAGGCACTGGGCAGCAACCTACTCTCTGCTATGGAGAAGGAGGACAATGAAGCCCTTGCAATCCTAAGAGCACAGCACGAACATACGATTTTAAAAATGGCAGAGAATGTAAAATACCAACAGTGGCAAGAATCAATCAAGAATCGAGAAGTACTGGAACAAACTCTTTCGAATTTTGTCCAGCGCTTCATGTATTACGAACGATTACTTGGTGAAACAAAAAATGAGATTTTGAGCAAGATTCCAAAACTGGAGAAACTCGATAAAAATGGCTTAGAGGAAATGAAATTCAAGTCTGTCGAACCCATTTTGCTACCCCGTGATATCCCGGTTGACATAGCTGAGGATTTGAGCGGAGAGGGAGGAGGCAAAAAACTAAATCAACAGGAAGCTACAGAATTGCTAAAACTTAAATTATCAAGAGACTCGCAAGAGGAAATTGCATCATTAGAAAAACTTAGTTCAGTGCTGGGAATAATCCCCGATTTCACGCCAGATATAAAACCCATAGGCTTGGGAGCAGGTATCATTTTTGGGGGTTCTTTTTTATCAAAGGCGTTATCCTTATTGGCAAGTTCCATGCGCTCTGATGTGGACAGACTTAATTACGAAGCTGCAAACATGGCTAAAATTGGCTCTTATAGCCGCCGTGAACAGGAATGGGCATACCAAAGTACACAAGTTGCCGGAGAAATTAACCAGATTTATAAACAGATCCGGGCAGCACAAATCCGAGAGCAAATGGCTGAACGGGAATACCTAAATCACCAGAAGCAAATAAAGCTTGCCGAAGATATTGAGAAATTTTTGTCCGATGAAAAGGAGGGTAAAATAACTAAGAAGTCATTTTATACATGGATGAAACGAGAGATAAAAGGGTTATACGGACAATGCTTCCAATTTACATTCGATATAGCAAAGAAAGCAGAACGTGCCTTGCAGCACGAACTGGGTGATCCTAAATTAAGCTATATTCAATATGGGTATCTCACTGGAAAAGAGGGGCTGCTTGCGGGAGAAAAACTATACCTGGATATTAAACGAATGGAAATGGCCTATCATGACCTAAACACAAGGGAATATGAGCTGACAAAAAACGTTAGTCTATGGCAAGTCGATCCAATTGAATTGTTGAAGCTACGTAAGACAGGAAAATGTACAGTATCATTACCTGAAGAACTATTTGATCTGGATGGTCCTGGGCATTATTTCCGGCGAATTAAGTCCATTTCTTTGAGTATCCCTTCTGTAACAAGCCCGTACACCAGTGTCAATTGCACTTTAACTCTACAAAAAAGCACCATCCGTACCAAACCAATACTCCTTGGAAACGGAGACGGATACGCACGTGAAGGTGCCGAAGATAGTCGCTTTAATGACTTTTACGGCAGCCTGCAATCGATTGTCACCAGTAGTGGAATAAACGATAGCGGCATGTTTGAAACAAATCTCCATGATGAACGGTATCTTCCCTTCGAAGGTTCAGGTGTAATTAGTAATTGGCAACTACAACTGCCATCAGAAATACCTCAATTTGATTTTGATACAATCAATGATGTGATTCTGCACATTCGCTATACGGCACGTGAAGGTGGAGGTTTGCTGCGAAATGGTTCAGTGAAAAACCTTAACAAACATATCGATGAGGCATCTACTGTTGGTTCTGTACGTTTTTTTTCAGTACGGCACGAGTTTCCAAATGCTTGGACTAAATTTCAAAACGTAAATGTTTCGGAGAATGCATGGGGCGAATTAAAGTTAATATTTAGGGAAGAACACTATCCGTACTGGAGCAGAGAGAAATTAGGATCTATAAAGCAAATAGAAGTCTTTGCTCACTCTGCAGAAGAAAACATCAAAATCAGCAGGAGTCCTAACGGCTCTGGTGAAAATGTTGTTACCTTAACTACTTACGTTAAGGACTTGTTACAAGGGAAACTAGAAAAGGAACAATTTCCATGCAAACCTGCGGATGCTGAAAATCCAGAAAATTCAACTTTAAAAATGTATTTTAATAAAAAATCAATGAAAGATGTAATGATTGCGGTGACATGGGGTAAGTAATTTTTGGTATACAGGAACAGGATAAAAAAGCGGGGGATTTATTTCCCCCTTAGTGAATACTATTAAGAATTGAATTTACTTTTCTATTAAGAATGGCTACCCTGTTCCTCAAGGGCAGAAAGTCGTGCCATGACAGACGAGATATCACTCTCCGTTCCCCACTGTCTTTCTCCAATGAATCTTTGTGTCGTATTATTACCAAAAACTACTGGTAATCCTGCACTTATATTTTACATATGACGCTATTGACTTCCTCCTGCATTTTTTTGAAATTTATTAGAATATTTAGCTTATGTTAAATATATGCGTTGTTTTTTTCTCCAAGTTAAGATTTCACCATAATGAATGAGGGAATTCATGAGTATTGACAATTCTATGATTTTGGATGGTACATACGAAGCATTGAAGAACAAGGGAGTTGTCGACGAAAGCTTTTGGCTCTAGGTTGCAGAGCCAGAGCTGCAGTAGGAAAGATAGAGGCGGCTGGTTTTTAGGCTAATTATAAGACTATGGGTATACAGAAATATCGGGAAAACCTACTCAGATTAAGGAGTGACGGGAGTTTCTCATTCAATTCAGTTAGTGGAGAACACATTTGTATCTACGATGCAGGAGGGGCGACGGCAGAGCCCATGAAGAGTTACAGTGAACAGCGACGTTGTAACTCTGCTTCTCCCAATAGTTTTCTTCACTGTATAACGGAAGCCCGTCATCGGATTTTCCTTTAGCTGTTCGGATATGACTTTACTATGTTCATGTTAAGCAGGAATCTTGCACTTTTAGTATCATACTGGGTCTTTTTAGGTTATAACACAACACAAATGGTAATCACACATCCGCGTTTCAGTAGGTTATATTGAGATCAGTGCTCCGTCGAGGTTAGCACAGCTGTAGGGGTGGTGACCCCAGTTCTCATTGAGCTCAAACTTAATGAGATGGGGGGCAATCATATTCAGTACACTCGTCAGGATCCGGCACCGGCTCTATTGTTACTATCTCGATGCCAGTAACACCGTAGTTTCCCCAGGAATCAATTGCACACTCGCCATAAGCAATTCGGAAGAACCCTTCTTCACCCCAATCCAGGCCCCAACTATTCTTGCAAATCCAGTAGCCCTCGTCGTCGTTGTACCCGACAATCGTTACACAATGCCCGTCGTGTCGTTCTCCTGTTACATGTCTGTATATCCCACTGGTATAACTATAAAAATCGTCGTATACTATGAAACATGCGATAACAGGTCCCTTACTATTTATCCATTCTTTAATCTGCGCCGATTTTCCGGTGATTTCTTCATATCCTGTAATCTTAACAAAGTATTTAGGATTAAGATCAAAACCACTACAATGGTCAGCTCTGGAAAGCGCCTCATCGTAGTTTAACCAAGATTCTCCGTAGATCCCGTTGTTTTGGATACGGTCTAAAGCTATATGTGGCCACCATCCATTTTGACAGGACGCATTGAAACCGACAGCATTACCAAGACAGAAGAATAAATGAGCCTCACTGAGATCAACCGGATAGTCCGGGTCGTTATGCTGCATTCGTAAAGTGCTCTCCATGGTAGCAATGGTCCCGAAAGCTACGCACGAGCCACAACCTTTTTGATTCTTAATTGGCGTTACATAATTCTTTCCATTCACATTGCGTAAATCGTACGCTGCAATATCACGTACCACAGCTAACGCCTCAGCCTTAAATGATTCTTTCATTAATAACACACGCTGCTCTATCTCATCGATACTAAGTACGCCTGGTGGCGGTGTAGCACCAAGGTATTGCTTCTTTACATCAAATGGAAGCGAGGTCAAGCTTGTCACCCCTGCCAACCATGGATCGCCATTCACGTTTAACACGCTTCTGATCTGTTCTAAAAATTCACCATTATCCATACATACATTTCCCCTTTACATTGTTTACAGCGGTAAGGATAAATCCTAAATTAAATATTAACCCGATAAAGATTTTTTTCACGTCTTCATACCCCATTGAGTATAGAGATTGCATAATAAGTGGTTCCCCATTAGGCTTTGTTCTTCAGGCTATATTATACGACCATTAGTGTTATCAGATAAGGGGGGTTCTATGTACCTCCGATCAAGTGTTTGATTACGAACAGAATGAAACCACGTATTTTGTTCATCAGGCGATTAGTTCTAATTACATAATCACTCGGAATTTTTGTAATAATATGTTTAACAGCAAAAATAGCTTTAAATAAGGTTGTATGACAAAAGGGGATAGGTATGCCTTTAAATAACGGATACGGCGTAGTAATTGGAAAAGTGGACAGACACTTTATTGAATGTCCGGATTCTGAGGGTCGTTGGCCCCATTATCACATTAATGTAGATACTCCAGATGGACTATGCGAGTGTGTAATCAATCTGAAATCAAGAACGCAGATTAAAATTGAGTACAAAGATTACCAAAACGTGGACAGACAATTTTTTCTCTAAAATTATATCTAAACCCGATGGTTTCCATCGTTTAGTAAATGATTTAACATCAGGAGCGTTTGATTTTATTCGTCATCCAGGAATAAATAATATCGGAGAATGGAAACCAGAAAGTGGGAACAATGTAATCCTGCAAATGCAATCATACCTCAACAATGTAAAAAGAATTTATATTTTCGGAGAACCCTATGTAACGGGATTAGGGCTACATAATGTTCATATGAATCAGGGTGATCCGATAGGTAGTGATTTTTCACAGGAAAATGGTATATGGCAAGACGGTGGTGTTTTACTTGAGTATGAATGTCCGGAACCATCATTTTCTATTTTCCTTACCAAATTTGAAACACAATCATTGAATACAGATGAGCAAGGTCGTCCTCGATAGCAAGAAATCTGAATAGAAAATTGGCACCTAGAAGAGAGAATGTTTCTTAGGTGTCTTTTTTCAAGTAGTGAAAGGTTTTGACTTTTAAAGGTTTTAAAAGACTATTTGTTCTTAAAGCTTGTTCAAGAATGCGGTTAATTGAATAAAATCTTCTTTCTTTACTTCACCCGTATGGGCTACTTTATTTCGGATTGCATGAATAGTATCGCATTCAGAGAGGAAGGAATATTTGTTTTGGATGCCGGACAATTTCAAAAGTTTATCCGTAAATATTGTCTTATAATATTCAAAGCTTTGCCTAATTCAGGCGGAAGCCATTGGCGGCCTTTATGGTTATTTACATTTACTTGGTAACCATTACCTTTGTTAATCCAAGCATATGTATGAGGCAATTGTAGGTAGGATTTTGCTCTAGTTTAATGATTTATAATGTTAAGGCAAGGATTCATTTATATCATTAGGTAGTTCTAATTGGACAGATAAGTGCCCGCATAAATGGAAATAATAGGACTATTGTCATTATCTTCTTATATAGATGATAATAAAATATAATGGATAGTAATTTGTGGAGAAGACGGTGTGATGGTCACATGCATGAAGGGAAAACCACAAAATTATTTAGTAAATAATCGGCAAAGTAAAGGATGTGTTGGATGAGTCAATATAAACAAGATATTCTGAACTACGGCGAAGATATAAATGATCTCGATTACAGTGCATATGAGCATTTGAGGATGCTACACGATCGTACACTACTTGAGAACGTAAAACATGAACTTGATATGGATGAAAAAATCCTTTTATCCATGTATGATCTAATTTTGTTGAAAAAAGCGGAAGAGATGGCTAAACATATCGGCAGCGTATATGATTTTTCTCTATCTGATATAAATGGAATTCCACTTGAACAGTGGTGGTGGCATCTTGATAAGATTGTAAAAGGAAAATTATATGTAGAATATAATTCTTCTACAGAAAAAGTAATTTAATTAAAGAAGTGCCAGTCGCCACAATTTTTGGTGCCAGGCACTTTTTATTTTTTCGATAAAGAGCCAAGAAATTATGGGAGTATGATGAGAGAGGTGTCAGCAAACTAATTGCTGCCATGCCAATGACAAAATGGAGTGGCAGCTCTAAGGGGCTAATTTCCTATGAAAGTGATCTATTTCAATTAAACCTTGATGTAATAATAGTACATGAGGACATTTTATGGCATTGGACAAAGGGAATTTATGAGTATCGCTTACATTATCACTTTGAGCGGAAGGCACGATTACCATTAAGTTAATAATTTAAATGTTATTAATTAATGATATTTCTCGAATGTATGTTCTCCTTTTGCGCTTTTATGATATACTAGAAGAGTAATAGAATAGGATTTCTCAAGGGTGGTCGGCACACTCCCAAACAGAAAGGGGGTGATGCTGAATGACAGTTTTTGAGGCTTTAATGTTTGCGATTGGTTTTGCCAGTTTAATCGTAACCATACTGTCATTTAAATCAAAAAAATAATCCACCCTTGAGTTAGTGGCTCAGGTGGATTATTTCGCCTTTTAGCTGACTCCCTTAGAGGGAACCGTCTATTGCTGGACCGGACATGTTGCTGCATGTTCGGTCTTTTTTAATTTATTCAGAACTTAATTTTATTATAACTGAAATGAATGAAAATGTGCAAAACTGAAAAATTATTTATACAAATTTGCTTAATACTCCATTTACTAACCTCAAATTCAAAGTTATTGAACGATATAGTCCATCTCGACCTTATATTTTTCTTTACTAGTAGGAGTTAACCAAGCTTCTAGAATGTATTTGCCTTTTTCTAAATTTAGTTCAGTTAAATCTATATCATAATGTAATTCTTCCCCTGGTTTAAGCGTTTCTTCACCTAGTACAGCCATAAATAGGGCGACGCTTGAGAATAGAAATACCTGTTCACCATCCTCCGTTTTCACCGCATAATCAAAACGTTGGCTGCTTGTAAAATGAAATGTTATGTCTTTATCTGTTGGATTGGTTATTTGAAAACGAAACTTCCCATTTCCTTTGTCAACTAAACTCGACATAACATCCTCCTGTCCTTTTGCAACTTTGTCGCTGTCAAAATTTCCATAATACACAAATAAACCAATAACCATCAAGCTTACTATTAATAACAATGAAATCATTTTTTTACCTTTTCTCATATGATCACCCCGTTATCATAAAGGTTCTTCACTTATATAGACTTATTTAAATGGAAAATGTTACATAGTAGCTTTGCCTATTAATGAGGATAGCCCATAAACGGTTTTTCTAATCCAGTTCAGTAGGAGGTCTTACCTGCAAAAAAGAAACATCCTCGTGCTCTAATTTGGAGTCGAGGATGTTTTTTTGCTTTATTTCCTTTTAAGAACACCCTTTTTCACAAGATTAATAAGGGTACCCTTATTTTTATAACGATTATAAGCAATTAACCTATTTAAATCTTTTATGGTTAGCTCAGTTGGATTGATGGCCAGTTCAAATTCATCTTTTACTTTTTCAATCAACGAGCGTGCATATTCGATCTGCTTTGCTGATAATGTGTAATCCTCATCCTGGAGGGGAACTTGGTTTGTTTCTAATGCTGCAGCATGTTCCTTTAGCTTTGCATCCACTAGTGCCTCTACTTCTGCTTGACTAATTGATGGTTCCTTAACAGTACTATTTGGATCGGTGATTTTTAATAGATTTTCTTAATATACCTCCTTTAAATCACAGTGCCTTATTAAATTGAGGGAAAATCTTAGTATATTGGTAATTATCTACTTACTATTTTCTTATTTTTGGATTCTATTGACCTACAGACCTCTATATCTTCCTAGGGGTCTTTTTGGTGTTTTTAAAGGTATCTTTTTCATTGAAAAAGCTGAATAAAAAGTGTCGCGGAAAACCTAGGAATGTAGGTTATTAAAGGAAATCAAATCTTTTCCTCATATTTGGAAATATATAGCATAAGGGGAAAACCAATCTATAAAAATAGGAATATAGCAAAGGGAAGTTTACTATTTATTAAATATTGAAACTTTTTTGTAAAATAGCCGTAATAAAAACTAAAGACTTGCAAAAAGAGGGGAGACGAAATGGCTAATTTAAATAAAATATATAAAATCGTTGGCCTGATTTTTTTAGCAGCAATCGTCGTTATGGTCGGTTTCACCACTTGGTACACCGTCGATGAAAGTGAGCAAGCCGTTATTATTACCTTTGGTAAGGTTGAAGAAGGGGTCAATGAACCCGGGTTACATTTTAAGCTTCCGTGGCCCATTCAATCTGTTGAAACGTTATCAAAGGAAACCTTTAGTCTACAATTCGGTTATGAAGAGAAAGATGGGGAAATAAAAGAGTTTCCAAATGAAACGAAAATGATTACGGGTGATGAAAATATTGTTTTAGCGGACTTAGTCGTCCAATGGAAAATAACTGAGCCAGCCAAATATTTATTTAATGCTGAGAAGCCAGAAGAAATATTGTATAATGCTACATCTGCCTCTTTAAGAAGTATTATTGGAAGTTCGAAAATTGATGACGCTTTAACCTCAGGAAAGGCTGAAATTGAAGCGGATGTCCGGGATTTGTTATCTACATTGGTAGAAAAATACGATATCGGGATTTCGATCCTTGCGGTCAAGCTTCAGGATGTGGAGCTGCCCAATGATGAGGTAAGAAAGGCATTTACAAATGTTACAGATGCCCGTGAAACAATGAATACAAAGATTAATGAAGCAGGGAAATATCGAAACAAACGTACTAATGAAGCCAAAGGGGAAGTGGCTGCCATAGATTCAGCAGCCCTAGGTGATAAAGCAGCAAGGATCGAAACAGCAAGAGGAGATGTTTCCGTATTCAATAAACTGTACGATGAATATCGTACCAATCCTGACATTACTCGTGAGCGTTTAATTTTGGAAACGCTTGAAAAGGTTCTTCCTAATGCTGAAATTTATATTATGAACGATAATGGAGATACATTGAAATATTTCCCAATCAGACCTTTGGAAAACGAACAGCCAAAGACAAATGGGGAAGGAAGTGAAAAAAATGAGTAATGACAATGTAGTCAACATAGAGGGTCGCGGTCCAAAAGGATTTAACTGGCGGAACTACAAAAAAATAGGCATCTTTATCATTATCGTAATCGTCCTCTTAGGGGTATTCCTTTTAAACCTCATCGTTGTGAAAGAAGGCCAGTATAAAGTGATTCGGCAGTTTGGTGAAGTGGTACGAATTGTGAATACCCCAGGGTTAACCTATAAAGTTCCGTTCATTCAAAGTGTCACGACTCTGCCAAAATATCAAATGACGTATGATGTTACCGAAGCTGAGATTAACACCAAGGATAAGAAACGTATGCTCATTGATAACTATGCTATTTGGAGAATTGAAGATCCAAAAAAGATGATCACCAATGCTAGGACCGTTGAAAAAGCCGAATCCCGAATGGAGGAATTTATTTACTCCGTCGTTCGTTCAGAACTCGGGCAGTTAAACTATGATGAAATTATTAATGATGAAAAATCTTCACGTGGTTCTTTAAATGATCGGATCACTGATAAGGTGAATGACCTTCTCGGAAATGATCATTATGGGATTGTGGTTACGGACGTAAGGATGAAGCGCACGGATTTACCTTCGGAGAATGAACAGTCTGTATTCACAAGAATGATTTCTGAACGAGAATCGAAGGCACAGGAATATCTGTCTATGGGTGATGCAGAAAAGAATAGAATTGAAGCTGATACGGATCGCGAAGTGAAGGAATTGCTATCAAAAGCGAAAGCGGAAGCGGAAGCCATTCGTGCTGACGGGGAAGCTGAGGCAGCGAGAATCTATAATCAGGCGTTCTCAAAAGACCCAAGCTTTTATTCCATGTTCCGAACTTTAGAATCGTACAAAAAGACGATTAATGATGAGACCGTTATCGTCCTTCCATCCGACTCCCCATATGCACGTTTGTTGATGGGATATACAGATTAATCATATATACCAGCAAGTTAAATGAATGATAATGCCCTGCTATTGGCTTCGGTGTAGCAGGGCTTGTCCTGTCTGGTAAGAAAAAGGTTTTTTTAGGAGAAACATAAATAGAAGGGAGCGAAAAGAAGTGTATCGAATACGGATCGTTGCTTGTTTATCATTGATAGTTGGCTTTATGCTTATGCTGCTCCCAGTGGACAGCTCTGCAAAAGGAGAAGTTGTCTATGTTGTACCGATTGAAGAAACAGTTGAAAAGGGATTGTACGCCTTTTTGAAAAGAGCCGTTGAAAGTGCTGAGAATGATAATGCGAAGGTGATTATTTTTGAAATCAATACCCCCGGTGGAGCCGTTGATGCTGCTGTAGATATTGGCAGGCTGCTTACGTCCACGAAAACCAAGACAGTAGCTTTTATTAATAACCGAGCGTTATCCGCAGGCAGCTATATTTCATTAAATATGGATGAAATCTACATGGTGAAAGGAGGGACGATGGGAGCGGCTGCGATCATTGACCAGCAAGGGAATGCCGCTGGAAAGAAGGCGGAATCCTATTGGTTTGCCGAAATGAAAAATGCGGCCATGCATGCCGGCCGGGATCCCATTTATGCACTAGCAATGGCGGATGAAAATGTTGATTTACCAGAGTACGGAGCCGAAAAAGGGAAATTATTAACATTAACCTCTGAACAGGCGGTAGAGGTCAAATACGCTGAAGGAATTGTTAACAATCTTGATGAACTGCTTGAAATACTCGGATACCCCGAAGCGGATGTACGAACTCTTGAAGTAAGCATGGCTGAAAAAATGGCCCGCTTTATCACGAATCCATTTGTTTATTCGATGTTACTAACGATTGGACTTCTTGGTCTCGTATTGGAATTATTCTCACCTGGTTTCGGTGTTTTCGGGTTTATCGGAGTGTCATCATTGCTTCTGTTTTTTTATGGACATCTCGTCGCGGGTCTTACAGGTTATGAAACCCTTATCCTATTTATTATCGGGATTGCCCTCATACTATTAGAGTTGTTTCTATCAGGTGGTATTGCAGGGATCATCGGCTTTATCGCAATGGTTGCAAGTTTCTTTTTGGCAGCGGATAATGCAGTTTATATGGGTATATCCCTGCTAGTGGCCATTATAGTTTCCATCTTGATATCTATTCTAATGATTAAGGTCTTTGGTAAAAAAATGAGCCTGTTTAAAAAGATCATTTTAACCGATTCCACGAATACAGAAAGCGGTTATATCGCAAATATAAGCCGTTTAGAATTAATCGGACTGGTTGGGTCTACGTTAACAGTCCTGCGGCCATCTGGTACCATCGTCATTGAAAACGAAAGGCTAGATGCTGTAAGTGAAGGTGGCTATATTGGCAAAGGATCCAAAGTAAAAGTAGTGAGGGCAGAAGGGTCCCGTATTATTGTAAGAGAAATACCAAATCCGGATAAGGAGGAAAAATAGGAAGACGTCATGTAAATCAAAAAATTTGAGATTTTGTGCTTGATACCACCTGGCATATATCGAGATTTGTAGAAAAAATTATTTTCCTAAGAGAAATTTCTAACCATTTAAAAATGGATTACCATTATGATGAACAGGAATTAAACTAGATTCTAAAAGGCTTTTATGAAGATTATGTTTTAATAACAAGATATTTAGACGAATAGGGCTTTTAAGATCGTAAATTAGATGGAAGTAGTTATTGGTTAAAAAAGTAAATGAAAATAGTAGGTGAAAAAATGGACCGCAGAAAAGAGTTGAAACAACAATTTAAGGAAACATCCGTTGAAGCGGGAATCTATCAGATAAAGAATACAATCAACAGTAAAATATTGGTTGGAAGTACGAAAAACTTAAAAACTCTAAATGGCATAACATTCATGCTTGAAACAAATGGGTACACCAGCTCTTTCAAATCATAACAAATCGTATCGTTTGCCTTAGATTTTCAAGTAAAGACTCTTGTCCAACCCTTCGCTGGTCTAGGGTTTAACCTTCGTATGAACACCTATGTCTTTCGGTCTCTTTTATCAGAGCACACCATAGGGCAGGAGTTACCTGGGCTACCTTTATCCTCTTACGGCAATCCTTCCGTAGGAATTTTCACATTCTTGAGAATGTCCGCACTAAAATAAAGGCTTGAATATCGTTTCACTAAACATATACGTCTGGGTAGTGGATAAAGTCATCTACCCACCAATGTTTATAAGGTTTATGATTTCGATAGGCAAGTTCCCTTAAGGATGAAAACCAGGCTTGTACTTTTTTCCAATGTTTAAATAAATTACTCAAGGAATGCCCCTTTTTTGCTTCCATAGCAAAAAGGACTGACATCATTTGATTCGGAATTTTTTCTTTAAAGCCCATTGCTCTCCTCGCTAATACGAGGGCAGCACTTTGATGAATAGATAATCCATATGCTTTCTGATATTTAACCCGTCCAATTAAAGAGGAATAATAGGCCGGGACCTGCGCAAGAGTTACTACCTCCTTAATGCTTTTAGAAATCAAGGTGGTGAGGATTTTTCGATAAACAAAATTACTGCTCATCCGATTGAATTTTGTATTTTTGCTCAAATCGTTTTTGAAATATAAATCTTCAATGGCGATGATGTCGATGCCAACCGATTTTACCCATTCGATGGCGGAAGCAACGGTATTCCCTATCATCCAATTCCGTTTCTCGGAGCGCACGCTATTGACATCATTCATCCAAAATACTTTGCTTACTCTAAAATTCCCATTAGGATAAACGATTGTAACGGCTAAATTGTCTGGATTGATGTCGAGACCTGCACAGCCATTTGTAAAATCATAGGTGGATTCCAATTTTTGGTTGAAGGTTAGGTGGACATAGTATTTTCCGTTTTCTCTTAGAATTCGGACACTATAGGCCTTTCCACTTGAAAGATAGGTGAGAATCGTCAAGATGTGTTTTTCGGAGAATTGGATTTCAAAACGAAGTCTGTCATTTCTTTTAGAGGATAATGGGTTTAGCACCTTCATTTCTACAGACTGGTCTTGTAAATAATGCAATTTGATATTTTCATTCCCGGCTTTAGAGGCTTCCCCGCGAGAAAAAAGAGCGTTTGTTCGTGAATCGACCCACTCCTGTTTGGTGATTTTATGCTTATTTAAAAGGATTAGTTTTTTCTTTGTACCGTCCACGACTTTTGGAACACTGCAGTTTTCGATATGAAATTGATAATACTTCATTTTCTTGGTTAACTTTTTGATTCGGTACTGCATATAAAGGATGAGGTCTTCCTTATTGGGCTGTCTGGATTTTTGGGTTTTCTTTATTTTCTTTTCAATTTTTTGTATTGCTGTCTTGTATTGCTCAACATATAAGGGCAACAATTCCCTTTGCGAGGAAATGGAAGCTTCTGCTTCAAGAAACGCATCCCTCATATAGCGGGAGTTATTTAGAAATAGTGGCTTCGCTTTCGCAGCGGCATTCTTTCGATCCAATCCATCAAAGATGCGTTCGCGAATAAATCGTTTAGCGGATTGAAATTTACGCATGAGTTCGTCCAGAATCATTGATTCACCTACCGGTGGATTTGAGATACTCCCTGTGAATGTAATGGGCTGTTCATATTCACTCTTTGACATCCTGATCCTCCTTCTCCAACTCTAAAAGCGTCTTTTTCATTTTCTTAGAACCTCTTCGTCCATATAATCTAGCGGAAAATGATGTCATGATTGAAATAAGGTCTTCGACCATTTCCTCATTAAGCTCTTTTTTTTCCTGTTGTTCAACTGTGATAATTTCAACCCCATGTGACCTACAGTAAACTTCCAAATAATTGTACCCAAATCTGGCAAACCGATCTTTATACTCGATAACTAAATATTGAATCGGTTCTTTATCAATAATAGATAATAATTTTTTTATTCCTTTCCTGTTTTCATTAATTCCACTGGCAACTTCTTTTATTATATGTGAAATGGACATTCGGTTGTCTAAGGCAAAAGAGGTAAGCCTTCCTACTTGGCGATCTAAATTTCCTGTTATCTCTTGTTTTTTTGTAGAAACTCGCGCATAAATGACACAAATGGATTTTAATTTTATATTCTCAGATTCGACAGCATCCAAGCCAATTAGCTTTTCTAAATCGCTTTTTAGATACCTTCGGTGACCGCCGCTTGTTTTATAGACTTTAATATTACCCTGTTCTTCCCAACGTAATATGGTGGTTCGAGTAATATTTAAAAATTCCCGCGCCTGTTTCTGCGATAAAAAAATAGACATAGAGAATCACCTCTACATCTATTTTACTACTATTCAGAATCCTTTTTACAATATGTTTTTGTACATATTATTACACTTTTTTATATTTTATTTACAGCTGTTTTTACCACCAATAAAGAGCTGCAAAAAGAATGGAACCAGTACGGAAGAGATGCTTTCAAGATAGACATCCTAGAAAAATTAAAAAAGGATGATAGGCCCTATTTTAACGAAAAAGAAGCTTTATTGGCACTTGAAGAAAAATGGCTAGAAAAGTTACAACCATATGGAGAACGTGGTTATCACCAAAAAAAGTCTTAATTTGTGCAGCCCTTATATCTTATCAATATCTTTTTCATACTGTTTAATATATTATCCTTATTGCGCTAACGGGTAGCTTGAGTTGATATACAAGTAGGGGGTGAACAGTTTAGTTGACGGAATCGAGTCCCAAGGGTACGACGTTCCCCGACTACCGTAATAATAAAACCATAAACAAAAAGGTCAACCAGAAAATCTGGCTAACCTTATATTAGGACTGGTGATTTAGTTTAACAAAGAAAATACTAAAAGTCGGTTCCTTTACAGGAATTCTACTTTTATATATTGAATTTACTAAGCGTTGTAAATCCGCATTCCTGACGCTACCCCTATATGGGGATAAATCTTTCTTCATGTTTAAAAATCAGTAATAAATGGAAAATAAAGAAAGGAGGGATGAGTATGAAAGTGCTTATTATTGGTGGAGATGCAGCAGGGATGAGTGCTGCAATGCAAATTGTACGAAACAGTTCTGGACATGAAATCACTGTTTTAGAAAAGGGTGGAGTGTATTCGTACGGACAATGTGGCCTACCTTATGTGATCAGTGGGAAGATTGAGTCAACAGATAAGTTAATAGCACGTACACCGTCTACTTTTAAAGAGAAATATGGCATTGATGCACGAGTATATCATGAAGTCCAAAAGGTTGACACGAAAAATAAAATGGTAAGTGGAATAAACCATAGTAATGGTGAAACGTTTAGCTTTCCGTATGACCGCCTTCTTATTGCAACCGGCGTAGGCCCGGTCATTCCAAAGTGGGAGGGTGTTAAACTTCCAGGTGTCTTCACATTAAAGGCAATTCCTGATGCAAAGACAATCATGGATTATCTTGAGAAAGATATAAAAAATGTGACAGTTATTGGTGGCGGATACATTGGACTTGAAATGGCTGAAAGTTTTGCGGAGCTCGGCAAGAAGGTAACGATCATTGAAAGAAATGAGCAATTAGCAAAAATATTTGATAAAGAAATGGCAGAACTTATCCATGAAGAAGCATTGAAGCAAAACATTGTGTTAAAAATGGGTGAATCTGTTGAAGCATTCCGTGGTAGTGAGCATGTTGAATATGTGAAAACCGATAAAGGGGAGTATGAAACAGATTTAGTATTAGTCGCTATAGGTGTGAAGCCAAATATTTTATTTTTAGAAGGGACTGGAATCAAAACAAGTGTTAATGGTTCTATTCAAGTAAATGCGTATATGCAAACAAGTATTAAAGATATCTATGCTGCAGGAGATTGTGCAACACAATATCATCGAGTAAAAGAAATGGAGGATCATGTCCCATTGGGAACACATGCCAATAAGCAAGGTCAAATCGCCGGATTAAACATCGTTAATATACATAAAACATTTAAAGGTGTTGTAGGCACTTCAATCATAAAATTTTTCGATTTAACTTTAGGGAGAACAGGAATAACAGAAACAGAGGCAAAAATGCTGAACATTCCATGTGGTTCTGTAACAATTAAATCAACAGATATCGCTGGATATTATCCTAATAATAAAAAAATGAAATTGAAACTTGTCTATCATAAAGAAACATATAAAGTTCTCGGTGGGCAAATTATTGGGGAAAATGGGATCGACAAACGAATCGATGTTCTAGCAACTGCAATATTCCATTCGATGACAACCGATGAGCTGCTTGATTTAGATCTTGCGTATGCACCTCCATATAATGGTGTATGGGATCCTATTCAGCAAGCAGCTAGAAGAGTAAAGTAGCTTTAATACTAACTATTAACTATATAAGGTACAATCGGGGTGCTTTTCCTTAATAACAATCTTCAGCAATCAGGCGCATTTCCTAATAAGGAATGTGTCTCTTTTTTTTTTCAGATTTAAAGGATATTAAGTAGACCAGGAAGAATACCACTAGAATTATGTGAAATATTACACTTAAAGTAACGAAGCAGGTTTGTTCAAGAAAACACTGAAAGCGCAAGGTTAGAAAGTGGTCGAAGCAACACAAGCCCTTTTGGCATAACATAGATCAGATACAAAATAAGGGAGTAGATCTTATGATTAGTAATATTGAGAATGGTGGGAATGACTCTAATTCTGTTGATATCTTACAATTAGTTGGACAATGGTTAACTACAACAGAAGATGCAATTTTCCTTCTTTGGCAAGCAATTGCATTAGAAAATGATAAGGTACAGCAAATTCTAGACCAAAAAGAGAAAGAACTACAAGAATTGCAACTACAACAAACCCTACAACAAATGACACAGACACAGGAAAAAATAAGACTTTTACAAAAACAAATAGGAAATAGAGCTAAACAGGATCAACGATTAGGTTAACAGAATGACTGAAATAAGAATAGAAAAGATTATATGATACCTCTCAATTTTTTATTTATAGTAAATAATAATGAGATTTATATATGGGGTGAAGTTCATGAATAAGAATAAAAGAATTTACAGTACCACTTCTGTCCTTCCTACAGACAACAATAACGCTAATGATTCAAATTCAACTTTAGGTAAATTTGAATATAAGCCACCTAACAATACTGGGGTAATCCTAGGTATAATTGCCGGTACATTGACTACAGTGGCAGACGCTTTGGCGACTATTGGAGCAATCATTCAATTAAATATAGATGTTTCTGCCGATTTTCAATCACAAATAAATGATTTTAAGTCAGATCAAGAGAAGGATAAGATGCAGAAAGAGATTGATGATCTCAAGGGACAGGTGAAAGAGATTGATGATCTCAAGGGACAGGTGAAACAGCTTGAGAAATTAATTAAGAGTAACCAAAATTAAGAGGTTACTCTCTTTTTATTTATTTTCTTGATTTTGTATGGCTTGTCCAGAGTTTCATATTAACACCAGAAAATACAATATTCGAAGTGGGGATTCTTGCAAAACCATAAAGAGAAATAGAAGAAGAAAAAGATTTTGAATTTAGGGGTGCGATGTTTACCAGGCATTGCTTTAATGTTTGATTAACGAAGAAGATTGTGAAGTATTTTACTTAAAGTAACGGGTGCGTTTATAGAACAAGGGATTGCTGCGACGGTCCTTTTTTGTTTTTTAGCTAACGTAAGCAGGTTAGTGCAATAAGGGAAATCGAAAATACATTTGAAGGAATTTGGAATAATAACAGGAACAACAAATTAAGGAAGGGTTCATTCGAATGAATGGTAGAGTGTTTTTATTTAATGATGTACAAGATAAAAGGTTGGATTTTTTAGCGTCATATCATGATTTTTGGACAGAACATGCCTTTTTAACTTGGCAATGGTGGTTTCTATTGATAACAACCATTTTAGTGTGGATTTTATGGATGAAGAAAGTTGATAAAAAGCGAATTCATTTGATTTTAAATTATGGGTTAATTATTGGAATCATTTCACTAATATTTGATATGATTGGAACTAATCATGGTGCGTGGGCATACCCAATTCGTTTATATTGGTCGTTTATCCCTCCTTTACTACCTTTTGATTTGACTTATATACCCGTAGTTAATATGCTAATATACCAAAGATATGGGAAAAAATGGACTAACTATCTTACAGCTAATTTTATTACTTCTGCTATAATATCTTTCGTCATTGAGCCGTTTTTCCAAGGTATTGGAATTTATGTTACTTACCATTGGAAACATATTTATTCTTTTCCAATTTATATTTTATTGGCATGTTTTGTAAAAGTTGTGGTTGAATTTATAAATAAAAAGCAAACCCAAGAGTAAATATTTTGATTTAGTAAAAAAACACATTTTAACAAAATTGCAGATATAAAATTATAGTAAAACCAGTGTATTACTGTAAATAAAAGCAATCCATTAATGCTTTTATATATTGTGAAGGAGTACACTTAAATTAACGGGTGCAAGAGTTGAAGAACGAGGATTGCTGCGGTGATCCTTTTTTTGTATTAAGCTAACGAAGCAGAAGAGTTTAATAAACGAATAATTAAATGGAAAACAGAAAGCCGAAACTCCTGAAATTGCAGGGTTCCGGCTTTATTGGCTATAATCTTCCGTAGGATAAAAATACCATGTTATTTGATGATCCCAAGTTTATCACTACCATCAGGTCTCAGAAAACTGATCAACGATACTGGGTACAAGACTCGGCTTCAACCCGAAGGTATTTGGCTCGGAACTCAATTATATCTTAACCGGTTCTTTTACTTCATAGATATCTCCATTTTTATCTCGATAGTAGCTTCCTTTTTTTCTATTCTTGATTTTACCTTTCTTCAGCCACTCACTGGAATACTGGAACAAAAGCTGGGCATTTGTTTCCCACATTATTTGATGTCCCGCGCAAGCAATTTTAAACATCAACTTATTATCATCAGGGATGTCGGAGTAGAGCTTTTTGACGTTAAACGTTGTCGCTGGCACTCCTGTATCCTGCATCACTGTTTTATCATTCTCACCGTAGATAATGCATACGGGCACCGACTGACCAAGGGTTCCATGGCTTACGGCTTCAGTGTTCCAGGACCAGTGGGTGAAGTTTCTGAACCGCAGTACGCCTTCCGTGCGTTGGACATCTGGTTTTCCCCAGCTTCCGCCAATCTGGTCGATTTCCATAAGCGAGCTCCACACAATATCCACCATCCCGTCTTCCCGCTGGTTGGGACAGTTAATTATTTCATTATCCCAATAGGTCTTAAAATCCTTTTTTGTTTGCACAGTCATCGGGACTCCTGGTACCGGAAGGGTTGCTGGTGCATTTGTTAAGCCGTTGGGTGGGTAGATCGGCGCACTGAAAAATATGGTCTCCACCTTGTCCTGGTGTTGTACCGAATAGGGACCGACCGCGAACGCACCTGCTGAATTACTAATGAAAG
This sequence comes from Bacillus sp. CZDM1, assembly GCF_055502545.1. NCBI lineage: Bacteria > Bacillati > Bacillota > Bacilli > Caryophanales > Bacillaceae > Bacillus > Bacillus sp. CZDM1. The sequence goes on along the minus strand of NZ_JBUESO010000002.1, from coordinate 570,680 downwards.
CGACCTTGTCCACATCTCGATTTTTAATGATCCAATTGACAACTGTGTCTAACTCGTCCCATTCACTCTGTGAGCTAATGGGTACAAACGGGTAGCTTGAGTTGCAAAACTGATCCTCCGGTATCGGGTTGGGCATCAGAATTTGTCCTTGCTGCAGCCTGCTAGTGTTGCATGGATCTTCCATTTGAGGGATTGGAGATAGGAGGGATCCTTGGAGATCGAACATAAGCACGTCAAAGCCTTCTTGCGCCAACGATTGAGCCCAGCTGTAGTTGTAGTTATTATGTTGCAAATCAAATGTCGTGATCGACGGGATACTCCTTCCATGAACCATTAGCACACATTTCCGTCTTCCATGAAGAGGGGTGCCGTCAACCTCCCGTACAAATAGCTGGACATCTTTACCATCTGTTGCTGGCGCTGTCGACCGATGCGTGATTCCGAAGTCATTACGGATAATGTTAGTTGGACTTGAATTTATTTCCATAATATTTTTCTCCTTAATAATATTGTTTTTTGATGGGGTAACTATCACTTCGAAAATTCTTTACGCTATGATGCAAGGCTTTGATTTTGCCTCATTACATTCGATAATAGATTATGACAAGTTAACCGTCTGGCTGTATTGCTAAGAGTTTATTTAAAATCAATTTTCAAGCATGATATTTGTGATTATTCCACATGTTTTCTTGTACTAGGAACACAAATTCTTGTCATGTTCAACGATATATCTTAATCAAAATCTTTCCCGTCTTGATACGGTCATCCCCAAATATATTATTAGGAATTGATTTTAAATTATTCTTTTTTTGTTCTTCCCTCTTCCTTATACGAACGGGAGGTTAGTTGAACAAGAGTTCATTTAAGGTTTAAAACAGGGATTATAAAAAAAGAAAGCACCATTGATTCAAGTGCTTTCATCGAGAACATTATTAATGATTAAATAGGATTTGGTGGAAGGAATGGAATGGGGCGTAGAGAAGTTACAATATCGCTATTCGGTTTCAGGTGAATCTGCATGTTTGCTTGTTGAGCCGCTAAATCGGCTGTGATTGCGGCGAAGCTGTCTAAGACGTCAGATGTCGTCGAACCGAATGTAACTGGTCCTTTGATAGCCGCAGTCAGTGTGTTCCAGCGCGTGACAATGGGACGGATTGGGTCGGTGGGTGTATAAAGATTGAGCGCTGCGCGGTGTGGTACAGTCGCCGACACTACTCTCGGCGTCTGAATAACGCCATCAACGTTGTAGGTCAGTATGCCAGTGCTAGGAGCAAATGAGACAAGCGTGGCAAATTGGTTCATATTGGTTCCTCCTTTTATTAAGATTCTATTTATCTTATGCTTGTACTACAAATCAGTATGGATACTTATATCAATAGAAATGTAAAAAAGGCATTACGTAAAAAACCCTGCACAATCGAAAAAAAATTGAGAAGGGTGTGACTGGATTAAGTTCAGTATGACAGTTTCTTAACCATTTTCATTCTTTTTGGTGCAGCTCTGCTGCATGGGTGGCTAAAGAATTTAAAAGTATTTGCTATTCTTTATTGGAGTAATAGTCAGTTTTGAAAAAAAAGGCAATTAAACTTAATGATCTTGTCCACGCACATTTAAGTGAAAATGCATCTTCTAAGTATGAAAGGAGATGAATATATGTCGACAAAGAAGCATAAAAAAGCTGAATCTGATAAATCCTATATATTTGATTATATAGTCATTGGTGCAGGAACTGCAGGAGGAATAATTGCTAAAGAACTAACCGATGACATAAAAACTTCCGTCTTGGTACTTGAAGCAGGAACGAATATGACAAAAGAGAAGAGCAGTCCTTCACTTGAGAGAGCACTAATCTTATCTAGTGATAATAAATCCTCATTTAATATTCTGTCTAAATTGGAGCCAGCTCTTGGACGTTAACTTCGATTATCAGGAGGCAGATTAATAGGGGGAAGCTCAGAACATAATGCGATGTATGCGGTTCGTGGAAGTAGCGACCTTTATGATGAGTGGGCAAATCTACTTCAAAATCAAGGAGAACAATGGAGTTATGAGAATATTCGTGATTTGTTCATAAAAAATGAAACCTATACCGGAATGACACAAGAGTCTGACGAACGAGGAAAAAATGGTCCGATATTTATTAGACAACAAATCATTCCGAATGATGGACTCATAAAAACTTTAGCCAAAGCTACATCAGATATTTTAGGAATACCAATTGTTAAGGATTATAATACTGGCATAAGGGATTGTACATTTTATAAATCACAGGTTACTCAAAAAGAAGTAAACGGTATGTTCTTTCGTTCATCTACTGCTACAGGATATTTAAATAGTAGCATAGTATCACAAGGTAACCAAATCAACCCGGATGAATTTGGAATTGGTAAGAGGAAGTTGGTTATTTTTTCTAAATCAACAGTGAATAGGATTCTGTTTAAACAAAGAAAAGGGATAAACATTGCTGTCGGTGTAGAATATGTTAAAGATGGTGTGTCACAAATATCTTATGCTCGAAAAGGAATCATTGTCTCTGCAGGCAATTTTTCTTCAGTTATCCTACAGCGTTCAGGAATCGGAAGATCTAACGAATTGGCGGAAGCCGGGATTTCAACATTAATTGAGAGCCCAAATGTAGGTCACAACTTTCAAGCTCATTATTCTGTTGGTATGGGTGTAGAAGTTGAAACAAATAGACTTTTAGAAGTATTATCTGCTGATCCTAACACACCAATTGCACTTGGTGCGTTTAAACAGGTGAATGGTTCTGGACGCCGGCTTCAATTACTTGGGGTACCAGTACCACTTTTTGTCCCAGTTCAAGAGGTGCTTATTAATAATTGGGGTTTTGACCCAAATAGATTCAGCAATATTATGAGTATTGGAATAATCGACCTGAATCCTAAAAGTAGGGGTTCGATTACAGTAGCACATAGCGATCCCGAAGCGTATCCTTCGGTTACATTTAATCCACTCGAAAATCAGGATGACTTGAAATTCATGGTGGATCAATATATTGAAACATTCAATATTATAATGAAGGCTCGGGAACTAGACCTAGATGGACTGTATAAGGTTGTATATCCTCCTGAAAATATATTCCATTTACCAAATGAAGAAGAAAAGAGAACCAAGCTTGCTGCATATGCCAAGGCTTCTTATACGAGTTTTGACCATTTTGGAGGACAATGTAAAATGGGGAAGAACATTCAAGAAGGAGTTGTCGACGGATTTCTGAATGTTTTTGGTACAAGAAATCTAAAAGTCGCTGATCTTTCGGTTGCTCCAATCTTGCCAGACGGCAATACTTCCATATCTGCTCAAATGATAGGGTTAAATGCTGTGAGGTTCATTGAAAATAATCCCCATGCTTACGTTTTTGAAGATGATGAATTTGAGGATATTGAAAGTAGCACCATAATAATCATCCACCGCATTCACATCAAGATGAAAGTAGTGACAAAAGCAGTAGTTAGCATTAAAAAAAACAAGGAAAGACCGTTTCTAGCGTTCTTGGTGGCGGTCTTTTAGATTGGGATTTTTTAATGCATTGAATGAGACATATACATAGCTGAAATTGGATAGACTTGTTTGACAATTGTTAGTTTGTGAAAAATTACACTTAAAGTAAAGGGTGCGTTAGTTTAATAAATAAGTAAGAAAACCATCTTATCTAAGGTGGTTTTTTAACTTTGTGGTTATTTAATTTGAAGGATTAAAACAAAAAGGTAATTTAAGATCGGTATCAGGAGCCAGCCTTTTTTAGTTTTTATATTTCGACATTTTTCTGCATTCTAAGAAGTGTAACAAAATTCATAAGAGATTAGAATCATAAAAAGTTTGTTGATTTTATTGACTTTGCCAGTCAATACAGTTGCTAGTGAGTATATTAATTTTTGTTAAGTTGAGAATTTGTCAAATCTTGACCTTTTTTTTAGCTTTAATAACTTTCGCATTATTTGTAAAATATAAAAAAGTCAAAAAGCATTTGTAGGAATAACTAAATGAAATTGGATTTTTTAGTGAAGTGAGAATTATAAAAAGGGGAAAGAACAAAATGTACAAGTATACAATCTATGTAACACATAAAGGTAAAGTTTATCAAACCAACGTAATAGCTACAAAAAACCAAACAGAAGAAGAAGTTTATCGTATAGCAAAAGAACAAGTTCTTAAACAATGGGAAAGTTAAATAAGGGATCCTGGGATTAAAAGGATTTCGAATGGGACTTCCACTTGAAGAATAGATTTTGTATAGCTTCCTTTACTTGAATATCCCGCTGCCAATAGCGGCTTTGAAGGATTTTATGAAGAATACTAATTATATATAAATTATAATAAGAGGAGTTGGTGGGTTTATGAAGAATATTAATAACCTTACTATAGAGGAGTTGGAAAGACGTATTGCTCATTTTGAGGATCGTCTTACGGATTTTATTATTACCGAGGATCAAAGAGAGTTAATCAAAGAAAGCTTAAGGGAACTAAAGAACGCTAAAGAGCGCAAGGCTTCCTAAACTTTTTAAATAAAATAATACATATAAATTAAAGAGCATTATCTGTGGAACATATATAGATTTTTATTAATTTTTTCACCATTTGGAGAGAAAAATGTATAAAGTTCTTATTAAGCTACCATGAAAATTAACTTCTGTGACATCCGAAAAATGGCAATACTTAAATAGACGCAGCTCATTCATCTTTTTAAAAGGGGAGAGCGTCTGATCTTTGGTGTCTATATACTTGTTTATGGATTAGGAAGCCTCTGTTATTGTAACTGTATAACCTAAGTTTTCTAGTCTTCGAACCGAATGGCGTACAATTGAAACCTGTCTTTTTTTATCAAAGTAGTCTTCGCCTAAGTCTACATACATTTCTTTTCTAGTTAACAGGTAATATGCGATCCGCAATATCGCATGGGCAACTACTATAGCTGATCTTTTCTTGCCTTTTCGTCCTGCTGTTCGACGATACAATGCACCAAGATAGTTTTTTGAACCCCTGACTGATTGAGCTGCTTCAGTTAATGCTGATCTTAAATACTTATTTCTTTTTTTAGTTTTAGTTGATTTTCTTTTCCCAGCACTTTCATTATGTCCAGGTACCAGAGCTGCCCATGAACAAAGATGAGCCGCAGTTGGAAATTGTTTTTTAACATCAGTACCGATTTCAGCTAGGATTTGTTCAGCCATTCTTCTGGCGATTCCAGGAATCGAATCCAGTCTTCGATATCTTGTTCATAAGAGCTAACTCTTTTGGCTATCTCTTGATCTAACATTTCAATTTGCTCAGTTAGGAAATCAATGTGAGTTAAAATCGTTTTGAGCATTAATCGTTGATGTGGATTAACATAGCCCTGAAGTGCTAATTCAAGTTCTTCTTTTTTCTTTTTCATTGTACGACGAGCGAAGTTTGCTAGTTTCTCAGGATCATCCTCGCCATCAGCTATAGCTCGAAGCATATCCTTTGAGGAAACACCCATAATATCAGATACAACTGAACCGAGTTTGATAGTGGCTCCTTCTAAAACTTTTTGAACCCGATTATGTTGTCTTGCACGTTCTTCTATAATACTACGGCGATAACGGACAAGTTCTCGCAGTTCCCTTTGAGTCCGATTTGGAATGAAACTAGCTTTGAGTAAACCATGGCGAAGAAGTTGTGCAATCCATTCGGCATCTTTAATGTCGGTCTTACGACCTGGGAGTGCCTTCATGTGTTGGGCGTTCACAACTAAAAACTCAATTCCTTCAGATTCTAGTAAATTAACAATAGGTTTCCAATAAACACTTGTACTTTCCATTGCGACATGGGTGCAGTGATGTTCCTTAACCCAGTCTATTAACTTGAGTAGAAAAACTGTTTTTGTAGAAAACGTTTGAATCTCCTTTCCATCAGGTGTCAAAATACACGCAGTGATATTATCCTTATGAACATCCATACCACATGCTCTTTCAATGATTACATCCATTGAAGTTCTTCCTTTCTAGGCTTGTAAAATTGGAGGCTGGTACAACAATCAGAATAAGGATTAATCTACCATGAGTGCTTCCCGTAAGGGAGCGACAGTTTGTGATGCACCATGGTCGTTGGAGTCAGACTAACGGATGGGCTCTAACGCACCAAACTTAAACGACCTTCCTCTCCCAGCCTTAGAACAAGTATGGACACATTCAATACATTTTCATTCTTTGTGGTGAAGAGCTGTTTTTTAGCGATTCATGGATGGCTAACGGGTAGCATTACTTTAAGAAAAGGATGCCTTATTATTTGTTACTTTTTTCTTTTTTTAGGTTGAAATTTTGCTGGTGTCGCCCTCTGAATATAAAACCTTTCTATACAAACAATATTTGTATAATACCAGCTCAGGAGGGATTCGTATGGTAAATATATTGGAAACAGTTATTGATGCCATGAAATCACTGACAGTTCAAGACGAAGACCAACCACTTCATGTCGGAGAAGTGATGTCATGCTGGATTTACTTAGCAGGACTAGAATTAGCTAAAGTATCTGTTCAATCAGGTATAAATACCACAACAGATGATGAACTAAAAGCAATACTTGAAGAAGATATGAAATTAGGAACCAGTCAAAGGGAACGACTCCATGATTTCATGATTAAGGAAGGAATTCCTCTACCTCCTACACCTGAAGATATGCCAATATCTGACCCTAAAAGTATTCCACTTGGAGTTAAATTAACGGATGATGTCATAGCAAATGAATTATCTTTAAAAATTGTAAGTTTAATTATGCGTTCTGCTGGTGCTGCATCCGAATCGATTCGTACAGATGTTGGTTTATTATTTATTCAGTTTCAAACAGAAAAATTTGCCTTCGCAACTAGATTAAAACATTTAATGCGTAAACGCGGATGGATTAAAGTGCCACCTTTTTACGTTCCACCTGGTTCCCCACAACCCTTAAGTTAGGGGGAGTGTAGATAGTACATTAGATAAACGTGAACAATTAATAAGAAGCTAATTAACGAGTCCGATTCTTCAATATGAAGGTCGGCTTTTTCCTATACCACAAGAAAGTTTGTGAAATTTTGTACTTAAACTATCGGGTGCGTTTCTGTAATGCCTTTAATTAAAATTATCATGGCTCCCTCTTTTGGGGAAGTCGTTTTTAATAAGCGTTTAGCCCCAATCGGAAAGGGGCTTTTGTATCACCTTTTCTTCAATATGTCACCAATCCTTATTAATTGAGTAATGATAATAGAAAGTAAAATAATAAGAACTAGACCTATTGGAATAACACCTGTTCCATCTTCAAATAGCATAGCGAGTAAAAAAAGTATTACAACACTTCCAATTGCAATTAGGATTGTCATTGAAATATATTTCCCCATAAAAAAACCTCCATTTCTATCTAGTCAATTCCACTTTATAATAATTCAGTTATTAAGACTATATGTATCTTTTTTTTACTTTAGCTAGGATTATTGGTGGGATATTTTTATTCTATTTTAGGAATTGAAATACCATTCATCTAAATTTTATGGCTTCCACATTTGGGAAAGTCTTTTTTTATATCCAAGTAACATAACCAAATATAAAAGATTGTGAAAATCTGTACTTAAACTTAAAGGCAGGATAGTTCAATAAAAATTCACATAGTCCACTAAATAACCAGCAATTGTAATTTTTACAAATGTTAAAATAATTTAAAGACCTAAATTTATCGGGGGGATTAATAGTGAGATTATTTATACAATTTTTCCCTTTACTGTTTGTTTAGGGGTATTAAATTATATGTTTTTATCAAAAAGTTTTGGGTTAACGATTATTCTTTTAATCTGTGGAATAGTTGCAGCCATTGTTAATTTAATAAAAAGAAAAAATAGAACAATTGCTATTTTAAGTATTTTTGTTGTTATTGGATTACTGACAATATTTACACACCTAGTTAATTCGGGGGTATAACAAACATAGTTTATCCAACTAACGGAGCAGATATATACAGTATCAACTCAAAAGATGTTTTAAGAATGCACCTTTTATCATTGTTTACATGTATTCATAGATACGGGATTTAATAACTTGAATTAAGCCCTTTTTGAATAACTATTAATCCTGGGATTAAGCAGTCCCCTCATCGGGCAACAAGTCTATCTTTCATCCCTACCGCGCTTTCGCTTACTAGCCTTGAAGTTTAGTGTGGAAGGAGTACACTTCCACACTAAACTTCAAGGGCGTATCTTCCCCGTGTAAGACAGCTCTATTTCCATATCTTTGAATACGTTGAATACGGTAGAAATTCATACTGTATATAAGAAGCAGTTTAGTTTAATAACAGTTGAATAAATTGGGGAAAATCCATATATGAAATGTCTTTTTAGAAAGGTCTTTAAAATGAGATTTTTATATTGGTTAGTTAAGGTAGTCTGGTATTTAGTATTAACCGTTATAGCAACTACTTTCTGGAAAGGTTTCGGTTGGTGGTTTTTAATAATTTGTGCAATCGTATTGATTCTGGGGGATGAATTGATAAGAAAATCACTTAAAAAGTAACATCCAGGGAGAATCATAATGGAAAACTTAGCGGAGAAGCCTGACAATTTGAAGGGACAAATGAGAGGGAATTTTTGGCACCTTTGCCCATGATTATTATTGCATTAGGGAATAGCTAAGTTAATGAATTTACAGGTTCTTGAGTAAAATAAGAAATAAAAAAGCCTTATCGAAAGTTACCAAGTAATCATCGACACAGGCTTTTTTTAGTAAAACAAAGTCATTTACTCGCATTTTGAATATTGGCAACACTTTAGCGTAAGTAGGAGGAATCAATAAAATGTTATCAACAATCTTTGGGATAATTTTAGGCTTAGTTAGTTTGCTTGTGATCCTCTTTGCTCTCATTGGATTCGGTGGTGATGTGATAAAAGGGAAAGGAAAAGAGATCATGTGGGCATTGATTTTCCTCATTGTTGTAGCTGGTCTTCTTGCCTGGGGTTCAGTTGCTTTATTGACAAAAGAAGAATCCAAAAATGAACCAGTCAAGCAAGAGGCGGTCAATGAAGAAACGGATGCAAAGGATAAAGAAGAAGCAAAAGCCAAAAAAGAGTCGGACGAGAAAGCTAAGATAGAAGCAAAAGAAAAAGCTGAGGCAGAAGCTAAAGCCAAAGCTGAAGCAGAAGCCAAAGCTGAAGCAGAAGCAAAGAAGGAAGCTGAAAATTTAGTAGCAGTCGTACACCTTGATGATGTGAAAGACCTTCCTAAGTACACAATCGAGACGTACAAAAATGGCGACGAAATGCCAGCGGCTAACGGTTCGACAATGAATTGTACTTACCCGACATGTTACAGAGTCACATTTGACGTAAATGGCTCAGGACAGAATCCAACAGCTGAATACAACTCTTTAAGAACGAAGCTGGAAGACCGAAGCATTTTGGACAATAGCTATGACGGACCAGAGCTGGCAACGATAAAAGCGGATTACTGGACAAAAGATGGCATGATTACTGCAAGGTTTTATAAGTGATTATAGGTTGAACTTACCTGGGCGAACATTAACAAAGTATCGCCTTTTTGTTTGACTAACGTAACAGATTGTGAAGTAATGTACTGCGCGAAACGTTTCCTTATAAGTGCAAAAACACGAAATAGGAGAATTGCTATTAAGCAATTACAACTGATTAACTGAAACTTGGAATGAAAGCCGTCATGTTGAGCTGAAACGAGTTATCTGATCCTCCTACATGCACATAATGATAGTAGTTAGAATGTGTATGAAGCTAGGTAAAGTCGGCTGAAATGAACCTAAGTTGCTTACCCAGAATATGGTTTGTGATAGGCCGGGATGCTACAAAATATCTACGGTGAGAATGTCCAATTGGACTGACGAACTTGCGGATGTACGGGTCTAGAAATTAATACGCTCGAAAGGCGTATGCTGCGAACGCAGTGTCAAACACCGAAAAGTACGAGTAGTGTATAGGAACTTCGGGATATCTAACAAATGAGGATATAGGTTGGCAGGCTTAAAGTGAGCACCTACGGATATATGTAAAGCTAGGTTAATCGGTACGTTGTAATTAAGAAACATCTACTATTAAACGACTACTATCGGGATGGTGTCTATAAGATAATTATTTATCGAAGTGACTTTATTCTTGCGAAAGTAGGGACACAGTACCGTTGAACCGTGTAACGAACGTGGAGTGATAGTCCCAAGTCTTCTCTTTGAAAACTAACATAACTAAATGAAACTCACATGGTCGAGTAAGATGATGGGATTTTCCGCAAGGAAGGAGAAACAATCCATCGGTGAGTACAGCTTTACGACATGCAGAATATTACGGTATGCAAGACATATTTGATGACCTTTATGAGCGAAGTAAAAACAATGCTACAAAGGGTTTAAGGCTATATGAACATATCATATCAAAAGACAATATCTTATTAGCCTTTCGGAACATTAAAGCGAATACAGGTTCAAAAACAGCTGGAACTGATGGCATCACGATTGACCAATACAAGATTGAAAACGCTGATGAATTTATCGAGGAAATTCGAAAAACATTACAGAATTATAAACCTCAAACGGTACGAAGGGTTGAGATACCAAAACCTAGTGGCAAGAAACGCCCATTAGGAATTCCAACCATGAGAGATAGATTAATTCAACAGATGTTCAAACAAGTATTAGAGCCAATATGTGAAGCTAAATTTTATCACCATTCATATGGTTTTAGACCAAATAGGTCTACTCATCATGTAATGGCTAGATGTCAGTTCTTAGTCAATAATGTGAAGTTGCATCATGTAGTAGACATTGATATACAAGGTTTCTTTGACAACGTGAACCATTCAAAGTTAATTAAACAAATATACAACATAGGCATACGGGACAAAAGAGTTTTAACGATTGTCTCGAAAATGCTAAAAGCACCAATAAAAGGCGTAGGTGTTCCAACTAAAGGAACCCCGCAAGGGGGAATATTATCTCCTCTTTTATCAAACATTGTTTTAAATGATTTAGATTGGTGGATAGCTAACCAATGGGAATGCTTAAAAACGAAACAAACTTATACACCTTGCGGTAAATTAAGGGCGTTAAAGAGAACGAATCTCAAACAAATGTATATCGTCAGATATGCAGATGATTTCAAGATTTTCACGAATTTCCCTAAGTTAGCTATCAAGATATACCATGCCACCAAAGGATACCTAAAGAATCAATTAAACCTTGATATATCAACTGAAAAATCAGCGATTACTAATCTTAGAAAGAGAAAATCTGATTTTCTAGGTTTTTCTCTCAAAGCAGTAGCCAAGCGTAATAAGTATGTAGCCAACACACACGTTATGGATAAAAAGATGAAAAATATACTAGAAAAACTTAGATGTTTAATTCGCAAAATCCAAAATAAGCCAACGCCACATACTGTCATGGATTATAACGCTTATATTCTCGGAATTAAAAATTACTTCAAGGTTGCGACTCATATTAATATAGATTTTGGAAAAATATCCTATCTTCTATTGAAAACCATGTATAATCGTCTAAAGCCAATTGGCAAATATGGAAAACCTATTAAGCCATCAGACACATACAAGAAACTTCATAAGAATAATTTCAGAACATATAAAATTGCGGGTGCATATTTATTTCCTTTAGGAGATATTCAAACAAGGAATGCCATGAACTTCAGCCAAGATATATGTAACTATACAAAAGAAGGAAGGCTTAAACTTCATCAAAATCTTAGAGCCGACGTTGCCATAGAAATTAACAAAATGTTACAAATACCTTACGGCAAGGACAATTTAGAAATTGCAGATAACAGAATTTCAAGGTACTCAATGCAATTAGGTAAATGTGCAGTAACAGGGGAATTTTTAATATCTAATCAGGTACACTGTCATCATAAGATACCTCGACATATGGGAGGTACAGATGAGTTTAATAATCTTGTAATCGTACATAAAGATGTCCATAGATTAATCCATGCTACAAGTGAAAAGACGATTGAACGATATAGGAATATTCTTCAATTAGATGGAAAACAATTGAAGAAGCTAAACCAATTTCGTAAAGTTTGTAATTTAGTTACTTTAGTTTAAAAGAATAAGATGGAACGCCTAATGCGGTGAAAGCCGCACGTTGGGTGTGGAGCAGGGGAAAAGGTGGAGATTACATCAAATCCTTACCTATTGCTATTAAAGTAAAGAAGCAGTTTAGTTGAAGATGTAATTGGAATATTTATGAAGTTTTGGATTTCATATTTGTTAAAATATCACAAAAAAAAAAGAGTGCAAGTCTTAATTCTTACACTCTTTTGATTTGTGATAATTCTTGCCTTTTATTACTTATTTAACAAGTAGCAACAACTATGTCTACAGGGAGTGGTTGTGGTCCTTGGGAATAAGTCACTCCAGTGAATGGATTCTGGATAGTAAGTGTAACAGTATTTGAAATCTGATCAATGAAGAGGAGATATGGTACATTAGTGCCACTGATAGTTCCAGCCCCTGTCCCAGCTGCATTTCCTAGACCACTTACCAGCAAACCACCCGCCCGACACTCTACAGCAAATGTTCTAGCTGTAAATGTTTGTCGGAAATTTGGTAAAGTAATAGGTGTGGTCTGTGCTGGTCGATTAAAATCGTAAAAGAAATTATTACCTTCTGGTGAACAACCTCCACAAATGTCAGCAAAAACTGTATAGGTAGTGTTATTAGTTACTATGATACCAGAAGGACTTGTTGGTGGAACAATTGGAAAAGCAACGTTACTAAAACCAATATCGATGGGAGTAGTTAAACTACAAGGACAAGCGGGGGTGGTATCCTCTGCTGGCAAACCACCTAAAAAGTCTAATACATCCTCAGTTTTAAACTGAAGCAGCATTTCCTTTTTAATTATGGTTTGAAGCATTCTTTCTGCACTTCGATTGGCTTCTAATAATTGATCTAAATCTTCTGCAATTAGGTCCTCGTTTACAGCTCCACCAGGAGTAAGCGGCGACCCTAGAGCTGCTTGAAGCTTTTCTGCTTCAGCATTTATCATATGAGCTAGTCCTAGTTCTTCAAAAGCAATTGAAGCCAAAAGTAATGAAAGTACCTGGTCATTTGTAATCGAAATGTTGGGTGTAATATTAGGGATTATTGGAAAAGACAATATTATTCACCTCCTTAGGTATTAAGTTGTAAAAGAATCAGTAGAACAAAGGCTTGTACAACCTTTCTTCTTTACCATTTTATTCAATTAAGTTTTGAAAGACTGTGTAATTGTCCAAGTTATTCTACTAAACAAAGAAAGGGCTACAACAACACAGTAGACACTTAAACTGAATATGGGACTGTGATTTGTTTCACTTAAACTATAGGGTGCTTTTGTTTAACAAAGGCTGCTACGGTTTTTATTCCATTAACAGAGCAAAAATAGTTCAAAAAACCCCTTCTTGAATATATAGAAGATAATGAAATTGGTGGCCATAAAAAGGAAATCCTCGTTGTGGGAGAAGACTTTCAATCATGCTATAAAGAGCATATTCAAAAATATCCAACCATGGTAGGGTTTGTAAGAGGAAAACACTTTACTAGTTTGGAAGAATTAACAAGTGAACTTAGGGACTATGTTCATTGGTTTAACCATATTCGATTTCATAGAACATTAGGCAACCTAAGCCAGATTGAATACAAACTTGGACACCTAAACAAAACTGACTAGTTTAGTGTTGACATTCCAAAAGCCTTTTCCTTGTTCAACGAAGGAATCGGTTAGTACAATAATCCTTTCATTATTTTTGGGAAGTTAGGTTACGAAAAAATTTTAAAGCTTGAAAGACTATTATTCAGCCCAATTTATTATAATAGTTATATCAATATCAAATACTCTAAATTAGTCAGGTATTGTGTTAGGCATAAACGGATGACCAGAACTGTATCCTCTCAAGCGATTGGGACAAGAATTTCATCTATAATGTGGAAAAACAGTTGATAGAAGGAATTATAAATATAAATCACTTTCTTAGAATTGTTAGAGAAATTATATTCTAATGTATAAGGCCTTTACATAATGGATGTCCTTAATCAAACATTTATCAACTAGATTCAGCCGCACGCATCCGATACGTTTGTTCTTTTTTGCCGTGCATGTAGTAATAGAGGACAGATGTTGCAACGCCAATAATTCCTAAAATTGAATACAAGACGCTATAACCAGTTGCTGGAATGACAAGACCAAGTAAATATGGCCCAAATCCAGCTCCAGCCTCAAAAAATATTAAGAATGTGGCAGTTGCGATTCCTACTCGGTTAGAAGCGACTGAATTAACTGCGATTACCTGTGAGGCTGACTGAAGATTACCGAATCCCAGACCAATTAATGCAGCTGCCAAAAGAAAGGTTCCACTGTTATTCGCAGAACTAAGTAGAAACATTCCAGCTCCGAAGATGATAAAGGCTGGGTACATAATAACGTTTGCCCCTTTTTTATCCATTAATCGGCCGGTGAACAGACGTGATATAAAGACAGCTGCTCCATATGCAACAAAGAAAAAGCTAGCAGTCTCTCCTAAATCGATTTCGATTGCATATATACTTATATACGTAAGAATGCTTGAGAAACAGAATGCAAGCAACAGGATAATGACAGAAATAGGAAGTGCCCTTGGCTCGATGAAGCTAGATAGCTTAAATTCGAACTTCACACGTTTCGTTTCTGTCTTTTTTAGTATAGGGGCATTATAGAAGAAGGCCGTTGCTAAACTAACAATCCCTAATAGAAGACAAAAGCTAAAAATCGTATCAAAACCGCTATGCTGAGTCATATAGAGGCCAATGAACGGCCCGATTCCCGTTGCCAGTGTTGCAGCCATACTAAAGTAGCCGATTCCTTCTCCTTTCCTTGAGGCTGGAAGGGAGAAGACAACAACTGTACCAATAACTGTACTTGCTATACCAAGTGTAAAACCGTGGATAAATCTGGTCAGTATAAGAAAAGTAATCCCATAATCTATGAAGTATAACAATGTAGTTAATGTGAAAAAGGTCAACCCGATCGTTAAAATTCTTTTTGGTCCGGTTGACTGCATAATCAAACCAGTTATTAAGCGACCCAATAAAGTACCGATGATGAAAATACCAGCTACAAGCCCTCCTTTGCTTGCAGTGGCATCAAATTCATCGATAGCATATAAGACGATAGTCGCATTTAATAGGAAGAACATTAATGTTAAGAAAAAATTGATTGAGGAAAGAATAATAAAATTCTTCGTCCAAAGTGCAGGTCTAGTTTGTTCCATTATTCTCTTTCCCTTCCTATAATCTTAAAATAAGTATGATTCTCCGTCATCTGGAACCAATACATTGGAAGAGATTCCTTCTTTATGAATAAAACCTTTTAATTCATTTCTTGATAATGTCCAATGGTTAACAGCTTCCATGTGAACAGAAATAATTTTTGCGACAGGAGCGGCTTTATACACTTCATAGATATCATCTTTCCCCATTACTAGAGAACCACCTTGAATGAATTGATTATCTCCAGCATTGACGACAATGACATCTGGTTTATGTGTGTCGATTTCTTCTTTTACGCCTTCATACCACACAGTATCACCAGCAATATATAATGTTTTCTCGGTTGGGTGTTTAAGTACGACGCCACAAACTAGACCAGCAAGCTTTAAGATTTCGCCTCTTCCGTGCTCGCCTTTTGTTTTAATTAATTGGATACCCTCAAAGACTGTATCATCTTGTAAAGCCTCTACATTTTGAAAACCAGCGTTTCGAATTCCAATGGCATCAGCTTCATTTTGGGAAAATATTTTAATTTCTTTTGGCAATAATTCTTTAGCTGCATCATCCCAATGATCATCATGCAGGTGAGTTACGATGACTGCATCTACGTCAATAATATTTTCAATGGATATTGGTAAGCTAACTAAAGGGATACTTTTGTCGCCATCTGGTGCATTTGAAGCTGGATTTGGCATTGGAGGGTAAGCTCCTTTTTCAGCTAACATCGGATCGATTAAAAACCTTTTCCCTGCATATTCAACAATGATCGTTGCATTTCGAACTTGTTTTATATTCATATATATTTACTCCTTTTGTTTAAAGTTTTGATTGAACAATGTATAGTTTAAAACATGTCCTATTGACGGATACATAGATTAAATAAGGTCTTTTGGCTATTTTACTTTATTATTAAAGGAGTTAAACAAATGTTAGATAACACGGATAAGCAGATCCTAGATGAACTATCCAAGAACAGTCGGATTACTATGAAAGAATTGAGCGAGAAAATCCATTTATCAGGACCGGCTACTTCAGCAAGAGTTGCAAAATTAGAAGATAATGGAGTGATTGAAGGTTATACGATTAAAGTTAACCAATGTAAATTAGGGTGTTATATATATGCTTTTATTACGATCATTACTCAAAGCACTAATCATCAACCTTATCTTTCATTTATAAAAACACAAGATAGATACATAATAAATAACTACAAAATAAGCGGGGATGGTTGTTATATACTTGAATCTAGATTTCCATCCAACGAACTATTAGATCAATTTTTGCTAGACTTAAACAAATATGCAAACTATAAATTGTCCATTGTTATAAATAAAATGGGATAGTTGAAGTCACTATATGGTTGGTTCTTTCCTTCAAAAAAGGTGAACAATTTTGAGTGTGAAAAATCCAACTTAAATGGGTGCTTACGTTGATAGAGAAGGATGAAAAACAAACTGAGCCATTTACTGCGCAGAACAACGATACTATTCAATAGAAAATGATATTCCACAATCAGCGTGATTGCGGAAAACCAAAAGCCTAAATCCTCGATAAAAATAAGAAGGATTTAGGCTTTTTACTTCAAAATCGTTGGCGTTTTCTATTGGTAAGTAGTAAATTTCTTTGCAACTGCTGGTAATAAACATGGCAGAGATTTTACGAATTTACATGGAATCATACTTAAACTACTAAAAAGGATAAAATGTAGATAATATTATTATAAAAGAAGTCTTACTCAATTTGGCTAGATATATAGAATAAACACCTAAAATGACAACTAGAAACGGTTTATTTTTCACATAAACATATGGTTGCTTAGATTTGCGGAGCAATCGGAATGTTACATATAATCGTCAGGAAATTACAGGAATGATTTAATTCATGGAGGTAAAACTATGGATTTTATACCACCGAATGAGACGTTGTTAAAGGTGAAATGGGACCGAAAAGGAACCATAGCGGCGGGGCGTCGACATACAGTTGGGCTTAAGTCAGACGGTAAGGTGGTTGCTGTTGGTGATAATAAATTTGGTCAATGTGATGTAAGAGGCTGGCGCGAAATTGTGGCGGTCGTAGTAGGTAATGTTCATATGGCAAAGAATACAGGTAATACTCATACCATTGGTCTTAGATCTAACAGGACAGTGGCGGCTGTGGGGTGGAATAAGCATGGCCAATGCGATGTAAACGATTGGCGCGATATTGTAGCGATAGCGGCGGGCTGGGCTCATACCATTGGGCTTAAATCGAATGGCACGGTAGTGGCGGTTGGACGAAATAATGATGGTGAATGCAATGTAAGCAGCTGGCAGGATATTATGGCGGTCGCTGCGGGCGACTGGCATACTCTCGGTCTTAAATTGGATGGTACGGTAATTGCCGCGGGGAATAATCGGTATCGCCAATGCAATGTAAGTGGCTGGTCCACTATCGTGGCGATTGCGGCGGGTTACCTTCATACCATTGGTCTTAAATCAGATGGAACGGTGTGTGCTGTGGGATTGAATAAACATGGCCAATGTAATGTAAGTAGCTGGCGCGATATTGTGGCGATGGCAGCGGGTAGTAATCATACCATCGGCCTTAAATCGGACGGTACCGTGGTAGCTGTGGGTTGGAATAAGTATGATCAATGTAATGTAGGGGATTGGCATGATATTGTGGCGATCGCGGCAGGCTGTGCCCACACTGTCGGGCTTAAGTCAGACGGTATGGTGGTTGCTGTGGGTGATAATGAATATGGCCAATGTGATGTAAGTAGCTGGAGTGGCATCCAACTCCCCGGAAATTAAATCCCTGAAATTTCTTACATTTTTAAATAATCCAAAGGAAAAGATACATTTTTGTTGAATTTAATGTTCTCCAAGGTTAAACCCTATCCAGTGGCAAACCTTATAATATTAAATGCAAAAAAGACCATAAGAACCTTCCCCATGGTCACTTGGATGTTATAATTAGTACATCTGAAAGTACAAGCATAACTATATGATGATTTAGGAGAGAAAAATATTGTCAAAAGAATTGTTAAACAAACATACCGCAGGGGTTTTGGGTGCTGTGATTAAGCAGCCACATTGGCAAAAGGATGAGCTTACTAGCAGACTTAAACAAGTATTAGACGAAATGAGACATAACGCAGGATCACAGGAAGTATACCTAGAGTCGCTCTTAAGAAACGTAACATTTCTATTCGAAAACACCAATCGTGCACTTTCTTTATTAAAGGTCTGTGTGGAAGAAGAAAAGTTTATGACCCAGGAAAACTTTCAACAAGCCATGTTAGAGGTTCCTAAACTAGTAAATGAGACTAATTTCTTGGTTGAAAATATGCCTCGTTTTAAGGAACTTGTCTATAAGGGTTCAACGCTTGAAGAGCAAGCAGCTCATGGTGAATTGGTTTACTGTGAAAGCAAGCTTGTTAACGATATGGTTATAGATTTTATCGGAACCTTCCTGCATCCGAATAACAAGGACTTTATGAGCAACCTTATGGAGTATGCTTCTGATGTAGTCGTGGAAACTGTCATGCAATTTTGTAAAGCTTATTCCGGTCTCATGTTAAAAGAAATAAACTCAAATGAAATGGTCCAATAAAGTTTGTGCTGGCACCACCCGGTAACAAGCAAAAGGAAAATAAGCGGAGATTTTCCGGTTAAATGCAAAATGGAGCTCGTTTCGGGATAAATAAACGGAGTTTTTCCGTCTAAACAAAGCAAAATCTACCTTTTTCGTATTTTTTGGGCTAATAGACGGAATCTCTCCGTCTATTTAAGTCTTTTTTGATAATTATTACCTATTAAGGGGAAATTCTCCGCTTATTTATCAGCTTGGGTGCAAAATCCAACCAGATCCCAGACCGCAGTGCAGACCTCTTGATCCTAGATGCGGGAATCAGCCGCTTTTTATCGACCAGCGTAGTATTCATAACAGCGCTGCAATTGACAGCTAAGCCCGATAGAAGTCTCGCTTCATAATCGTATTGGTGAAAAATACTTTACATTCTGAAACCAGAAGACTATCATAGAAACTAATTGTATAAGATTTTTTCATTACTAGGGGTGCCCTGTCGTACGGGCTGAGATAAAAACGGTAAGTTTTAGACCCTTTGGACCTGATCTGGATAATACCAGCGTAGGAAAGTAGCCAAGTGAAATTACCTTTTTCTCTAACTATTTAAGCCAGGTCCAATTATCATGGATCTGGCTTTTTTGTGTTTAAAAGAATGATAGGAACATTTTTAACAAGGATTCATAAGGAGGAGGTACTGCAATGAATAGCAGCGATTTAAGTTTCATTTTACAAAGAGTCAGAGAGGAAAACCCGCTTGTACATAATATTACGAATGTTGTTGTGACAAACTTTACAGCCAATGGGCTCCTTTCCCTTGGGGCATCTCCGGTTATGGCTTATGCTCCAGAAGAGGTAGCGGATATGGTATCTATCGCTCGTGCCCTTGTCCTGAATATCGGGACATTAAACAAGGAAGTGGTCGGCTCGATGATACTCGCCGGAAAAAAAGCAAACGAGCTAGGAATTCCGGTTATCTTTGACCCGGTTGGAGCAGGTGCTACTCGTTTCCGAACGGAAATGGCGCAAAGGATACTCAACGAGGTGAACATCTCTGTATTGCGCGGAAATGCCGCAGAAATTGCCAATGTCCTAGGAGCAAAGACGGAAATCAAGGGCGTAGATGCTAGTGAACAGCAACAAGGAAATAGTCTGGATTTAGCCTTATTGGCTGCAAAAAAGCTGAATACGATTGTCGTGATAACAGGAAAAGAGGATGTACTGACAGACGGCGAGACGACCTATCTGGTTTCTAATGGGCATCCGCTGTTAACAAAAGTGACCGGTACCGGCTGTTTGTTAACCTCTGTCATCGGAGCATTCGCAGCTGTGGAAAGGAATCTTTTACTCGCAGGATTATCTGCGGTTACCTTTTATGGCATTGCTGCGGAAAAAGCAGTAGAAAAGGCGGGTGACTTAGGACCAGGCAGTTTCCAAATCGAATTCTTAAATCAACTCGCACAGGTTTCTTCAGAAGATATTCATCAATTCGCTGCATTTAAAAAGTTATAAGGGATAGGAGTGAGCAAAATGAAAAAGGTATTAACCATTGCGGGTTCAGACAGTGGCGGCGGTGCAGGAATTCAGGCAGATTTAAAGACGTTTCAAGAGCTAGAGGTTTTCGGTATGTCTGCTCTAACAGCTGTAACGGCCCAAAATACGTTAGGGGTCCAAGCTGTCTTTCCGATGACACCTGAGGCAGTCATTCAACAAATACAATCGATTGGGGAAGATATTGGTACGGATGCTCTTAAAACAGGAATGCTGTTTAACGCTGAAATCATTAAAGCTGTTTCAGAAAAAATCAACTACTATAAGTGGAATAATGTAGTGGTGGATCCTGTTATGATTGCGAAGGGCGGCGCGTCGCTGCTACAAATCGAGGCCATTTCGGCCTTGAAACAATATTTGTTACCACTTGCGATGGTGATTACACCGAATATTCCTGAGGCAGAAGTTCTGACCGATCTTTCCATTCGTACCGAGGAAGATAAGAGAGAAGCGGCTCAAAAACTTTATAATCTAGGGGTTAAGAATGTGGTTATCAAAGGCGGGCATGATGAAGACCAGAACGAATCGACTGATTTATTGTTTGATGGAAAGAATTTTACAACGTTTACAAGTACAAGAGTGAAAACAAAGAACACACACGGTACAGGCTGCACTTTCTCAGCGGCTGTCACAGCAGAACTTGCCAAAGGTTTACCTGTTGGTGAAGCGGTTTCGAAGGCGAAGAATTTTATCCAGGCAGCGATTGAAGATCAACTTCAAATTGGTCAGGGTCATGGACCAACCAATCACTGGGCATATCGAAAAAGAAATGAAATGAATAGGTAGGAGAGCAGCCATGATGATTAACAATCAGGAATCCATCAGAGAAGCATTGAAGGTTTACTTTATAATGGGAAGTCCAAATTGCAAAGGCAAACCAGCCCAAGTTTTAAAAGAAGCGATTGAAGGTGGAATTACACTTTTTCAGTTCCGCGAGAAGGGGATTGGTGCGTTAACGGATGCTTCAAAATATGAACTGGCCAAAGAACTGCAGCACATCTGCAAAGAGCACCAAATTCCTTTCATTATTAATGATGATATCGAATTGGCCATTACGTTGAATGCGGACGGAGTGCATATTGGTCAAGAAGATGAAGATGTTGTGAATGTTAGAAAGAAAATTGGCGATAAAATCATTGGTGTTTCCGTCCATAGCTATGAAGAGGCGATGGCCGCATTAGGAGGGGGTGCCGATTATTTTGGAATCGGTCCTGTTTATCCGACGAAAACAAAGGAAGATGCCAAACCCTCAAACGGAACGAAGCTAATCCAAGAATTGCGAATGAAAGAAGTAACCATTCCGATAGTTGGAATTGGCGGAATAACGGCGGAAAATGCCGGGGCTGTTATCAAAGCAGGTGCCGATGGTGTATCGGTTATTACTGCGATCAGCCATGCGGATGGTGTAACAGAAGCGGCTAAAGCCTTAAGGAAAAACGTATTAGAAAGTTTATAGGTAAGTATTTTATTAACCATTACATACCTGCACTGGGGGAGCCGGAATTGGCTGAGATTAGACAGAATCGTCTTAAACCCCTGAACCTGATCTGGATTGCACTAGCGGAGGGAAGTGAAGGATACATGATTACCGCCATTTTGCCGGTAATGGTATATCTATGAACCTGACTTCCCCCATTGATATTAAAAACTTGGAGGGATTTTTTTTATGAGAAAAACACATAAACTCACTTTAACCGCGATGTTGATTGCGATTGGAACACTTTCTAGTAATGTCTTATTTATACCGATTGGCTTCACAAAAGTGTTTCCGATTCAGCATTTCTTGAATGTTTTGTCTGCCGTTCTATTAGGCCCGATTTATGCAGTCGCACAGGCATTAGGTGTCTCAATCTTACGAAATATTATGGGAACTGGATCAATCTTTGCTTTCCCAGGCAGTATGGTTGGTGCCTTATTGGCTGGGCTCCTCTTTATGAAAACCAAAAAGATCTACATGGCATTTTTCGGTGAGGTCATCGGTACGGGCATCATTGGAGCCATGCTAGCCTATCCGATTGCCACACTCCTACTAGGTCAAAACGCAACAGTATTTGGATTTATTCCGTTATTTATTTTTAGCTCGATTGCGGGTGCACTCATTGGCTGGATGATTCTTTCGATCTTCTTAAAGAAGAAGGTTGCCATCTTTACACAAAATGGAACGTCAGTGAAATAATCTACTGGAAAGGAATTACCTATATGGAACAGCAGCAAATCATCAACGATTTACTTTCGATTCTTCAATCAGACTCGCTTGGAGATGAAGATTTTAATCAAATGGCTTTACAGAGCTTTGCCTACCAATATACCAATAACCTTCCATTTCGGAAATTCTGTCAGCAAAAAGGGAAAACCCTTCGCACGGTTAAATCATGGAGGGATATTCCAGCAGTGCCGATTAATGCTTTCAAAGAAGTTCCGC
Source organism: Bacillus sp. CZDM1 (assembly GCF_055502545.1). Lineage (NCBI taxonomy): Bacteria > Bacillati > Bacillota > Bacilli > Caryophanales > Bacillaceae > Bacillus > Bacillus sp. CZDM1. The sequence goes on along the minus strand of NZ_JBUESO010000002.1, from coordinate 547,880 downwards.
TTAGCTGCATACCACCTGAAGAGGCTGAACGCTTTTTTATGACGAGTGGCACCACAAAAGGCGTAAAAGGGAAGCATTTTCATCCTACGCTCCAAGTATGGAATGCTTCGATGAGACTGAATTTTAAAAAACGTTTTATGTACGGGATGGAGAAATTTCGCATGGGTATTCTGTTCCCAACCGAAGAAGAAATGCCAAACTCTTCATTAGCGCGGTACTTAGCCCTAGCAAAACAGGAGTTTGGAACAGCACAGAGTCAGTATCTATTAACGGAAAATGGGATTAACCTTACTCTGCTCATACAAGAATTGGAGCAGGCGGAGCGATCAGGTGAGCCGTATGCTTTATTAGGAGCGTCGTATAGTTTTGTTCATCTGCTTGAGGAACTAGAAAAACAGGGACGCCATTTTCAATTGCCGCCGGGAAGCAGGGTTTTAGATACAGGTGGATTTAAAAATCAATCAAAAGAATGGGACTTAGATGACTTTTATCATCAGATTTCGAGTTTACTAGGAGTACCTAGGATCGATTGTATCAATATGTATGGCATGACCGAATTAAGTTCACAGCTGTATGATTCAGGAAATGAACACGTTCCTTCAATTAAATCGGGTCCTCATTGGCTGAAAACGAGAATTATTCATCCGTTAACGGGGGAGGAAGTGAGCGAGGGGGAGCGTGGAGTGATCGTGCACTGTGATCTTGCCAACTTCAATTCTGTCACGACGATTTTGACTGAAGACGTAGGAATGAAAGTAAAGGATGGATTTCTTCTCTTAGGCAGAGCGCAGGGAACAGAAGCGAAGGGCTGTTCCATTGCCGTAGAGGAATTTATCCAAGCAGCGAAGGGACCATTGCGATGAGAGAAAGAGTCGGATATCTTCCTGATATCGGGGAAGAAGTGATTGCAACTAAAATTCTCATTTTTAAGGGAAAGAATCAGCAGCTTGAAGTGGAAGCGCCCCTTCTGTCTACCTCTCAAATGCAAAAAGTTGCGAAAAAGGTTAAAAAAGCAAGTGAAGAAGTACTGAAATCGATGACCATCACTGAGATTATTTCGATCATTGACCAGGCTGTCGAAGTCATGCTAGACAGGAATTCACCTTTCAGAAAAAAAGCAGAACAGCTGTTACCGATTGTTACAGGTTACGATGAAGAAATGATCCGACTTGGTTTCACTTCCTTTTTGAAGAAATTTCGAAAGCAGGAGCTGCAGCGTTTCGTTGTCGAGGACTTAGGTAATCCCTTGCTGCTGGATGATTTTCAGCCTCGGGTAAAAAGAGGATTTTCCAAAGCTGTTGGGCCTGATTTAATCCTCCATATTTGGGCTGGAAATGTACCGGCACTCCCGTTGTGGAGTCTGATTTCGGGTTTATTGGTGAAGTCAGGTAACATTGGCAAGGTATCAAGCTCTGAGCCGTTGTTTGCAGGTTGGTTTGCTCAGTTACTGGTCGAAATTGCTCCTCAATTAGCTGATTGCTTCGCCGTTGTTTGGTGGAAGGGAGGAGACGAGGACATAGAAAAGGAGATGTTCGCGTTACCAGATGTAGTGGTCGGTTATGGAAGTAATGATTCATTGGAATCGATGAGTCGAAGAATTCCTGCCTCCACTCGCTTTCTTCCCTTCGGTCATAAAGTGAGTTTTGGAATCATCGGCAGCACAGCCCTTGATTCACGAAAGGCTTTAACGACGGCTCATCATGCAGCATTCGATATCATACAATTTGACCAGCAGGGCTGTTATTCTCCCCATATTTTCTATGTGCAAAAAGGGGGGAATGTCTCACCTGCTGAGTTTGCCCAGTATATGGCTCATGAACTTGAAAGCTTTGAAAAGAGATACCCAAGGCGGACTCTTGCATTAGAAGAAATGACAGCTGTAACGCAATGGCGTAATCAAGAAGAAATAACGGCCTTTACAAGTCCCAATAAAGTAGTCTTTGGGCAAATGGACCATCATTGGACTGTTGTTTATGAAGAGAATGCACCTTTCACTCCCACCTGCTTGAACCGTGCCGTGAAGGTCATTGCTTTTAATGAAATAGAAGAGATTATGACGAGCATCAAGCCCTATCGCCAGTTTCTTCAGACGGTTGGTGTGGCAGCTGCACCGAAAGAACTTTTTCGCTGGGCTCGAGAGTTAGGGAAGTCTGGTGTCACTAGGATCAGTGCATTGGGAAAGATGACTTCTCCTGAGCCAGGCTGGCATCACGACGGCCGTTTTAATTTACTTGATCTTGTTCAAATCGTTGATATTGAGCAGTCAGCAGAAGAGTATGCGGAAAATTTTGCTCCATATATCGATTAGGAGGGTGTGCAATGAGTTTCTTGCGTTTACAGGATGTTCACTACAGCTATGGAAACAAGCACTTGATTGTCGATGCTGTAAATTTAGAGTTAGAAAAAGGCAAGTTTCATAGTTTACTGGGGAAAAGCGGCTGTGGTAAAACGACTTTATTAAAGCTGGCTGCTGGTTTATTGGTCCCTGACAAGGGTTCCATTCAATTACAAGGTATGCCGATCAAGCCTTCAGAAAAAATAGGATTTGTCTTTCAATCCCCAACGCTATTGGAATGGAAAACAGTCATCGAAAATGTCCTTTTACCTGTCTCTCTTAAACGCAAAGTGACAAAAGAGGATGTTGAAGCAGCGGAAACACTTTTAGCGTTAATGGGTCTTTCTAATTATAAAAAGGAATTTCCAACTATGCTCTCTGGCGGGCAGCAGAGTCGTGTTTCCATTGCCAGAGCGCTGATTCAAACCCCGTCCATGCTATATTTGGACGAGCCGTTTTCAGCTCTTGACGCTATTACAAGAGAAGAGCTTCAAAATGATCTCCTGCGGCTTTGTGAACTCCATCAAATGACTGTGTTATTTGTTACTCATGATATTTCAGAAGCGGTCTATTTGTCGGACCGGATTGCGGTGATGGATAAAGGAAGAATTATTTATGATTTGTCAGTCGATTTACAAGGACGTCAAGATGCTGAAATTAGATATTCTCAACCTTTTAATCAATTATGCTTGCAGATTCGTACGGCCATTAGTGGGGGAAAATGATGAAAAAAGTACCGATTTATTCCTGTTTATTATTCATCTTGATTCTATTCATTTGGGAAGGAATTGCTTCGCAAATGAATGAACTGATCCTTCCAGCCCCGTCTGTTGTTGTCACCACGCTTCTAGAAGGATTAAAAAGTGGTTATTATACCCCGCATCTGATTCGAACAAGTCTTGAGATTGTCATAGGATTGTTTCTTGGGAGTTGTTTGGGAATGGTCGCTGGGATTTTGATGGGGGAGGTCGAGTTCCTCCGCAAGCTATTATTTCCCTATGTGATTGCTAGTCAAGCTGTTCCGAAGCTTGCCCTCGCACCACTATTTATTCTTTGGTTTGGTTTTGGGATGACGTCAAAGGTCGTAATCACAGCTTTAATATGTTTTTTCCCGTTAATGGAAAATACCGTCACAGCAATTCAATACACCGATCGACAAAAAATTGAGCTGTTTCGGGTGCTTGGCGCAAACAGATGGCAAATCCTATTTAAACTAAAAATACCGGCTGGATTGCCGAGTATCATTGCTGGTTTTCGTGTTGCAGCTATTCTTGCTGTGGTTGGTGCCGTAGTTGGTGAATTTATCGGCGGCAGTGAGGGATTAGGTGCCTTAATTATCGCTTCACAAGGGATGATGGACACACCCTTGATGTTTTCGGTATTGATATTGGTCACCATCCTTGGAACTTTTCTTTATCAAATCACTTATTTAATCGAACAAAGATTATTGAGATATAAAAAACAATCATAGGAGGGGAGTTTTTCAAATGAAATTAAAAGCAATGATTACTGTCGCAGCCATTATTCCACTATTGATGCTGGTTGGTTGTGCGTCAAAAAATACTGACAAGCAAGCCGCTAAAAAAACACAATTAGATAACGTAACAGTGGCAAGCTGGAGCCAGCCGATTTCAGAACAAACGAATTTGCTTGTTAATGAGGAGAAAGACTTCTTTAAGGATCAGGGGTTGAAGGTTGAATTCATCCCAGGTGCCGGAGGAGGAGACGCGATCAAAAATATACTTTCAGGACAGGCCGATATTGCTTTCACAGATCCAGGGTCGCTCTATTTTGCATTAAATCAAGGGGCAAAATTAAAGGTTATTTACAATATTTATCCGCAAAATGTATTTAATGTTGTTTCTTTAAAGGGAAGCAATATCCTGAAACCAGAGGATCTTAAGGGGAAAAAGATTGGCGTCTACAGCCTTTCAAGCGGGACAAGACAAAATCTGCTTGTGCTGTTAAACCAAGCTGGTCTTTCCGAAAAGGATGTCACGATTGTTGAGACGGGTCTATTGAATTTTGCTCCGCTGATCCAAGGTCAGGTTGATGCTACAGCTGCAACCGACACTGGCTTGGTGACCGCAAAGGAAAAGGGTCTTGTCGATGTAAATGTAATGGAAGTAAAAGATTATCTGAATGTCCCTAGTGATATCTTTGTAGTAACGGAACAAACGTACAACGAGAAAAAGGACCTGCTGAAAAAGTTTGTAGAAGGCTATCAAACGAGTGCAGAGTGGATGATCGACCAGCCAGAGGATGCGGCTGAGTTAGCCGTTAAATATGCCATTGATGGCAAGGATAAAAACCATAATTTAGAAATCATCCAACTACGAAACCAAGCTAGTATATCAGAGGCAACCAGCGTAAGAGGTTTGGGCGCTTTAGAAGCAGAAGTGTTACAGCAGGGTGCTGATACATATAAAACGCTGGGACTAATACAAAAGGATTTACAAATGGCAGATGTGATCGTTGAAGACTTCATCCCTAAACAGAAATAGGAGGCAGGCCGTATATGAGGAAATTTGATCATAAAACCGTCTTGGTAACAGGTTCGAGCAGGGGGATCGGTGCTGCCATCGCTAGAGGTTTTGCCGCAGAAGGAGCAACCGTTATTGTGAATTACCTTCAAAATCAGCAAGCTGCAGAAAAAACCGTTGCCTCCTGCCTTGAGCTTGGCGGTGATGCTTGGGCGATTCAGGCAGATGTAACGTCTGAGTCTGCTGTTAAAGGGATGATGGAGGAAATTGAGCTTGAAGTTGGCAAATTAGATGTAATCGTAAATAATGCCTTTAAACCATATGTGTTTAATCCGGATAAGCGAAAAATGTTCTCGCAACTAAAATGGGATGATTATCAAGAACAAATCGATGGAGCACTAAAGGCTGCCTACTATGTATGCCAGGAAGGTATCCCTTTGATGAAAAAACAAACAAGAGGCAGTATTGTTAATATCGTGACCAACTTGGTGGAACGGCCAATCGTTCCTTATCATGACTATACTACGGCTAAATCAGCATTAATTGGGTTTAGCCGAAATTTAGCAGTTGAATTAGGTGCCTTTGGAATCAGAGTTAATTGTATTGCACCTGGAATCGTGTATCCAACCGATGCAAGCCGTGAAACAAAGGAAGAAGTAAAGGAAATGATCATTGCGCAAACCCCGCTAAGAAGAATCGCTACTCCTAGCGATATCGTTGGTCCCGTACTGTTCTTAGCATCCGAATGGAGTTCATTTATGACAGGACAAACACTGTTTGTCGATGGCGGGTTGGTCATGAGTTAGTGGGATTTTGTGCCTGTCACCAACTCAAGGGTGGGTCTGCACACGCCCAAACAGAAAGGGGGTGATGCTGGATGACAGTTTTAACTAATAATAGACCTTCTGCTCTTCTATATTGAACTGAGTGTCTCTGCCTTATGTATATTACGCTTAACCCTTGCCCCATACAGCAAGGGTTTTTACCTATAATTGGAGCTTTGGCACCAGCAAAGTCTGTCGGATTTTGACCAAAAGATAGAATTGACTTATTTAAATATTCAGAATAAACTTAACCTATCCGATAGGTTGACAGTCATAGAGCATGAAAATCTAATTCTTAGAAGGTGACAGTCATGAAGAGTATTAAAAAGGTGTCAATGCATGAGATGATCGCGGCTGAAATCAAAAGATATATTCGCGAGCATCAATTAAAGAGGGGAGATAAACTTCCTTCCGTAGCCGAATTAACATCTATCCTTGGTGTGAGCCGTTCGAGTATTCGCGAGGGCTTACGGTTCCTTGAAGGCTTTGACATCATTGAAGTTCAAAATGGAAAAGGAATTTTTGTTAAAGATGGTGATGCCTTAAAGATTGAGGCGAAAATCGACGTGGAGCAGGAAAAAAACTCTCTATTACATATAAGTGAGCTGCGAAGAGCACTAGAGGGGAAGGCGGTGGAGTTAGCAGCCATCAGGGCCTCTGAAGCGGAAATTGAAGAAATGGATCGGATACTAACAGAAGTCATTGCCCTAAAGGATGCAGGACTAGACTCATCCGAAGTGGATTGGGAATTTCATAAAGCCATTTATCGGGCGTCACATAACCCGCTATTAGAGAGTGTCGCTGAATCAGTCTCTGACACGTTTAACCGGCTTTGGAGCAAACCTTTTGGTATTGTTCATATTTTTACAGATACGATCCCTTTTCACAGGACCATGTTGGATGGGATTAAGGACAGGGACCCTGCTTATGCGTTACAAGAGTTTAATAAATTTATAGACATAGTGGAAGATACTCTACGAAAAATATAAGAAAGAAGGAATAGGCATGACGACACAGTCCTCAAATGAACATATTGTCACTCATATCGGTGATGAATATGAGCGGTTTCATGGAGCAGTGGTTCCACCCATCTATCAGAATTCGCTGTTTGTATTTGAAAACTTCGAGCAGCTGACAGAAGCGATGAAAGATGAGCAAAGCAGTTATCTGTATTGGCGCGGCACCAATCCAACGGTTGAAATTGTGGAGAAGAAAATGGCTGCGCTGGAAAAAGGGGAGAGGTGTAAGTTGTTTTCTTCAGGGATGGCCGCCATCTCATCAGCGATCTTAACCTTTATACAAGCAGGCGACCATGTTTTGAGTATCAGCAATATATACGGTCCTACAACGAAGTTCTTTACCTATCTTGAAAAATTCGGCATCTCTCACACGAATACCCTCAACACAGACCTCGAGGCAATACAGTCATTGATTCGCCCCAACACCAAAGTAATCTACCTTGAAAGTCCGACGACCATGTCCTTTAAGCTTGTTGATTTGAAGTCAATTGCATCTCTTGCTAAACAGCGTGGGATTAAAACCATTATTGATAATACCTGGGCTACACCTATTTTCCAAAATCCTATTACCTATGGAATTGATATTGTTGTCCATTCTGTTTCGAAGTATTTAGGAGGGCATAGTGACCTTGTTGGCGGCGCCTTAATTACGAGCAAGGAGATCATGGATCATCTTTTTTATCATGAATATCAGCTGTTTGGTGGTGTCATGCCGCCTTATGAAGCATGGCTTTTAATGCGCGGGCTCCGGACGCTGCCAATTCGGATGAAGGCACATCAGGAAAGCGGGTTGAAAATCGCTTCGTTTTTAGAAGAATCTCCTGCTGTCAAAGTGGTCAATTACCCTGGGTTAGAAAGCTCGCCAGACTATAAGCTTGGAAAAGAGCAGTTAAAAGGTTATACAGGTTTGATGAGCTTTGAGCTCAAGAATAACACGTACGAATCGGTCCGAAAGGTGATTAATAGCCTAAAACATTTTCAAATCGGTGTTTCCTGGGGTGGATTTGAAAGTCTCGTGATTTCACCAAACTATGGCTATAACGTCGAGCAATTAGTGAAAGGCAGGTTGGATCCGGGGTTGATACGAATTTCGGTCGGTTTAGAGAATGTCGATGAGTTAATCGAAGATTTAGAGGCAGCATTAAAACTAGTTTAACCATTGGTATAAAAGGGGACTGCCCTTTTGTATATAACCACAAACATTTCAAGGGGGAGTAATGGTATGCATCATCTCAAAAAGGGATTTTGGGTTCTTGTTTCATTCATGTTGTTTGTTGGCATCTTAGCAGGCTGCACAAGTTCAGAGGTAGATAACACTAGCGAGAAAGACGATAACAATGGAAAAGTCACATTAAGGATGATTGAAAGTATTACGAGTCCAGCCAGGACGACACTCTTAAAGGAAATGATCGCTAAATTTGAAGAGGAAAATCCGAACATTAAAGTTGAATTGATTTCTCCTCCTTTGCAAAGCGCTGATGAAAAAATCACACAAATGCTGATGGCAAAAGAGGATATTGATGTATTAGAAGTGCGTGAGCAGACGGTTAAGAACTGGGCAGCAAATCAATTTATTGAAGACCTATCCTCCTTTACAAGCAAGTGGGAAGACTGGAATTCGTTAACGGAAACGATTAAGCATGGAGCAACAGCTGTTGACGATAAACCTTATTATATCCCTTATGGTGTATATGAAAAAACGTTATTCTATCGGAAGGATTGGTTTGAAGAAGCTGGAATTGAGGTTCCGGAAACGTGGGAAGAGTTAGTAGACGCAGCCATTAAATTAACCGACCCTTCAAAGAATCGCTATGGCTATAGCTTCCGAGGCGGTGCAGGCTCTTCGGATTATATTGAATTTATGACATGGTCATTCCTCGGGGAAAAGATTGCGAAAAAGGATGCGTATTTCACAACTGATGGTAAGGTCATGTTTGATACACCAGAAGCCATGCAGGTGCTCGATACCTTTGTTGAAGTATATAAGAAAGCGTCTCCTCCTGATTCGATCAGCTGGAGCTACCCGGAAATGGTTCAAGGCTTTACTTCCGGAATGACTGCAATGTTAATTCAGGATCCAGAGGTCATTGTAACCGCTGAGGAAAATATGAAAGAAGGAACATGGGATACAGCTTCACTGCCTAAAGGAACTCCATCAGGGGTGGCGCAGCAGTCGGCAGGAACAGCAGGCTGGGGAATTGGTGCATTCTCCAAGCATAAGGAAGAGGCATGGAAGCTTGTATCTTTCTTATCAAGTCCTGAACAAAATTTATTTTTCGCCAAGGAAAACTCACTTATTCCGATTCATTTAAGTGCCGGTGACGACCCCTATTTCAAAGAGGGCTACTTTAGCTCTTACATTGAAATGAATACAAAGCCAGAAGAATTCTTAATCGCTGACCGTCCTGTCCACTATAAGGGATATGCTGAATACCGTGCCTTGGCTGAAAAGGACATACAAGCTCTGTTATTAGATAAGGTATCAAAAGAAGATGTATTAGCTAAGTGGACTGATTTTTGGAAAAAGGAAAAAGAAAATCATAAATAAAGAAATGGAGGGCAGTGGGAAGAACTGCTGCCCTTGTTTCTTTTTTGGAGAGGAGAATATGAAACTTGAAAATTCAAACTGAAACAGTTACAGAAAGAGGCCTGCCATTGTTTCGTATGTCAAAACATGGTCTTTTCATATTCCTTTGTTTACTCCCAGCCATCATACTTGTTTCTATCTTCACCTATTATCCCTTGTTAAAAGGGGTGATCATGGCATTTCAAAATTATTCTGCCTATGATTTAATGAACATTAAATTTATCGGTCTAGAAAACTTCAAAACAATAATGGCCGATATAGGATTTAAAGAGTCACTCGTTAATAGTTTCTATTGGGTCTTTTTCTCGTTAATTCCTCAATTCTTCATTGGATTTATCGTAGCATTGATGTTGAGAAGGAAGTTCAAGGGCAGAGGGGTTTACCAAGCATTTATCTTTTTTCCGTGGGCGATGTCGGGTTTTTTAATCGGATTGATTTGGCGCTGGATGCTAAATGGACAAGGCGGGGTGATTAATGACCTGTTGATGAAGTTTGGAATCATTGATAGCGCTATCCCTTTCTTGGCCGACCCCACCTGGGCTATGGTTTCTGTTATTGTTGCAAATGTCTGGTACGGGATTACCTTCTTTGCGATTATGATTTTAGCTGCCTTACAATCGATCCCTGAAGAGTTGTTTGAAGCAGCAAAGATTGATGGTGCCGGCTATTTCCAACAGCTTTTTAACATTACCATCCCATATATTTTGCCAACACTGATTGTCACAACGTTGCTAAGAGTTATTTGGATCTTAAATTTTCCTGATTTAATCTACTCCCTTACAAATGGCGGACCTGCGGGTTCAACACATATTCTATCGACCTTTATGCTGGAGAAAATCATGTATGGACAAAACTACGGACAAGCTGCTGCTGTTGGGGTTATTATCATTTTTATTTTAATTTTCTTTTCAATCTTTTATCTGCTAGCAACGAAATTCAATAAAGCGGGTGATTTTTAATGATGAGACGAGTAAACTGGAAAATGTTGGTTAAGGGTGTTTTCTTATCCATATTTCTTGTCTTCACGGTATTCCCGCTGTATTGGATTTTCGTTACTTCATTAAAACCGTCGAATGAAATGTTTACATTTCCGCTCCAATATTGGCCGAAAAACGTTACATTCGAAAACTATATCAATATCATTAAGATTTCAAACTTCGATGTTTATATTATGAATAGCTTGATTCTCTCCTTGGTTTCAGGCGTTATTTCCTTAATTATTGCTACACTTGGAGGTTATGTTCTAGCCCGGTTTGAGTTTAAAGGTAAAACGCAGGTCATCTTTGCTTTCTTCATTACCCAAATGATTCCCTTATTTATAGGGCTGGCACCATTATATTTGTTAATGTCCAAGCTGGAGCTGATTAATCGACTGCCTTCGTTAATGCTCATGTATACGGTGATGATGGTGCCGTTTTGTACGGTAATGATGAAGGGCTTCTTTGAAAGGATTCCGTCAAGTTTGGAGGAGGCAGCCATGATTGATGGCTGTTCACGGATAACAGCGCTATATAAAGTAATCATTCCTGTCATGCTGCCAGGATTGGCTGCAACATTCATTTTCGCATTTGTGCAGTGTTGGAACGAATTGTTTCTTGCGGTTATGTTCATCGATAAAGAAGAGGCCAAAACGATTCCAGTGGCCATGAACTCGTTTATTACGAAATTTGATATTGATTGGGGATCGATGTCAGCCGCAACCGTATTATCTGTTATACCAACACTGCTGTTGTTCGCTTTTGCTCAGAAGTATATTGTTGAAGGGATGACACAAGGTTCTATTAAGGGGTAGTCATCTGTACTATCCCTTGTTGTATGTAGTTTCAGTTTCTTGGGTAAGTAATACATTAAGAGCCTTAATAAGAACACCCGATTTACTACTGGAAAACAATTGGCGGGGATCCAGAATAATATGATCCATTAGAAAACAAAATTATGCCACTTGATAGAGTGACTTTAAAATAGAATAGATAGACAAGGAGATAAAAGTGCCAGGACCAATAGGGTCCTGGCACTTTTATCTTTTAACAAAATGTATCTTTTGAGGATGGATTTTTCAATCCAAACATAGGTCGAATAAAGAGGGCTGCGAAAGTTCCGATCAACGCCATGATCATCCAAACCCATCCATGAAGGCTGAAAGATGAGATCCCACCGAAGTAGGCTCCAATGTTACAACCGAATGCAAGACGAGAACCATATCCCATCAATAGTCCACCAAGAATCGAAGCTCCGGCTACACCCGGCTTTATTTTCTTTGGTTTAAAAGTACCTTGGAACGATGCTGAAATAAATGCACCTAAGATAATTCCAAAATTCATCACACTAGTAGAATCAGATAAAACGGAATTTTTCAATGCCTCGCTGTTTGCACCTGTAAAATAACCCCAGCTTGTCACTTCGACGCCAAAAGCATTTAACGTTTTGCCGCCCCAAAGTGCGAAAGCAGAAGTGATTCCCCATGGTGTTCCTCTTACTGTTAAGGTTAATGCATTAAGGATGGCTAATACAATGGCAGCTGCTAATAATGGCCAAGAACCTCGAATAACCTTTTTCCACCCTGTTGTGGTCGGCAGTGGCTTCATCATTGGCGGATTTTTCTTTTTAGCAATCTGAATCGTGATCCAATAAATAACGGCAAACAGGATCAATTGAACCAGCCATGCCCCAAAGTATCCAAGCCCTGTTGATGTGGCTAAAGAAATAGGTGGAAGTGTTGGTGTTTCCTCCATCCAGAAGGAAAAATGATAGGCACCTAAGGTCGAGCCAGTAATAAAAGCAAAAAGGGTCAAGACCATAGAGGAGGTACCCCCGCCTAGATTATAGAGTAATCCCGAAGCACATCCATTTCCAAGCTGCATGCCTATTCCAAATAGAAAAGCACCGAATAAAACGGGTATGCCTACAGGTGAAACATATCCAGCAGGAGTACCACCGGTAAAGCTAAAACCAGTACTTAGAATAATGGCAAATAATGTAGTCGAGAGGGCAAACATTAGCATATGTGCTTGCAGTCCCTGAACATTTCCAATAGAAACTAATCGGCGGAACGCTGACGTAAAACCAAAACGAGCGTACAGTAGCGCTGCTCCAAGCATCAAACCAATGATGAAAAGAACACCTTGTGTCCAATTTGCTGAATAAACAATCGCTGCTAATAGGAGAAGGGCTGCGATGATGCCTGACAAAACTAGCTTTAGCTGAACAGAATTAAGGCTTGTAACAAAAGTTGCTGATTTTTGATTCCACGATGTATATTTCGTCTTTGTTGTTGCATCCAATGTTGTTTGCGACAAGTTATTCACCTCATAACCTATAAGTTTAGTGTGTTTTATGGATACCCCATTATATAAACAAATTTTTAAAAAGTAAATGGAAAAACTAAGGAACAAGGCAGGAACATGTCGTTACTATTGCCTATGAGATAGGAAAGGTTTAATTACTAGTTTGGTTATAACAGTTCCTCAATGATAGTTAATACTCTAGTAGAAAATAGAATAGTAGCATAGGTACAAAGTTGTTTCCGGAACCCATGCAAAAATAGTGTTAAATTGTTTTAATATTAGCATTATTATTGACACTTCAAAACTAGGATGATATCATTTTCTAAACCAAAGACGAGGGAGTAAAACTGTTAAACGATCTCTCAGCGAATCCGGGATGGTGTAAGCCGGACAGACACGAGACAGCAAATGGGCCTCCGAGGGCGAAGTGAAAGATAGTTTATTTAGTAGCTTAGACGCAGAGCCAGCGTTATAGGGCTAAGAGTGTGTAGGCACTCTATTGAGTGGGTATGGTGATACATATCAAACAAGGTGGTACCGCAGGTTATAACACTTGTCCTTGAATTTTTATTTAAGGCAGGTGTTTTTTTTGTGCAGTTAAAACTGAATGTTGATTTCATTGTGTTTGAAAATAGACGGAAGATTTCCGTCTAAATTGAAAAAAGGCCATATTACCTTAAAAATAAGCGGAGTTTTTCCGGTTATAAGATCGAAATCTTTGGAATTAGTCGTATTTAAAGCAGCTAACCGGAATTTCTCCGCTTATTACTGCTACTTCATCTACATCTATATACATTAACCGGAAATTCTCCGCCTATGAATTCTCATAGCTTTACAAAAATCAATATAGAAAGGAAAAGGTGCTATGGATGATAAATTTACGCTCTATAACTTAAAGGTAGAGGTGGTAGGTACAGATAAACCAATGGTATGCAGTCATACGGAAGGTGACTACTTCTTAGTTGTAGGGGAAAATCTGATTTTCCCGGAGACGAATTCATTTTCTATGTATGCCTTAAGCGCTATTTTGCCATTACTGCCTGCAAAGCAGCGACCATTACATAATAATGACTGGATGTTGTCTGATAGTTTGATAGCCTGCCCAGATCCAAACTGTGGGGCAAGATTTAAAATAACTCGTACTGAAACGAAAACATTTAGTCATGCAGAATGCACAATAGAACCTATACATAAAGGAGAGTAACTACAGTGGCAGAACGATTACAATTAGCAAAAGATTATAGTATTAGCAGAGTGATCAACGGGTGTTGGCAGCTATCGGAAGGCCATAGCTTACAAGCAAAGTTAGATATGCAAGATGTTAAAAAGGCCTTCCATATGCTGGCTGAAAGAGGATTTACGACATTTGATTGTGCAGATATCTATACGGGTACAGAAGAACTTCTCGGTGAATTTTTAACGGAACTTAAAGAAGGGAGCACCCTTTCTCCGCATGATATTCAAATTCATACCAAGTATGTACCGGATATCAATTTGCTTAGTGAGGTCGATTATAATTACACAGAAAAGATCATTGACAGAAGCCTCAAACGTCAAAAACGAGATGTGTTGGATCTTGTTCAGTTTCATTGGTGGGATTACAGTGTGCCTGGATATATCGAAAGAGCGAAAGATCTGTTGAAACTTAAAGAAAAAGGAAAAATACGTAATATTGCTGTTACAAACTTTGATACGAAGCATTTGCGCGAAATCGTTGATGCCGGTATTCCTATTGTGTCTTGTCAAAATCAATACTCGGTTTTTGATAGACGTCCAGAAAAAGAATTACTAGATTATTGTAAGAGCAAAGGAATTTCCCTGCTGTGCTACGGTACATTATCTGGCGGATTGTTAGCGGAAAAATGGATTGGCCAAACTTCGATTCAACCCGAAACGCGCTCTCACGTTAAATATTTTCAGGTGATTGAAGATACCTTGGGCTGGGATGGCTATCAGGAATTGTTGGTATTGCTGCAAAGAATCGCTAAAAAGCATTCTGTCAAGGTTTCTCAGATTGCTACAAAATATATTTTAAATCAACAAGGTGTCGGGGCATCTATTATTGGAGTTAGAAATAGCAGACATGTTGAATCAAATACGCAAATATTTGGTTTCGAACTTGATCGTACCGATATCGAAGAAATAAAACAATTCTTAGACAACTATCCAATAGTAGACGGAGAACCGTTTGAGTTAGAGCGTACGGTTGATTCGAAATATCGTAATATTATGAAGATGAATTTAAATGAAGAATAAATGAAAATGGATGTTTAGTTGAGAATAGAAAGTTTAGTATAGAAGAGGAGAGTTCTGGTATGAATAAAAGACTTGAATTTAGAGGTGGCTGGGGCGCTGCATTTATTCCAGTCGTGATATTTTTGTTTTTCTGTATCTTGTATTTTATTGTGTTTAAAGCGTTTGAAATGTATGCACTCGCCATGGGGGCTTTCGTCGCACTGATGGCAGGTTCTGTTTTTGTGAAAAAGGGTAACTATGATCGTTTCTGGGATTCAGTCTATGATGGCGTAAAGGAAGCTGTACCGATTACCATTCTGCTATTTGTGATTGGGATGTTCTCGGCACTGATCAAAGAGACGAATATTTCGGCAGGTTTCGTATGGCTTGCCAATGTGCTCGGCGTGGATGGAGGTTTATTCACCGCATTTACATTCTTAGCTGTGTGTGTCATTGCGACTGCTACCGGATCATCGATTGGAACCATGTTTATCTGCTTCCCTATTTTCTATCCAGCAGGAGTATTGTTGGGCTGTGACCCTGCTATCCTTGCGGGCGCCATCGTCAGTGCTACTATTTTTGGAGATAACCTGGCACCCATTTCAGATACCACCATCATCTCTGCAGGAACGCAAGAATTTACAAAAAAACAAGGCTTTGCTGACATCGGCGGCTGTGTTGCCTCACGACTGAAGTATTCCTTGGTCGCAGGTGTGATCTCGTTTGTTCTGTTCTGGATCTTCGGCGGCGGCGGTACGGTAGGAGCGGGCGCAGCCGAAATCCTCGAGGCAAACATGAATCCAACTACTCTTGTCATGCTGGTACCAGTCGCCATCATGTTAACGGTGGCAATTATAACACGCAATATCTATAAAGCTATTACTATAGGGATCGTTTTAGGAACCATCACGGCATTAGCATTTAACCTCTTAACTTTTGATCATGTTATTTCCGTTGCAGATGGTGCACCAGCAGGATTCCTAACGGGCGGTATTAGCAGTATGATGGCAACGGTCACGCTGGTCATTTCCGTTTACGGTATCATGGGTGTACTAAACGGTGCGGGTGTGCTTGAAAAAGTCACAAATGGCATCCTTAACAGCAAAATGGGCCGAACAGTACGTGGTGCTGAGTTTGCGATGATGTTAGGCATCTCGTTTACCACGTTGATTTTCGGCGGTGTGACCAGTGCATCGATGACCACCTTTGGAAAAGTACAGAATGAGATTGGCAAACGTGTTGGTCTCCATCCTTACCGCCGAGCCAATCTACTCGATGGTTTTGCAAATGCCATCGTGCTCGTTGTCCCGTTCTTGAGTGTTTTTGTGTTCCTCGGTGCTTTATTGTCGGATGGCTATGATTTTATTCCGCCTCTATCCCTGACACAAGTCAGCAGCGGTATGATTTATTGCATGGTACTGTTCTTGGTTCTATTGTTCTCGATCATAACGGGATGGGGCCGCCAATTTGAAGGCTCAGAAGGGAAAGCGGTTAGCAATCCCCAAGAACATACCAAGCAAAGTGCAGTTATGTAGAGGGAGATTTTATCAGCACTCAAAGTCATGTTTCTGGTGTTAATAAGGATTTACGGGTAAAGAGCTCATTCGTGTGAGCTCTTTTTGTTATGGACTTAAATATTCCACAATCTCAGGTCAAATTGTTCAAAATTAAAACATATGCAATCTTTACCAAATTTACATTAATAATTTACATAGTAGAAACACAGAATCAAAACTTCCTTGTTACTCTTTTTATAGATGTACTTTTTATTATATTTTTAAAAAAGGATGTGGAGATTTAATTATGAGTAAATATGACTTGAAAATGGGATTGGACAGACGGCGCTTTATCAAAATTGGCGGGTTGAGTACATTGGCATTAACACTAGGGTCAGCGGGTATTCCGACTAATATGTTCACAGATACCGTACATGCCGCAGCAAATGAGGATATCAAGCTTCAATTCAAACCGGACGGAAAATTTAAAATTGTTCAGTTTAACGATAGCCAAGATGATGAAAACATTGACCGTCGTACGATTGAGTTGATGGAAAAAGTCCTTGATACTGAAAAACCAGATTTTGTTGTCCTTAACGGTGACAACATTACAGGCGGTTGTGATACACCTCTTGAGATGAAACAAGCGATAAATAATGTGGCACAACCTATGGAGAAGAGAGGGATAAAGTGGGCGATTACATATGGAAACCATGATGAGGACTCCACTCCAAAAAGTGGCCTTAATGAAGAGGACATGCTCGAAATTTACATGTCTTATAAATACAATTTGAACAAGGCGAGTGTAAAAGATATTACTGGAACCGGGAATATGAATCTCCTTATCAAAAATTCCAAAGGTACAGATGCTGCTTTTAATCTTTGGTTGCTTGACAGTGGAAGATATGCTCCTAATACTATTGCTGGTCAAGACTTTGAGGGATATCCAACCTGGGACTGGCTGCGTTTTAACCAAGTAAGCTGGTATAGCGAAACCTCTAAAAACTTAGAGAAACAATGGGGTCACAAGGTTCCTTCGCTTGTATTTATTCATATTCCGCTTTGGGAATATCGTTATATGTGGTTTGCGAGTGTAGATAGTAGAACGGACGAAAACCACGCTAATGCTGTGAACAAGCATAATATTGTCGGAGAAAGAAATGAAGAGGAATGCCCAGGCCCGATCAATAGCGGCATGTTCTCAGCAATGCTTGAGAGGGGAGATGTCAAAGGTGTTTTCTGTGGCCATGATCATGTAAACACCTACATGGGTAACTATTATGGCATCCTGCTTGGTTATGCCGGAAATGTTGGTTTTGGTACATATGGTCTTCCGGGTGCAGATCGAAATAGATTACGCGGTGCAAGGGTTTTTAATTTGGATGAAAATACTGCAGATGTGCTGGTAGAAACACATATGGTGTTTGCAAAGGACTATGGTATCGATCTGAAAGCCAATGACCAGAGCATTTCTCCAGGTCCAATCGATGTAAGCAAAAAGAAAGAAAAAGTAGTTAAATAGTTTGACTTAAAACGGCTGGTAACAGTTCCTAACCGTTTTATTTTCGAGGTGACACACTACCGGCGAGGGAAGGGAAGTAGCCATGACGTCCTAATTTTTTTCCTGGATAGTGTTTCAACAAGATAAACAGCACAAGTAAACCCCTTTGATTTTATCCATCAAAGGGGCTTTGTATTGGTTTTTTCGTAAAAATAATAAGTTAATTGACTTGAAAGGTTCTGAAATTCATTTTTTGTGTTTGTCGTTGGTTTTCTTTTTGCAATGGGATCGCTTGTCTTCTATCAACCGTTACAGATAGCTATCATATATAAACAAGATAAACCCCGATTAACTTTCGGGGTTTATCACTTTTCTTCGGATTTATACCTATTCATTAGTAAAGTATTGTTTCCGAAATTCATTGGGTGTCATGTTGTATAATCTTTGGAATGTTTTTGCAAAGGATTTAGGATCCTTATATCCCACAAGAGTGCCAATTTCATATATTTTTAGATTAGGGTTTTTGGTTAATTCACATGCTTTCTCCATACGAATCCTTGTTAAATAATTTAAAAAAGTTTCGCCCGTGACAGATTTAAATACTTGACCAAAATAGTGATCGGTAAGATGTAAACGGTTAGCAATTTCCTTTAATGTTAACGGTTTCATTAGATTAGACAATATGTAGGATTGCGCACCTAAAACCAGTCTTTCATGATAAGTGGTTGGGTCGTTATCAGATTCTGGCTCGACCTTTTTGGTAGGGTTCATGTCCGCCTTAATTCTATCAATTGCATCCATAAGTTCATCCGTATCGATTGGTTTTAGAATATATCCTTTAGCATTGTATCTCATCGCTTTTTGAGCGTAAGAAAACTCCTCGTATCCACTCATAATGATCACATGTATGTTCGGTTCCTTTTCATATATATGCTTGGTTAACTCAATACCATCCATTTCAGGCATACGGATATCCGTTAAAATAATGTCCAGTTTCTCTTTTTCCATCCAAAATATAGCCTCTTTCCCATTCTCGGCCGTGCCAACCACATCGATATTTCGCTCATGCCATTCATCCAATGATTTCAAACTATCCGATATAAGCCAGTCATCATCTACTATTAACATTTTGAGCATCATATACCTCCATTGGGATTGAAATGGTAACGGTTGTACCCATATTTACCTCACTATCTATTGTAATACCAAAAGAACTGCCGTAATGCGAATGAATTCTTGTTTGTACATTGTAAAGCCCGATTTTATTCTTATATTTCGCGAGGTTTTCGGAGCTGAATTTAAGCTGGTGACGAATCTGTTGTAGCATGAAAGAATCCATTCCGACTCCATTATCTTTAATTGTAAATAAAATGGTTGAGCCTCTGTTTTCCCCGATAATCTCTATATTTCCGGATGATTTTAAGGGGTCAATCCCATGAATGATCGCATTTTCAACGATAGGCTGCAGAATCCATTTCACCGATAGATATTCATCTAATATTGGATCGATAGAGATACTGTAGTTTAATGGTTCTCTCATCCGTACCTTTTGAATCTCTAAATAACTGACGATATAATTGATTTCCTTTTTGATTGGGATTTTTTCTTCAAATGAACTTATACTAGATCTCAGTAGTCTTCCAAGTAGCACAATCAGACGGCTAATTTCAGGTTCTCTTTTTTTACGGGCCAAAGAATTAATCGTTTCTAAGGTGTTATAAATAAAATGGGGATTAATTTGTAATTGTAATGCGGTAATTTCTGCTTCTTTCTTTAATTTTTCTTCGTGTTTAACTGCTTGAATTAATTTTTTTATTTCCCCAATCATCGTATTAAAACCTTTTCCGAGGTCACCTATTTCATCCTTTGAATGGACAACAAACCTTTCATCAAGGTTTCCTGATTCCACTTTTTTCATCACTCTGCCAAGATTCTTAATAGGTGTTGAAATTCGATGGGATATAAATAAGGATGCAAGTAAACAAATGAATGCAGTTGTGATCGTAATAATCATTGCGATTTTTTTTATTTCATTGACTTTTCCATAAAATGCATTTTTCTCAAAATACTCTGATACGTACCATCCTGTTTGTGGGAAATACTTCGTGAAAACAATAAATTCTTTTCCAGAATGATTTTTAATGGTAGATCCAGATGTAGATGCTGCTACGTCCTTATATTCCAGATTAATCTCTGGTTCTAATACATAACCATGACTGTCATGAATAAAGGTACCCGAACTATTAAAAGAACTGCCTCCATCATTACGTAGAATGTCTTTTAACAGATCTTCTTTAAAATCGATGATAAGAAATCCGAATGACTTAATCTTTCGATCCCAAACTTTTTTAACATAAGAATAAACCTTTTGCTTCTTATCTAAATTCGAATAGGGTTGAACGTGCAGGTCTGTAATTTGTGGAGTGACATCATTGTTTTTTTCTATTTCTTTGATCCATGGAAGATTCTTGAAGTCCTTATTTTTAAATTGTAAATCATGAGAATACCCATAATTGTAAATAAAGCCATTGTTGCTGACGATCATGATTCCTTCCGTTTCTGGTCTTATATTTTGAATACTTAAAAGTAATTCATCAAGCTCAATATAATATTTTGGGTGGTCTATTGGATTTGTGTTTGTGAGAAACTCAGAAAAAATCTTACTTTGAGTAATCCCTTGATCCATTCGTTCCAAGTCCTTCATGAATGCTGAAAGAAAACTCATCTTTTGCTCCAATACATCATCTGCATGATATCGTAAATTTTCATATAAATTATTGGAATATTTATCATAAGCAAACCAGCCAACAATGCCCATTGGAATAAATGAAAAAAGAACAAATGTCATAAATAGCTTTAAAAAGATAGAGTTAATGAATTTCATTATTTTCCCCCGAATGATAGACAGTATTGTCATCTATGAAATATTAACCACGATTCACCCCCCTTTTAACCACCTCACACACCATTGAAAGAAAGTTTAAATCATTTAGAATTATTAATATATTAACGTTACTTATATTCTATGGAAAGGAGCGTGAAATGTAAAATAATAATTTACTATTCTGTTACAATGAAAACTAATATGAAAAAGGGATGGGGATGTTTATGAAGGGGAACAAACATAAGATTTCTTTTTTACTAGTGTTATTGATGATTCTTACAACAGCGTGTCAGTCTCCGACATCATCAAGTCAAGATCAAACAAAAACAGATTCAAAGGAAGTAAAAAACGAATCAGCAAGTGGGAATAATCATGTACTTGATCTATTAATACCTAACTACTATAACGATGTTGAAAAGCAGCAATGGGCTAGCGTTGTTGAAAAGTTTAAGGAAATTAATCCTGATATAGAGGTAAACATTACAAATGGGGATGTACAAGTAGAGTCTGGAAAGCTTCCTACTCTCTTACAATCAGGGATCGAACCTCCGGATGTTATCTTAATGAATGCAGGTCCAGGAAGGGTATCGATTCTATCAGATGTAAATCTAATCCAACCATTAAATAAACTTTACGAGAAGAATAAGTGGAAGGATGACCTTAGAACCTTTGCATATGACCTGATTTCTAAAGGGGATAACATTTATGAGGTTCCTCACATGATTGATGCAATTGGAATGTTTTATAACAAAGATATTTTTAAACAGAATGGTGTCGAAGTTCCTACTAATAAAGACGAATTTTTGAAAGCGCTTCAAACTCTTAAAGATGAGGGCGTTGCACCCATTACAGTTGGGGCAAGAAATGGGTATGCGATTGGTTGGATTTTCGGAGTCATGATGGAAAGTGTAATGGGAACAGAACAAGTAGTGGAATTATTCTATGGTGATGGAAAATGGAATGACCCTAAAGTCGTAGAGGTTGCTGAAATGATCTCTGATTGGGTTGATAAAGGCTATATAACGAAAGAATCTGTTACACAAACCCAAGCCGATTCAAAGTTTAGATTTTTATCGAAACAAGCTGCCATTGAAGCTGAAGGTACGTACCTCATTACGGATTTAGCGGATCAAAAGCTTGAGGAAAGTGTAAATATGTTTATGATGCCATCCTTTGTTGATGGAGATGTCGCGCAGCCGGTCGGTGGAATTGGATTAACATGGGTAGTTCCTACAAAGGCGAAAGACGTAGAATATGCTGAAAAATGGATGGACTTCATTCTATCTGAAGACTATAGCAATATCGTATTAAATTTACCTGACTATAACTTTATCCCAGCTTCTAAGGCTTCAGAAAGCATTGAACCTGTTGGTGACGTATTAAAATCTGCAATGAAATCAATTGAAGATGGTTCTGGGTATAATCCAAGTGTGTTTATGGGAGTAGAAGCGAAGGAAGCTTATTACCAAAACCTACAAGGGCTTGTTGGTGGATTAGTTACACCACAAGAGGCAATGGACAACATTGAGAAGGGTGCAGAAAAAGACCGCGCGAATGGATTTAGTTTAAAATAACGGTTTGAGAATGGGACTTGGTCGTGTGAACAGGTCCCTACGAAGAAGGGAGGTCATTACATGACTCAATCAACGCCATTAATAGAAATGGATAAAAAAAGTGTAGTTGCTGTCAATAGTAAAACAAAGTTGAAGATCAAGAAAGCCATAACAATCGCATCTTTTCTTCTGCCAGGATTGATATTATATGCCGTTTTTATGTTATATCCGATGATTGACGCTGTTCGATTTAGCTTCTTCGATTGGGATGGAGCATCACCAAGCATGAACTTTGTAGGAATCGAAAATTATGTCCAGCTGACAAAGGACGACGTTTTCTTAAAATCATTAGGTCATAACCTATTGTGGGTGGTACTAAGTCTTACTCTCATGGTGGTTCCTACCTTAGTGTTGGCGGTATTAATCAGCAGGGTGAAAAAGGGAAAAATGTTCTTTAGGGCAGGATTTTACCTGCCAAGTGTTCTATCCTTAGCCGTTGTTGGAGTACTTTGGTCGAAAATCTATGATCCAATGATGGGACCCATTAATGTCTTTCTGAAATCAGTTGGGTTAGAGAGTTTGGCAAAAAACTGGCTAGGGGAACCGTTATTTGTAATTCCTGCTCTCGTCATTGCAAGTACATGGGCGTTCTATGGATTATATTTAATTCTCTTCCTTGCAGGTCTTCAAAGTATTGACTACAGCCTATATGAAGCAGCAGATATTGATGGTGCTGGCCCGATCAGTAAGTTTTGGAATATTACCATTCCAAGTTTGAGAAATACCTTAAATGTTGTCATCAGTATGGTCATCATCCACGCCCTTAAAGGATTTGCATTAATTTGGATCATGACCCAGGGCGGACCATTCTATATGAGTGAACTTGTATCGACATATGTGTATAAAGCTGCATTCAGTATGAACAAAGTGAGCTATGCAACAGCTGGTAGTGTGGTGTTGGGGATTATTGTAATCGCATTCACAATTGGCTTTAACTATTATCGAGAAAGGACTGAATAGTATGGGTACGCGATTAAAACAGCTAAAAGGGTCCCAGGTAACTCTCTGGATTACATTGTCAGTTTTGTTGCTTTTCATCACATCTCCTATCTTTTACGCGGTATTAGCTAGTTTTAAATCGAATATGGAGATCTTTAGTTCGCCTTTCTCATTACCTAAATCATGGAATTTCGATAATTATATCGGTGCTTGGAATTTAGGAAACTTTAAAACTTACTTTTTAAATAGTGCATTTATCACAATTGGTGGCATGGTACTCGTTGCACTTGTAGCAGCACCAGCAGGTTATGCGTTTGCACAGCTTACTTTTAAAGGAAATAACCTACTCTTTTATTTAGTCTTATTGGGTATGGCACTGCCTGTTCAAGCCATTATCATTCCAATCTTCTTTCAACTTAAATCTATGGGAATGGTAGACACTTTAACTGGCGTAACCTTAGTGTCTGTCGGACTTGCACTTCCGTTTTCCATCTTCCTCATGAGGAATACATTTCGGGATGTTCCGAAGGAACTTCGGGAATCTGCTGCCATTGATGGTGCAGGGGAATGGAGAACGTACTGGTCGGTTATGTTACCTTTAGCAAAACCAGGACTTGTTGCACTCCTTATCTTTACTTTTATGAATATTTGGAATGACTTCTTACTTCCGCTTGTCCTATTAATATCACAAGAAAAATTTACGATTTCATTAGGTCTTTATTCTTTCCAAGGAGAACAATCTACTAACTTTGGATTAATCTTTGGAGGCACTGTTATTAGCATGATCCCAAGTATTATTGTGTATCTGATCTTCCAACGTTCCTTTGTTGAGGGAATGGCTAGTGGAGCAAATAAATAATACTTGTAGTTTCATATAAAAATGAAAACAAAAGGAGAGATTTTTAATGGCTACGATTACTGACTTAAATGAGGCAAAACACTTAATTCAAAACGACTGGGGTTCCATTCAATGGCTATGCGGCCAGGAAATCGATCCGGAAGCTGAAATGACTTTTGGAATGGTTTATATCAATGCTGGTGTTTCAAACCCACGACATATCCACCCGAATTGTGAAGAATTTATATTCGTCTTATCTGGAGAGTGCGATCATTCTTTAGGTGATGAAACGTATCATCTTAAACCTGGAATGATGCTGCGTATCCCAAGAAATGTCCCTCACAATGCTACGGTTACTAGCTGGGAACCATGTCGAATGATCATCGCGTATTCGGCACCTGATCGACAAACGATTGGTGAGTAAGACTGACGAAAAATTGTAATCAAAAAAGGAGACCAAACAATGGAACCAATTAAATTTAACTATGAGTATAGTAACAAACTTCGTATAGGCTTTATCGGCTGTGGTGCACATGCCTACCGTAACGTATATCCTACGTTTGATTATGCACCCATTGATCTTGTTGCTGTTTGTGATTTAAATCAAGAAAGAGCGGACCTTTACAAGACCCGTTTTGGAGCAAAAAGTGCTTATACCGATTATATGGAGATGATCAAAAAAGAAGACCTCGACGCCGTATTCATTGTTCTGAATTTTGATAAGAACGGTCATCCTATTTATCCAAAAATCGTTCCAAATATCCTTAAAGCAGGTCTGCCTGTATGGATGGAAAAGCCACTTGCTTATACGGCAAAAGAAGGCGAAGAATTATTAGAGCTAGAGGCTAAGACTGGCCAAACGGTTCTGGTTTCGAATAAACGCTACTTCTATCCAACTTTCGTTAAAGCAAAACAAATCTTAGAATCTAGTACTTTTGGAGAAGCGGCATCGGTTTCAGGAAGATATCCATTAACATTATCTCCGTTTGAAGAGAAGCTTGGAGAAAGAACTGGACTTCATTGGTTCTTGGATATTTGTCACCCAATGTCAGGCATTCATTACTTAATGGGTGATGTGAAAGAAATGATGTTTATCGAACACCAGCCAAGTGGGAATGTTCAAACTCTATTAAAATTCAAGTCCGGCGCGATCGGTAATCTAGATCTGCCTTCTACACAAGCGGACACGAGTCCATTTGAACGCTATGAAATTATTGGAAACAAGGAAAATGTCGTCATTGATAATGCAATCCGTCTTGCTTATTACAGGGGATCGAAGGGCAGCGGAGAGTACGGAAAGGCTCCCCATTACATAGGGGATAATCCGTTAGAGGGTCCAGTTCATTGGGAGCCAGAATTTTCTCTAGGGCAGCTTTATAACAAGAACCTATTCTTACAAGGAATGGTTCAAAGTGTAAATCATTTTGCTCATGCGGTATTGAATGATAGAAAAGTAGAACGTGCAACATTAAGCGATGCAGTTCATTTAACTAAGATTTTTGATGCTTATAAGAATAATCGTTCTGGCAACTGGATCACAATTGAGTAAATGGGGGGATATAAGATGAATTTTAGCATTTTTACAGATATGTTAGGAACGGAATCATTTCAAGAGTCATTGGACCATGCAATTAGCTTAGGTTTTACGAATATAGATTTAAGAGGAAAACTAGATGGATCTACCATTGACGATATCACTCCCGAAAAAGCGCGGGTAATAAGTGCGCTCATTCAAGAGAAAGGTTTACAGGTTAGCAGCCTTAGCTCTTGGGCAGTTAACTCCTGTACGTTCTCTGGACCGCCTAAATATGATAATCATGATGAAGATCACCATAAGCAAATGGGAGAGGTACTTAACCGTTTATTTGACTTAGCTGATATTTTTTCTACTAATTTTATTCGTATTTATTCCCTTTACCGTCAAGAGGATTTCAATCTACTTTCAGATGAAGAGAAAGATACGCAATATCGTCATAATGCAAACGTGATGTTAAGACATGCTGAACAAGCTAAATCTAGAGATAAAATCCTTTTAGTAGAAAATGAACCACCAACATTAACTAACAGTTGTAAAGAACTTGGAATTCTAATGAACTATACGAATCATCCGAATTTAAAGGTTAATTGGGACGTATTGAATGGATGGAGAGCAGGGGAGTATCCTACTGTTGAGAGTTATGAGCATATAAAAGGTCATGTTTATCAAACTCATTTAAAGGGTGCATACCGATTAACAAATTCCATTACAGTAGAAAATCCTACGGGTACTTTCGGTAATTTTGCCATCGCTGGAAAAGATGATTATGACCATAATCTAGTAATGAAGGCCATTTCCGAAAATGATCCTCAAGCCATCTTAACCATTGACACCCATTATCCGTCATTTTATGTACAAGATCGAATTGGTGAGGTAGAAGTTGTACGTCAAACAAAGGAATTCTTCGAAGGAATCGTAGCAAAGGAGGGTGCACATGAGTAAGAAAATTGTTTTAGTAGGTTCATTGGATACAAAGGAAAATGAGTTTCTATATGTCAAAGGAATTATTGAAGAAAATGGACTTGAAACAATTTTAGTGAATACGGCTGTGTATCCTTCCTTTACCGAAGGAGATGTTTCGAATGAGGAAGTCGCGAAAGCTGGCGGCTCCTCATTGGAGGAGTTAAGAGAGAAGAATGATCGTGGTACCGCTGTTACCGTTATGGCGAATGGTGCAAGAAATGTAGTAAATAGATTAGTAGAAGAAGGCAAGGTTGGTGCTGTGTTCGGAATGGGAGGAACAGCTGGAACTACGGTAGGCGCAACAGCCATGAAGGATATTCCAATCGGAATTCCAAAGCTATTAGTTTCAACCGTTGCTTCTGGAAACACCAGACCTTATGTGGGTGAGAAGGATATTATGATGCTGTATTCTATTGTGGATATTGCAGGCATTAATAGTCTTTCTTCACTCATCTTAAAGAATGCAGCCAATGCACTTAGTGGCATGGTTAAAGGAAATACAATTAGTATAGAAGTGGAAAAAAAGCCAATGATTGGTGCAACCATGTTCGGGGTTACGACACCATGTGTGAATCAAACAAGAGAAATCCTAGAGCGAAGTGGATATGATGTTCTCGTATTCCATGCCACTGGAGCTGGTGGGGACTCCATGGAAGCATTAATAAAGGAAGGTTTCATTAAAGGAGTTGTAGATATTACAACAACTGAATTAGCTGACGGACTTGTTGGTGGAATCTTTCAATCTAGTGAATCCCGCCTTGAAGCTGCCGGTCAAGTTGGAATTCCACAGGTAGTTTCAGTTGGAGCATTGGATATGGTTAACTTTGGTCCTCCAGAAACAGTTCCTGAGCAATTTAGGGATCGGAAATTCTATCAGCATAATTCAACCACTACGCTCATGAGAACAACGATAGAAGAAAATCGTAAACTGGGTGAAATCATCGCTCAAAAATTAAATAAAAGCACATCACCAGTTATCCTTGTTTTTCCAAAAGGCGGCGTTTCCCTATTAGATTGTGCGGGGCAGCCATTCGATGGTCCAGAAGAACGTGATGCGTTATACAACGCCATTAAGGAAAATTTACATGAGCATATTACGTTTATTGAAGTAGAAGAGGATATCAATCATCCAAGTGTTTCTGAATTACTAGCAGCAACATTATTAGAACAAATAGGTGCAAAGAAAGGAGATGCGACACATGTCTAAATCGAGAGTGGAAGTTATTCAAAAATTAAAGCAAAAAATACAAAACAACGAGGTTATTATTGGTGGAGGAGCAGGTACCGGCCTTTCAGCAAAAAGTGCAGAAGCAGGTGGCATTGATTTAATTATCATTTATAACTCAGGTCGATATCGTATGGCTGGTCGTGGGTCGTTAGCTGGATTAATGCCATATGGCGATGCTAACCAAATTGTCGTGGAAATGGGCAATGAAGTATTAACAATTGTTGAAGATACTCCCGTATTAGCTGGAGTTTGTGGTACAGACCCATTCCGAAATATGGATGTATTCCTAAAGCAACTGAAGGAACAAGGGTTTACTGGGGTACAAAACTTCCCTACAGTTGGACTTATTGATGGCCAATTCCGTCAGAATCTAGAAGAAACAGGGATGGGGTATGACTTAGAGGTTGATATGATTCGCAAAGCTCACAATATAGGACTCGTCACTTCTCCTTATGTTTTTAATGAAGAAGATGCGATTAAAATGGCAAAAGCAGGAGCAGACATTTTAGTGGCTCATGTCGGTCTTACGACCAAAGGTGCCATTGGTGCACATACAGCCATGGATATTGATGATGCTGTTGAATTAGTTCAAAAGATTCTCGATGCTGGGAAATCAGTGAATCCAGATATTATTGTATTGTGTCACGGCGGGCCAATCTCTGAGCCAGAAGATGCAGCATATGTATTAAGGCGAACAAACGGAGTTTCTGGATTCTTCGGAGCTTCTAGTATTGAAAGATTACCAACGGAACAAGCCATTTCTGGTCAGGTAAAACAATTCAAAAATATTAATCTAAGTTCAAAGGTTCAAGCGTAAGTGAATAACTAAAGTACGATTTAACTCGTCTCTATTATTCTAATCAATGACCATTGTAATCTCGTATTTTTGTGCGTAATTGCAGTGGTCTTTTTATGGGAAATTGGTAAATGAGGAAGATTTTTTAGAATGGGGATTAATGAATGAGGCAGAACTATCTATACTTATTATTAATAGCCATGATGGCCATTTGGGGGTTTAACGTAATTGCTGTAAAAATCGTAGTCTCTGAGTTTCCACCTGTAACAATCACAGCATTTCGTGTATTTATTGCGTTTCTTGCACTAGTACCATTCATCTTTTATAAAAAATTGTATCGTAAATTAACAAGGAAAGAATGGTATTACGTAATTGGTATTTCTACTTTTGGTATATTTGGTTTTCAATATTTTATGTCTGTTGGATTGAATAATACAACTGCAACAAATGCTGGAATTATTCTAGGAGCATCACCTATTGCAACCGCAATTGCAGCAGCGATTTTTCTCAAAGATAAATTAACCAACCAAAGGGGATTGGGTTTTGTATTAGGTTTTATCGGGGTTACCGTTATTATTATGGCAGGAAGCAATGAAGGCTTTGCAATTTCAATGGGTGATTTGTATTTGTGTGTCGCAGTAATTGTGCAGACGATTAGCTTTGTATTGATCAAGAAGGCATCAGAAACTCTTAATACTACTTATATGACTGGAATGACCCTCTTAATAGGTTCATTTATTATATTGATTATTGGATTTATCACTGAACCCAACGGAATCTCTCAAATCCCAGGGGGAAGCGGTGTTGCTTGGGGATTATTAATTTTCTCTGGTTTTGTTGCCACTGGATTAGGCTACTTAATTGTGAATTCTGCCATCCAACAGGTTGGAGCTGGAAATTCTGCCATCTTCCTAAATCTTTCTCCATTTTTCTCAGTGATCTCTGCCTATTTTGTTTTACATGAAATTATTTATATGTCCCACTGGGCTGGATTTGGTTTAATCGTAATCGGTGTACTACTAGGTGCTGAAATCGGGCAAGTCAAACCAAACAAAGAAAGTACAGTAGGAACCACCATAAAGGCATAGTATCTTAATTGGTACCTGACATCGAACTAGTTAAAGACTATCCACCTCGGAGAATTACCCTAAGCATAAGAGGGACTCCTTGGTGGTTTCTTTATTGGATTCGTTAAACTTTAGAAAGTTTAAGGAGGAAATATAAATGGGAAATACACTACATCCAGGACCACAAAAAAAGAAAAAATCACCTGCTCCTGAGCATTGGGTAAGTCCTATTCCTTTTGGACTCGGAAAAATAAAGCCAAAACATATTCGTGATACGATAAAAATCGCTTGGGATAACCAAGATAATTTAGGCTATGCAGCCAATATTATAACAAAAGGTGTTTGTGACGGATGCGCACTTGGTGTGTCTGGTTTATATGATCAGACATTGGAGGGACTGCATGTTTGTACGACACGTATGAATGTACTTAGGTTAAATACAATGCCTGCCATTATGCCTGATATTCTTCATGCGGATATTGAGGAATTAAGAAAATATGATAGCACTGAGCTCCGTAAGCTTGGTCGGATACCCTATCCGATGATTCGCAGAAAAGGAGAACGGAATTTCTCCAGGATTAGTTGGGATGAAGCTATGGATTTCATAGCGGACAAAATGGAGAAGTTAAATCCAAAGCAATATTCGTTTTATTTAACTGCTCGTGGAATTACCAATGAAAGCTATTATGTTGCCGCAAAGGTAGCACGTTTTCTTGGGACCAATCATATTGATAACGCTTCCCGTATTTGTCACGCACCAAGTAAGACGGCCTTAAAACGTTCGATTGGTGTAGGGGCTTCCACCTCTAATTATTTGGATTGGATCGGAACCGATGTCTTATTGTTTTGGGGGAGTGTGGCTTCAAACTCTTCACCTGTATCTTCAAAATACATGCTTGAAGCAAAGAAGAAAGGCACCAAAATCATCGTTGTAAACCCATACCGGGAGCCAGCAATGGATAAATATTGGATTCCCTCAAATCCTGAGTCTGCACTATTCGGAACGAAAATTGCCGATGATTTCTACCAGGTCAATATCGGCGGCGATATTGCTTTTATGCACGGAATTATGAAGCATTGGTTTGATATGGAAGAAAATGAATATGGATCCGCAATAAATCATCAGTTTGTTACAGAACATGTGAATGGGTTTGAAGAACTAACGAATAAAGTAAAAGAGCAATGTTGGGAAGAAATTATTGAATCTTCAGGCGTTTCAAAAGGACGGATTATTGAATTAGCGGAACTATTAGCAAACAGCAAAAACGCTGTCTATGCTTGGGCCCTTGGACTAACTATGCACTCTTTTGCAACAGACAATATATCACAAGTGGCAAATTTGGCACTGCTTCGTGGCCATTTAGGGCGTAAAAATGCAGGTCTCATGCCATTCCGCGGACACTCAAGTGTTCAAGGGAGCGGCGAAATGGGGGCAGATCCATTCGTGCTGCCTGGTGGTGGTTGGGATGCCAAGAATGTAGATAGGATCGAAAAACTTTGGGGATTTGATCTTCCGAAATGGCAGGGAGATATCGTTGGGGTGACATTGGAAAACATTGTGCTTCCCGAAGACCATGAACGGAAAGTGAAGCTTTATTACTTATCTGGCGGTAACTTCTTAGAGACGATGCCGGACCCAGACTTCATTGAATATGCCTTATCAGAGCTTGATGTTCGGGTGCACCAAGATATTATTCTAAATACCTCCACATTAGTCGATGCCAAGGAAGCAGTTATCGTACTCCCAGCGAAAACCCGTTATGAGCAAGAGGATGGCGGGACCAGCACGTCTACTGAACGTATGGTTTATTACTCACCTGAAATTACAGGTAACAAAAACAAAATCGAAGAAGCACGTACTGAATGGAAGGTATACATTGACCTCGCAAAGCGAGTAAAGCCTGTGACTGCACACTTGGTTGAATTTGCCGATGGTTTTGCGATTCGAGCAGAGATTGCGAAAGCAAACCCAGATTACGATGGAATCCAACACTTGAAAAAGCAAGGGGATGTATTTCAGTGGGGCGGTGCTTGGTTATGTGAAGATGGAATTTGTCCAACGCCAGATGGTAGAGCAAACTTAATTCCAGTTGAAATTCCTGATCTAAAAAAAAAGCCAGAACAGTTTATTATTACTTCCCGCCGGGGCAAACAGTTTAATTCGATGGTTTATAAAGAAGTTGACCCATTAAACGGTGCAGGCCGCTATGATGTACTAATGAGTCCTGTTGATGGTCAAAAATTAAGTATCGCTGAGGGAGAAGGAATCGTTGTTTACAACGGATTTGGTATCTTCCAAGGTACTGCGAAGTTCGTTGATATTGCACCTGGGAATTTAGAAGTACACTTCCCAGAAGGTAACTTCTTGCTGCCGCGGGGCAGGTACGAAAAGTTTGCAGGCATCCCAGATTACAATATTACGGTAAATGTTGAAAAGGCCGAGAGGTATAACGCTCGTAAAGACACTCAATATCTAGAAAAGCCAATTGCGGATCTTGAAACGGAAATTAGTTAAGAGGAGAAACATAGAAAGGGGGCACAATATTGTTAAAGGAAATTACAACTTCTCAAAACATTGTCAGATACAATGGACAAAGCTTTTTTGAGGAAGAGGATGACATTGCGGTTGAAACAGCATTAACAATTATTCTAGATGGTAATGAGTTTGCCACTATGGTTTGTACTCCATCAGAATGGTACGAATTGGTGGTCGGTTTTCTTGCATCCGAAGGTGTTATTCGCTTTTATCAAGACATCGAATCCCTCCACATCGATGAAGAAAGGGGATTCGCATATGTTGAACTTTTGAAAAAACATTGTATTCAAAAGGATTTACACTCAAAGCGATTTATTGGTTCTTGCTGCGGAAAAGGACGGCAATTTTACTTCCATAATGACATGAAGACCGCAAAGACAGTGATGACGAAATTGACAATTACACCGGAACAATGCAGGGACCTAATGAAGCAGCTGCAGGAGAGTTCATCACATTTCCAACAAACCGGTGGTGTTCATAATGCTGCATTATGCACCAGTGATGGAATCGTTGTATCTAGAACAGATATTGGACGCCATAACGCCCTAGATAAACTATTTGGTTATTGTATAATGAATCGAATTTCATTAAAGGATAAAATCATTGCCTTCAGTGGTCGAATTTCTTCTGAAGTTTTATTAAAGGCAGCTAAGATTGGTGTTGGAATTATCCTCACTAAATCGGCTCCTACCAATTTAGCCTTAGATTTAGCAGAGGAACTTGGCATTACGGCAGTTGGGTTTATACGGGGAAACGGATTCAATGTATACACCCATCAGGAACGGATTCAAGGGTTTGAATATAATCGGTCATCTTCTGTCTAATATGTATTTATCCGTTCTATTTGAATACAAAAGACGGCACTTTTATATTCATAGAAAGTCTCGCATTCGTATATTTCTATGTAACGGTGCGAGTATAATGGCACCGTTTTTTTTATTTGGGTTTTTAACAATCCTTGAATATTTTGTACTTCCCGAAATGCCGTTGTTGCTTTTATTTTTTTTGAACAATAAAGATTTATGGTTGGTCGAAAAGAAATAAGTGAATTATAATGAAAAGAATAAATGTACTAGAATATGGAGGAAAAACGAATGAAATTTCCAAATGATGCTGATGGAGATGCTTTACATAGTCTTTATAAAGATGGATTAGATTTTAAAAAACAACAATCAGTGGACTTTTTTGTTGCTGTGCCTGATAAAGCAACAGGTGAAGAATTAACGCAAGTACTAAAAGAAGAAGGATTCAATTGTTTCTTAGAGCAAGACGACGAAACGGAAGAGTGGGCATGTTGTTGCTCTAAAAGAATGTTATTAAATTATAAAGAATTAATTAAAATCCAGAATAAATTAAATAACTTAAGTAAACCACATGGTGGGTATTCTGACGGTTGGGGCGTTTTTGTAGACTAAAAGGCTTAATCAAGGTGGTAAAAAGATGCAGATGTTTATTTACTTATTATTAGCCATCATTGGCGGGACTTTTATAGGAACACAAGCGGGGATAAATGGTGTTTTAGGCAAAAAAATTGGCGTAATTGAAGGCAGTTTTGTTTCGTTTTTTATCGGAACAGTCATTCTCTTATTACTTGCTATTTTTCTAGGTAAAGGAGATTTATTAAAAGTAACAACCGTTCCGAAATGGCAGCTATTAGGTGGAGCCCTTGGTGTTGGATATGTAACGATTATGGTCGCCGTAGTACCCAAAATTGGAGTAGCCTCAGCTATTACAGCTGTAATTGTTGGACAGTTATTAATAAGCGTGACACTTGATCACTTTGGGGTCTTCATCAAACAACCGATACCCATTGATTGGTACCGCGTTACAGGTTTAATTCTATTACTTATCTCGCTATTTTTGATATTCAAGGGGAATATTAAATAGTTTTGTAAAGATGAAATAATGCTTGAAGAATTATTATCGCAAGTACTGCATGCCCATTAGTTTAAGATTCTTTTATGATTAACGAAATCGTCCCTAGTACTCCACATACTTGGGATGTTTTTATTGTGCGCTCCTAAGACCGTTCCTTTGGCTCTATAATTCAGTATTTTGTCATTTTTTCTCTTACTTTGTGGGAGGAATTAATGATAGATTTATTATGGCTGTACCTAATACGAAAGGAACAGCTGTAATTGAAAGGAGGCCAAAAGAATGGGCTAGGATACGTATTTATTTGCTTCAAAAAAGATTGGGAGCAGGTATAATCGTCTATTGATTTTTTCTATAAGGTTTGACATTCCACAAGTTCTAATTTCAACTCGAAATTTCTCCTATTTTCTATCATATTTCAGATTTTCCTTCCGTTGTTATGAACCAAGTCTATTATTTTTTGAATTCCAAAAATACTTATTTTTAAATCTAAATATGTAAAAAAGGAATATTTTTCAATGGCATTATATTGGAATTCTTTTACTTAACCGATTACCAAACAAAATTGGAGGTTTTGTCATGGAGGAAACACAGAATAGTATTCTTTCAGAACTACAACATTTAACTAAGAATCAACAAGAATTAATGATAGGGCAGAAGGAACTAATAGGTCGTATAGAAAATTTAGAAAAAGGTCATAAAAAGTTAATGACAGCCAGTACCAAAAATACGAATAAAGTTTATGAAGAAATAAAAATTTGGGAGCAACAATTAAAGGTTCGGATAGAAAATTTAGAAAGTATTAAAGAGATTTTTTCTTTGGGGCAAAATGAAGTAAAAGAATTAATTTTAAAAACGACAGCGTATATGTCAGAACGGATGTCTGTTTCGGAAAGACTGATGATGGAAATTGAATGGTTAAATGAAAGTGAGCGCCAAGAGCTTCAGAATAAAATCAATGAAAAAAATATATTAAGAAGAGGCAATACATGGTCCGAGGATTGGGATGATGATCCGTATAATGATTACTAAAGTAGAATCAAATTTTGTTTAATTGAATGATCTTAAAAAACGGAGGTTTTTTTATGGAAGAAAAACTAAATATTATTATATCAGAACTAGGAAATTTAAATAAAAGCCAGAAAGAGTTAATAACTCGTGCAGATAAAATGGAAAATGGCCAGAATCAATTATTGAACCGTACAGAAAATTTGGAAAAAGGTCAAACTGAATTAATGAGTCGCACTGTAAATTTAGAAAAGGGGCAGATGGAATTAATAGACCGCTCGGGAAATTTAGAAAAGGGAATGACCCAATTAGTAGGTAGAACAGAAAATTTAGAAAAGGGAATGACCCAATTAGTAGGTAGAACGGAAAATTTAGAAAAGGGAGTGACCGAATTAATAGGTCAAACAGAAAATTTGGAAAAAGGGCAATTGGAACTAATTACAGGTCAGAAACATTTAACTACTCGAATAGAGAATGTAGAAAAAGGTCAGGACAAATTATCAACCGGACAAAATGAAATAAAAGACTTAATTAAGCATACAACTACTCTTATAACTGAAAATTTCACATACATTAGAAAGGATATGAAAGCAATCGCATCGGATGTTAACTCAGATGTTGAGCTTTTATTTAAAGAGATGGCTGATGTAAAGAGAAAAGTAAATAAACTAGAACAGAAATAACCCCTATTACTTCAGAAGATGAGTATTAAGAGGATGACTCATTTAAGCCATTCAATGATCATTATGGGCACCTATGAGAGGACCTTTTGAGACATTCTTAAGAAAGAAATCAGCAATTTAGTAAAAAAACGGAGAAATATTCCACATCTCTTTGAGCTATCTATATAAGGATTTGGAGCAAGGAATAATAGTGAAATCACGAATAGGAGCAGGAATTATGTCTATTGAAGTAAAACAAAGAAAAATAATTTTAGATTTAGCTGTTACGTTAGATGGTTTTATTGAAGGGAAAAATGGAGAAATTGATTGGTGCATTATGGATTCGGAAATGGGGTTTACTGATTTCTTACATCAAATTGATACTATTTTATATGGGAGAAAGAGCTACGAGTTATGGGGGCAATATACACCAGAAACAGAAGTGGCGGAAGCGGAAAGAGAATTGTGGGAGTTAGTACATAGTAAACAGAAATATGTGTTTTCCAGAACGCAAAAAGGGACAGATGATAAAGCAATATTTATAAATGACCAGATTCTTGAAGAAATCAATACATTAAAGAATAAGCCTGGTAAAGACATCTGGTTATATGGAGGATCCAGTCTAATTTCTACTTTTATTAAATTAGGGCTTGTGGATGAATTTAGATTATCTGTTCACCCTGTAGTTTTGGGAGAAGGAAAACCGCTGTTTATGGATTTACAAGAGAGGGTAAATTTGAAATTGGTTAACACCAAATCATTCTCATCAGGCGTTGTCCAGCTAATCTATCATTTGAATAGGGATTAATTGCATTACACCTATACATTTTAGATAAGGGTTGGTGATTTTATTGGAAACAATCCAATCTATGTTTAAGCATTTACATTGGGCTAATCAACGAATTCTTGAAACCTTACAAAACGGTAAAAGAGGTATCGATTTCTTACGATGCCTCTTAAACATAACAAGTATTATTTTTGTATTGCTTCTACATTCGGTGTTTTAATAAATGAAAATTTAATTAAACCAAGGATTAAAAATAACATACTGATTGCCCAAAGAACCCCGGATATACCAAGACGCAACGATATTTCTTCCGATGCCATTGGATGATTTACATCAAAACTGATTACACTTATGGCTTGGCTGACAGCCCAGCTGAAGAATAGTAAAAATCCTATTACCAATGTATAGGCCATGCGAAATGGTTTCCGTTTTTTTGAAAACAACAATACTAAAACGACCATAAACGTAACACCTATTATGATAGAGAAACCACCTATTAACATTCCCATTGTTTCCTGTTCCATCGGCATTCCCATTTACACCCCCAAATTACCATTATTGTTAATATTAACATAAAATTCCATTTGAGACCCTTGTAGAGAAATAGGAGACTAATATAAAAATTGAGGACCTTTATAGGAATTTAATGATAAAATTAATTACTAGAATAATTAGGGAGTGTGAAACACTATTGGGTTAGTAGCTGGATTCATAGTTTAATAATTAAAAAAGGGTTTTCCACTGGCGATTACAGGGTAAAATCCTTTTTGTCTTCCGGTTAAAACCATATTATCCCGGCAATACATGTAATAGAAAATGACATGATTTTAGATAAAATGGGGGAGAGGAATGGGTAAAAAAGTAAAGAGAGTTGGATACGAACTTAATGCTAATGGAATAGAGTCTTTGCCTGATAGTGAAATTAAATCAATTTTACGGGGAGCAGACGATTTGATTATGAGCGGAGGCCGTGCGATGCTTGCTAAAATCTTAGCGGGTTCAAAGGACAAAAAGCTTCTAGAGCTAAAATTGGATCAAAGTCCTGTATACGGAGCATTTAAAGGTATTTCTCAAAAAGAAATTCTTGCAAAAATTGACTGGATGATTTTGCAAGATTATTTAGAAATAGAATATAATTACAGACTTCCACTGCTTGTTTTTACGGAAAAGGGCTGGGATATTGAACGGGAGATCTATGCAGACGAACTAATGGCAAAGTTGATAAAAGCTGCCGAAAATCATACATATGAATTTGTCGAAACATTAAAAGAGCGAAACAGGGGTATGATTCTCTTGTTGTTAGATAAAATTGCAGAATCAGGCAATAGGGAATTAATCACCATACTAAAAGCATGGCAAATGATAGAATTTAAAAAGGTTAAAGCAAAAATCCAGGAAGTTATGGAAGTATTAGAGAATGGAGAAGATCAACCTAAAACGGAACATAAACAAGAGGTTATCTCGTTTGGGGCAAATAAAAAATGGCTTGCCATCCCAGCGGCTATTCGCAAAAAACTTGAACGTAATGTTTGGTGTAGTCATTGTACGGATGTTGTACAAATTGTAGACTATGTCGTCAAAAATTCACCACCAGGGATTGTCTTAGAAGGTAAATGTCGAAAATGCGGCAAGGATGTCGCAAGATTTATCGAATAAAAAATGAGTGCCAGTGCCAATCAGTTGATCGGTGCCAGGCACTCATTTTAGTTTAAAAAACCATAAGAACCGTCCCCATGGTCCCTATTTATATTTTCCTTTTAAGGTATAAAATTCCTTTTAAATACAAACCTATAAGATAAGGTTTTAAAACGATTTAACGGGGAAAAAGGGTGAAGATGATGAGGCGTATGAGATGGAAGCTTTCGAAAGCTAAAATGGCGACTAACGCCTCAGCAGAGAGAACAATTACTCAAAAACAGGATCTGCTAGCTGATAACTTAATAGGAAATGAAAACAGGCTAAGATCTATTTATAAAGATTGTTCAGATGTTATCTTTCGCTCTTTTTTCATAGGTAGAAAAGATAAGGCACTTTTGATTTATATTGATGGTCTGTCGAATATACAAGAATTAGATGACAATGTTCTTTCTCCACTGATGCAGATAACAGAGGAGGAATTGTTTAACATAAAGAGTTTAATTGAAACAAAAATATCTGTATCCAGTGTCAAAGAAGTCAGTACATTTTCTGAGGTCCTAAAAGAAATTTCCTCAGGAAATCCAGTGATACTGGTAGATAAGAGGAAAACAGGTTTTTCACTCGGACTCCCTAAATGGGAGACGCGTTCAATTGAAGAAGCGTCAGCAGAGATGGTTGTCAAGGGACCTCGTGAAGCATTTGTTGAAACTTTAAGGGTAAATACATCGTTACTCCGAAGAAAAATAAGAAGCCCCGAACTAAAAATTCAATCTATGGAAATTGGCCGTTACACCAAAACAAATGTTGTGATTTCCTATTTAGAGGGAGTAGCGGACAAGGAATTAATTGAAGAAGCAAAAAACCGATTAAGCCGGATAGACATTGACGGAATATTGGAAAGTGGCATGATCGAAGAATTTATAGAAGATAACCCGTATTCCCCTTTCCCACAGGTTTTGTCAACCGAGCGTCCAGATGTCGTGATCGCGGCTTTACTTGAAGGGCGTGTGGCTATACTCGTTGACGGAACTCCCTTTTCAATCATTTTGCCTACGACTTTATATTCTTTGTTGCAATCAGCTGAGGATTATTATGGACGATTCATGATTGGGACTGTGATACGCTGGCTTCGTTACCTTTTCCTAGTGATTTCTTTACTTTTGCCCGCTTTGTATGTAGCCGTGATCACCTACCACCAGGAGATGGTTCCGACTACTCTTTTGATTAGTATGGCTGCTTCACGTGAGCGGATTCCATTTCCAGCTCTCGTTGAGGTATTAATCATGGAGATCACATTTGAAGCACTTCGTGAAGCTGGACTAAGACTTCCTAAGCAAGTTGGAGCAGCGGTAAGTATAGTAGGGGCACTCGTTATAGGAGAAGCATCTGTTTCTGCTGGAATTGTTTCTGCTCCGATGGTGATTGTCGTCTCGATTACAGGAATAGCTTCATTTACGATTCCACGCTATTCAGCTGCTATCGCGATTCGAATGCTGCGCTTTCCGATGGTTTTATTAGCTGGAACACTTGGACTACTTGGTATAATGCTCGGGATTATTACCATTATCATTCACTTATGTACGCTGCGTTCTTTTGGTGTACCATACCTTAGCCCAATGGCTCCAATGCAAGGCGGGGAGTTGAAGGATGTTCTTTTTCGTGCACCATGGTGGAAGATGAATTCAAGACCTCACTTTACTGGGAAGCATAACAAAAATCGACAATCCCCTGGGCAGAAGCCTGAACCAACTAAAGGGGACGAAAAATAGTGAATTGTGTCTTTCATGAATGTATGAGGTGAAACAAGATGATTGAAAAAGGAAGAATAAGCTCTTTGCAGATGGCTATCATGATGCTGCCGACTATTATTGCTACGGGCATTTTCTTATGAATAAAATGTTTTTAATCAAAGCAAAGAAAATAACGATAATCTTTACTATCTGGCTTTTTCCCCTTTTGCTTACAGGCTGCTGGGACCGTGTAGAAATCAATGATTTAGCACTTGTGTTGGCAACAGGAATTGATATAAGCGAGGAAGGAGAAATTGAGCTTTCCGTTCAGTTGGCCATTCCAAAGGCAATGGGCGGAGGGCAGGGATCAAGTGGTGGCCAAGGGGGGGATCAGCCGACGACAGTTGAAAAAGTAACTGGCAGAACGATTTTCGATTGCCAATCCAAGCTTCAGGCAAGTACTTCCCGCCGTCTTTTTTGGGGACATAACCGAGTGGTCATTATTGGGGAGAAATTAGCTGAAATTGGGATTCAGAAACACATAGATTTTTTTGCCCGTCACCCAGAACCGCGGCTTAGAGCGTATGTATTTGTCAGTAAAGGCAAGCCAACTGATATTTTGAAAATAGTACCTGATTTTGATGACAGTTCATCTGAAGTCGCAAGAGAAATAGCAAAATTTGAGATTGGAATGAGCGTGACCTTGAAAGAATTAATAGAGATGTTAAGTGGGGATGCAAATACGGCACTTCCTTGGATTGAAGTTGAAAAGGAAGTTCAAGGGAAGGGAGGGGTACAAGTGTATGGAACGGCTGTTTTTAAGAAGGATAAAATGATTGGTCGAATGGATGAGGAGCTATCACGAGGGTTATTATGGCTAAGAAATGAAATTAAATTGGCTGCCGTAACCATCAAACCAGAAGATGCTGAAGGTCAGATTTCATTTGATCTCCTTCGTTCTCGTACGGAGTTGATCCCGAAAATTGAAAACGATAACTGGAAAATGACGATTAAGGTTACAACAGAAGATGATGCAGTGGAAAATGAAACGAAGTTAAATCTAATGAATCCAGAGGTTGTGAAAAAGCTTCAAAAACAAATGGAAGCTGAAATCAAAGAGCGAATTCGCTTGGCACTTGAACAGGTTCAAAAAGAGATGAAGGTTGATATTTTGGGTTTTGCAGAAATATTTCACCGTCAATATCCAGATCAGTGGTCAAAAGTAAAGGATCAGTGGGAGGAGAAATTTCCGGAAATAAATATTGAAATTCAAGCGAAGGCGTATATAAAGAGACCTGGTTTGTCCACTTCACCTCAGGGGATATCGGAAGAAGAGGTACGAGAAAAATGAATATAGCGTCAGTATTCGGGATTACTGTTGTGGTTATTCTTATGGCATTATATGAATGGCCGAAAATGGAAAAAAACAAAAAAAGGGAAAAACGGACCTTTATAGCGTTAACGATGGCAGGATGGCTGTTGGCTGTCCTTCTCGTTTATTTTCCGGATATGCCGGGACCCAATCAATTTATTGATAAGATTTTTAGGCCTCTAGGAATGCTGCTTCAATAATATGTAATAGAAATTTTATTACCTTAATGAATAGGTGAAGAAAATGATTGAAAAAGGAAAGATTTCAGCCCAACAGATGGGAATCATGATGTACCCTGTAATCGTTGGGACAGGAATCATATCTGTTCCGGCAGCTACGGCGAAATATGCCCATAACGACCTCTGGCTCTCGCCGTTTTGGGCATCCTTCTTAGGTTTTATTCCAATTTATATCGCCTTTCAGCTACATAAGTTTTATCCAAAGCAAACCATTATTCAATACAGTGAACAAATTACTGGAAGAATCCTTGGTAAGATTCTCGGATTTATATATTTGGTCTTTTATTTACAAATGAATGGCGGGGGGATTAGAATTTATTCGGAGTTCATTAATGGAGCTTTTTTACCAAAAACACCGCAAATTTTGGTTAGTTTAACGATGGTTCTCGTTTGTTCCTTTGCCGTACGGGGAGGGATAGAAGTATTGGCTAGGGTTGCCCAGTTTTTCATTCCACTTTATGTATTATCTATAGTAATCCTTATCATATTGCTTCTTCCTGAATTAGATTATAAAAATATGCTGCCAATTTTGGAAAATGGGCTTATGCCGTCATTAAAGGGATCTATCGTACCAGGCGGATGGTTTGCTGAATTTTTACTCGTTGCATTTCTATTTCCCTATTTATCTGACACTGAAAAAGGAAGAAAATGGGGAAAAATCTCTGTATTTTCTGTCTTGATCACATTTATCGTAACAAACTTTCTTATTCTTTTTCTATTTGGGGGAACTACATCAAGGTATTTATATCCACTATTCTCAGCATCTCGGTATATTAGTGTTGCTGGCTTCTTGGAACATCTAGAGTCAATCCTCATGGCGATGTGGGTAGCGGGGACGTTCATCAAATTCTCAGTCGTCTTATATGCCATTGTATTATGTGCGGCTCAATTGCTGAACCTATCCGATTACCGGCCAATTGTATTTCCATTAGGTTTTCTGAATATATTGTTCTCCATGTGGGGAACTCCTAACAAAATGGTTGAAAGCGAGTATAATTTTATCGTATTCCCTATTTATTCTTTTTTTGTACAAATCCTTATTCCACTAATGCTGCTTATAATAGCAGTTTTACGGAAGAAAAGGTATCCTACTTCCAGGGGTTCTGGGAGTTGAACGTGGAAAAGTGAAATGGAATAAGGTCTTTCCCCAATAATGAAATCAAAAAGATTTTCCGGGGATCTGAGTGCCAGTACCAATCAGTTAATCGGTGCCAGGCACTCATTTTAGTTTAAAAAAACCATTAGAACCGTCCCCATGGTCACCCTTGGTCACATGGTCATGAAACCTTATTCTGTTGAATATAATTTAACAAGTTGTGATGGTGTAATAGGGAGGGACGGTAGGTAATTTGGATAAGTTAAGATATAGGCAATTGAAGGCATTTGTAGAATTAGATTATAAGGGCAGACATGATGATATTCCTCAATTCCATTTTCATCGAGAAGATTTAAAATGGTTATTTGAAATGGCAGAAAAAGCAGCGATTTATGAGCGATCCTTAAGAACAATCGCACAAGATAATGGGAAGGAATCTAATGAATTAATTGAAATGGCAAGTAAGGCATTAAGAATTTAGAGGCACTTTTTAAGGTTTAAAATGAAACAAAACATGCAGCATTTAGTATCATTTCAATAGCAGCACCGCTCTTGGTAATCACATGAGCGGTGCTATTATTTTATATTAGACTTATTCAGCGATTACAATATTTCGATATACCCATCTGTTCCATGTACACGAATTCGCTGCCCATCTTTTATTAGTTTGGTAGCATTTTCCACTCCAACAACTGCCGGTAAGCCATATTCACGTGCGATAACTGCTCCATGGGTCATCAGTCCGCCAACTTCGGTGACGAGACCTTTTATGGAGACAAATAACGGTGTCCAGCCAGGGTCTGTAAAAGAGGTGACTAAAATATCTCCATCTTCTAAATCAGCATCTTCCATGTTTAAAATGACACGTGCCCGGCCCTCTATTACTCCGGAAGAAACAGGCAGACCTACGAACGACTGTGCTGGAAGATTTTCTCGTTTGTACTGACCTGTAATGATTTCACCATCAGACGTGATCACACGTGGGGGAGTTAGTTTTTCATAAAATTTATACTCGTCTTTTCGTTTGTTGATAATCTGTCTGGTCGCAAGCTCTGCTTGCTGCTCGACCATGCAACCCGGGTAATCCAGTTTGTTTGTACGTACGACTTCTTGAAGCTCTTCAAAAGTGAGATAGTAG
Organism: Bacillus sp. CZDM1; assembly: GCF_055502545.1. Lineage (NCBI taxonomy): Bacteria > Bacillati > Bacillota > Bacilli > Caryophanales > Bacillaceae > Bacillus > Bacillus sp. CZDM1. The sequence continues at coordinate 504,170 of NZ_JBUESO010000002.1, read as the reverse complement.
ATATCTTCTTTTTCATGAATAAGCTTGGATTGTACGAGTTGTTCGGCTTCTTTCAGTAAAGCCTGCTTATAAACGAAGTAGCGATTAATCATCCCGTATTTAGGATATTCACGATATCCGATGGAATTCCGTAGCAGTCGAATCATTTGTTTTGCCTCTTCGGCTTTATGATCACCATCCGGTAATTGCTTCAATCGATCTACTATCTCTTGTTCTTTTTCCAAAGCAACTTGCAGCCCTTGCTCAAATTTTCGTTTGCCAGCACCAGGCTTATCTGTTTTGATGTTACTCAGAATCAATGGGACAAGTGTTGAAGGTTTTTCACTCCAACGTGTTTTCGTCAGATCGATTTCTCCTGCACATCGCATTCCGTATTTCTTGAGATAAGCGATTATTGCATCTTGGCTTTCCTGTCCACCCTCAAACTTGACCAGGTCATCCAAAAAGGTATCATCTTTTACCTGCTGTAAATAAGCAATTACTTCTGGATAAGGACGAATCACATCTGCAACATCCAATAACGCCAGACCCATTTCCGAAGTAATATTGTTTGATACAGATAGAGAAAGTGTGTCTGCAGCGTTTTTTTCACCTAACCACTCGTTCATTTTTTCATTGATCCATGATGAAGCATTGAAAGCAGCCATGATCACAGCAGAACTTTGAGGGTCAAATAAAATCTTCTTTAATTGCTGGATATCTTCTAGAATGAAATCTAATAAATCCGTTCCTGATTTCGTTTGGATGTTTTGTTTTAACTCATCTATTGATGCTTGATTGCTCTTAACTAAATCAGAAACGATGGTCGGAATGTTTTCTATTTCTGCCAGCATATTTGTATTGTTTCTGCTTGGACTCGGTGCTTTTCTATCATTTGATACTGATTTTACGAAATCTCCGCGCTCTAAAAGTGTCATCAGTGCGTCTTTTATGAGCGGATCGTATTGACCCAGGGTATTTACTACCATTTCCAGCATAGGTGTGACATCAACAAACAATCTTCCACCAGCTGTACGCATCGGTGCAGGAGTCGTTAACAGGTAAAAAGACAATCCCAATGGACTCATGGGGTCGGTCATCATTTGTTGATGGCCAACAGAAACATAGACGTGCTTTTCTTGATCGTTCACTTCGGGAATGGGGTATAAGGTAGTAATGGGACGACTCTGGACGATATAAAAGGTATCATCAACCAAACACCATTCAATATCCTGTGGGCTGCCGAAATAAGCTTCGATTTGTCTTCCGATGCGTGCCAATTGTAAAATTTGATTTTCGGTAAGTGTTTGAGTTTTTTGTTGATCAGGGTTGATCTGTTTTGTCTCTGTTCCGCCTTCTTTTACTCCATAGATAGCCGCTTTTTTAGCTGCGATCCTCTTATCGACGATTTTATCTTCCTGTACTTTATAACAATCGGGGGAGACCAAGCCAGCGACCAATGCTTCTCCAAGTCCGAAACTGGCATCGATGGATAGAATTTTTCGGTTTGAAGTAATCGGGTCAGCGGTGAATAATACTCCTGATGCCTGTGGGAAAACCATTCTTTGAACGATAACAGATAAATAAACCTGTCTATGGTCAAATCCGTTCTGCATACGATAGATGACCGCACGATCCGTAAACAGAGATGCCCAGCATTTGCTGATATGCTGCAAGATTGCTTCGGTTCCGATGATATTTAAATAAGTGTCTTGCTGGCCAGCGAACGAGGCGTGTGGTAAATCCTCCACAGTCGAACTAGAACGCACGGCATAAGCATGTTCATCGCCAAACTGGGAGAGATAGTGAGTAACTTTTTTCACAACATTGGATGGAATTTCTACTTTTATAATGAGTTGTCTAATCTTCCTGCAGATTTCACCTATTTGATTTCGATCCTCAACTTTTAACAGTGTTAGTTGATCCAACATTGCTTGAAATGTTTCGTTTTGTTCGATGGCTTTCTGATATCCCAGTGTTGTTACACAAAATCCTTCTGGTACTTGGATTCCTTTAATTTTTGATAATTTTCCTAAATTTAACCCTTTGCCGCCAACGAGCGAAAGCTGTGTATTTTCCATTTCCAGAAAACCAAGAACCAATGAACTCATTCTACATCTCTCCTAAGTAATCGTTTTACTTAATTCGAATCAATGATTCCTCCAACCAAATCTAAAGTTCTATTGCATTTTAGCAGTAGTAAAGTGGAATAAACAGTCTATTTTGCCCATATTTTATCTGTTATAATTAAAGTAGGAAGAGTTCAATCTTCAAAAAAGTAAAGTAAGATCATCCCCGGTCATCGGTTCGAATCTGATTAATAGGTCTTCAACAAATCGGACACTTTAATGAAATACTAAAGCCTAATTTCTCACTTAAAATACCGAGAAATTAGGTTTTTTTATATTTGGATTTCCTTATCGTTGTAAATCCGCATCCTGATACTACTCCAATAGCGCATGACTTAGATATGACAAATAAAAAGGGCAGGGACCAATTTTGGTCATAATATGCTCATCTAAATAGTAAAAATGGTATGAGGATTGTTTTTCCAACTCCATATTTGGTTAAAGATTCTTTTAAATTGTACAACTTAGATTATTAGTTTACTAAGGAGGCGTGTTTCGTGAAATCAATTGGAATCTTGGGTGTAGGTCAAGCAGGCGGGAATATTGCAGAAATTGCATCAGCCTTGAATTTTCCAACAGCTCTCATTAATACGAATCAAAGAGATGGTGTTGTAAATACTCGAGTAGAAAAAAAGTTTTTTGTTCCAGGATACAATGGTGCCGGTCAGGATCGTTCATTAGGATTACGTGCGCTTCAAGAAAATTATAAGGAGATTATTGATTTTGTTAACAGTTCCTTTAAAAACATCAAGCTTCTATTAGTGGCTTTTTCAACAGACGGGGGCACGGGTTCAGGTATGAGTCCGATGTTAATTGATCTGTTAATCGATCAGCTGCCTGGTATCAAAGTGGGAGCGATAGCGGTTATCCCTGAACGGAATGTATTAGCGGGAAATCGCATTAATACCGCGGAGTGCATCGAGGAACTTTCCAATATCGAAGGCATTTCTTCTGTATTCCTCGTCGATAACGATCAAATGCGTAAATTGAAACCACAATCCAGTAAACACGAAATTTACCTTTCTGCTAATCTTCAAGCTATAGAGTCTATTAACCATCTTCTGAAAATAACGAAGAAGAGTTCCTTCTTTGGCAATTTTGATGAAACAGACTTAATGAATATCCTTGGATCCAGAGGTGTTACGATTATTTCTTCCGCTCCCATTACGGAAGCGAAAAATACCTCGGAGGTATCAAAGAAAGTACAGGTTTCATGGGAGAATTCAATTTTCTGCCCTGTTGAATCACAAGGAGTCATTCGTGCTGGGCTAATCTATGAAGGGCCAGAGAGTATTTCAAAGCTGATAAATGTACCGTCCATCTTTGAAAGAGTGGGGGAACCGCTGCAATTATTTGAAGGAACCTATATCTCGGAATCCGACCCTACCATCACAACTATACTTGCTGGACTATCCTTCCCAACTCGCCGGATGCTCGCCGTAGAGGAATCAATAGAAAAGAATAAAGAACGCTTACAGGACCTTGTAAAAAAGGAAAATACTCAAAATTACGAGTCTGGAATCCGTTGGGCCTCCAACTTAAAACTGATCAAACAGGAAAGAAAGCCAGTATCGATCACTTCCAAATTAAATAAGTACCAAAAGAAATAACCATGAGTCAAAAGAATCACAAGACAGTCGCCGAAAGATATTTTTTAAATATAAATATTAAGCATTTAAAATGTGGTAGATTTTCAAAAATTTGATGTCAGGCACCAGTCAATTTATTGATTGGTGCCTTTTTCTCTTTTTATAAAGAGATGAACGTAACAACTTGTTTTGGCGTATGTTTTAGTATGAGGGAGATAAAGGGGGAAGTAATAATTGTTAGCGCTTGGAATATTTCTAATCATTATAGGTGTTAGTATGGTTATTGAACCTTCACTTTTTTGGTTATTGACCGAAAGGTGGAAATCCAATGATGGCACAGAGCCTTCCAGGTTGTATAGTTTGTCAACCATGTTTGGCGGTATCATTATTACGGTTGTCGGTTTCTGTTCGGTTATTGTCGCTTTCCTTTAACCATTTTTACCTCTTAGTAAAAAAGAAAGACCTCCGGGCTTATTAGCACAGGGGTCTTGTTCATTTTTTTAGTGCCATTTTCCCGAACTGTATAAAAGTGTGAGAAATGTTCCTATAGCCCATGCTTAAAATTCATAGACTTTTACTTAAAAGCATACTCATTAATAGTAATCGACCCTTAAGGCGGAATAGAAAATGTACATGTTTTTCAACGTATACCCATCTTTTTTCTAAAATGAATTTGGAGAGGATGCAATGTCAATCTCAAGCAACAATAAACGCAGATATATGCCGGGGATTGATGGACTTAGAGCTGTTGCTGTCATGGGTGTTATTCTATACCATCTCAATATCCCTTGGTTTCAGGGCGGGTTTTCAGGTGTAACGGTTTTCTTTGTTTTGTCAGGTTACTTGATCACAGACATTCTTATTGATGAATGGAATAAAACGAATAAAATTGACTACCTTCGCTTTATGATTCGACGTTTTCGCAGACTGGCTCCTGCCGTATTGGTGATGATTTTTACCGTTACCTTATGGGTGATATTTTCGAATCATCCTTCGTTCGACAAATTACGTTCAGATTTTTTGCCTTCGCTTCTTTATATGACAAATTGGTGGTACATCTTTCATGAAGTTTCCTATTTTGATAGCTTCGGTCCTGCATCACCCTTTACTCATCTATGGTCTCTGGCCATTGAGGAGCAATTTTATCTAATATGGCCGCTGCTGATGATTCTTGGTTCTACTTTTATAAAAAAGAAAAGGTTTCGTGTGCTGGCTGTACTGGCCGGGGGCGTCATTTCAGCTTGGTTAATGGCATTCCTTTATATACCTGGAGAGGATCCTTCCCGTGTCTATTATGGAACAGACACAAGAGCTTTTTCACTTCTTCTAGGAGCAGCACTTGCTTTCGTTTGGCCAAGCCAGAGATTATCTAAAACTTTACCAAGGCATGCTAGTATCGTTCTTGAGATTGTAGGAATAACAAGTTTATTGCTGATTATCACACTATTTGTGATTACATCGCAATTTGACCCGTTTCATTATCAGGGCGGCATGCTACTTTTATCAATCATTACCACTTTAGAAGTAGCGGCATTAGCTCATCCAGCTAGTAAGCTCGCAAAATGGCTCAGTGTAAAGCCTCTCCAATGGATGGGGGTTCGATCCTATGGCATTTATTTGTGGCATTACCCGATTATTATCTTAACAACACCGATTGTGAATACAGATGGATTAAACCTTTGGAGAATCATCTTACAGATATTTTTCACATTGATACTATCAGAGTTATCCTATCGATTTGTGGAAGTACCGATTCGGGAGGGGAAGTTAAAAACGCTTCTTACAGGTTTAAAAGGTCTGCCAATCAATCATCAAAGGATCGTTTTAGGAAGCTGTGCTGCATTGATTGCATCATTTGTAGGAATATGTGTGGTATTTGCTTCGAAAACAACTGTCGTGGTTCCGTATCAAGAAGCCTTAATAATAGAAGCATTCAAAGAAATAAAATTTAACGAAGATCCAGCCAAAGTTCCTGTGCCTGAAGAGGAAATAACGAAACCAGAGCCTGATTTGAAGATCATTACGGTTATTGGAGACTCGATTCTTCATGATGTCGCTCCATACTTTAAAAAACATTACCCCGAAGCGACAATTGATTACCGTGTCGGCCGGCAAATGTCAGAGGTGCCGGAGGTGATTAGAATGCTTGCGGGAAGTGGGCAATTAGGGGAGTATGTATTTATCCAGCTTGGCACCAATGGGTCTTTTGTTAAAACAGACTTAGTAAATTTAATCAAAGATCTGGAAAATAAAAAAGTATATTTAGTAAATTGCCGCGTACCTAGGCCATGGGAAACGAACGTGAACCAAACCTTAGAAGAAGTTGTTAAAAGTGTACCCAATACTGTTCTCGTAGATTGGTATAGTGCCAGTGAGGGTCATCCAGAGTATTTTGCACAGGATGGCGTTCATTTAACGAGAACAGGCGGAGAAACATACGCTAACCTACTAGTCGAACAAATGGAAGAGTAACCATAATACGTCCAAGTATTAACATCAAAAAGAACCTCAGAACTGAAGCTGAGGTTCTTTTTGATGGAAAAATTCCTATTTCTTTTCGACTTTTACTAATCCTTTACCTACATTATCTTTTTCAAAATACACAGTGACCATATCATCAACTGTTATTTTTACACTTGAATCAATGATTTCAGCTGAAAAAACAATCTTGGTTCCATCTTCACTCTTTCCGTAGTATTGATTGTCGATAATTTCCGTAATTTTATAATCAACTATTTTGTATTCAGAGGAATCATTGCTTTGATTGATCACTGGGCTGGTTTGGGATTTTACTATAAATAATACGAATAATATGGTTATAAGAATGGCAAGGACGATGACTCTTTTTATCATTTTAACTTAACCTCCTTTATGTATTTTATGAGATGGGGGGAGAAAGTAAATCCTCCCATTTTCCTCTAGACTTTCTACCTATTCCCAAAATAATTTCTATAATATGGCAACACAGGGTGATAGATAGTTGGTGCATTTGTTAAAAACGAACATTAAAAGTTTATGAAATGCTTACATACATTAAAAAACGAACGATATATCAAAAATAATAGTTAATATTCACATTTTATTGATTTTTGACGTTACACTTGTTATACTAATCTTACAAATTAGCTATTGTAATATATCTAAATATTCATTATAATTCTATTTGTTAGAATTTATAATTTCCAAGAGGGGAAGAGGATACCTTAAATTGTTATAAATAGATGGGCGAATTGTCAGCTCACTGATGGGTACTTTGTAACGGTGATAAGTGGTCTAATACGAGATGGAGGGGTACATCTATGAAAAATTTATTAAAAAAGTGGAATCAAATTAGTCTGGTAAAACAAATATCTATTGGTTTATTGATTGGTATTATCCTGGCGGTTGCGATTCCAGAAGTGGCAAAACCAGTAGTCATTTTAGGCTCATTATTTGTTGGTGCTTTAAAAGCTATTGCACCAGTATTGGTACTCTTCCTGGTAATGTCTGCTATTGCTCAGCATAAGAGTGGTCAGCAAACGAATATGAAATCGATAATTTCCCTATATCTATTAGGAACGTTTCTAGCTGGATTAATTGCGGTTGTTGTAAGCTTTATTTTCCCTGTTAATATCACACTTACGAAGGGTGCCGAGGATTTGGTGGCTCCGGGCGGTGTGGTAGAAGTTCTCAAAACTTTACTGCTGAATGTTGTTGATAACCCAGTTAATGCCATTGCAAATGCAAATTATATCGGTATTTTAGCATGGGCAATCGTCCTTGGTTTAGCTTTAAAAAATGCTCCTGATTCGACAAAAACAATGATTTCTAATTTTTCAGATGCCGTATCCAAAATGGTTACATGGGTTATCAAGCTTGCACCATTAGGAATCATGGGTCTAGTGATTGATTCCATTACAACAAACGGACTCGAGTCTCTATTAAGCTATGGAAAATTACTTGTTGTTTTGATTGGATGTATGCTCTTTGTAGCGTTCGTTGTCAATCCGCTCATCGTATTTGTGAATGTCCGTCAGAACCCATACCCGCTTGTATTCAAGTGTGTAAAGGAAAGTGGAATTACTGCATTCTTCACACGCAGCTCTGCGGCCAACATTCCGGTAAATATGAAATTGTGTGAAAAACTAGATTTAGATAAAGATACTTATTCCGTATCCATTCCATTAGGTGCAACAGTCAATATGGCTGGTGCTGCCGTTACGATTTCTGTTTTAACACTAGCTGCTGTTCATACACTAGGTATTCATGTGGACATTCCTACAGCCATTATCCTAAGCGTATTAGCTGCTGTAGCTGCTTGCGGTGCTTCAGGTGTTGCGGGCGGCTCACTATTATTGATTCCTTTAGCATGTAGCTTATTTGGAATCTCCAATGATGTTGCGATGCAGGTAGTGGGAGTAGGCTTTATCATCGGAGTTTTACAAGATTCTTTTGAAACAGCACTTAACTCCTCTACAGACGTTCTTTTCACAGCAACAGCTGATTATAAGAAAAAGCTTAAAGAAGGCAAAAGAGTAGATATCAAAAAAGTAGCATAATGATTATCCCTTTTGTGCAGACAGGCAGGAACCTGTCTCACAGAAGGGATTTTTTTATGGATAAAGTGGATTATCTTTTAAGCTTAGATGTAAATTGATTGACTTTACTGAAAACTGAGTGTAGAGTGAAAATTAAATTAATAGGAAGACCACTAGGGGAGCCGATTTGTGGCTGAGACAAGAGTTATCTTGGACCCTTTGAACCTGATCTAGTTCATACTAGCGTAGGAAAGTGGAGTCTGTGTTTGGATAAATCATTATTCAGCCGCTCCATTTTTGGGGCGGTTTTTTCGTGTTTTGATCTTCAGCCGCCCTTTCGTGTCTTCTCTGTTAAACCAATAAGGGGGATAATATTATGAGTTTTTCAGCAGAATTAAGAAAAGAAGCAAATCCAATCTTTCAAGCGATTTTTGACCATCCTTTTGTTCAGGGAATTGCCAAGGGGGAATTAAAAAGCGAGCAATTGATTCATTATGTGAAACAGGACTTTGAATATTTGAATTCTTTTATACGAATCTATGGAATTGCAGTCTCCAAATGTGAGAGTCGTGAAGAAATGGAGATGTTTAATAAGCAGATTTCTTTTATCTTAAACAGTGAAATCCATCCACATAATAACTTTTGCCAAGTAGCGGGTGTTCCTTACGAGGAATTACACGGATTTCCATTATCTCCATCAGCACATCAGTATATCCGTCATATGCTAACAGTTGCACACGAAGGAACATTAGGGGAAATTCTTGCAGTGTTATTGCCGTGTCCGTGGACGTATTGGGAAATTGGGAAGAAATTATTAACTGAGGTGAATCCAGATCCTTCACACCCTTTTTATGAATGGATCAGTTTTTATGGTACTATTACCGATTCGATAACCATTAAGTTTTGTGCCCGTCTAGATGAGTGGGCAAAGGGAGCAACAGAGAGGGAAAAGGAAAAGATGAAGGAACATTTCTTAATCAGTTGTCAGCTTGAATATATGTTTTGGGACATGGCCTATAAACTTGAAGAATGGCCAGTGAAAATGATGGAATCGGTGAAATAATGTCCTGTACAGAGATTTTTTATTTAATTGGAACAAAGTTGTCACTATCTCGGCACCACAAATAAAAATGACAGACGTATAATAAAAGTAGGAAATAAAGTTATTATTCTTGAGAGGATGAGAGTAATGTTAACGGATTATTCAAGAATCGTAGTAGCATATGACCATTCTGATTTAAGTAAAAAAGCATTGAAAATGGCAATGAATCTGGCAAAACAAGATATGAAAATTGAATTAGTAGTTTTTATGGTCACACAGCCTGTAAGACCAATGGTTTACACATATGGTTATGCATTTGAGGCAATCCAGGACTCGCAGCGTGAGGAAGTTAATGCCATACGTAAAGAAATTGACGAAGAAATTCAATCGCTGCCGAATAAGACAAAATCAGTGGTAATGGAAGGTAATCCTGGAGTAATGATTGTTGAGTTTGTAAAGCAAAATGATGCCGATCTTGTCGTAATGGGAAGCAGAGGTTTAAGTGGACTGAAGGAACTATTCTTGGGAAGCGTCAGCCATTATGTCGTACAAAAGGCACCATGCCCAGTGTTTATTGTAAAATAAATCACTATTATAAAAAAAAGCTTGTAGAAAAGTCGATGAGACCATTCTACAAGCTTTTTTTATTGAGGATAGAAGCAATAAAATCCTCGTAGGTTTCTAAATGAACATCAGCTTCGATGTTTTGATTTTGAAAGGCAACTGTTTTAATCCCTAATTTTCTTGCCGGAAGTAAATCTAATTCCCTATCTCCAACTACCAAATCAATTTGATGATTTTTCAAGACATATTCGTAAGAAGAAGGGTGAGGTTTTCTGTCAAATCCTTGTTCTTCAACGGAGACAATTTCTTTAAAGTAGCGGGTTAAGTGATATTTCTCCAGAAGATAGATCGTAGATTCCATATCACGATGGGTCACAATAATATTGTTATCAGCGGCTGATAAAACTTCCTCTAAATGCTCAAAAGGCTTACTGTGTTCTTTTGAGTACTGTTTATCAATACGCTTATATTCTGCTCGTTTATCCTCATCAATCCCATAATGTTTAAAGGCAGTTAAAGAATCTATCTTTAGCCATTTTAAAACTTCAACAGCTTCAAGGTCCTGCTGACTTAGTTCTATAAAACCCTCAACCAGTGCTGGATATGTATCAAAAAGTGTTCCATCAAAATCCCATAATATATTCAATTTCATCCTTCACTCCAATCGTCTAATCCTAAACACTTTCAAAAATATTACTGTATCATGATTTTATCGATAATTCCAATTTGACACCTAGGAGTGAATCGTTTTATTCTATCTCTATTAAAATTTGATTAATTGCTTTAAAGATTTAAAAATTATGTGTAAGATTGATAAGTATAGAGAAAATTCAAAATACGATGAAGTAGTTCTTAAAGGGAAGTGTACATAACATGCTTAAAATCTGGAACATCGAGAAAATCATTGAAGATACATTAAATATGCACCATTTAGAGATAGACTATGAAATTAATAATAAACTACCTGTACCTATGAGTTACAACGTTTCAACCAATACGATTAAATTTAATTACCTTCAAGTTAACGGGTATATTAGCAAAATCAGAATGAAAGAGACAGATGAAAATCTTGTGAAAATAATTCTGTATCATGTAATTGGTTATTACTTGGATTTTAAGAAAAATAAACATGATCTTAAGACTCTCAAGTATGGTGAAGACGATGAAATAGCAAAGTTAAAAACTCAAATAGAGATGAATGCTTGGATTTATGGGAGAAAATTGGTCCCGGAGGATCTCTTACAGTCTTATGATCAAGTAAGAGAATTAGATAAAGCGCTAATAAACGGTCAATTAACGAACATTTAATAGAGCTGAGGGACGGAAAGATGCTTTTTCGTACCATTGTCAAAAAATGATAATTGATTCAAAATGAATAGGTGCAAATAACATTATTATGTCAACTAATTGAAAATCCCTTTTGTGTAGACAGGTTAGAACTGTTTACACAAAAGGGATTTTTTTTCGAAAAAGTTTTATTCTTTTTCGATAATATTACTGAAAGATAGAATATGCGAATGGATTTTTCAACGAAACCTTTATAATTAGGCTTTTGTAATGGTAGCAATACCCACCTATTGTACATATTTTGTGGGGAAGGTAATGCAGTGTATTTACCTATTTATAAGTTTGTTCTTTGCCCATTTCAATTAGCTGCGGCCTTTTTTAAATATATAAGGAGGTAATAAAAATGAATGATTTCCATAGTCAACTCCAGGGATTAAATCTTGGCGATTTCCAAGCGACCCAAGCAGTTCCTTATGACCAGACCCCATACTATAATGATCAGGATCGAATTTTCCTAGGTGTGGGTGGTTTTGGCCGTTGTTCTAGCTGTTTTAGTTGCTTTAGCTGTTTCAACTGCTTTAATTGCTTTAGTTGTTTTAACTGCGGAGGCCATCGTTGCGGCGGTCATCGCTGTGGAGGACATAACTGCGGAGGCGGTCACCGGTGTGGCGGCGGAGGCGGTCATCGTTGTGGCGGTGGCGGCGGTCATCGTTGTGGTGGCGGAGGCCATCGCTAAAGCGGGTGCTCGTTTTCAATCTATAACGAAAACTCCAATTGCATATGAAGAGGAGAAGAGTCCCTACAATGGATGTAGGGGCTCTTCTCTACAACCATTAACATAAGGGACAAATTGAGATACATAGGATGATAGTGATGATAAATATGAGAAAAAGCTTCGGCTAAGGAGGAACGTAATGACGAATATGAACCCTTCTATGCGTTTGAAAGTGAAAAGGGACACGTTTTTTCTCCCTGATCCAAACAGTGGTGTGTTTTTTCGGAACAATGTAAGTTCGTTCCGTATGGAAGGCAGTATGATTGATCAATGGGTTGAAAAGCTGATCCCCATGTTTAATGGCGAGTACACCTTGGAGTATTTGACTAACGGTTTGCCGGTGGCTTATCGAGATAGAGTGTTTGAAATTGCAGAAGCCCTTTATCGAAATGGGTTTGTTCGAGATGTGAGCCAAGACCGTCCGCATCAATTGAAAGAACAGGTTCTAAAAAAGTATGCTTCACAAATTGAATTTGTGGATAATTTGCTTGATTCGGGTGGGTTTCGATTCCAGAACTATCGTCAAGCAAAAGTGTTAGCAGTAGGTTCCGGTCCTTTTTTTGTTTCGTTGGTTGCGGCGTTACTTGATTCCGGATTGCCCAAGTTCCAAACGTTGATTACTGACAGTGTTCAGACCAATAGACAGAGGTTGATGGAACTCGTGGCACATGCCCGGAAAACAGACCCTGATGTGGAGATCGAGGAGGTCACTCTAAACAAGCAGGGGGAAAGTACTTGGGAGGAAATAGTGAAACCGTTTGATTATATTTTATATGTGTCAGAACAGCATGATGTAGAGGAACTCCGACTTCTACATAGGGTTAGCAAGGAAGAGAAGAAAGTGTTTCTCCCTGCTATCTGTTTAGAGCAGGCGGGTTTAGCGGGTCCGTTAGTACATGCAGACTCAGAGGCCGACTGGGAGTCTGCTTGGCGCCGTATTCACCAAGGGGCTCTCTTTAGAGAGCAGAAATTTTATGGTTCTTCTTCGACACCCTTAGCCATGCTTGCAAATGTCATCGTATTTGAGTTGTTTAAAGACGTTACGGGTGTGACCGAAAAGGAACAGAAGAATCAATTCTTTCTTCTAGATTTGGAAACGTTAGAAGGAAACTGGCATTCGTTTCTGCCTCATTCACTGGTGACAGGACAAATATCTTCCAGATTGGTTGAAGATTTAGATATGCGATTAGAACAAGCAACCGAAAGAGGAGATCCGGGTAAGTTACTCCTATCCTTTAACCATTTGACCTCTAAGGTATCCGGAATTTTTCACATTTGGGAGGAGGGTGATTTAAAGCAGCTGCCATTGGCTCAGTGCCGAGTTCAGCCAGTCAACCCATTGGCAGAAGGGCCAGCTGATCTATTGGGTGATATTGTCTGTACAGGTCTGACACATGAGGAGGTAAGAAGGGAAGCGGGTTTGTCCGGAATTGAAAACTATGTATCACAACTAGTCGGATCGCTCGATCTACCTCCGGACGTGAAGGTGGGCGCAGGTGAAACATTCTCGGAAAGTGTTTGCCGGGGATTACAAAGATTCTTGGACGAAGAGTTGATCAAACAAAGCCTTGCAGAGGATTATTCCGTCTTCCCGGTGCAGGTAAGTACGGTAGAAGATGAACGCTGTCAGTATTATTTGCAGGCACTGAAGACGTTGCGGGGAGCACCGACTATAGGAATCGGCGAGGAAGTGTCTGGATTCCCGGTTGTGTGGATTGGTACCCATGACGGATGGTATGGCAGTGTCGATTTGAATATCACAATGGCATTACGAAATGCACTGCAACAGGCAATTTTCAATGTGCAAAATGAAGAGGAATTCGTTATGGCACGATCACTGGAGGTTTCGTCCGTGATTCTGGATGAAAAAGTACCACTAAGCATTAAAATTCCTGCGTGTGAAGAGAGTATACAATCCAAAAACTTGCTGAATGCTATGGAAATCTTGGGACGGAACGGAAAGCAGTTGTTTGTATATGAACTAGAACTAGAACCATCTTTGAAAGAGGGATTGGCAGGGATATTTGGGGTATTGGTTCAAGAGGAGGGGTTAACGTGAGTGCTGTCATGTTGGTTGTAGGAGAAGGACTGCTGGCAGACCACATATGTGAAGAACTTTCCTCTCAATACTTGGTATTTCGCCAAACTGATTTCGGAGCAATCGTACCCGGAAGGATTGATTTGGCATTGGTGTTACATGATGCATGGAATCCCTCTGTTCATCAAAAAGCAGAAGAGGTGTTTCATCGAACCCACACTCCCTGGCTGAGAGGTTTTGTTTCTTTTGGAGAGGGCGTAATTGGACCACTTGTTCGCCCGGGTATGCCAGGGTGTTCTCAATGTACAGATCTGAGGCGTCTTATGACAGGACACGACCGGATAGAGATGTGGGAAATACAAAAGAAGTTGCAGGGAACAGGTGGAATGCAGGGGGAACCTTGGGCCGCACGTATGAGTCTTTTTCACATGGCGCACCTAGTAATGGAAGAAATCCAAAGAATTATCCAAGGTAATCAGGCCCAATCTGAAGGCAAGGTATGTTTTATCAATCTGAAAACATTGAAGAATTCCTGGCACAAGTTTCTGCCCGTCCCCTTGTGTCAGGTTTGTAGTTCATTACCTGATGATACACCAGCGATGGCTCGGATTTCTCTGCAGCCAAGTCCGAAGGTTACGAGGGACAGTTATCGCAGCCGTTCGTTGGATGACCTGAATGAGGTTCTCGCTAATGACTATCTTGATCAACGCACAGGCCTTTTGAATGATAAAATGGTTAACCTTGTGCACACATTTGCTGATGTAAGTGTAAATTTGCCTTTATTCGAGGGGGATGAACGAACAGCAGGCCGAACGAACTCATTCACGGTTAGTGAATTAACGGCCATTTTAGAAGGGTTGGAGCGGTACTGTGGACTTGAACCCCGTGGAAAACAGACCGTGGTTCATGACAGTTATAATCATTTGAAGCATCAAGCACTCCATCCGATTGAGGTTGGTGTGCACGCAAAAGAACAGTATGAGAGAGCTGGTTTTCCATTTACAGAATTTGATCCAGATCGCCCAATTGATTGGGTATGGGGATATTCGTTTTTGCAAGAGCGTCCGATTCTGGTTCCAG
Organism: Bacillus sp. CZDM1; assembly: GCF_055502545.1. NCBI lineage: Bacteria > Bacillati > Bacillota > Bacilli > Caryophanales > Bacillaceae > Bacillus > Bacillus sp. CZDM1. The sequence continues at coordinate 489,170 of NZ_JBUESO010000002.1, read as the reverse complement.
AGCTGCTTGCCTATTATAGTTTGGGCTCGGGATCACGAGGATTTGTCTATGAAACTTCCAATGGATGTGCGCTGGGCGGAAGTCTAGAAGAGGCCATTCTCTACGGTATTTTGGAAGTAGTGGAACGTGATTCGTTCCTAATGACTTGGTACGCGCAGATGTCCCTCCCGCGTCTTGATCCAGCCTCCATTGAAGACCAAGAGCTTCAGTTAATGATAGAACGGATGCGTGCCGTCGCGAAATATGATCTATATTTGTATAACTCAACGATGGAGCATGGAATACCAAGTATTTTGGCCATAGCGAAAAACAGAAAAGAAAAAGGGATGAATCTTATCTGTGCGGCCGGATCTCATTTGGACCCGGCACGAGCGGTGAAAACGGCGGTTCACGAATTAGCTGGTATGATGCTGTCTTTGGATGAGAAATTAGAGGCGAACCAGGAAGAATATGTACGAATGCTGCACGATTCTACGTTGGTGCAGCAAATGGATGATCATGGAATGCTGTACGGTTTGCCGCAAGCAGAAGAGCGCCTGCATTTTTTGCTGGACGATCGTCGTCCATTGCGATCATTTAATGAGGAATTCCATTGGAAGTCAACACATCTAGATCTTACCGATGATCTTCAGGATATCATTCAAGTGTTTCGTAGTTTAAATCTCGATGTCATTGTGGTTGACCAGACGACACCGGAAACGGCTCGAAACGGACTGTATTGCGTAAAAGTGCTAATTCCGGGGATGCTGCCGATGACATTTGGACATCACCTTACACGCGTAACAGGGCTGGATAGGGTATTCAGGGTCCCTATGGAACTTGGATATTCGCAAGAACCGCTGACACCTGAACAGCTTAATCCACATCCGCATCCGTTTCCATAAGCGCATCACTAGGGGGATAGAGTATGAGTCTAGATGAGTTTTTGCACAATTTGCATTTTGATATTGAGAAGGCAAGCATAGCTAATTGGGAAGTAGATTGGGAGGATAAACCACTTCCTTATAAACTATACCGCGGAATGCCTGTGGTCCCATTATCTCTAGAAGTACCATTGACACTTGATGAAATAAAGCAGCCCTTCATGCCTGACCTGCGTAAAATCGGGCATTTTCTTTGGTATGTTTACGGACTTACTCAATTTAGCCAATCAGTCTTTAGCTTGGATGCTACAGACCATTCAGACGTCATGCAATCGTACAGAAGGTTTGCTCCCTCGGGTGGTGCGTTGTATCCAAATGAATTATACGTATATTTAAAAATCGAGGATTTGCCAATTGGGGTATATCATTACGATGTGGCACATCATCGCTTAGTATTGCTGCGGGAAGGAAATTTTGATTCCTATATAGCTAGGGCTCTTGGGAATCGCTGTGACATTTCAACGTGTTTTGGGACCGTTTTTGTATCGACTATGTTTTGGAAAAATTTTTTTAAATACAATAACTTTTCCTACCGTCTCCAGGGATTGGATGCAGGCGTGTTGATGGGACAGTTGTTGGAAGTATCGAAACGGTTTGGCTTTGAATCGGGGGTATACTTCCAATTTCTTGATCGGGCCATGAATCATTTGCTTGGTTTATCTGAAAAGGAGGAGTCCGTCTATTCGGTCATCCCCCTATCAGTTGAACCTACCATATGGTCAGCAAACGGGAGTGAAAAAGACAGAATAGTTTCTGCTGCGGAGTTGTCCCGAGAATTGCCACAGATTCAATCAAACCACTACGTCCGTTCACAGAGGGTTAAAGAGTATCCAATGTTAACGAAGTTAAATGAAGTATCCATGCTGGATTCTACAACTTTGTTTCCGTTGATCGACGTCAAGGAGAATGGGAGTTGTGAGGGTGAAGGTGTAGCTCTTCCACATGCACAGAGGCTGCCGTATGATTTTGGGTCTGTTTGTCGAAAGCGATTTTCTCCAGACATGGATTTCATTTTAGGAAAGGTAAGTCAACTCGAACTAGCAAATCTTCTATACGAGGCGACGGATTCTTTTCTGTATCGAAATGATTTGGATACTACTCATCAGAAGCACGAGTCACGTGTCTCACTAAATGTCTGCGTGTATAATGTTGAAGGAATTTCTAATGGTGCGTACAAATATAACAGCACTGCCCATGCATTACTTCAGGTTCATCCTGGAGATCATCGACTCCTGCTGCAATCTGGTATGTCGTTAAATAATGTGAATTTGCTCCAAGTACCACTCTGCATACATGTCACAGGAGTTAAGGATTACTATAAAACTACTCTCGGATACAGAGGATATCGAATCCAACAAATGGAGGCAGGTATGCTCGTGCAACGATTACTCTTATCGGCAGGAGCCAGTGGAATGGGAGGGCACCCGCTCCTCGGATATGATTCCAACCTGTGTGATGAACTTTACAAGATGGAATCACAAGGAAAAACCCGCTTAATCCAAATTCCAATCGGTCCCTATCGACAACGCCCTTGGCTAATGGGAGGGTTATATAGCTAATAGCTTTACTAATTCCAAAGTCGCGATTATCCTTTAATTTAAGGACGTTGATTATTGTTCCCTGGACTCTAAAGTAAAGTGAAATTTAAGAATCTTATAGAGGAGGTAAATAGTTGAAGGCAGATGCTGTTTTTGAAGGTGGTGGAGCCAGGGGAATTGCATTTGTTGGAGCGATTCAAGCGATGGAAGAGGCACAGGTAGAATGGCAAAGAATAGCTGGGACATCAGCAGGAGCCGTAATCGCTGCTCTTTTAGCAAGCGGCTATAAAAGCTATGAGATTAGAAAGCATCTTCAAGAACTTGATTTTTCAAAACTTCGCGGCAGGACGATCTTGAATCGAATTCCCATTTTTGGCAGCTTACTTGGACTAGTGTTTAATCTTGGAATCTATAAAAATGATTATTTGGAAACATGGATGGATTCACTTCTTTTAGAAAAAGGAATTAAGACATTTGCAGATCTTCCAGAGGGAAAGTTAAAGATTATTGCTTCAGATGTATCGAATGGCCAAATGCTTATTTTGCCAGATGATTTAGATCGTTATAGGATGACGCCTTCAGATCTAAAAGTTTCAACTGCCGTTATGATGAGCGCTTCTATACCATTTTTCTTCCGTCCAGTTATTTGGAAATCAAAAGACCGTAAAAAATCCTATATTTTAGATGGCGGCTTACTTAGTAACTTCCCAATATGGATATTCGATACGGATAATCCTCGGTTTCCAACCTTTGGCTTTCGTTTTGTGAAAGATAAAGTTAACATAGATGCCGTTATTCCAACCCCGCTTCACCTTTTCAAAAATATATTTAAAACGATGCTTCAAGCCCATGATTTACGACATTTAAACGAAGAAACAAATGAACGTACGATTAAAATTTCGTCTGGGAACATCAACACAACTGATTTTGAATTGAATGAGGCTGAAATTGATTTTCTCTATAAATCAGGCTATACTTCCACAAAAAACTTTTTGGCAAAGTGGGATTTTGAACAACATAAGATCAAAAGAATGCAAAGTGCAATAAGGAATTAATGAAGTATCACCATAAGCAAAACTCCAATTTACAACATTAAGGAAATACCAATATTAAAAGCCCAATTTCTTAGCATTAAATTGAGAAAGTGGGCTTTTTTCACTACTCCAGAAAAGGTCCAATATATCAACCCAAAGTCTGATTTGTGCCTAATCACTTTATGACAATCATTTCCACCATTTCCACCATTTCTTTTGATGGGCTGCTGCAATTTGCTGTCTTGTTTCTTCCAACATCATTTTGCTATTTTCCACCAACAATTGCTCTGAACGTTCTGTATACTTTACTATTTGGTTGATCTTTTCCTCTAGATAAGCCTCCCTTACGGCTTTCTCCTTCAGAAGCTTGATTAAATCCATGTTAATTTGCTCCAAGTGTTCAATGCGATCCAACAGCTCATCTAGGTTATTATTCTGAATCTGAGTTATTTTATGTTCAGGTGGATTATGTAATGGTTCTTCTTGCGTAGGTGCTTCCGTTTTATTTTCTTCAGAAATCGCTGCCATAACAGCCTGTGCTGAAAGTTCCAGCGTCATATCCTCTTGCTTACTGATTTCAATTAATTTACGGATAGCGGTAATATCCTTATCAAAATATCCTCTGTGGCCTCTATGATTGCGGTGAATCTGATATCCGTGTCCTTCTAATAGAGTGGCATACTTTCGTAATGTATGGCTATCGATTCCAAGCAATTCTTGTACGTGACTTGGTGAATATATTTCCGACAAATCAATACACCTCCGCTATTAGACATCTTAATGTAAGTCTCTTTGCAAGATACAGCCATTATACCAAGCTATTTTTAATAAATTGTCGAACCAGCAGATAGTAAACGATTTGTAATTAGACTGTTAACTCCTCTTAATATAAGAAACAACGAATCAAAAAAAATTTCATTCCATTTAATTTTTCGTGATGTATATCACATCGGAGCAGTGTAGGTATCCCTTAAAATAAACGTAAGTTACTAACAAAGGGGGAAATAAAATGTTTCTTACTTGGTTGATGTGTATCGGTTATTTTATAGGTTCCTATTATATTACCGTTGTTATTTTTGATAAACTTAAAGAGAGAGATGAAGCTGATTTAGCTCAGTTAGAATCTCAACTCCAAAACATGACCTTGAATACTACACAATCTTTGAATCAAGCAGTTTAGTTTTACAAAGGTAAAACAAATATAATATAAAAAGCCAAAAGGCATCTGATATATTCAGGTGCCTTTTGGCTTTTCTTATAGAAAATTGAAAACGTTTTTACTATAACTACTGTATTAACTAGCTGGTATGCTATTATTAATAAATGAAATTGAGAGAATGGAGAGGGCAGCTATTGAAAATTAGTTCATTAATTGCAAACAATATTAACAAATTGGATGCAGTAATACCTGAAGATCGTTCATTAGGGATTGCGGGTTTGTCTGGCTCAGGGAAAACGACTTTTTGCCAAACCATTGGAGAGGAATCCAAGAAGCGTCTTGTTTCCTTATTGCCCAAGGCTGAATATCAGTATCTATTTTCCACTATTATGGAGACGAACTTCAGTGCAATCAAGATGGAAGATATGCCTTTAGTGCTATTCCTCGGAAAATCATCGATATCTTCTAATCCACGTTCCACGATTGGAACACATACGGGTGTATTTAAAGAGATACGCGAGAGTTTTGCGGAAAAATACAATCTTTCTCCAGAAGTTTTCTCTTTTAATAATGCATTGGGCTGGTGTCCAGATTGTAAAGGACGCGGTACCACCAAAAATGTCGAATGTCCAAAGTGTAAGGGCAGACGTTATAATCAAGAAGTTGAGCAGTATAAGCTTAAATTATTCGAACAGCCACATAGTATTTCCGACATCAACAACTTAAGCATTGAATCCATTCTTTCATTAGCTGAAGATTTACGTCTTAGTGAAGGAAAAATACATATTCTCAAAAATATTGCCAATATGAATATCGGCTACTTAACCTTAAACCGGATCATGGGTACCTTGTCTGGCGGAGAAATTACCCGGCTTTACCTGGCTGAATTCATGGCTGCAAGTGAAAATACAGTTATTATTATTGATGAAATCTCCGTGGGACTTGATCACGAAACATTACTGAAAATCTTAGATCAGTTAAGACAATTAGGCTTTAAAAATCAAATTTGGCTCATTGACCATTCTGACACGGTGCTTGATGTAAGTGACGAACAATTATTCTTTGGTCCAGGCAGTGGTAAATACGGAGGTAAAATTGTCGAAGAATCCCCACGTCCACAACCAATCGTTTGGGAACGAAATCCAGCACCGCCAACAGAATACTACCAATTTAAAGATCTTTACTTCCGTAATATTCAAATGGCTGAAATTCAGATTCCCCAAAATAGACTTGTTACCTTTACAGGTGAGTCTGGAAGTGGTAAATCCACGCTGGTCAATGAGTGTATTGCAAAAGATTTTCTAAAGCGATATCCAAAAGACAAATTGGTGATCGTAGGGCAGGATCGAAATCAATCGATTACCAGCCGTTCAACCGTTGCGACCTTTCTTGATATAAAAAGAAAACTGACAAAATACAGTGAAGATATTGATGATATTTTTCAGCGTTCGATTGAAGATATCATTGATGAACTGCCGAATGAAGATATCGCTCATAAACGCTTGAGCCTATTAATTAAACTGGGCCTTGGTTATTTGACCTTAGAGAGAAAAACACAAACATTATCGACAGGTGAATTTCAATGTGTTCATTTAGTATCTGAACTGTTTGCTAACACTAGAAACCCACATACACTGTTTATTTTCGATGAGCCTTCAAAAGGTTTATCACAAAACATCTTAAACCAATTTATCGATAGTGTTAGGGTCATTCTGCAGGATGAATCTGTCTCCATCATGATGATCGAACACAATTCCTATATGCTTGATAGCTCAGATTATATTGTTGATTTTGGAAAAAGACAGCTAGAGCCAGTTCATCATCTGGATGTTTTAAGTCATGATGATTATTATCTTCAAAAGTCTAGTGATGATCTTGCTGCTTCATTCCAAATATCTTCAACTCTCACTATTCAAAAGGGCATTAACTATGTAGAGGAAAATCATATTGCTTATTTTAAAAATGCAGAAAACGTTTATAAGGGCGGCATTTTAAAAAGCTTATCATCCATGGCCCGTCTGATTTATGGTGAATACGAAAGTGATACCATTGCACCTGTTATCGCCATCGACCTTGAAAGACACTTGTATAGTCAATATAGTTTCCTCTATGAAATTGGCGGCTTGATTAATCATATCGTCGCTTCACATCACGCTAATAAAGATACAAGAAGCTTTGATTTCTACAATCAAGATAATCATTGCCCATGCTGTTCGGGTCGCCGGGAAATTGAAAAGTTTGATATTGATGTTGTGATCCAAGATAAAACCGTGCCTTTCTGGGATGGATTATTACATCCAGACGTGATGGAGGTTCTAAAATGGTACCAATATCCGAAATTGGAATTCCTTTTTGATGAGATTAAGAATGAGCTTGGTCAGGATATTAGTAAGAGCTTTAATGAGATGACAGAAGCGGAAAAGCATACTTTTTTATATGGGTATTGGGAAAAGTCCTTTTACGATAAAGCTGGCAAGGCTTCAAGAACCTGGGAAGGCTTTAATCTCATAATTGGCCGGTATATGTTTATTTCGAAATCGATTATAAAAGAGCAGATGAAAGAATCGAAAGAGATGATTACCTGTCCAGTTTGCCAAGGAACCGTTTTAAATCATCGTAAGAAACTAAAATTCAGCGAAAACGATATTCGAGAAATTATCCAAATGCCACTTGATCAGGCTATCAAAGCAGTAGGGAAGTTACCAGAACTTGAAAAGCTTAAAGCTATTGTTGGTGGAGAGATGGTACTCACTGAAGATGTATCCTTATTACCTAGAGAAACACAAGTAGCATTGAAGATGCTTGAACTCGAACTAGCAAGCTTCGTTGGTTACGAAGTGGTTTTACAAAACGCCTTACCGTTTTGGGACAAGATAAAAAACAATATCGAAGCCATATGCAGCAATAATCTCGTTACCATTTGTGATTTCGAAGCTATTACCGAAACCAGAGAAAGTATTATTGATAAATATTTCACCAATGGCAAATACAAGAAACTAACGTATGTCTATGAGGCGTTTGGATACAAGAAAATTGTTACCCAAATTAATAAAATTAAAGCCGCTCATAAATGTCCTTTCTGTAATGGAAAAAAGGTTATTTCCGAGGATGGCCTTCATGATGGAGTCCACAAACTATCGGTTCCATGTGTAAGCTGCCATGCGAGCGGGATCAATGACGAAGGCCAAAAGGAAATCGTCGAAGGTATCGATGTCCAAACATGGCTCACAGGTACAGTAAAAGACGTTGTTGCAGAAAACTTACTTACCGAGGAAGTTCATGACATTCCCATTTTCAATCGTATCCGCGAGTTAAATAAACGAGATATGATGGCCGTTTACCAAGCACTCGAGCAAAATAATTAAAGGGAACATGGTAAAAAACTCATTTGCACTTTGAGGCAAATGAGTTTTTATCATTTATTTAATAAATAAATCAAAACCGATTGTAATCAACCATCCCACACAAAGAGTAACTGAAAGATATGTACCAACATAAAGTAATAATTCCGCCATACATCCTCCTTCTCTTCATTTTCCTATTTCCACTTAGACAAAGTCATTATATCAAGGCGTTTTTAAAAATTTGTCGAACCAAGGGACAGCAATCTATTTGTAAATAGACTGTAAACTTTCCTTAATAATAGAAATAGTTTGAATATAAACAGGACCAAACTCCCCCGAAAAGGAAAATTATGACTGCTTTTATCAATGTTGAGGAGTGTGCTTTTTCCCATTTTTTAGCCCTAAATAATAGGTAACACTTAACTAGACAATGAAATTAATGTTCCGTAGACTAAACACTATATCATTTTTCTACTAATTTTTTTGGGGGTACGGGTATCTAACCTCCTAATCTACTAAACCAATATTAGACGAAGGTTAGTAGTATTTTGATAACAGGGAGGAAAGAGAATGTTAGAATTTGACACAAATATAGACCATTTAGCCAATATTAAAGTTATAGGTGTTGGTGGAGGAGGCAATAACGCTGTCAACCGCATGATCGAGGATGGGGTTGGGGGAGTAGAATTTATTGCTGTCAACACTGATTCACAAGCCATTAAACAATCAAGTGCAGCGATCAAGATGCAAATCGGTTCCTCTTTGACCAGGGGTTTAGGAGCAGGGGCAAACCCGGAAATAGGTAGAAAAGCGGTCGAGGAAAGCAAAAATCAAATCGAAGAAGTCTTAGCTGGAGCCGACATGGTTTTCGTTACAGCTGGAATGGGCGGCGGTACTGGAACAGGTGCAGCACCGGCCATCGCTAGAATTGCAAGAAAGATGGGAGCACTGACAATCGGGGTGGTAACACGTCCATTCAAGTTCGAAGGCTTCAAGCGTGCAAAAAACGCTGAAAGTGGAATAAGCGCCATGAGGGAAGCGGTGGACACCTTAATTATCATTCCCAACGATCGATTATTGGAAATTGTAGATAAAAAAACACCGATGATTGATGCCTTTCGTGAAGCGGATAATGTCCTGCGTCAGGGTGTACAGGGGATTTCCGATTTAATTGCAGTTCCCGGTTTAATCAACCTCGATTTTGCAGACGTAAAAACGGTCATGTCCCATAAAGGAACGGCCTTAATGGGAATTGGGATTGCGAATGGCAGCAATCGTGCTGCAGAAGCAGCAGAGAAAGCCCTAAACAGTCCATTACTGGAGACATCTATCAATGGGGCTCATGGTGTCATAATGAACATAACAGGCGGCAACAATCTAAGTCTGTTTGAAGTGCAGGAGGCAGCCGAAATCGTGGCTTCCGCTTCCAACGAGGAATTAAATATGATCTTTGGTTCGGTCATTAACGAAAACCTAACAGATGAAATTATTGTAACCGTTATTGCTACTGGATTCACGGAGCAAGAGAATACCGATTTACATAAACCTGCCCAGGTACCAGTGGAAGAAAAGTCGATTACTTATCAAAGAGAACAAAACTATGATTATCATCAAAGAGAACAGCACTATGAACCTCATCAAAGAGAAGTAGAATATGAACCTTATCAAAGAGAACAAGACTATGAACCTTATCAACCTGAACCTATCAACTATGTAGAAGAGGAACAGCCTTATAAGCAGCACTCAGAAGAACAAGATGATTCTAGTGATATTCCAACATTCTTACGTAACCGAAAAAAGCGCTTACGTTCTTTTCGATGATTGAACCAAATTGAATTTGCACTTAAAAAAACGCTTGGATTTTCCAAGCGTTTTCATATACCGTTTTTTTACTGATAAAATTACGCCATTGGCAGGCTTTTAAATTTTGTAACTGTCTCTACAAATTCTTCTTGACCATCAATAACCTTATACACCCTAGCCTCATCAAAATGAACGGTCTTCCAAGAGCGTAACTCACCATCTCGATATCCTCTAGCCATGAAGTTTTCCAATGACTTCTTTGTAGCTCCTTGATAGTAGGTTTTTCCGATAAAAGCACCTTTAAAATATTTGTGAACCATATACGTATCAAACATTCGTGTATCCTCCTATTTTTTAACAGAGTAATTATTTACTAGAATAATTCGTTTATGAAAAGGTAATTAAATATATTTGCAACATCGCTATGTTGTTTACAAGAGGAATAATATCATCAAAATTAGTGAGAGTCTGTGAATATTTTGTGAAACATTTCACGAAAGGTGTGGTGTTTTTTTCCAGAAGTATAAATAACCAGATGCATGGACAATTCGAGGTTTTTATACATGCGATTATTTTTGGAAATTCTGAAAATATATAGTTAGTAATGGTATAATTTTCTAAATAGTAGAGAGTTATTATGGAGGGGAAAAATGAAAATTGTCGTTGCTGGAGGATCTGGTTTCATTGGTCAGACGTTAACACAATTGCTGCTAGCTGAAGGGCATAGTGTTGTAATATTAACTAGGAAGGAAAGAAAATCTTCCGGAAAGATTGAATTTGTAAGGTGGCTGGATGAAGGGGCTTCACCTGAAAAAGAAATAAGGCATGCAGATGCGTTTATTAACTTGGCTGGTGTGTCCATTAACGACGGAAGATGGAGTAAAAGCCATCAGAAACAAATCTATGAAAGTAGGATGACTGCAACAGATGAGTTACTTAGAATCATTTCCTTACTTCAAGAAAAGCCTTCAGTCCTGGTAAATGCCAGTGCAATTGGGATTTATCCATCCTCAAAAAATGCTGCCTACACTGAAAATTCATTGGAAACGGCAACTGATTTTTTAGGGAGGACCGTACAGGACTGGGAAAACAAAGCTCAGCAAGTAGAGAAATATTCCATTCGTGCAGTATTCATGAGATTTGGTGTGGTTCTTGGTAGGGAGGAAGGTGCGCTGCCACTTATGGCGATGCCGTATCGATTATTTGTCGGCGGAAAAGTGGGTACAGGTGAACAATGGGTATCTTGGGTGCATGTTACGGATGTAGTACGCGCTATTCTCTTTGCAATTACTAGTAACCATTTAAGTGGACCGATCAATGTAACAGCTCCAAATCCACTTCGAATGAATGAATTTGGAAAAAGTATTGGTTCTGTATTACATCGACCACACTGGCTTCCCGTACCTTCATTCGCTATGAAAATAGTGCTGGGGCAAAAAAGTGCCCTTGTTCTGGAAGGGCAGCATGTTATCCCTCAAGTTTTACAAGAGAACGGGTTTGAATTCAAGTTCCCAACACTCTGCTTTGCCTTAGAGGATTTACTTCAAAAGTAAGTTACGAATGTATGTTCTTATTTGGTATGATTTATGCTATACTTAAATGGCAATAGGTAAGGTTGTCTCAAAGGCGGTTGGCAAGCTCCCATCGGAAAGGGGGTGTTGCTGTTTGACGATTTTCGAAACGTTCATGATTATGATTGGTTTTGCTAGTTTAATCGTAGCCATCCTGACGTTTGGTCAAAAAAAATAATCCACCCTTGAGTTTTGGAGGCTCAGGTGGATTATTTATTCTCATTAACAAGTCGACCCTTTTGCGGGTACCGTCTATTGCAGGACCTGACATGTAGCAGCATGTCGGTCTTTTTATTTTATGTTCGTACTTATATTTATATTATAACGAAATATAGGAAAAAAGAAACATAAATGAATATTTTTGATGAACGGAGAATCTGCAGAATACGCCTCTTTCTAAATTTTTCAATCAATTAATTAAAATTTCATGCACATTTTTGAACTTTCAACATATAGTAACTCTTGTGAGAATTTTTTTAATGGAAGGAAGAAAAAACATATGAATAACGATGTAATTAAACAATCTACTAAAATCGAGAGTAATGCAGGAGGAAATGGATATAAGGTTATTGAAATTAACGTAACTGATCCATCTGAAAATTCTTTTGCGGTAGTTACTCCTGTTAAAATGAAATAGGAGACTACATTAAAACCTTAAGAAAAAAAGTTTTAATGCCAGCTTGTACAGGATAGTCAGGAGCCTGAGAAACCGGAGCACAAGCTTCGATGGAGGCGTCGTGGGCATCGGTAATTGAACAAGCTAATAGAATTCAATAAAAGAAATGGCTCAGTATAGAAAAATGAACCATTTCTTTTATTACATAAACAGGTACAAAACACTGTACAAATTTGAGTACATATTCGGCTTCAATTTCAGGAAACCGAGGAGGAAGTAGTAAAAAATCAAAAGTACCAAGTTATAACAATATCTCATTTATTAAATAGTAGATTATGAGGAAAAAGAAGGGGTGGAAGTTATGTTTAAGCTGCGAGGTCACCATCTGTTTTGCTTACTTGGTTATAGGGGAATGGGATATTCTGAAGAATATGTCATCAATATGACGCATTTGCATCAAACTTTAAGAAACAATCCCAAGACGTTAATTAAACTAGTAAAAGGACCTGATCAGTTGTGCGAAAAATACCCCAACTCAGGTAAATACCACTGCCAAGATGCTAGTATCTATGAAAGAGATGCGGCCATTTTAGAGAGAATGGGCCTTAAGATCGGACAAATTTTGAAATGGGAGGACATTGAGTCAGGTATTCGAAATTTTGTCGTTCCCGCTGATATTCAAATTGTTTGTGAAACTTGTTCCTGGCGGTCATATGGAGTTTGTGAGGAAGGTATCCAAGAGATTCATTCTGGGAAGAGCTTGAGGGAAGTGAAATAAGCCCTTCCCGTTGACTTAAGCCCCAGTTTGTATTTTAATTGCTTTAGTCTAAAAGAATAAAATGGAACGCCTAATGCGGTGAAAATCGCACTTTGGGTGTGGAGCAGTGGAAAGATGAGGATTACTTCAATGTATTACCTATTGCTATTGTCTCTGTTAAAACTGAATGTTGATTTCACTGTATTTTTTTAGTTAGGTGGTTTCGCAAAGATTGTTTTTTTTATTATTGGTTAATAACGTTTTTTGCTTAAGTCGCCCTGGTTCGCACACCATGACTCTTAAAATCAACGAACTTGTCTGAAGTTACCACAGGTTCGGACACCAGGACTATTAGATTCATCAAACTTGTCTGAAGTTGCCACAGGTTCAGACACCATGACTCTTAGATCCATCGAACTTGTCTGAAGTCACCTCAGGTTCAGACACCAGGACTCTTAAATTCATCGAACTTGTCTGAAGTTGCCACTGGTTCGGACACTATGACTCTTAGATTCATGGAACTTGTCTGAAGTCGCATCTGGTTCGGACACCATGACTCTAAAGTTCATCAAACTTGTCCGAAGTAGCGATTAATTTAGAGTAATTTGTACAGAAAGCAACAAAGTTTACGAAAAGAGCCTTGAGTTAATAGTTAAACCTCTACGAACACAAAATTTTTTGTAGTCGTAGAGGTTTAACTTTTCAATATAAAAATGATTCTATTAAGTAAACGCTTCCACCCTAAGAAATAATCCCTTTTCTTAAAAGTACACCCACCGCATGGGAACGGTTGTGAGCACCAAGTTTTTTGATCGCAGATTTTACATATTGTTTTACGGTTAATTCACTAATATCCATCGTGGCTGCCATTTCCTTCATGCTTTCTCCCCACGAAATCTTCCTCATTACCTCTAATTCTCTTTTGCTTAGGTTTGGTGATTCTTTTAATTCTTCGGACTGCTCCATATATTTTCCAACCATTCTCCCATAGTCAGTGAGTGAGGAGAGGGTTTGTTCGTCTAGTAATGCATCCTCGGAAAATTCCGTCGTACAAATATAGCCAATGACGATTGAACTGAAACTAATCGGGACAACAGCCATAGAGTTTATATTCGACGTAAGAATATACTTACTGCTTGTTTGTTTTAAAAATTCAATTCCAGAACAATACTTCGCTTTCCTCTCTAAAATCGCAGTATGGATGATAGGCAAAGTACGAACATTATCGCGAATTTCGTTAATATAGACGATGCCGGTTGAATTTAACATTAAAACTCCTTCCCCAAGATAACCTAATGGAGAATAGCGAAATAGATAAGCATTTCGTACAGGGTAGAGAGACATGTAGACTTCAAGAATCTTATACAGTTTTTCTTCATGACATGCTGCTTCTTCAAGTTGTACAATCTTTTCCATCAAGGTATGCTGCGATGGCAAACTATCATCTCCTTTTGGGGGATTGGACACCTATAAAATTAGGAATATTCAAATTATACAAAAGATTGTAACATTTAGATAGTACTAATAGGTGCTAATCCCTAAAAAGGATTTAAATCTTTTTACAAGGAAAGGATGATGACCAATGGCAAATTTAAAACCACAGTCCCTTATGTATTTAGAAGCGTTTAAGCAAATGCCGCCGATTGCTTCATTAGAACCACAAACAGTCAGAGATATGTTTGCTATGGCACCCCCAGTAGAGGTAGAGCTTGCACCCCTTGCGAAGATTGAAGACAGACTTGTCCCAGTTGATGGTGCAGAAATAAATGTCCGAATTTATACCCCGGAAGGTCAAGGTCCATTCCCGATTTTTGTTTATTACCATGGCGGAGGATGGGTAATTGGTGATATTGCTATATCGGATGCTAGCTGCAGAATGCTTGCGAACAAAACTGGGAGAATTGTGGTTTCAGTAGATTATCGCCTTGCACCGGAACATAAGTTTCCTGTTCCTGTTGAGGATTCATACGCAGCTCTGCAATGGGTAAGTGAAAATGCTGCGTCCTTAAATGGAAACGCTTCCAATATTGTTGTAGGTGGTGATAGTGCTGGAGGTAATCTTGCTGCTGCTATGACCTTGAAATCAAGAGATGAAAATGGACCTGCTATTGCTGGCCAGGTGCTAATTTATCCAGTAACTGCACTAAGCTATGATTCTCAATCCTATCAGGACTTTAAAGAAGGATTTGGTTTAGATAGAGACCTAATGATTTGGTTTGGCAATTATTATATCCGAAACGAAGAGGATGCAAAAAATGTTCTTGTTGCACCGATTCTTGAGGAGGATTTACGTAAGCTGCCACCTGCTTATGTACTAACAGCAGAGTTTGATGTCTTAAGAGATGAAGGGGAAGCCTATGCCGAGCGGCTTAAGGAAGCTGGAGTTACCGTTGAGACTTCACGCGAGGAAGGCTTAATCCATGGATTTTTCACAAATATGGCTGTTTTCCCTGATGATATCAAAGGTGCAATCGATAAATTTGCGGCATTTTTAAGTAAAGTTGACCAAGAGGTAAGTAGAGTCTAATTTTCATAGAAGAAAAATCTGAACCTTAATTTAGGAGGGAATGCTTTTGACATCTGCAAAAGAGACTAATTTTGATGCGGTAGTAATTGGTGCAGGCTTTTCAGGAATGTATATGCTTTATCGTTTACGTGAATTAGGATTATCGACTCGTGTTTATGAAGCAGCAGATGGGGTTGGCGGCACCTGGTATTGGAACCGTTATCCAGGAGCACGCTGTGATTCTGAGAGTATCTATTATAATTATACTTTTTCCGAAGAGCTATACCGAGAGTGGACATGGTCCTCTCGATATCCAGAGCAGCCCGAAATCTTAAAATATCTTAACTTTGTCGCTGATAAGTTTGAGTTACGACCTGATATTCAGTTTAATACTCGCGTTCATGCAGCCCAATATGACGAAGAGAATAAGATTTGGCAGATTTCTCTAAATGATGGTAGCACTGTTACTGCGAAATACTTTATTACTGGAGTGGGTTGTCTTTCTGCTTCGAATCTTCCTAAATTTAATGGCTTAGAAAACTTCAAAGGAGACTATTATCACACTGGACATTGGCCACATACAAAAGTTGATTTCACTGGCAAAACAGTTGGTATTATTGGGACTGGTTCGAGCGGAGTTCAGGCGATTCCTGCTATCGCAAAAGAGGCTGCCCATTTAACTGTTTTCCAACGGACACCGCAGTATAGTGCTCCAGCGAGAAATCATCCGTATGATCCTGAGTATATACGTCAAGCAAAAGAAAATTTCCAAGAAATCAAGCGGCAAATGCGCGAGTCTACTGGAGGAGCGCCTGGTGACATACCGACGAAATCAGCGCTTGAGGTAACACCTGAAGAACGTCTGGAGAAATATGAGGAAGCATGGCGAATTGGCGGTCAAGGAATTTTCACCTCCTACTATGACATTACCGTCAATGAGGAGGCAAACAAAACGGCTTCCGAATTCATCCGTTCAAAAATTCGCGCGATTGTTCAAAAGCCTGATGTTGCTGAAAAGCTGATGCCTTCGTATTACTACGGAACAAAGCGGCCAATCATCGACACCGATTACTATGAAACCTATAATCGAGATAATGTTTCTTTAATAGATGTTAAGAAGAATCCAATTGAAGAAATTACAGAAAAAGGGCTGCGTACGACTGAAGGCGAGTATGAGGTTGATGTCCTTGTTTTTGCTACCGGTTTTGATGGCATGACAGGTCCATTGTTAAAAATGGATATCCGTGGTAAAGACGGAGTATCATTGAAGGAAAAATGGAATGGGGGAGAAAATACAAGAACCTACCTAGGTGTTGCGAATGCCGGATTCCCTAATTTCTTCATGATTACCGGACCAGAAAGTCCTTCCGTTTTGAGTAACATGCCGGTTTCCATTGAGCAGCATGTAGAGTGGATCTCCGATTGTATTGAATATATGTGTGAAAATAATATGGAAACAATTGAAGCAAACGTTGAAGCCGAGGAAGCCTGGAGTAAGCATTGCGGAGAGGTCGCAAATGCAACGCTCTTCTCAAAGGCAGATTCCTGGTACACTGGTGCCAACATCCCTGGAAAGACGCGTAGATTTTTAATCTACTTAGGTGGTGTCGGAGCATACCGCGAGAAATGTGCTGAAATCGCGGCCAATGGGTACGAAGGCTTTCATTTTGAAAAAGCTCCGGCTTCTATTCAAGGTAGTATTAAATAGAAAGATTTGACGTAATGAGATTGTAGTTCGTACAATCCTTCATTTAAATTATAGTTAATGAACGAATCGAACGGGCCCATATATGATGGTCTCGTTTTTTCTTTGTAAAAGCTAAATGTTGATTTTACTGTGTTTGGAAAATAAGCGGAGAATTCCCGCTTAAATTGTGAAATAGCCATTTTTACCTTCATAATAAGCGGAGTTTTTCCGCTTATGGTATCCAAAATCATTGGATTTTGTCTAATTTAAAGCAGTTAACCGGAATATTTCCGCTTATATCTGCTTCTTAAGGTTCCTTTATATACATTAGCCGGAAATTCTCCGCCTATGAATGATCAACCATACACGAAAATCAACAATGAATAATAACACAGCCTTACTTTTAATAAAAATCATTTTGATATTTATTGTATAAAGCTGTTAACCTTACCATTATTTTCACTAATATAGTAAACTTATATTATGTTTATATTTGATGCACTTTACGAGAGCTTTTTTAATAAAAAATAATAGTTTACTAGAGGTGTAAGGGATGATTAAGAATATAATGACAAAGCTTCTAAAAATTGAGTTTCCGATTATCCAAGCCCCTATGGCAGGAGGCGTAACATCTTCAAAATTAGTGGCGGAGGTTTCAAATTCCGGAGGCCTTGGAATGATTGGGGCCGGCTACATGACACCGGGCCAAATCCGTGAGCAGATCAGAGAAATAAAGCAGTTAACATCCAATCCATTTGGCATAAATCTTTTTGTTCCTAACGAATTTAGTTGGACTGAAAATGAAATAAAAGCAGCATCTCAACTTTTACAGCCCATTTGTGAGCAATTACATATTGACCAAAATGATAGAATGGAAATTCCAACATCTAATCATTTATTTGAAACATTTAATGAACAAATCAAAATTGTCATTGAAGAAAAACTCCCTGTGTGTTCATTTACTTTTGGTGTTCCTTCCATTGAAGTGATCGCTGAGTTAAAATACCATAACATTATTCTAATGGGAACAGCAACCACTGTGGAGGAAGCGCTAGAAATTGAAAAGTTAGGGATGGATATGGTTGTTGTCCAGGGCAGTGAAGCGGGTGGTCACCGGGGGAACTTTAGGGGTGAAGACCAAGCGAGTTTAATAGGTTTAATGTCATTGATTCCACAGGTTGTTGATCATGTTAGTATTCCTGTGATTGGTGCTGGAGGAATTATGGATGGGAGAGGGCTGATGGCCGCCCTATGCTTGGGAGCAAAGGGCGTTCAAATGGGTACAGCTTTCTTAACCTGTATAGAAAGTGGAGCTCATAAAGTTTATAAAGAAGCCATTCTTCACGCAAAAGAAGACCAAACGGTGTTAACACGATCTTTTTCAGGCAAATGGGCAAGAGGAATTAATAATAAATTTATTGCCGACTTGAAGAATCATGAAGAGTCTTTACCCAATTTTCCTGTTCAAAATACTCTAACCCAACATATTCGAAAAGCTGCTTCTTCCCAAAATAACCCAGACTTCCTTTCACTCTGGTCTGGTCAAAGTCCTAGATTAGCCAAAAATCAAACTGTTGAAGCTTTAATGAAAGATATTATATCTGAAGCAACAAATATAAATAAACACCTTACTAATATAACAGTTGATTAGTGATTCTAACGACGTGCGATTGTTCTATATGGACATTCGCCTTTTTTTATCTAGACAAGGACTATCTGTGAAACTTTTGTGAAATTGTTCATAGGCATTAAAACTACATACTCAACGTGTTAATATGAATATGCTAGGATTCAAGTACTAGTTTAGTCATAAATCGATTATATTAATTACATCATGTATAAGAACGAAAGGAGCCTTACCTTGAAAAAAATCATTTTATTCTTGTTCTGTACCTTGCTGATTCTACCTTCATTTGTAAGTGCACACACAAGTTTATCTTCATCTAATCCATCAGAAGGACAAGTTGTAACAGAGAACCTTGAACAAATTATTCTTACGTTTGGTACTTCTATCGAGGAATTAAGCACGATGGATTTGGTTAGGGACGGAAATAAAATTCCATTAGAGGAAATCAAAGTTGAAAATATGCAATTGACTGGAACACTTGCAAAACCATTAGAGAATGGCTCTTACATAATCCAATGGATGATTGTCGGGGAAGATGGCCATCCGATAAAAGGTGAAATTAATTTTGTTGTTCAAATGGATCAAAATGCAGTAGAGGCAAATCCTGTTACTCCCGAGGAGAGCGAAGCAAATCTAGAGGATGACAGTCAGACTGATCAAATAGAACAAAATAGTGAAGATCAAAATACAGCATCAGACACAGTAGAGAAAACGGACGAGCAAAATGATAACGACTCACCAACCATGTTAATTACAGTTTTTATTATCTTAATTGTGATATTTGGAATTGTACTTTTATTTTTTACCGGGAAGAAGAAGCGTAAATCATAAATATACATCGTTTATGATTAACAAAAATTTTATATCTTTAAAGACAAGGAATTTATATTTCTTGTCTTTTTTATTGTGATACTCAATCTATACGTACATTTCGTCACAAAAGTGAATAGAATACCTAGATTATTATTTTGAAGGGAATGAGCAAGATGTACTATGTTCCTTATACCTACCCATATCCATATCAAAATCCGTATTATGTGAACGTGCCAATGTATGACTATGGAAGGCAAGATTTGTATTGGGGTTATCTGAATGAGTTAGATTATGCAAATCGATATCAGTATTGGCAATCTATAAATCAGAGAAATATAGAAATTAAAGATTATGGGAAACAACCATTTGTAGTGAATATTGAGGAAGCTACTAAACAAAACAGTACATTTCGAACAACTTTATGGACAGGGAGTTATCTGCAGGTTACTTTGATGAGTATCAACATGGGGGAGGATATTGGATTAGAGATGCACCCCGATGTTGATCAATTCCTACGTATTGAAGAGGGTCATGGAATCGTTCAAATGGGTGATTCAAAAGATAATTTAACTTTTCAAGCAAAAGTATCTGATGATTTTGCCATCATGGTACCTGCAGGCAAATGGCACAATGTAACCAATACAGGGAATACACCACTGAAACTTTATTCGATCTATGCTCCACCTGAACATCCATTTGGGACTGTTCATAGGACGAAGGCAGATGCAATGGCTGCAGAAGAAAATCATGAATAACAATTAGGATTTTAACTAAATAATCCGATACTCAAATAAATGAGGCGTTGATTCAAGATGAATTGACGCCTCATTTATTCGTACTAGTTTCGCATGCAAAAAAAACACCCGATTATTCGGATGCATATTTGATGATTCCATGTAAATAAACGGAGTATTCCCGCTGTACACATTCTCTTAACTTAATCTTTCCTTCACTTTCTAATTCTCCAACCCATTTCTCAATCTTTTTTTCATCTTCTTTAGTGGACTTCGGAATCTCGGTTGAAAATAAATTACTTTGACTGGCATTGCGAAGATTTTTTAATAAATCAACTTTATTCATTGGGCCAACCCCTTTATCTATTAATTCGACATAAAGGACGTTTTCTCCTTTGAATTCAACAAGAATATTTAGAGTCGTTTCAATAGGAAAATTTTATGAGAATGGTATATGATGTACTTACTTAAAAACTGAGGAGGAAATTTTGTAAAATGACAACTTCAGAAAAAACTTTAAGAGTTTGTGTCAAAGGACACAAGTATTACAAGAGTAGTGATTGTCCAACCTGTCCGACTTGTGAGGAAGAACGAAGACCTGAAAGCGGATTTCTTTCAATACTCTCATCACCAGCAAGACGAGCATTGGAAAACAATGGAATCACTTCTATGCAGGACTTATCAACCTATACTGAAAAGGAAATTTTGAAATTTCATGGAATGGGGCCAGCTTCTTTACCTAAACTTAGGTCAGCATTAAAGGAAGAAGGCTTATCCTTTAAAGAATAAACAAATAAGGAAATTGCTTCTATTTAGGTTTAAAGGCAAAAGGTCACTCAAAGGGGAGAGGTCAAAATGGAAAATATCATTTTAGAGTTGAATGGGGATAGGGTAAGTTATTTTGTGGATGGAAATAGTAGAAATCCAACGATTGTCTGCCTGCACGGATTAGCTGGCAGTGCAAATTATAGTTTCGCAGAACTAAGTAAGAAATTATCTAATCATTTCCATCTGATTTTAATTGATCAACCCGGGCATGGGAAAAGCACATCTTTTAAGAATGAAGAAGACTATTTATTTTCGAATTTGGCCTCATGGTATGAAAAGGTATTTGATTCCATATTGGACAAACCATTTTATATATTAGGACATTCATGGGGAGCAGATGTAGCCTTACATTATGTTAAAGATTTTCCTGACAAAATTAAGGGAATTATTCTACTTGATGGTGGTTTTACTTTTCCAGAATTTCAAAAGGAAATGACATTTTCTACAGCCTATGAAGGATGGAGCACCTATATCGATAATGCCAATTATGGTAATTGGGAAGAGATTCTCGCAGAGTACAGTACATACACAAAGCGTTGGAATGCTGCCATTGAACAGTCACTAACTTCCATATTCTCTAAGAAAGAAAAGTATGAACTCATCGCCTCGAAATTTACTATTTTATCCATCATAAAGGCATTTTTTAAAGAACCTTTTTCAACTACATATCCTTATATTAGATTGCCTATATTATTAATTCATGCAACAGAACCAAAAGAATTACATGCAGCAAGGGAAAAAGGAATAGCCCAATTAAAGAAGGATATTAAAGAGACTACTATTATTAAAATAGAGGATACCAGCCATATGATTCAATGGGATAACGCAGAGGAAGTTAGTTCTGAAATAATAAAATGGGTGAATAACCAATAAGCAAAACTTCTCAATCCATGATAGAAACCCCCAGAGAGATTACTTTGGGGGATATTCCTTCTTGAAGGTATTTATTCCACTGTAATGATAACTTTTCCTTGAGCATGCCCTTGTTCAAAGTATCTAAATGCTTCGGGAACCTCACTTAATGTGTACCGTCTATCAATGACAGGTTTTACTTTACCGGATTCCATCATCTCTTTCAGTAAAATAAGATCCTTTTGATTAGCTCTTTGTAAAAAGGTCCCCATTTTTTTACTCGAGGTCTTTGAAATCCAAGCTCCCACTGTCATAGCCTGAAACATTTGAAACCCGGAACCTCCAACGTGAACAAATATCCCATTAGGTTTTAAGGCACGCTTATAATCCGAAAGGGGTTGGTGACCATTAACACCAAGAATTAGGTCATAGGTATTCTTACTTTCCGTAAACCTTTCCTTTTTGTAGTCAATGACGTGATCTGCTCCAAGCGATTGCAAAATATCTAAATGTCTTGTACTACAGACACCTGTAACCTCTGCCCCCAATGCTTTGGCAATCTGTACGGCAAAAGTCCCCACACCACCAGAAGCACCATTAATTAATACCTTTTGTCCTGATTGAATTTTGCCTTTATCCCGGAGACCCTGTAAGGCAGTGACTCCTGCCATCGGTGCAGCCGCCGCTTCTTCAAAGGACATATTGACTGGTTTTAAGGCTAATGCCATTTCAGGAACTGCCACAAATTCAGCATAAGCACCCCAGCCACTGCTGGACAAATCTCCGAACACTTCATCTCCAGGTTGAAATTGGCTAACATCTTTGCCAACTGCTTCAACCGTCCCAGCTACGTCACCACCGGGAATGGAGTATTTTGGTTTTAGAAGACCAAAAGCTAAACGGGCCAAGAATGGTTCTCCCTTTAAAAGAACCAGGTTTCCAAAATTCACTGATGCTGCATGAACTTTGACTAATACTTGATTGTCATTAGGAATAGGTTTTGCAACCTCTGATACTTTAAGAACATCTGGTGGACCATATTTTTTATATACTATCGCTTTCATAAATGCCCCTCCATTGAAAATATTAGCTTTTAAAAAAATATCTCTGGAAATTTAAACACCTAGCTAAATAGATATTCCAGTTGGAGGACTTTCACTACATAATCCATGTTAATTTGTTACAATTACACTATAGAAATTAGAATATAAGGAGGAAGGTCAAAATGACCAAAAAAATATCACTCATTCATTCTACCAATTTAGCCCAAGTCGATTATGCCTACGCAAGTCGAATTCCTGTGGGAATGGATATTCTATTTCTAGCTGGAGCCTGTCCGCTTACAAAAGAGGGAATCGTACCTGAATCAAGTGATTATGAAATGCAAGCAAACCTTTGTGTTGAGAATTTGAAAGAGGCATTGAAAGAATGTGGAGCCTCATTGAAAGACGTTGTCTATACAAGAGTTCTTGTTGCTACTCAAAGTCAATCAGATCTAGTAACCGCCTGGGATACGATTCGAAAAGAATTTGGTGATCATGATGTTCCAAGTACTTTATCTGGGGTTACGGTGTTGGGATACAGAAATCAATTGGTAGAAATTGAGGCAGTAGCTGCAGTAGATAAAAAATAAAGGCTCTTTTCGTAAACTTGTTGCTTTCTATACAAATTACTCTAAATTAATCGCTACTTCGGACAATTTTGATGAACTTTAGAGTCATAGTGTCCGAACCAGAGGCGACTTAAGCAAAAAACGTTATTAACCAATAATAAAAACAACAATCTTTGCGAAAACAGCCAAAATAAAAAAAGGGGAACGGAATCCGTTCCCAACAAAATTGAGGGGATCGTATTATGCAGAAACACAAAATCATCATTACTCAGTTTGATCCGAAGTATGCAGACCAAACAGTACAAATGTGGAGAGAGAGCAAAGAAAAGGCTATTGGTCAAAAGGAAATTCACAGCTTTGAAAATCACGTAAACTTTTTAAATCATATATTGACTAAACACTTTCAAATAGATTTAGCGTTAATGGATCATAAAGTAGTTGGTATGATTGCCTATAATCATACTGAAATAAGTCAGCTATATATACATAATAGTTACCAAAGTATTGGAATAGGCCAAACATTACTAGAAATAGCCAAACGTAATTCAGAAGGAAGATTAACATTATATACATTTGAAGTGAATAAAATGGCACAACGATTCTATGAAAAACATGGATTTAAAATAATTGGCAAAGGGCATGAAAATGAAGAAAATTTAGCAGATATTCTATATGAATGGAAATCCACTTAAATCGCTATCATTTCGCCTTAGGACTATCGCTATTTTCTAATTATTCACTATTATTTTCCTATTCCGCCTATTATGGAAGCGCTTTTATGTGAAGTGATTCACATGTATAATAAGAGTATAAGAAATCCATTAACCGTATCTGGAGGAATCAAGATGCTAACAGAACTTTTTCTTGAATTCAAAAACTGGTGGTTTGGCGAGGCAATGTATAATGAAGAAATTGAAGAATTTGAACGGATTGAATCCAAGCATACAAGAGTTCATCATGATGAAGATATTTATGAAATGATTCGAATACATTAAATGAAATAGATTACTTTCCAAAGAAGACATCTAGTTTAGAAGTCTTCTTTTTTTATATTCTTAGGTCAATAATATTCATAATCTGTTTGAATTTAGAGTGATTGAAGTCCATATACCTATGCTATTCTTAATCTACTAGGTAATATAATTTACATCCTTGGAGGGTTAAGAATGAGTTGTGGTTGTTCCTCACATATTAGAGATGGAAAAGACGTCGTTGATCATGTAAAAAGTAAAGGGAAAGATAAACTTGCTCCAACAGTTGCACATAAGATTAACTGTAAGTGTGGAGAAACGTTTATGTTAGAAACAGTTGTTATGAATTGCCCAAAATGTGAAATGACCTATGCCGTAACACCTTGCGGGTCAAGTGATAGTAACAATATCAAGCTTGCTGGCATAAAATACGCTTAAAAAAATACGATCATTTTAAACTTAAGGTTGCGGCACGCAGCCTTTTTTTTATGCTCTAAAATAGCCTGATGATGAGATTCATTTTTAGAAATCATTGGCATCACCTTTTTTCCATCGTATAATCTTCATTATATTAACAATTTTTGAGTATACAAGCATGAAATGATAACAGAGGGATAGGATAGAACAAATTATCTTCATTTCTACTTACTTTTGAATATTTCTACAAATTTTTCCGATGGAGGTGTTAAGTATGTTGAAATTTGAAGAACTTAAATCCATTGAGACCCATATAGATTCACTCTCTGAACTTTTGGTTAAGGTGGTGGATGGCGGGGCATCAATAGGCTTTTTACCGCCTATGAAGCTATCAGATGCGAGAAAATATTGGCAAACTGTATTAAAACCAGATACTATATTATTTATCGCAAAAATAAATAATGAAATTGTCGGAACTATCCAACTTCATTTATGCACAAAGCAGAATGGTCTTCATCGAGCTGAGATAGCAAAATTGATGACAGGTCCCAATTCTAGACGTAAAGGAGTAGCGCGTTCCTTAATGAAAGTAGCTAAAGAAAGAGCGATTAATGAAGGAAGGACTTTACTAGTCCTGGATACAAGGGAAGGGGACCCTTCCAATTTCCTTTATCAATCACTTGGATATATTCAGGCAGGAAAAATTCCTAACTTTGCCCTTTCAGGTGAAGGAGAGCTGGATACCACCGTTTTATATTATAAAATTTTAAACTAATATTTAATGTAATCCTTATGAAAAATCCCCCTGGATATATTAATATCTGGGATTTTTTTTGCCCAATATAACATAATTTTTAGAAATATCGCCATAATATTTACCTCAATTTCCTTAATATGTATATATAATAAATGTGAATGGAGTTGTTCTGGTTCTAAAAACATTAATTTAAGGGTGGAAATCAAAAATGAAGTATAAAAAGGCTGTCAGTCTGCTAGTTTATGGCATATCTATTTTAGCTATAATTGCTACAACTGCAGGAATCTTTTCAAAAAGCGGTCCTGGCGAATATGAGCATATTTCTATACGCGGTGAAACAGTCACGATTTTCGGTAAAGGTATTTATCAGGATATGTCAGCGGATGTAGCAATTCAAGGAATCGCACAGGATGTTGTTACATTGTTCATTGCCATCCCATTCCTTTTGACTGCACTATATTTTGCAAGAAAAGGTTCATTAAAGGAGAGAATAATGCTTTCAGGATCGCTGCTCTATTTCTTCCTGACCTACCTCTTTTATTTAGCTATGGCGATGTTTAATCCCTTGTTTTTAGTATATGTCCTGTTATTATCAGCAAGTTTCTTTGCACTGACCTTAACGCTATTTTCACTATATTTTGAGAATCTTAGTAAGTATTTTCATCCAAGGCTTCCTGTTAAGTTTTTAGGTGGATTTTTAATTTTTAATGCCGTAGTTATAGGTAGTTTGTGGCTGCAGGTTGTTCTTCCTCCCCTTTTTAAAGAAGTGATTCCCATCGATTTAGATCATTAAACAACCCTAATTGTTCAAGGATTTGATTTAGCACTATTTCTGCCAATCTCGTTTATTTCAGGCATCTGTTTGATTAAACGGGCTCCTATTGGGTATTTATTAGGGCCAGTATATTTAGTTTTTTTATCATTATTAATGACCGCTCTTACAGGTAAGATTACTGGAATGGCTCTTGTGGGAGTTAACGTGTTTCCTGCGATATTTATAATCCCTCTAATCAATTTAACGACGATTCTTTGTATAATCATTTTCTTTAGAAATATGAATTATAAAGTAAACCGAGATATTGAAATGAATTTATAGGTAATAGATTGAAAATTGTTGGATTTATTCATAAGATGGTGAAATAATAGCTGCTGTTTGCTAGAATTAGTGAATAGCAGCTTTTTTTATTAATACCAAAATTGAAAGAGACGATATTCCATGAGAATTATAGGTATTGATTTGTCTGGTCCGAGTAATCACAAGGATACAGTTTTAACAGTATTTGAAAAACAGGGTAGCGAACTAAAATTTATTAAATTAATGAGTAATATCGGAGACCTAGATATCTTGGAAGAAATTAAGATTCAAAGTAAATTAGATGAAGTCATTATCGGAATGGATGCTCCCTTGTCATATGAGGATGGAGGCGGAGACAGACAAGGGGATAAGCTGCTGAGACAGTTTATTATTTCGCTGGGAATGAAATCTGGCTCCATCATGCCTCCCACTCTCAATCGAATGGTCTATCTTACATTGAGAGGGATTAAACTAACAAGAGAAATTGAAAATATGAAGACTTTTTATCCAATCTCCATTGTAGAAGTTCACCCAGGTGCCGCCATTGGATCAAGACTTACTAAAGAAGATTTGCACTATGTTTTGAAATATAAAGAAGACTTGCCATCGAGAGGTTTTATTCGAAACTGGCTGGGTGAGCAGCAATTAAGGCAGCTTCCTAAATCTATTGAGGAAGAAAGCCATACCATCGATGCATGTGCAGCTGCTTTAAGTGCATGGCATTGGCGGGACCCATTATTCAAACCGAAATGGCTGCTTCCTGCAAATCCACCGCTACATCCTTTTGATTATTGCTGTTGATCTTGTTTTTTCCATAATTGAGCTAGTCTGAAAGGAGTCATGATGGTGAAATATTATATTGTTGATGTTTTTGCCGAAAACAAATATGAGGGAAATCAATTGGCTGTTTTCATGCCAGAGGGGAAAATGGAACCAACCGAAATGAAAAAAATTGCTCGAGAAATGAACTTTTCGGAAACAACCTTTATTATATCGGGCTTACAGGAAAATGGAGGTTATGATGTTAAGATTTTCTCTCCTAATTCTGAATTACCTTTTGCAGGGCATCCAACCCTCGGAACAGCCTATGTTATCAAGAACTTATTAGACCGTTCAGATAGTAGTAAAATTAAACTTAATCTACCTGTTGGACAAATACCAGTTGTTTTTGAAGATCAATACGCCTGGATGACCCAAAACCAACCTGAATTTGGAGCTAATGTGGAGATTGATAGAATTGCAGCTATACTACAAATTAATAGAGAAGATATTAATGCTGATTATCCGATTCAAGTTGTATCAACCGGATTACCAAGTGTAATTGTCCATTTGAATTCATTGGATGCTGTAAGTCGGTGTAAAATTTATCATCGAGCCTATGCAGACCTTTTGAAGGATATGGGAGATGTTAATTTACTGGTTTTTACAACTGAAACTGCAAGTCCAGAAAACGATATAAATGTTAGATTATATATGCCTATACCGGGATATCTAGAAGACCCAGCAACAGGAAGTGCTAATGGAAATTTAGCAGCTTATTTATTGGAACATAACTTTTTTAATTCCAATGAAATAAACTATCGTGTCGAACAAGGTGCTTTTATTGGCAGGCCATCGTTACTAAAGATAAGTTCCAAAAAGACCGATGACCACTATATCATCCAAGTCGGCGGGCAAGTGATTGTAGTTTCGGAAGGTAAGTGGTATTAATCATCAAGTGAAGGGATATATACTATGCAAACATTGCCACAAACACAACCGGTAAAGAAATACATACCACTTTCGTTTTTTGTTATTTTTCTTGGGTACCTCGTTTTTGGGTTATCTGAGAATATCAAAGGACCAGCAATACCACAAATGCAAATCGATTATGGAATCGATGAATTGCAGGTTGGTTTTCTGCTGGCCATCAATTCTATTGGTTTTCTAATAGCTTGCAGCTTTACTGGTGCTTTTTCATCAAAAGCAGGCATTAAGCTTACGAGTCTGCTAGCCTTTGGAACTATGGCTATTTCAGGTGTTTTTATTTACTTTTCTAGTAATTTTGCCATTTTTTCCGTTTCTTATTTCATTATGTATTTAGGTAACGGGATGTTAGAAATTGCGTTGGCGATTTTGGCGGCAAGAATTTTTACAAAAAATACTGGTTTTATGATGAATCTATCTCATTTCTTTTATGGACTTAGTTCGACGGCTGCTCCATTGATGGCTGCGGGCTTGATGGGTGTGACATTTTTCGGGGGGCAAGAGCTAGGATGGCAGGGAATGTATTTTTTCATGCTCTCCTTGTGTATCATCCCTATGATCCCTGCATTTTTTAGTACACTTCCAGTTGATAAAACAACAACTCATGAACGCCTGCCTATTAAGATGTTTTTAAAGGATCGGGTAGCTTGGTTCATTATTATCATTCTTTCATTTGGAGTAATCGTAGAACTTTCGATTGCTGGCTGGCTTGTTAACTTTCTAGAGAGATCATTTCAATGGAGTTCAACGGCGGCGTCTGGCATGCTATCCATCTTTTTTCTTTGTTTTATGGTAGGAAGGTTAATTTTAGGTTTTATCACCGATAAAATTGGATTTATGATCTCAATCATTGTTTTTTCCGGTCTTGCTGGAATTACGACCATTCTGGCCACATTATTCGGCCCTTCAGGGGTATGGTTATATGGTGCAGCTGGCTTTGGGATTGCACCCGTATATCCGACGGTAATGGCGCTTCTCGCAAAAAGATATCCTAATGGGATTGACGCTGCGATTACCGTTACGGTAACCATTATGGGCATTGTAGTAGTCATCAGTAATTTATTCTTAGGTGCGCTGATTGAATTTTTTAAAAGATGGTTTACCAGTTTACAAGGAGCTGAAATGGGCTTAATGAGAGGATTTCAAGCTGGATTTATCTTCATTGGAGTCTGTGGGTTATTGTGCTCTGTTTTTAGTATTATTTTGTATCGGTATTTGAAAAAGAGAAATGAAGTGATGTAAACGAGGTAACCATGGGTTGCCTTTTTTAGTTGAAGGGGCGGAAAATATGATGGCAAAGCAATCAGGAAACGATAGAAACTGGACTGTTCGAAGTTGTACTAATTCCTGTTAACACCCAATAAAAAATTTTTGTATAATATAATTGTATCTATATATTTCAATGGTGAATTCAGAATTGTATGATGCATTTTTTTCTAGATTAGATAACGTCGTGTCCGCAGCACCTGAAGGTTGGGGATTTAAGGAAGCTTTATTGGATTCCTATTATACGATTGAATGGGTTATTGATGAAGAGGATGAGAAGGATGAAGAATAAATTTTGTTGAAAAAGTGGGATAATGTATGGTAAAAAGCAAGAAAAATTCGAGTAATAAGGAGTTGTGGTAAATGGATTTATGGACTAAAGTTCTATTGAATATTAGTGAAGAAATTTCCAAACCAAGTTTTGATACCTGGCTGTCAGGTACCATTGCAAAAATCGATGATCATGTCATAACTGTTATAGCTAAAAACAAATTCGCTGCCGACTGGTTAAAGTACCGCTATGAAAACTTAATTTCTAAAACAGTCAAGGAACTTACTGATGAGATTTATGATTTTAAATTTTCTTATATTGGGGAAGAAATAAAATTTATTTCAGCTAAATAGGTGAAGGCAACACCTAATTACATGGTTATTAGCAAAGGATTTTTAAAAGATGTTTATTACTGCCAAACAATAGAAGAGGTTAAACAAATCCTTGAAGAAAACTTATCGCCAGAAGAAATTGAAAAGAATATTCAACAAGAACGTGTTAGAATTTTCAAGATAGAAAACGAGATTAAGATGCTAGAAGTTAACATTTAAAATTGGTGTTGATAAAGGGATTACCTACTCAGAGGGGACCTTTGTAAACCATCATAATGGTGACCGAATATTTGAGGAGACGGAGATTTGGGTAAGAATTAATAGAGGATTGTGCCCCAATATAAGAGGATATAAGAATTTGGGTAACAATAAACTCACTATTGTACCTGTAATTGAAAAATATGTGTAATTTGGGTAACAATAAATCCTAGAATTAAAAATCCCAAGTGATTTGCCATCACCTGGGATTTTTTTATAGATATGGACTCTCATGCTTCGCTTTCAACATATTCCAACGGCGGTCTACTTCCTTATCAAACATCTCCAGCATGTCTTTGCTATTTTCATTGAGTAAGTGTTTCGTTTTACCCATTAGCTTCAGCCATTCAGATACAGCTAATCTTTTATTTTTTTCCTCGGGGTTATAGGTAACAGTTGTAATGCCATGCTCCACTTCATAAAGAGGGAAGAAGCAGGAGTTAACCGCAGCCTCTACGATTGTTTGACCTAATTCATCCTTTGATTTCCAGTTCAATGGGCAGGTAATTAAGATTTTTCCATATACCAAGCCTTCGTTATTCGCATACCACTGTGCTTTCGCGGCTTTCTTTAAGAGGTCCCGGTCAAATGCTTCTGTCCCCGTAAATACATATGGGATATGCGTAGCAGCCATGATTTGAGCGGTATCCTTGTGATGGAATGGCTTTCCATTTTGGAAGCCGCCAATATTCGATGTACTCGTCATATGTCCCATCGGAGTAGAGTAGGAGAGCTGACTGCCTGTATTCATGTAACCCTCATTATCATACTCAAGGATAATCATTTTATGATTACGTAAAGCCGTTCCAATTGCAGGGCCCATACCAATATCCATTCCACCGTCACCGGTAACCATAACAAAGGTAAAGTCATCACTTAGACCTAATTCTGCCAACTCACCGCGTCTCTTTCTTTCATGGAACATTTCTACCAGACCGGAAAGGGTAGCAGAGCCATTTTGGAAAAGGTTATGGATGTAGGTGGCTTTATGAGAGCTATATGGGAAGCCTGTTGTTACTACCATCGCACAACCTGTATGGAATAAAGCGACAATATCTCCTTCAATTCCTTTAAAGAACAATTCCAATCCAGAGAAGATGCCGCAGCCTGGACAAGCGCCGTGACCAGAAGCAAGACGTTTTGGTTTCTTCGTTAGACTCCGCATTGGCGGAATTTTCACTTTTAGTTCACCGGTTTTTTCATCAGGAGTTACCGTAATTAACCCCGTGTTCAAGTCTTCTTTTTTCATGGGATTTAGAACACGTTTTGGAGCAAATTCTGGGTCCCCTGGATTATGCCCAAAGTAGTCAAACTGCTTTTCTGCAAAGCCTTTTTCCGCAGCATCTATAGCCAATTGGAAAAAATGTTCAGCATCGTCTGCATAAAAGTCTTTTCCGCCTAATCCGTAGATGCGGTTGATTACTTTTGTATGTGCATTACCAACGGTTTGCAAGGCAGCTCTTAATTCGAGCGCCATATTGCCGCCATGTGCTCCGTATGAGTCTGCACGGTCACCGACGGTAACGGCCTTAATGTTTTTCAAGGCTTCCGCTAATTGTTTTTGAGGGAAGGGACGGATCATATTTGGAGAAATCACCCCAGCTTTTATCCCCCTTATGCGAAGGCGGTCGACCACGTCTTTACAAACCTCTGCCGCTGAATTCAGCATAAATACTGCCACCTCAGCATCTTCCATACGATATAAATCAAGGATTGGATATTCCCGACCGGTTAATTCTGCATATTCTTTTGAAATTCTTTCAAAAACAACCTCGGCATTGTACATCGCTTCAGATTGTTGATAGCAGTTATTAATATAGTCCGGTTCATTCATATAAGGACCGATGGTAACAGGATTCTCACGGTCTAAGGCATGAGGGAAGTTCGTAGGATTCTCCCCGATAAATTTTTGAACATCACTTCTATTTTTTATCACCTGTACCCGGCGTTTTTGGTGGGAGGTGAAATACCCATCGAATGAAACGATAACAGGCAGTCTAACGGCTGGATCTTCTGCTAGTTTTATCGCAATAATGTTCATATCATAGACAATTTGTGGATCACGTGCCATCAAGATTGGCCAACCGGTATTCAAACCAAAATATAAATCAGAATGATCTCCATGGATATTTAATGGACCGGATACAGAGCGGTTAACTAAATTTAATACCATTGGAAATCGGGTTCCGGATTGAACAGGGAGCTGCTCTAACATATAAAGAAATCCATTAGCGCTCGTTGCGTTAAAAACTCGTCCGCCTCCAGTAGAAGCCCCGTAACATATTCCCGCTGAACCATGTTCTCCATCTGCAGGAATCAAAACGATATCATGTTCGCCTCTAGATTTCATCCCATCGAGGAATTGAGCAACCTCTGTGGAAGGGGAGATAGGGAAATATCCCATTACATGGTAATTAATCTGATGTGCTGCATAGGCAGCCATTTCATTGCCAGATTCAAAGACAAAACTTTGCTCAACACATTCTTTTTCAGTTTTGAGCTTTTCCTGGTTTATTTCAATGGACATAAGATCCCTTCCTTTCCATTAGTTTTGAGTGACTAAATCAAATAGATGGGGTACACGGTTTTTGTCTGCATAGCCGTCATTGTATTCTCTTTCCCCTGAGAGCGCTTCCACAGGGCAAGCCGTTACACATTTTAAACAGCCTTTACAGTATTGATAGTCAATACCACTGAGGAACATTTGTGGACGGCCTTTTTTGTCTGGTTTTTCCTCCCAAACAAAGCAAAAGTCTGGGCAGGCTGTATCACATGCAGCACAATTAATGCATTTATCCTCGTGAAAATGGGGGAGCATCCCAGCGCGTGAAATACTTAAATCCTTTAACATGCTGTTACCTGGATTTAGAATCATACCGCCGAGTGCCTGAGTTTCATATCCAAGCACTGGTACTGGTCTTGAAAAAGGGATAGGTTCCACTCCATCATCCGGAAGGTAGGTTTTGAATTCTACTTCATCAAACCCACGGTCAAACGTCCGAATATTTGGCTCAACCAGGTGTGGATATTTTTTTTCAAAGGTTCGCCGAATCGTTTGTTTCATCGAATCAGGGTCTAAAAAGTCCAAAATCCGATAAAGTGCACCCAGCATAGCGGTGTTGGCTTTTGTTTGTTCATCTAAAGCGATTCCAGTTGCATCAATAATGGCAATGGTACCGCCTGTAATTTTCATGAGTTTCTTAAGTTCGTCAGGGGATTTTTGTGAGTTTACTAGGATTGTACTGTCTGGATAGATCCCGCTTGTACAATCGATGGTCTTAAACAGGGCATCATGGAAAATGCCGACAACATGAGGGCGTTCTATTGGTGTGGTGTCTCGAATGTTTGTTTCCGGTGCACAGAAACGAATGTGTGCTTTTACTGGAGAGCCTTTTTTCTCTGAACCGTATGATGAAAAACCGATTCCATTTAGTCCGTTTCCAACAACTCCATCCTCGGAAAGCATTTTTCCTGCCAGATTAGCTCCTAAACCGCCAATCGACTCAAGACGGATTTCAAAAAAACCTAGATCATTTGTTTTTTGCAATTTTGACAAATGTATTCCCCCTATCTGTAAAACGGAGTTTAGTATAGAATATTATAAATATTCTATATATTAAGTTATTTCTATTGTAACAGGGCACAAAAACAATTACAACAGATATTTCTAACGAAGGGTATTACCCCTAATGGTGTTGGAGTTGTTGTTTGAATACAATGTTTAAATTGATGACGTGATATAGTACAGAAAGAGTTTTGTTATATAACAACCAGATTGGTGAGGAGGGTTTTAAAGATGATCATAATAGGGGGAGTTGTTTCTAGGTCACTTGAGCCCAGTTCATACATATACTGATTTAAGTTAGAATAAATATTTCTCCAAACCTGTTGTGATATCCGTGTTTTCGGTAAGAATTTACTACGAACAGGAGGGGATGTTAGTGAAATTTACGATTCAGTATATACCCCTGAGTAAAATCAAGCCAGATGTATCACTAAAAATTACTGAACACGTAAAGAAACTGCAAAGATTGATGTGGGACTGTATGTTTGTTTTGGTCGTCAGAAAAAATCGAAAAGATAACAACTACACAATCATAAGCGGGCAAGAGCGTTATGAATCGCTTCGAAAACACACAAAAAGTATTTATGCTCCATGTATCGTTGATAAAAGTACTCCTTCCGGAAGATTAACTTGGTTTCATCGTTTAAGAAGGAAACAACCGCTAGATGATTTTCCGCTAATGCCATCAAGCTGGTCCATCGTACGGTCCTTTTTAAAGCAAGAACCTCGTTTTAAACAATTATCCCGATCCCAACAAATTAGAGTCCTTCTTTTAGCTGCACACTATAAAAAAACGGTTATCTATTCAATGAAAATGACCGTAGATGATATTTTGAGAGACCGTTAAATTCCAGCATTTAGAAACTGTTCTTTTTATAAAAAGTCGATTCCCTATAAAATAGAGATCGACTTTTTTTACTTACTGGTACTAATGAGGAAATTAAACTTCTTTTGCTAATTCTTGCAGCCGTTCTTTGTCTCGAATCTTGTAGCAGCGTGATTGTTTTTCGATGATATTTGCATCGCATAATTGAGATAATACATGAAGTAGATGGCGGTAGGAGACACCAAGATATTCACATACTTCTGTGTGTTTTTCCTTGTATAAATCATGGTCTGCTGATAAAAGGATGAAGGCAGCAAGCCGGTTAATCAGCGGAAATGCTTGATTCTGCGCATACCTAGATGTAAACATCGTCTGCTTTTTACTTAAAAAAATGCATAAATATTTTAAAAAAGTGGCGTCCTTTAATAGTTTATCTTTACAGGCATGTATGGGTATGGCATGACAAACTACCTTAGTTGCTGTTTGAATACCTTTCGAATAACGTTCCGCATTTAATAATTCAATTTCTCCCATGAAGGTTGGAGCATGTAAAAAATTAAGGAGTGACACTTTACCATTTTTTTGAGTGACATATAATTTCGCCTTTCCCTCAACGAGATAGAACATATAGTCAGGATAGGATCCCTCCTTAAAGATAAATTCACCTCGTTCAAACTGACACACCTGGATAAAAGGGGTAATCGGAAAGGAAAAGAGCGATTCAATAGGATATTTTTCAATATAGAAACTTCGCATTGGTTCGATTAAAAACTGCATTTCTACCTCCGTAAAAAATATGAGATATCTCATATTATTGTAAGTATTTACGTGCTATGATGCAATGGATACGGAGGGGTCAAACTTGAATAATCAACAAACACTTAAACATTTAACAAATCCAAGAAAGTTAGTAATGAGTAATCAACGCTGGATGTCACTGAACTTTTTTGTATTTTTCTTAACTTGGGGAATATTCTTACCTTATTGGACTGGATGGCTCGTACAAGCAAAAGGACTCAGTGTAACCGAAGCGAGTATCATTATGGGATTCGGCTTATTAGCACGAGGGGTATCATCGCTGTTTGCTTTTCCACTAGCATCTAAGTTTATGAGCAGTCAAACCGTTGTTTTTGTTCTGACAGCGAGTTCACTTGTTGCTGCAATCCTTTATATACCTTCTTCGTCCTTTGTCACACTTTTGGTTGTAACGTTGTTTTTTAGTGCCGCTTTTCCACCACTGCTTCCTGCTCTTGATACAGCAGCAGGAAACTTGGTCCAACAAGGTGACGTTCATTATGGAAAAAGTCGATCGTATGGTTCTATTGGCTTTATTGTTTCTGTGCTCATCATTAGTATGGTAACGGGGTTTTTCGGGGAACAAGCTATTCTAACTAGTATGGTAATAGGGCTTTGTTTGATGCTATTCATGCACCTGTTGCCGACACCTGCAGTATTAGCAGTAAAGCCGACTGTGAAGGAGCGCAAGGGGTCACTTACATTCAAAGGTTTATGGCAGATAAAAAGTTTTCCGATAGTTCTACTTATTGTCATATTGCTGCAAGGGGCACATGCTTCTTATTATAATTATGGTTATATTTATTTGCAGGATTTAGGTGTGAATAAATTTTACATCGGAATGATCATTAATATTGCAGTTATATTTGAAATTATTTACTTTTTGAAGGCAGATCACATCTTAAAAAAATGGAAGCCTTCATCATTATTAATTCTTGCTGCTACAGGATCCACTTTACGCTGGGTTCTCGTATTTGTATTTCCTAATGTATGGATTTTTATGATTTCACAAAGCTTGCATGCACTTTCTTTTGGTGTAGCTCATTACGCGTTTATGCTTTATATCACGAAAAATTTACCAAAACAGCAAATACCGAATGCACAAGGAATTTATTCAGCACTAGCATTAAGCTTTAGTACGGCAGTTTTAACACTGATAGGAGGCTTTTTATACGAAGTCTCACCTACACTTTCGTTTTTATCAATGATCATCTGTACGGTACCAGCGATATTTATTTTATTAGCGACCCGAACAAAGTATCAATATTAACAAATACACCTCCCATTACTTCAAATGGGAGGTATTTTTATTAAAGTAAATCTGCTTATCCGAGAGTATTTTCTGTTATGTGAGAGTAAATCTGCTTATCCGAGAGTAATTTTCGTTATGTGAGAGTAAATATGTTTATCCGAGAATAAATTTAGTTATGTGAGAGTAAATCTGCCTATCCGAGAGTATTTTCTGTTATGTGAGAGTAAATCCTCTTATCCAAGAGTAAACCTCCGATTATTCAATTGCATTTCGTTCCCACGTGTAATATTAAATTTATTTATGTAATGGAATTTTTTATCAATGAATTTGTGCAAAATAGTACTAATATAGAGTAAACATAATTTATACTATTATTACGCTGCAAACTTACATAGGGGGATAAAATGGAATTTTCTTTGTTAGTAGAGTATGGATGGGTTTTACTTATTTTGATTTTGTTAGAAGGCCTATTATCTGCAGATAATGCTTTGGTATTAGCGATTATGGCGAAGCATTTGCCAGTGGAACAGCAAAAAAAGGCGATAAATATTGGGTTATTATTAGCCTTTGTATTTAGGATTGGTGCTATTTTTATTATTTCGTTTTTGTTTCATGTTTGGTGGATTCAAGCGATAGGGGCTGCGTATTTAATCTTCATCGCATTAAAACATTTGCTTAAAAAGGATCATGGCGGTAAAGAGAAAGCAGGAAAAAGTTACCGAGCTACTGTAGCTCAAATTGCATTAGCCGATATAGCCTTTGCAGTTGATTCAATTTTAGCTGCAGTCGCTCTTGTTATCGCCTTACCCGGTACGCCAATGGGCGAAATCGGAGGAATGGATGGCGCGCAATTTATTGTCATCTTAATCGGTGCAATCGCTGGATTAATCGTGATTCGATTTGCAGCTGGATTCTTTGTTAAAGTCCTGACACAACGCCCTAGCCTCGAAACAGCAGCGATGTTACTTGTTGGCTGGGTCGGAGTTAAGCTGTTAATGCATACCCTTGCACATCCAGCATTACACATTATTCCTCA
The DNA here is from genome assembly GCF_055502545.1 of Bacillus sp. CZDM1. Classification (NCBI taxonomy): domain Bacteria; kingdom Bacillati; phylum Bacillota; class Bacilli; order Caryophanales; family Bacillaceae; genus Bacillus; species Bacillus sp. CZDM1. The sequence continues at coordinate 451,199 of NZ_JBUESO010000002.1, read as the reverse complement.
TGATTTTGTAGAAGGACCGATTTGGAATACCATCTTTTGGTCTGTTATGCTCCTTATTGCATTAGGCGGCTGGTTTTTATCTGGTAAGAAAACAGGACAGTCTACGTAAGGAACAACATTATACAGAAATGGCTTGGAATCATATCAAGCCATTTTTTTATGTATTTGGAAAGGGGAGCAATATGACATTATCATTTGATCATTTAGTTTGGTTTAAACATAAACCTGAAAATGCGATACAACCTCTATCAGAACAAGGAATCCGAGTGGTTCATGGCGGCCGTCATGAATCATGGGGAACCTATAATACACTCAGTTATTTTGATTTAAGCTATATAGAATTTTTGGGGATTGAACAGTTATCAATTGCTGAACAACATGATGAGAATCGATTAATTACCCAAATTGTTCAGCAGCTAGCTAAAGAGAATCGAGAAGGTCCTGCTAAAATAGCGATTCGTACAGATCGGATAAACGAATTAGCCACAAAGCTAAGAAAAGAACGTTTTACCGTACATGGTCCACTTCCAGGAAAACGTGTAACTGCAAGCGAAGAAGAGATCAAGTGGAATCTTCTTTTCATCGAGGACCAACCTAATCAGCTTTCATTTCCATTTTTCATCCAATGGGAAAAAAGTGATGAGGAAAGATTGTCTTCGTTTAAGAAAAAAGGAATGGCAGGAAGGCATACTGGCGAAAATTCAAAACTTGAAAGTGTTGGATTTGTTGTAAGGGATTTAGAAGAAACGATAACAACTTGGGGGAAGTTATTAAATCTAACCCCGGGTGAAGAATTCAGGAACGATGTCTTACATGCACGCTGTCAAACATTAGAATTACCTGGAACCCATCTCTTATTCTGCACACCGCTTGGAAAAGGACCAGCAGAAATAACTTTACAGGAAAGAGGGGAAACACCTTTTCTAGTGAGCTTAAATGAAACCAACCAAATCAGCTTTTTTAAACTGTTACATGGCTATTGGAGATTTAAATAGTTAGACCATTCATAATTCTCAGTTTGAAATGGATTCTCATAAAAATAGGATCATGGAAATATTCATGAATACAGCAAAAATGTAATAAAAAAAATCACAGTGCACTTTGCCTCTGATTTTTTTCATCGCTATTATATTATTTTGTTGGATTGGTGACCAAAACAATAACACTCTTATCTAAATCAAAGTCCCAGTCGACAAAAATATCGATGACTTTGGTATTCAAGATCCCTTCAAAATGGTTATTGTTATGAAGCAATCCTTTTTCGAGCGTTCGCTTTGCTAACCTAAGCTGTTCTCGCATTCCTTGTCTGATTAACTGCTTTTCAATTCTAACCAATATTCCATTACGTATAATAAGAACAGTCCGATGATTCAATTGGCAGGCATAAATCTCTTCGGGCTTCTTTTCTGATTCGGAGCTTAAATTAATAATCTCTGTAATCAGTTCAGCTTTACCTGTAAATTCTTCTTTAATAGGTGCATTGATAGCCGTTAAATCATTACATATCCCTGTGAACATCGCGGATTTATTATGTAAACCCCAGTCATAGTAAAATTCTCGTATTTCCATACCGGTAACAATCTTTATATAGGCTTTTATTTCAGGAATCAGTGTTTGCATAACTAAATCCCTAGTTTGCTGAACACTTTCATCTTGTTTTTGATTCATAAGTACCTTTTCTGTTGGAGATAAGAAATTCCGAATATAGAAAATAATAAAGGTTTTACCTAGTGAAACGTGCACCGATTCTGGACCTTTACCAAAATTGTCTCGAAGGATTTTACCAATGTAACTGCTTAGCTCGGTTGTTTTTTTATATGTTTCTGTTTCCATAATCGTGTCTCCTTTTAAAACTAGGTCGTATACCCTAGGTTACCCTTTTTATTGGAAATAATTAGCATGGTTTGTACCTTCGAATAAAAATATAATGTTAGTAGGTGAAGGGACAGAAAGCCATTCGCTTTGAGGAGTAGGATATGTTTTCAAGCATGGGCAACAAGGTTTTAATAGACACATACTATAGTGCAGTAAGGCTAAAGCTAGACGAGGATTTTATAAAATTGTTAGAAGAAGAAATAGATAGAAGAGGGATACAATTAGATAAGGTTGAAAGAATGGTATAAACCATAGCTTTTTGACTTACGATTATTTGAACCTTCTTCCAACTGTAAATAAGTTGGAATGCAATAAGACCAGCGAATGGCTTCTTGCTCTTCACTTCTTTTATTGAAAAAGTGGCTATAAAAATATCAGACTACTTATACTTTTTAAAAAGATAGGCATTAGTCTAGCTTTTTCTTATAGTAATTTTGATTAAGTGGTTATTTTCCCTAATATCTCATTTAATAGTTTTGTATAATTCTATATAATGAGAATTAGTAAAAAAATATTAACTGGACAGAGAAAATCTGAAAATATATTTTTGATAATGGAGTGCTAGAAATGTTAATTATCCGTAACGTAACGATGAATGATTTACCTGACCTTGTAATTATTGAACAAATTTGCTTTCCTATAGAAGAAGCAGCAACGGAAGAAGCGTTTAAAAAACGTATTCAATTAATTCCAGATAGTTTTTTTGTGGCGGAAGAGTGTGGGGTGATTGTGGGTTTAGTCAATGGCCCAGTGATTGAAACGGAATTTATTACAGATGATCTGTTTGATGAGATTAAGGCAAATCCAGCATTTGGCGGGCATCAAACGGTTTTAGGTGTAGCAGTGACTCCTCATTTCCAAACCCGGGGTGTGGCAACAGCATTACTAGGACATCTTGAAAATGATGCATTATCAAAAAAACGTGAAAGTATAACATTAACTTGTAAAGAAGATTTAATTCAATTTTATGAAAATTTAGGGTATAAAAATAGGGGTGTTTCAAAATCAGAGCACGGCGGGGTAACATGGTACAACATGATTAAAAAATTGCAATAATGCAGTTTTTATAAGTTGAATATGAACTTATTACATATGGAGATTTCACAGAAATCCAAAGTAATAATTGGAAGACTTTTTAAGGAAAGGCGTGAAACATATGTACGAATTAAAAACAAAAGAAACGGACAATAGTGTCATTGAATTTATCGAACAAGTGGAGAGTCCTAAAAAACGTGAAGACGCATACAGATTATTGGATATTTTCACGGAGACTACCGGATTTGAAGCGAAAATGTGGGGCCCAAGTATTATTGGTTTTGGATCCTACCATTACAAATATGAATCTGGTCATGAAGGTGATGCGCCGCTAGTCGGCTTTTCCCCGAGGAAAGCCAAAATTAGTTTATACTTTGCACCAGGTGAACCAAAAAGGGAAGAATTATTAAAACAGTTTGGTAAACACACTACAGGGAAAGCGTGTGTGTACGTTAATAAAGTTGCAGATATTGATGTAGATGTTTTAAAAGCATTAATTAATGAATCCGTATCCTTTTTAAAAGAAATGTATTCTTCCATATAACGCAGATGAGTCCCTTATTTACAATCCTAGCGATTGCAGAAGAAGGGACTCTATTTCATTTTCCTTAAAGAGTCATTATCAAGGAAGTAAGCCGGCTATTCCTAATAGTGAAAGAACAATTTCAAATAGGATGAGGATGACAATAATCCATTCGACGAATAGTCCGCGAATCGAGTGACTGATGGTCGAAAATCCATCCATTATGTTGTAAAGAATTTCCGTTTTACTTTTCAAGATTTTATACCGATCATTTAATTCGAAGAACTCCAGCATCCTGTCATAAAATTCACCTGCTGTACTGCTTGTCCAAGTGATATCAGGCTTATCAAGAATCATGATGTAAGCAAGGGTATTATACTCGTGACGGATAATTTTAGCCGTCGTTCTAGCTAATTCCTTATTTCCAATTCTCAGCTTGCCTTTCTCCAGACGGTCAATCATCGTTTCGAGTTTATCATTAATTTGACCCAGCTGTTCCTCGGTCTTTTCCAATGCCACCGATTTTGCCAGGACAGTAGAAATTAATTCAGGATAGTAACTTTCATATTCAGGAACGACCACATACTCGTCTGTTAACTCAATGCTTTCGGTTTCCTTGATGTGCAAGCTGTAATCATCGCTATATCTGTCTACACTTTTGACATCAATGTCCGGCTCGAAGGAGTGGAGGTAGTTTAAAAAAGCGGTTACTTCATTTGGAGTAGAATGATTAATGAAAACAATGCTGCCAAAGGAAAAAACAAGGACCATTTGAGATTCGTCTACATTTTGGAAGAGGATTGATTTTAATATATCACCTTTTAAAATTAACGGCTCCTCCCAGGTGAATTTCTTCGGTATCCCACAATGAATGGCAATTTTGTTTAAATCTATTTCATGTGTTATCGCAAAGGCTTTAAAGGTTAAATCTCTCATATTCACCACTCTCTTCTTTTTTATTTAGTATATGAACCATAGTGTTAAATTAATGAAGGGTTAGTGAAAAAAGTAGCTATGTATATGTTACATACATAGCTACTTTTTAAATACAATGTAATACTTTCTCCGTAAACACAAATAATAAAATATAAAGGAGAGATGTTGATGGATGAATTAAAGGACTATGTTGCAGCTGACTTGTCATCAAATTTAGTGAGTGAAATCAAATCACTTGAAGAAAAGCTTAGCGACCAAGCGAATAAAGAAGTAGTGGTTATTGCTTACGAAAAAGACAAATAAAAACAAAAAAAGAGCCGTTTAAAAATGACGGCTCTTTACTCTATTTTGCAAATACATGATTTCCAACTGTTTTTACTACTTCACGGGTAGTGATCCATGTATCCGTTGCGATATCTGGATTATAAAAATATACGCTATCATTCAATCGATCTTGTCGAGTTAATGCTTCTTCAACTGCTCGAATTGATTCATCTGATGCTTGATTATTAATTTCACCATTTTGAACGGGTGAAAAGGCATAAGCGTCACCGACTACTTCATTGATTACTCCTGATATTGTATTTGGAAATTCAGGTGAATCCACTCGGTTTAATACCACAGTTGCAACGGCTACTTTTCCTTCATAAGATTCACCTTTTGCTTCTGCCTCTACTAATCTTGCAAATAGATCTTTCTCTTCATTTGAAATAGAAACCGCTGGTGTTTCTGGATCTTGTTCTGGTTCTGTTTCTGGATTTACTACTTCAGGCTCTGATGTTTCCTGTTCAGTAGTAACGGCTGCGTCCACCTTTTTTTCTTCAGATTGTTTTTCAAAAAGGTCCGGTTTATAGGGAATGAATTCTTTTTCGTCATCGAATTCACTATTTTCTTGTTTCATTTCATACATGATTGGACCATATGCATAAGCTTGTCCAAGTTCAGTTAGGCTGTCTACATTTACAACTTGATATTCCGTAATCGCTTCAACTGTAGGATTGTGTACTCCTATAAATGCAAATGTAGCTACACAAGCTACCGCAACTTTTTTAAAATAAGTGTTTTTCATGTGTGCTACCTCCTGTTGTTTTGTATGATATAACACTAACATGGGCAGGCACACGTTATACAGAACGATAAGGTTACATTTCTTTATAGTTTGATGAACAACATTACAGTAGAGGTGACAATATGACAATATGCCTATTATCCTGTCATATTCAACCCATTTTTGCGGTATAGAGGAAGATCTTGGAACCAAGGGGAGGGTTCTTCCGGCCTTGGTATTTCGGAAATGAAAATATATAGGCATTGTGATACGATATACCATATTAAATTAATAAATATATTGGAGATGGATTTACATGCTAATTTGGAAGCGTAATTTGTGGGTGCTATGGATTGGGGTATTTTTCACTTCAGCTAGTTTCTCCATGGTTTCCCGTTTTTGCCTATTTTCCTGCTTCAAATTGGTGTGCATGAACATACAGAAGTTTGGTCGGGTCTGTTATTTAGTGCTGCTTTTTTTGCCGGAGCGATTGCTTCTCCGTTCTGGGGGAGAGTGGCAGATAAATATGGAAGAAAGCCGTTGCTGATCCGAGCAGGATTAGCTTTATTTGTTGTTTATACGTTAACTGCTTTTGTTACAAATCCATATCAGCTATTAGGGTTACGAATTACGCAAGGATTGCTAAGTGGCTTCATTCCCGGAGCCATTGCTCTTGTCGGAACCAATACCCCTAGCAACAAAGTTGGATATGCATTATCTATGATATCCTCCGCTTCAGCATCTGGGGGAATTGTTGGTCCTTTATTAGGTGGAGGAATTGCTTCCTTAGTAGGGAATAGAGTGGCGTTTGGCAGTGCAGGAATGTCATATTTGGTATCTTTTTCTGTGCCGTATTCCCAGCACTAAACGGCCTGGTGGTTAGGTCAACACCAAAAGATTTCCGCGGCCGGGCATTTGGTTTACATCAAACCTCTAACCAGATAGGCGGGATGATTGGCCCGATAATCGGCGGAATCCTCGGTGGTTTTTTTCCTGTTCAAACGGTTTTCGTTGTAACGGGTATTTTACTTCTCGCTGCAACAGGTATGGCTTATTGGAAGTCTAATGATTTAAATCGCGAGCTGAAAACGAAAGTCGTAACCGAGAAGTAATTTAAAAAGGATATAAATAGTATGTAATGAAGCCAACAATGATGCCAGTTATTGCACCAAAAAAGACCTCTGTTGGCTGATGCCCTAGTAATTCTTTTAATTTTTCTCTAGACTCCGGTTTCTTTAAATTGGGGTCTTTTAGCGTTTCAATCAGACTGTTAAAATCAGATAAGAGGGTGTTTAGTATTTCAGCATGATATCCTGCATGCCTTCTAACACCCATCGCATCGTGCATAACGATTGCGGAAACCACAACACAAATAGCAAATTCAGTTGACTTAAATCCTGACATCAATCCAATAACAGTCGTTAAGGAAATAATCATGGCAGTATGAGAACTTGGCATTCCACCAGTACTAAACATTAAATTCCATCTTAATTCCTTTGAGGCTATAAAGTGGATCGGAATTTTTACGAATTGGGCAATGAACATCCCTGAAAATGCAGCCAAAATAGGACAGGATAATAACATAATAACCCCCTAGATATTTATGTATGTTCTCTATTATAGTATCAAATAATCGCTTATTTAACCGGAAGAGTTATGAAGAAAATGGGACCAAGGGGAAGGTTCCTCTGGCCGAAAAAGGCCAGGAGAACCTTCCCCTTGGTGTTTTTAATTTAATGTTTCAATTGTCGCTATTAATTGTTGCATTGCTTCTTGATCATCAGAGCCCGAAGCTTCTAAACTAATCTCGGCATTGTAGGGGATAGCTAAAGATAAAACGCCCATTATCGATTTACAGTTAACTTTATGACCATTGTAGGTAAGGTAAATATCAGACTCGAATTGTGACGTTACCTGAACCAATTGGTTTATTGCGCGACTGTCTAAACCTGACTTTCTGTTTAGTTGAATTGTTTTTAAGACCATTGAGGAAACACTCCTTATCATTCTGGTTAATTCACACTCTTTTATGTATGAAAGATTCAATCCAAATATGACAGCGTCCCCTTGGTACTGCTATATCCCTAGAATTTCACTTAATTTCTCTTGATCAAAACCCAAAACAACCTGTGATCCATTTTCATCCTCAACGACAGTAGCAGGTGTTGCAGAGGCCCCTAATTCAACAATTTCATCAAGGTACGCAGGATTTTCTCTGATATTTCTATCCTCAAATTCAATCCCATTATCCTTTAACCATAATTTTTCAGCAGTACAAGGACCGCAGCCTTCTTGAGTGTAAATCACAACTTTACGCATATCCATTCCTCCTTAAATCATTATATTTACCATCTTAAACTTTTCATTAATAAAAGTCTCATTTCATGTTTATCATCATGTAGTGTTCATATAATCATTTACTTAACATACATATACAGTAAGAAGACAAGCTGTTGTATATATTGAAAAACAATGAAAAGGAGATAGGAACAAGGGGATGGAGTTCTTACAAGAAATCATAACGAATTATGGTTCATTTTTATCATTAGATGCCTTGGTAGATGTATTAACAGATCCCGCAAGTTGGGGAATCATTGGCACCCTGGTCATTCTAGAAGGGTTATTATCAGCTGATAATGCGTTAGTACTTGCTGTTTTGGTAAAGCACTTGCCTGAAGAACAACGAAAGAAAGCACTTTTCTATGGTATTATAGGAGCTTATCTATTTCGGGTAATTGCGATTGGAATTGGTGTTACTTTAATTAATATTGGCTGGATCAAGATCGTCGGCGGTCACTATCTCCTTTGGCTGGTCCTCCAACACTTTATTAACAAAAGAGATGGAGAGGATGAGATTCAAACCAAACAAGTGGGTTTTTGGAGCACAGTCTTAACTGTAGAGCTTATGGATATCGCGTTTAGTATCGATAGTGTGATAGCTGCGTTTGGTGTATCAAATCAAGTTTGGGTCCTTTTTTTAGGCGGAATTTTAGGAATATTAATGATGCGTGGTGTAGCACAATTATTCCTAGCGTTGATTGAAAGAATACCTGAATTTGAAACCACTGCATTTATCTTAATTGGAATTATTGGATTAAGAATGATTGCAGCAGCCTTTGGTTTCCAAATGCACGAAGTTATCTTCTTTAGTATATTAATCGGAATCTTTATAGGGACATTCCTTGTACATTTTTTGAAAGGAAAGCTGACAACTAGATAAAAGTATGGTGAAAATGACTATCATGTTGCGAGTACTATTGATAGTCATTTTTTTATTTATTTCAATCCCATTACACGAATTCTTTTGTAATCAGCTATCCATTTACCATCTATATATAAAATTTCTTTTAATTTGTTCTCCACCTTTGTTATTATACTCTCGGTTCTTTCGTCATCAATACCTTCAAAAAAAGTATTTCCAAACATTTTAATCCAATTCCTTAATCCATTTTCACCATCTAATGGAGTTGGCCTATCAAAGTGCTCTGCAAAGGTAACCCTGAACCCTGCTTCTTCCATCAAAGATGTATATTCACCAATACTAGGATAATACCAAGGGATTTGTTCCATGTTAAATTCAATTCCTGATTGATTTATTTGGTTAATAATTTCATTGGTAATAATCTGAACATTTCCTTTACCTCCAAATTCAGCAACAAATCTTCCACTAGATTTTAAGCTGCGATAAATGCTTTGCAAACCAAATTTTGGCTGTTTTACCCAATGGAGAGTTGCATTAGAGAACACTGCATCAAATTCCGATTTGAACCCTAAATCTGTCACATCTCGTACGACAAATTTTATTTCGGGGTATTTCACTAATGCTTGGTTAATCATATTTTGTGAATTGTCTATCCCGACAACATTTCCTCCAATATCATACATTTTTTTTGCCAAATCACCTGTCCCACAGCCAAGATCAAGTATTTTCTCTCCTTCTTTTAAAGCTAATAAATCAATAAGATTATTTCCGTACTTTGAAACAAATGAGTGGTTTTGATCATATAGAGTGGCATTCCAATTGTCTTTGTTGCTTTGAGTTTTCAATTTCGATTTCTCCTTTATCTATTAAATTTGTAGTCATGAGGTATGCTCAAACATTCTAATAAAAAAATTATTACTGAATGATTAAAAAGTTTTCTAAATTATTATAAAATAAGATAATACTAAAAAGTTGTTATTTACACTTTTTTTACAATTAAGGGGGCAGGGTTTATGCGTGAAGAGGGATACATAAAGGTAACTGGCGGAAGAGTTTGGTATCAAAAGTTTAATAAAAATTCAGGAGGGACTCCGCTCATCATTTTGCATGGAGGTCCAGGTTCATCAAGCTACTCATTAGAAGGTTTACAGGCACTCCAAGAAGATAGACCTGTTATTTTATACGATCAATTAGGCTGTGGAAGGTCAGATCGCCCGACTGACACATCCCTATGGCAGCTTGACCGCTTTGTGGAAGAATTAGCGCAGGTAAGAGAAGCTTTAAATTTAGACGAAGTACATATTTTAGGTCACTCGTGGGGTACAACCCTAGCGGCCGCATATTGTTTAACAAAACCAAGCGGGGTAAAGAGTGTTATTTTTTCAAGTCCTTGTCTTAGTGCTCCGCGTTGGGAACAGGACCAGATCGAAAATCTTAAAAAACTTCCTTTAGAAGTCCAAGAAACAATTAAACAATGTGAGGAAAATGGAACCACCGATTCAGAGGAATTTAAAGCTGCCATTCAGGAATTTAACAAAGCATTTGTTTGTCGGGTACAGGAAGAACCAGACCCTGAATGGGTTAAAAAGGGAGCAGGATATCGAAATCCGGAAATCTATAATATTATGTGGGGTCCATCTGAATTCAGCGTAAAAGGTAATTTAAGGTCTTTTGATTGTACTTCCAGATTGAATGAAATAAGCTGTCCTATCCTATTTACATGTGGAAGATATGATGAGGCAACACCTGAATCAACGGAGTACTTTAGTAGCCTTGTACCAAATGGGGATTTTCATGTTTATGAGAACAGCGCCCATATGCCTTATTTTGAAGAAAAAGAAGAGTTTTTACAAGTTGTAAGAAATTTTTTTAATAAAATCGATCTTGATTAATTTTTAAAAAAATCCACCATATTGGTGGATTTTTTAGTTCAATGTCTAATTTACTAACTATTACTCGTTCATTCCATCCCGATCTATAGCTTCGACTTCTTCTACTGCTATTTGTAATTCCTGATCTATAGCCTCGACTTCTTGTTCTGCTACTTGTAAATCATCCTGATCTAAAGCTTCTACATCCTGTTCTATAGCTTCGACAACAAGATCTACTGCTTCAACATCATCATTTTGAAGTGAAACGGCAGATTGTTGTGCCGGATACCGAAATAAGTCTACATCTTGAACAATAGATGGATCATAATACACAAATTCAACTTGCTGGTTATTATCAATTTTCTGTTTTTTAGACTTCGTATCCCTAACATAGATATCTGAAGATTCATCCTTACGATACTTCTTTTTTTTAAAAGACTTGTCCTTATAACGGATGTCTGGAGATTCATCCTTACGGGACTTCTTCTTTTCGAACTGCTTGTCCTCAACATGGATGTCTGAAGATTCATCCTTATGGTGCTTCTTCTTTTCGAACTTCTTGTTCTCAACATGGATGTCTGAAGATTCATCCTTATGGTGCTTCTTTTTATTCTTTCCCTTAGGTGACATTCGATTACTCTCCTTATTTATTTTTGTTTGCAATCATATTAATGGTGTAAATAATGGAATTTCTTTTGAATCGTTTTCACTATTCGCACCTTTAAATTGAAATTTCCATTATCAGCATATGCATCTGGTTAATAAGATTCCTGCACTATTCGTCCAAAAGTACACAAGAAAAAGGCTAAAAAAGAAAAATATGGTATAATTCGGTGTAGATGTGTAGAATTTCGAATGGCTGGTGGATAAAATATTCGGACATTCTCTGACATAGGTACCAGTGAGTAGCGTGGAGGAACTGCTTTACCACCAACATCAAGCTTGGGCTGTTAAAGAGGGTTTAAAGCATTTTCTTCATTTGAAAGAAGGCTGAAACGATTGAAACTATTATCCGTTATGCTTGGTGGATTCTTTGGAGCAATAACTAGATACAGTATCGGGGAATGGATACAAACTGCTAATGGATTTCCTCTGGGAACCTTATTAATAAATCTCTTAGGTTGTTTTTTACTTAGTTGGATCCTAACTGTGATAACGATAAAGAAGCCTATTAGTGTCAAATTTACTTTATTTATAGGTACGGGGTTTATCGGTTCATTCACCACTTTTTCTACTTTTTCAGTTGAGACCAATCTGTTATTTCATAATGGGCTTGTTGTTTATGGGGTCATTTATATTTTAGTAAGCATTATTTTCGGAATATTGCTTGCTTACCTTGGCTTTAAATTGGCTTATATTAATGTAGAAAAAGGGGAAACACATTGATTTGGTTAATCGGTATAGGCGGTTCTTTTGGGGCAGCCGCTCGATATTTATTGGGTAATTTTATAAATAGAAAAAAGAAACTCAGTCCATTCCCACTGGGGACTTGGGTAATCAATATTACGGGTTCCTTTCTATTAGGGGTATTGGCCAATCTTCATCTGTCGAATGATATCAGTGATGGGGTATGGTTTTTTGTTGGGATCGGGTTTTGTGGAGCTTACACCACTTTTTCAACGTTCGGTTATGAAACGTTAACTTTATTACAATCAAATAAAAAAGTTTTGGCAGGTATATATGTTTTATCATCCGTATTTGTAAGTATCTTAACAGCGGCGATAGGTTTTATTATATAGTTGGGACTTCGTCTCTGCGAGAGTAGAACGTTGTAGACAAAATGAAAAACGGTTATTTTCTATAAAGTTAACTGAAAATAAGAGAGGGGAAAATGGCAATCTAATTTGGGGGTACAGAACTGTTGAATTCTAAATATGGACCATTATTTAAGTCATTTACATTTAAAAATGGAGTAAAAATAAAAAATCGAATCGTAATGGCACCAATGACGAATTGGTCATCGAATCCTGATGGAACTGTGACAGAAGCAGAAGTCAATTATTATGCAAGGCGCTCCGGCGGAGTAGGAATGGTCATTACCGCATGTACATATGTTACTGCGAATGGAAAAGGATTTCATGGTGAATTTGGCGGGGACAGAGATGAATTAATTCCTAGCTTACAAAAGCTAGCGACTGGAATTAAAGAGCAGGGAGCTACAGCCATTTTACAAATTTTTCACGGCGGAAGGCAGGTACCACCTGAATTAATTCCTAATGGTGATGTAGTTAGTGCAAGCAGTATCCCTGTAGAAGGAGTCGGAAAGCCTGTACCAAGAGAGTTATCTGAAAAAGAAGTAGAATCCATTGTGCTTGACTTTGGTGAGGCTGCCCGACGAGCGATTGAAGCAGGTTATGATGGTGTTGAAATCCACGGCGCAAACGGCTACTTAATTCAACAGTTTTTCTCTCCTCATTCCAATCGCCGAGAAGACCGCTGGGGAGGCAGTCTCGAGAAGCGCTTAACCTTCCCGTTAGCAGTAGTCGATGAAGTATAGAGAGTGGCAGCTGAGCATGCAAAGGTCCCATTCATTGTTGGTTATCGCTTTTCACCGGAAGAGTCCGAAACTCCAGGCATCACAATGGCCGATACACTTGTCCTGCTGGATGCTCTTGCAAAAAAAGACTTAGATTACCTTCATGTTTCTTTACAAGATTTTTGGTCAACTCCTAGGAGAGGGGTGGATGATACCCGTTCGCGAATTGAAATTATTCAAGAACGAGTTGGTGACGTTGTGCCTGTGATTGGTGTTGGGTCTATTTATACTCCGGATGAAGCTCTAAAAGCTATCCAAACAGGGGTTTCACTGATTGCTTTAGGCCGGGAGCTCATTATCGATCCAGATTGGGTGCAAAAGATTGCGGAAGGTAAAGAGACAGAGATTGTTACAAAGATTAACAAAGATAACCAGGAACAGTTAGTGATCCCAGATCCACTGTGGCAAGCTATCATTCATACACCTGGTTGGTTCCCGGGAGTTAATTAATAGAAAGAGTTCATCCCTAATTTGGATGAACTCTTTTACTGTTTATATTCAACATTATAGGTTCATCAGAATGAACTGATAGTATCCTATTTTGGTTCGGACTTTAGATAAAAATGTATGTGAAAGATTAACCTTTTGTTTTATAGTATAAGTGTAAAAAAATAGAAATTAATACTATCTTCCAGGAGGAGCAAAATGAATAAGAATGCATATGTCTTTATAGGGCTAGTTATTACAACTCTCATATCAGCCCTTGATACAAATATCATGCAGACTGCAAGTCCAACCATCGTTAATCAACTCGGCGGCCTAGAATTGTTTTCTTGGATATTTGTTGTCTATATGTTGGTTAGTACCATCACTGTTCCTCTTTACGGTAAATTATCAGATATGTATGGTCGAAAAAGACTATTAATGATAGCAGTAGCTTTATTTACAATTGGTTCCATCCTATGTGGAATCGCAAATTCTATGGTCACGCTAATTATTTATCGTGGTATACAAGGTTTAGGTGCTGGTGGAATGATCCCGCTCTCGATGATTATTGTAGGGGATTTGTTCACCATTGAAAAACGAGGGAAAATACAGGCTGTTTTTAGCGGTATATGGGCATTATCTTCCATCATTGGCCCTATATTAGGATCCTTTTTTGTGGAAGCTTTGACATGGAGATGGATCTTTTTTATTAATATTCCCATCGGTATTGCAAGCATCCTTTTTCTACTGCCATATAAGGAAGAAGCAGAATACAAAAAGGCGCATATCGATTATAAAGGTTTCTTCCTTTTCGGAATTTCTATTACGCTTTTATTATTATCAACTAGCTTGAGCAAACCTTTCTGGTATATCATTGGCGGTGTACTTGGATTCATCCTATTTGTTCTTGTCGAAAGGAAGGAGAAACATCCATTTCTTCCGGTTGCCTTATTTAAAAACAAAGGGCTATTATCGACGAATCTTTTCATGTTAATGTATTGTCTCTCCTTCTATGGGACATCAAACTTCATTCCATTGTATTTGCAAGAAGGTAATCAAATGAGTATTTATAAGAGCGGGTTAATATTGTTAAGTATTGCCGTTGGCTGGATGTTTGGCAGTACTCCGGCAGGAAAATGGATTATCCGCTATGGTTATAAGGTTTTGTTTATCATTGGCAGTATTGTAACCACCATTTCAGGTTTAGCACTCTATTTATTTATCCAAGATTTATCCTATATTGGTTTATTTCTCCTATTAACGATACAGGGATTTTGCTTTGGATTATTGTTTGCCCTAGGAACGATAGCATCTCAAGAATTTACAGAAACCAATATTAAAGGGATGTCTACGTCCCTGCAAATGTTTTTAAGAAATATCGGAACTTCGGTTGGAGTTACAATTATGGGATTGCTTATTAACCATGCCGCAACCCTAATTATAGGAATGAAAAATGTATTTCTATATGCCCTTATTTTGAGTTTCATTACCATTTTCCTTAGCTTTCGAATTCCGGAGAAATCATCATCTATAGGAGAGACTGCATTGACAAAATAAGCTTGAATAATATATTAGAACAGATAAATAATAGTCTTAGTGTTAACATAACACTAATCTTCAATGTGGAGGGATATACTTTGAATATACTCTTTAGCATACTAAGAGCTTTAATGCTTTTCGGAATTAGATTAACCTACTTCATTAATTATCTTCAGTCAAAGTTGAATTTTATGTTAAGGAAGCAGGTCAAGCTGAGCCCAGTGTATTCATAAAGTATTGTCTGTTTCGCATTGTCGTAAGGAAAGGTGAGCATAGCCCTATGCTTGCCTTTTTTAAATGAAAAAATGTCCATTATACCACTTCCAATTCCAGTGATGCTGCATATTTTTTATGTAAGCGCTTTAAAAATTAACAAAATAATTAAAATAGTCAAATAATATTGACGAAGCCCATTTACAGTGATAATCTTATTAATAATTTAAAAAGAATCAATGACGAGAAGAGTAGGATTTGCTGTTTGTCCCTAAGAGAGTCGACATTTGCTGAGAGTCGATGGCAGGGCTTATCTGAAAATCATCTCCGAGATGTGTAGCTGAAAATCTGAAAGTAAGCTATACCGGAATAATCCGCCGTTACATGGGACACGTATAATCATAATACGTTGATCGAGAGCCGCAGCCTGGTGATTTTTGCTGCGGAAGTAGGGTGGTATCGCGAGTTAACTCGTCCCTATTCAAGGGGCGGGTTTTTTGTTGTTTACAAAAACCTATAAGAGCCTTTCTAAAATGATGGCAAATTTTTTAAAAAGAATGAGGAGGAAAGTGAAATGAATCAACAAGTTGACCAAAAAGAAAAAGCCTTTCAAGTAGAGGATATCATTATTGCAAGCCACACCATTAAGGATGTGATTTCGCCAACTCCTCTACAGTATAATCACTTATTATCAGAGCGATATGGCTGTCATATTTATTTGAAGAGAGAAGACCTGCAAAGTGTTCGTTCCTTTAAAATCCGCGGTGCTTATAATCGCATCAAGAAGCTGACAGAGGAAGAATTAGAAAATGGGATTATCTGCGCCAGTGCTGGAAACCACGCACAAGGTGTCGCCTATTCTTGCAATCATTTAAAAATTAATGGAAAAGTCTTTATGCCAAGTACCACGCCTAAGCAAAAAGTGAATCAAGTGAAATTTTGGGGTAAGGAAAATGTAGAAATTGTTTTGGTTGGAGATACCTTTGACGACGCTTATGAAAAAGCGATGGAATGCAGTCAGGTTGAAAATAGAACGTTTATCCACCCGTTCGATGATCCAGACGTTATTGCTGGTCAAGGGACCGTAGCAGTAGAACTGTTGAATGAATGCCCAGAAAAAATCGATTACCTATTTGCGGCAATTGGTGGTGGAGGCCTTATCTCGGGTGTTGGTACGTATATGCAGCATTTCTCACCTGAGACAACATTAATTGGTGTCGAGCCGCAGGGAGCCGCAGGAATGAAGGAGTCGATTTCAAAAGGTGAAGTAACTTCATTGAAAGAAATTGACCCATTTGTTGATGGTGCAGCGGTGAAGACTGTCGGTTCAATGACCTATAATATCTGCAAAGAGTTCGTGAAGGATATTGTTGTTGTTCCTGAAGGAAAGGTTTGTACGACATTACTAGCACTTTATAATGAAAATGCGATCGTCGTTGAGCCTACAGGTGCGTTGTCAATTGCAGCGTTAGATGAATATGCCGACGAAATAAAAGGGAAAACAGTTGTCTGCATCGTCAGTGGAGGTAACAATGATATCGGTCGTATGCAGGAAATTAAGGAGCGCTCGAAGCTCTATGAAGGACTGCGACATTATTTTATCGTCCAATTTCCACAACGCCCAGGTGCATTACGTGAGTTTCTCGATGATGTTTTGGGACCAAATGATGATATCAGCCATTTCGAATACACTAAAAAGAACAATCGTGAAACCGGACCAGCTTTAGTCGGGATTGAACTAAAAACCAAAGAGGATTACGTTCCATTAATGGAACGGATTAAAGCAAAAGGATTTGTCTTCCGCGAAGTTAATAATGATAGTACCTTGTTCCAAATGCTTGTATAAAAACAAAGAGCCCGCTAATGGGCTCTTTATTATTTTTCATTACTACCTTTCTAGCCGCTGCTCAAATTCTATTTATTTCATAGCACTTTAAATGAATTTTCATTTATAATTGATTCAAGATAATAATAAATTACAAGGTGGGGGCTATGTGTCGAAGACAATATACACAAATGGGTTAATTTATACGCTGGACACCAATCAACCTGTGGTTGAGTCGGTTGTGGCAGAGAATGGCAGGATTATAGATTTAGGTTCACATCACGAGATGAGCTTACAATGGGGAAGAGCTGGAGCAAGAGTAGTCGATCTCCAGGGGAAAATGGTTACCCCTGGACTGATAGACAGCCACTTACACATGTCAGGTGTGGCATTTAATTTTTTGGACTTAGATTTAACAGGGGTTACATCGAAATCGGAAATGCTCGATAAAATAAAGCAAAAAGCGGATAGTGTTCCTCCTGGAAAATGGTTAATTGGTATGGGCTGGGATGAGAATCTATTTACAGAAGGATCTATTCCTACTATTGAAGAACTAGATTATGTGGCACCACATTGTCCTATTTACCTAAAAAGAATTTGCCACCATGCATTTTTAGTAAATAGTAAAGCACTGGAAATGAGTCAGTATCATCCTTTGATTGAAGTACCGAAGGGCGGCAGTGTTGTATTGGATCCACATACAAAAAAGCCTACAGGAATGCTTTTGGAATCTGCTTCACAGATCGTAACCAAACATATCCCAGACAAAACGTATGATGAATTAAAAAATGGTTTGGGTCATGCGATGAAATTTGCTATCAAAAAAGGCTTAACCAGCGTACATACCAATGATCCTGCCTACTTAGGCGGACTTGAGCAAACCTATCGTATGTATGATGAATTAATTAATCAGGAACAAAAAGGGCTCCGCTGCAATCTTTTAGTTGATTATCCTTACCTGCCTGCATTAAAGGAAAAAGGAATGTTTGCTGGATACGGGAATGAGAAATTGCAAATTGGTGCCATTAAAATATTTGCAGATGGAGCATTTGGACGAAGAACAGCTTTGCTTTCGGAGCCTTATCATGATGATCCAAGTCAATTTGGAGAAGCCATGCAAACGCAGGAAGTTCTTTTTAACATTGTTAAAGATGCAAGGGAGCAATCCATGCCAATTGCTGTTCATACGATTGGTGATAAGGCGTTGGAAGATGTTCTCGATATCCTGGATCAATTTCCAAAGGTGAACTATCGTGATCGGATTATCCATACTTCGTTAGTCAGGGAAGATTTAATCGCACGATTAGCGGATCCAAGTATCGTTGCAGATATTCAGCCGCGATTTGTTGTGGGGGATTATCCATGGATAATCGACCGGATAGGGAGGGAGCGAGAAGCTTATTTATACGCATGGAAATCCCTGCTATCAAAAGGGGTTATTTGTGCGGGCGGCTCTGATGCACCCGTTGAGCCTGTTGATCCATTGCTTGGTATTCATGCTGCGGTTACTCGGACAACACCTGGGAAGCCTGACATATGGAATGAAGATCAGAAAGTTTCGATGCTTGAAGCCGTAAAGTTATTCACAATCGGTGGAGCCTATGCAACAAATGAAGAAGCAAAAAAAGGTACCCTTTCAAAAGGAAAGTTAGCGGATATGACGGTGTATTCTAAGAATCTCTTTACATTGGAGAATCCTGATGAACTTTTAGATACGAAGATTGAAATGACCATTATCGATGGGGAAATTCAAGCATAAAAAGGAAAGAGCATCGATGTAGATGCTCTTTTACTTATTGTCACCTAAAAGTGAGAATCGGTTGGTCTGCAGGATATTTGAAATATTGCCTAATCGTAAGTGATATTCCTTTTGCAATTGAAGTAGCCATTGTATAAATAAGATTTAGGTCTGTACAGAGGAGCGAATTTTTTAAAGCAGGATCATTCTCAAGGACGACGCCTGTTATACTGCAATTTCCGATGGGAGGAAGATTATTTCCAAGACCAATGCCAGGAACTATGGGTCCTTCATTGACCACAATTGAGTTCACCATTTCTTCACTGCCAAATACACTATCAACGGCAAGAACAAAACTATTTTTTCGAAATGGGAAGGTGGTTACATCAGGAACGATTCTTGTCGCATCTAATGGAGACTGAAGGTTTCCCAAAACAGTTAAGTGTTCAGGATAACTGTTCTTTAGCAGAGTTCCTACAAAAGGGCCAAGGCTGTCACCACTAATTCGGCTAGAGCCAATCCCCATTACATAAATATGCTGTGTTCCCTCTGGAATAAGGGAATAAAGTGCCTGCCTGATGAAAAGAGGTGCTAATCTATGATTATACGGAATAACTATATTGTGTGGAGAACGTAAACTGATACTAACAGAGCTGCTACCCATATTTTGAACACCTCACCATCGTTTATATCTTCAAATTCTTCATTCCTATCTGATTTTCCTTCTATAATTATTAAAAAACAGAAATGCAGTCAATATATTAGACACTAGTTACCAAAGATAATAAGATTAAGAAAGAATGTTCGTTTATAAGTTACTAGCTTACTAGATGAGCAATCAGAGATTTGTAAGAGAGAGTAGGGGTGTAGAGAAATGGATGATCGTTTTTTTCGAAATGCAATGGGGAAATTTGCGACGGGGATAACCGTTGTTTCAACTGAAGTTGATGGTGAGGCACATGGAATGACAGCGAATGCTTTCGTATCTGTCTCGTTAAGTCCTAAACTAATCCTTGTATCAATTGATAAAAGAGCAAGAATGTTACCTCTTATCCAACAATCCAAAAAATTTGGTGTAAGCTTTTTATCTGCTGATCAACAAACAGAATCCATGCGGTTTGCCGGGCAAATCAAAGAGGAAACTCCTTATAATTTTGAACAATTCGGCGAATTACCTGTTATCGAAGGGGCACTTGCAAACCTGACTTGCAGCCTTTACAACGAAGTTGAGGCAGGGGACCACATTTTATTTATCGGTGAGGTTACTGATCTTAAGGTGAACGAAGGGGACCCGTTATTATATTTCGGAGGCCAATACCGCAAATTAGAGGCATAACTTACTTTGAGAAAGCTGTCCATGGCAGCTTTTTCTTATTGTGGTTCTAGTACAATATTGTACAATAGGAACAGGAGGGATTGACCTTGTTTAAAAAGTTACGAATTACATTAGGAATTGTTGTTTTATTATTAGCTGGATTCGGATTACTGACAAAAAACTTCGTGGCACAGCCTTTCATGATGCTGGGGTTAAGTGCCTTTATTTTGGTCGGCGGATTAGACGAACTGAAACAAGGACGAAAACGCCGTGGATATATAAGCATTTTTCTATCTGTATTTGTTTTAGCCATCTTAGTTCAATCTTTCACTTCATAAAACGATGTAAAAAAAACGGAGGAATCTTATGATTTCTCCGTTTTTTTGGGAATAAATTCAAAAATCTCTTTGGATTCAAAACTATCCACTAATCGGTTGAGCCATTCATAATATTCTATTGCAGAGGTTAGTTTATCAAAATCTATGTTTGCTTGGTCTTTTACATTTGTGTCCACACGTTCATCATCAAGCAGGGATTGAATTTCACTTAGAGATTTCTGCATAGCGCTTATATTTAGGGATATCCCTGCGCGCCACTTTATGGTAAAGAAATCGATGAAGGTTTGATACCAATCTGGCTCCGCCTGATAGAGGTCTTTCCTGATCCCTTTTTTCCAAACCTTTCCCACCATCTTTAACTCCAATAAGCTTCGGACAGAGGTACTCATACTCGTCTTACTCATTCCAAGCTCTTCCTTCATTTCATCAAGTGTCAACGGACCTTCCTGAAAGTACAATGCCCCATATAATCGGCCAATTGATTCGGTAACTCCATATAAATTCATATTTTTAGAAATCGCATCAATTACCCGTTCACGCGCGAGTTCTAGCTCTTTTTCACCGTTCATCCTGTCATCACACCAATCTTTATACGTGTCCTTTTATTAGACTATCATGTTTCAATAAAAAGTAAAGAATCCACATAGGGAGGATATGGAAGCATTTTAGAGGAATATTAAGGATTTTATATGTGCAGTACGTACAGTTTTTTCTGTACGTACTTTACGAGCGAATATGGCAAATTACCAACTTTGCCCTTAATGTGAAATTGGCACTATAATAGGTAGGTAAGACCAGAAAGTGGTGTTAACTAGCAACATAGATAGATAGGGGTGAACAAATGACTAATAATCCAATAAAAATAAGGGTTCAAAATGTCACAAAAGTATTTGGAAAGTCCAAAAAAGCCATTCAACTTTTAAATGAAGGTGAATCGAAAGCGACTATTCTAAAGAAAACCGGAGCAACGGTTGGGGTTAGTAAAGCAAGCTTTGAGGTGGAAGCTGGTGAAATCTTTGTCATTATGGGCTTATCTGGAAGTGGTAAGTCAACGCTCGTCCGGATGCTAAATCGACTCATCGATCCATCAATTGGGGAAGTGTATATTGACGGTGAGGATATTGTAAAAATGAACAAAGAACAATTAAGAGAGGTTCGCCGCAAGAAAATTAGTATGGTATTTCAAAAGTTTGCACTTCTTCCTCATCGAACCATCCTTGAGAACGTGGAGTATGGCTTGGAGGTCCAGGGGATTCAGAAAGAAACGCGCTCACAGCAAGCGATGAATGCATTAAAGCTGGTTGGGCTTGAAGGGTATGAACATCAATATCCTCAACAATTAAGCGGCGGCATGCAGCAAAGGGTTGGATTAGCAAGAGCATTAGCAAATGATTCGGACATTTTATTAATGGACGAGGCTTTTAGTGCATTAGATCCATTAATTCGAAAAGATATGCAGGATGAACTTCTTGACCTTCAGTCAACAATGAAGAAAACGATTGTATTCATCACGCATGATCTAGATGAGGCACTAAGAATTGGTGACCGCATTGCCTTAATGAAGGATGGTGTAATTGTTCAAATTGGAACGCCTGAAGAGATTTTAATGAACCCTTCAAACGACTATGTTGAGAGATTCGTAGAAGATGTTGACTTATCTAAAGTCTTAACTGCTGGTCATGTCATGAAACGAGCGGAAACAGTTTCGATTGAAAAAGGTCCGCGAGTTGCGCTTCAAATCATGAAAGACCTAGGAATTTCGAGTATTTATGTCGTTGATAAGAAGAAAACCTTACTTGGGGCGGTAACGGCCTCACAAGCAAACAAGGCAATCGATTTTCGACAAGACTTAACAAATATTTTAAAAGAGGATGTAACGACTGTTTCACCAGATACGTTACTAACCGATTTATTTGAAAAGGTCTCAGTAGCCACGATACCCGTTGCGGTGGTAGATGAAAACAATAGGCTAAAAGGGATTCTTGTCAGAGGAGCAGTCATCGGCGCCCTGGCGGGTAATAGTCAGGACAATAACCAAATAAATACCGCAAAGTCTGAGGCAGCGGCAGGTCAATCAGTCAAGGAGGTGAAAATAACATGGAACAATGGCTCCCGAAACTCCCAATAGCTGTTTGGGTAGATGATTTTGTTAATTGGCTGACGACAAACTTAGAAGTAGCTTTTGATGGGGTCACCACCATTTTAGAGTCGGTAGTAGAAGGGATGGTGGCAGGATTTGGTTTTATACCATCCTATGTATTTATCATTTTATTAACGCTCCTTGCTTGGAAGGTGTCGAATAAGGGGATTGGTCTCTTTACATTAATTGGTTTATTTCTAGTAGATAACCTTGGATACTGGGAGCCAATGCTTGAAACACTTGCACTTGTGTTAACCGCTGTTTTTATCTCGATTTTATTAGGGATTCCTATGGGTATATGGGCTTCACAAAAACAAATGGTAAAGAACGTTGTGGTGCCTGTTCTTGACTTTATGCAAACGATGCCTGCTTTTGTCTACTTAATTCCTGCTATTTTCTTTTTTAATATCGGTGTGGTTCCAGGAGTAGTGGCATCCGTCATTTTTGCTATGCCGCCGACGATCCGTTTAACTATCTTGGGTATTCAACAAGTACCGGCGGATATTATTGAAGCAACAGAAGCATTTGGTTCAACCACCGCTCAAAGATTACTAAAGGTTCAATTGCCACTGGCAATGCCAACAATTATGGCGGGGATCAATCAAAGTATTATGCTCGCCTTATCAATGGTGGTTATCGCTTCCATGGTCGGGGCACCAGGTCTTGGTGCAGATGTTTACCGTGCCGTCACACAAATTCAGATTGGTAAAGGGTTTGAGGCAGGGCTATCCATAGTCGTGATTGCGATCATTCTCGACCGAATTACTCAAAATATCGGAAAAAGTAAAAAACAAGGGGGAACTGTTTAAAATGAATAAAAAATGGATGGTTACGTTATCGGCAGCTTTATTAACAGTAGGTCTTGCAGCTTGTGGATCAGATAAAACAAGTAACGAGGCAGGAACAGTAGGGGAAAAGGTAGATTATGAGATTATTGGGATTGACCCAGGTGCCGGTCTAATGAAGGCTTCCGCTAAAGTCGTTGAGGAATATGCACTAGAAGATTGGACTCTTGTTGAAGGATCTAGTGCCGCGATGACGGCTGCATTAAAAAAGGCTTATGAAAAAGAAGAGCCAATTATTGTTACCGGCTGGACACCACATTGGAAATTTGCTTCCTTCGATTTAAAATACTTAGAGGATCCAAAAGGGGTTTTTGGTAAAGACGAAAACATTCATAGTATTGCTAGAAATGGTTTAAAGGATGATCATCCAGGTGCCTATCAAGTTCTGGATCAGTTTACGTGGACACCTGATGATATGAATGTTGTGATGAATAATATCGTAAACGGAGAAGATCCTGAAGTTGCAGCAGCTAAATGGGTTGAGGAAAATGCTGACAAAGTGGCTGAATGGACAGATGGGGTAAAGAAAGTTTCTGGAGAAAAAATCAAGCTCGGTTACGTTGCCTGGGATAGTGAAATTGCCAGTACAAATGTCATCGGTAAGGTGTTAACGGATTTAGGCTATGACGTAACACTTACTCAGGTTGAAGCGGGACCGATGTGGACTGGTGTTGCAGATGGAAGCTTAGATGCTCATGTGGCTGGATGGCTGCCTTCAACACATGCCGATTACTATGACAAGTACGAAGGTGAGTTCGAGGATTTGGGAGAAAACCTTAAAGGTACAAAACTAGGACTAGTGGTTCCTGCTTATATGGATATTGATTCAATTGAAGATTTAAAAGAATAGAAGATTTAGAATGGAAGGGACCCTCAAAAATGGGGGTCTCTTTATTCGTTATAGGCACTAAAAATTTAGTAATTACCCCGTATTATTTCCCAACTTCCTATGATAAATGATATATTGATTAATTTGAAATTTCTAAATAAACTCAATATTACAGCCACTAAAAAGCTGTACATAGAAAAATTGAGAGGGGAAATAAGATGAGAAAGAAAAAAAGGATTGCCTCTGCATTACTAGCACTTACAATGGGAGTTTCACTGTTTGCCTCAGCTGCGTATGGTGAGGTAACAGACTCAAAGGAAACTTACCGGGTCATTATTAAAGGACCAAGCTCTGATAAGGAAAAAGCAAAAGAAAGTACGGGAGTACGATGGGATTTCGGTTCTGAAGGCTATTCTACTACGGTGAATGCGAAGCAATATCAAGCATTATTAAAAAATAAGAATTTAACAATAGAAAACGTACCAGAAGTTCATTTGGATCGAATTGAAAACGCTTCAAAAGATAAAATCGGTACAACCGCTATTACATCCCTGCCAAGTGACCGGACACCGTGGGGTATGCAAGCCATTTACAATGATCCAAATATTACAAGTACATCTGGGGGAGCTGGGATTAAAATAGCAGTTTTAGATACTGGCGTTTATATTAATCATTATGATTTAGTTGGAAGTGGTGAACAATGTAAAGACTTTACCCAATCTTCCTCAGCACTAGTAAATGGAACTTGTACGGATCGAAACGGACACGGTACACATGTAGCAGGAACTGCACTTGCTCATGGAGCATCAGACGGGTTAGGCGTATACGGAGTGGCACCGCAAGCTAAACTTTGGGCATATAAGGTATTAACTGACAGTGGATCTGGATACTCGGATGATATTTCTGGAGCGATTCGTCACGTTGCAGATGAAGCCGTAAGAACAGGCTCAAAAGTAGTTCTTTCGATGTCACTTGGCTCCAGCAGTAAAGACACGATGATTGCTAGTGCAGTTGATTATGCATATAACAGGGGAGTTCTAGTGGTTGCTGCTGCAGGAAATGATGGCTATGCTTCAAATACAATTGGATATCCAGGCGCATTGAAAAATGCTGTTGCCGTTGCCGCTCTAGAAAATGTTCAGCAAAATGGCACTTACCGAGTAGCCAATTTCTCTTCACGCGGAAATCCTTCAACAGATGGTGATTTTATCATCCATGAGCGTGATGTAGAGATTTCTGCACCGGGTGCTGCCATTGAGTCAACTTGGTACGATGGGAACTATAATACCATCAGTGGAACTTCAATGGCTACCCCGCATGTATCAGGGTTAGCTGCAAAAATCTGGTCCTCTAATTCGTCTTGGTCTCATACTCAGCTTCGCTCCGAGTTACAAAGAAGAGCAAAATTATACGATATTAAAGGTGGATACGGTGCAGCAACAGGGGACGATTATGCTTCAGGATTTGGTTTTGCGAGAGTAAGATAATCATAGAAAAAAAGCCATCTGAAATTTAGATGGTTTTTTCAAATTACCGTTTTACTGCGGCCAATATAAATATTGTTATAATGATAGAAAATGCCCCCAACCATTCAATTGGACTAAAGGGAACATGAAGCCAAGCCACTGCAAGGAATGCAGCCGATAGTGGTTCAATACACGCTAAAAGGCTGGCTTCAGAGGCCTTTATGTATTTCAGGCTTTGCATAAAGCACAAGAATGCGATTAAGGTACCAACAATAACAACAAAAGCAACCGCAATAAAAGAAGTGAGTGACCAGTGACCTTCAAATCTCCACGGAGGATGAATAAAGCACATAACAATACCACCAAGCATCATTCCCCAGCCAACGGTTAAAGTCGTACCCCGTTTGGACAGCAGGCTGACAGGAAATAAGGTATAAAAGGCAAGCGCAAAGGCAGATAAAATTCCCCAGCCAAAGGCAGGACCAGAAATTGCAAGTGTATGGATATTTCCTTTTGTTACTAGCAAAAATGTTCCACCCAGCGCTAAAACAATCGCAATCACTTCATGTTTTACAGGTAATGTCTTTGCCCGGAAGCATAAATATAAGGCGATGATAACCGGTGCAAGGTATTGTAATACTGTAGCAGTAGCTGCATTTCCGTGTTCGATTGCTGCAAAGAAAGTATATTGTACCCCAAGCATTCCAATGATTCCAAATGCTACTAGTTGAAAGATATCTTGTTTGCTTTTCCAAATACTCCATATATTTTGTTTCCCAACAGTATGAGAATAAAAGAGCAAGCCCATTCCAGCCAATAACAAACGAACGACCACGAGCCAGCTTGAACTAAAACCTTGCTGATGAAAAAGAAATTGAGCGACTGTTCCAGATACACCCCACGCTGTTGCCGCAATTAACACTAAAACAATTCCTCTTGCCCTCGGGTACGACATAACAGCACCCAGTGTATTCATAAAAATCCCCTCCAAAAACAACCATTCTATAAATTTAGCAAAAAAATCAATCGTTTAAAAGGGGGGAATGGATAAATTTGTAGGGAATTCCTCCAATATTTAAGATTTTTCAAAAAAGAAAGGCCACTAACCCATACATGGCTCATGGCCTTCCCGTTTATCTTGGCGTTAACGTTTTTACTGAAATGGCAGGGGAATAGGAGGTAACAATACATCCCTCTAGATTCTTTTCATCTAACAACCCTAGTTGAAGTGCAGACTTAATTTTGACATCATCCGGTTTCTTTACCACTTGAACGAGATCGGTCATTTGTAATTCCTCTAGCCTTTTTACCGTTACTTCTTCATTATATTTTTCAATTTTCCTCATTTGCCGCTGCAGCTTATAGCCATTTATCGTGATTTCGGCCTTATTATTGGGACCGACAAGTTTATTAAAGTAATCATGAAAAGTGTCCTTTAATTCATTCAATTCCAAATCGATTTCCTTTTTCTTTTTGCTAAGCTCATAATATTTAACCAACATTTCATCTGTAATGAAGGAATCATTCTGTTTAACCAAGATTCTCTCCTCCTCATCGAACGTATATTCTAATTTATTAGCCTTCAAAGGGAATTAGTACGATTAACTCTCTACAATATTTTTAAAAAAGTTACTATTTATGGCATTTTTTTCAAAATATAATATGATAGAATAGTATTAGTTGGAAAATTCAAATTACTAAATTGGGGTGAAGAGAATGAACGTGCCATTAGTACTAACTCATTTCCTAGATCGAGCGGTTGCTCAATATGGAGAAAAGACAGCTGTATATTGTGATGAACGGGTATTTACGTACAAGGAATTGAATGCAAGAGTGAATCAGCTTTCACGTGGTTTACGTGATTTAGGTGTTGAAAAAGGAGACCGTGTAGCCTATTTGGCACCGAATACGGTTGAAATGCTGGAAGGATTTTATGGGGTATTTCAGCTTGGAGCGATTATGGTACCCTTAAACATACGGTTAATTCCAGAAGATTACTTATTTATCTTAAATCATAGTGAGTCAAAGATCCTTTTGGTTGATCAAGACCTCTATCATTTAATCACCCCAATCAAGGACAAGCTAACCACAGTTGAACATATCATCGTTCAGTATAAAAATAAGGAAACTCCAGAGGTAGATTACGATAGCTGGTTAGCAGGATATTCCGGTGCAGCCATTGAGCGGGCTGATTTAGATGAAGATGATGTTTGCAGCTTGCTTTATACAAGTGGTACAACCGGAAATCCAAAAGGAGTCATGCTGACGCACCGAAACAATTATTTGCATGCTCTGAGCACGATGCACCATTTGCGTGTTAGTGATAAAGATGTTTATCTGCATGTTCTTCCGATGTTCCATGTAAATGGCTGGGGTTCACCTTTTTATTATACTGCCAATGGTGCTGCCCATATTTGTTTAAAAAGAGCCACACCTGAAGCCATATTTAAGGCAATTGAATCCTTTAAAGTGTCTGTACTGCACATGGCGCCAACGGTGTTAAATTCACTTTTACAATATTACGAGAAAACTAGACCAACGATTGAACAAGATGTACGCGTTGTCATCGCAGGTTCTGCACCACCGCCAGCGTTTGTTACCCGTGTGGAAAAGGAACTAGGCTGGGAATTTATCCAAGTATACGGGATGACGGAGTCTAGCCCATTGAGCTTAATTTCTACCATTCGAACTCAGCTTTCACACTTACCTTCAGAGGAGAAGTCTAAAATTAAGGCGAAAGCAGGAGTCCCAATGATTGGCAGTGATGTAAGAGTTGTCGATGAGAATGGAGATGAAGTAACCCAAGATGGAACGCAGATTGGTGAGGTTGTAACACGAGGTCATGGTGTCATGTTAGGTTATTGGAAAAATCCAGAAGCAACGATGGAGGCAATCAGAAACGGATGGCTGCATACTGGTGATATGGGAACAGTTGATGAATATGGTCATATCGACATTGTCGATAGGAAAAAGGATATTATTATTAGCGGCGGGGAAAACATTTCATCCATTGAAGTAGAGGGGGCTCTATATGAGCATCCTGCTATTCTAGAGGCAGCGGTTATCGCAATCCCACACGAGAAATGGGGAGAAACACCACATGCATACGTCGTTTTAAGAGAGAATGAGATTGTCAGTGAAGAGGAGATTATCAAGTTCTCTAGAGAAAAATTAGCCCATTTTAAAGCAGTAACAGGAGTTACCTTTGTTAAGGAGCTTCCCAAAACAGCTTCAGGAAAAATCCAGAAGATTCACCTCCGTAATGATTATTGGAATGCGAAGGGGAAAAGTGAACGGTTTGTTAATTAAAAAATTAACAAGGAGAAGGGGGCTTGAGAAATCAAGCTTCTTAAAATAGAATACTAGTAAAGGTATTGGTTCGTAACAGAACCAATACCTTTTTATTTTGATAGTAATTGATCGAGGTGTTTCCGTATTGCTTCAGGATTTCCGGAAATACTTTTTTCTCTCGTTTCATCTTTTTTCATTTTATCTAAGGATTTAAGCAAAATCTCTTGTTCTCTTGCTTGAGGAATCACAACCACTCCATCTGCATCTCCTACAATGATGTCACCGGGGTTTACAGAGACACCACCACATGAAATCGGCACATTCATTTCACCGATACCCGCTTTATAACTTGCAGCAACTGTCGTGCCCCTAGAGAAGACAGGGAAATTTAGAGCTTTAACTCCTGCAATATCACGGATTACACCATCCACTACTAAACCGCCAATTCCCAATGTCTGTGCCATGCCCACAACAAAATCTCCAGCGATTGCTCTGTACTGGTCTCCCTTGGCATCCACAACTAAAATATCACCAGGTTTTGCCTTTGAAATAGCTTCTAGAACCGCGAGATTTTCACCAACAGGAATCTTTACTGTGAAAGCTCTACCGGCAGCCTTGTACTCTTCTTTAAGTGGTTTAATAGCGGGATGAAAATTAGTCAACCCATCCATGGCATCTGATATACAAGTGGTTGGAACACTAAGAAATTCCTTAATAATATTTTCCATTATCATTTCTCCTCCCACTTATAGTCTATGTGTATTTATTATCACATTGTGCATAATTCCCCTGACTTCAGGCATGGGGATATAAGCATATCACTTGACCTTTCAATCGATTTGAAATAAACTGCACATTAAATGCCATTCAATTCATTCAGATGAAAATCAATTGAGATGTAAATGGCTAAATATTGATCAAGCTTTTGGCTGGCCTCAATTGTTTTTTGACTGCATAATCCTTCATTTAGACCTATCATGACCATTTCTTCTCTAAGTATTTCAATTTGATCACTTAGTTCGTAAGGGCATAGTTTTATAGGCATCATTTTATCACTTCCATATTTAATATTTATACACATATAATTGTAATGATGTTAAATATATACAATATATCAATAGTATAAGAAAAAAGGACTAATTTAACAGTGAAACTTCTCACATATCATAGGATATTTATCTACATTAAAACAAGATTTAGGCAGATAGGATTTTACTTTTGGAGTTGGAAATGATGAGTAGTAAATTTGCAAAATGGTATGATATCTTTATGAGTCCCTTGGAACAGAGAAAGTTTAAGAGGATTCGGAGTGAGTTACTAAAAGGTGCGAGTGGGAAGGTGCTTGAACTTGGTTCGGGGACAGGAATTAATTTTCCATTGTATGACAATGTTGATACAGTTATTGCCATCGAACCAAGTCAGCCTATGATTGACCAGTCCTTATCAAAACAGAAATCGGCTGTAGTTCCTATAGAAATCGTTCATGCAAGCGCGGAGAATCTGCCCTTTGAAGATTGTACATTTGATACCGTTGTGGCAACATTGGTATTTTGTACAATTCCAAATGTTGAAATGGCCATTAATGAGGTAAAAAGAGTATGTAAACCAGATGGGAAAATCCTCCTGTTCGAACACGTAAAAATGGAAAACCCTGTGCTTAGCAAAATGCAGGAAAGCTTAACACCATTTTGGAAAAAAGTCTGTGATGGCTGCTGTTTGAATAGGGAGACATTAAAGGCATTTACGAATCAGGGATTGGAAATAGAGAGAGTTGAACATTTTTATAAAGATCTCTTTGTTGTGGCTACATTAAGAAATAGACAATAATGAAAAACCTCAAATTGCTTTGAGGTTTTTTACTGTGATCTACGTGCAAAATCAACAAAACGAAATTTGTCAGGTCGATGCCTTGATTCTGTATATTGAAAAAGGGAGGCATCCTCTAAATAAACATAGTTTTTAATCACAACGATATTGTGAAAGCCTTCTAAGTCTAAAAATGAACGATCTTCTGCAGTTGGTTCCTCGACGACAATTTCCTTTTTTGCAAAACTAATCTTCAAGTTTAATTCATTCTCCAGAAAGGCATAAATTGAGTCCGCACAAATTTCCTCTGTAATAGAAGGAACAAATTTAGCTGCTAGATAATCTTTATCAAGAATGATTTTCTTGCCGCCAATTTCCCGCGTTCGAACAACCTTCCACACTTGATCTTTACCGGAAAGCTGAAGTTGCTGCTTAAGATAGGCATC
This sequence comes from Bacillus sp. CZDM1, assembly GCF_055502545.1. Lineage (NCBI taxonomy): Bacteria > Bacillati > Bacillota > Bacilli > Caryophanales > Bacillaceae > Bacillus > Bacillus sp. CZDM1. Next base: position 419,956 of record NZ_JBUESO010000002.1, on the reverse strand, counting down.
AGGCTTGATAATTAACGATAATTCATTGACAATCGTTCGTGGCTTTTTTTCCATTTTGTCTGCAAGTTCCTTAAAGCTAACCAAGCCTGATACCGGAAAATCAAACTTATTAATATCAATGACAATCGACCCTTTGCCCCTGACTTTTTGGATATAGCCATTTTGTGCAAGCAGGTTTAACGCTTTTCTAATCGTTTCTCTAGATGTATCGTACTGTTCCTTCAATTCATTTTCAGAGGGGAGAAGGGAGTTCGGCGGGATTGCCCCGCTTTTAATTTGATCCACAATCGTATTAAAGATAATTTGATACTTATTTGTCATAAAAATCTCCCATTATTTTTTCAAATGATAAACAATGGACTCGTAAGGTCGTAACTGTATTTCCTTCCTAAGTGGTGCTGAGTCCTCATAATTTGAGAGTAACACACAGTTTGACAAACCATCAATGTCTAACTTTCCTTGAAGCGCATAAGTTGTGTCTTTTCCATAAAAATTATTTATAACCAACAGCATCTCATTTTCGGTTTCTCGAACAAAAGCAAAAATGGATTTATGGTCTTCAGAAATCATTTCGTAATCGCCATTCGTGATGACATCATACACTTTTCGTAATCGAATGAGTTCTTGATAGTGATAAAAAATGGAAGTTGAATCCATTATCGCTGTTTTAGCATTAATTTCTTTATAATTTGCCGCAGTTGGAATCCACGGGGTGCCAGTAGTAAAACCAGCATGTTCACGATTATTCCATTGGACAGGTGTACGAGAATTATCCCGTGATTTTTGCTTTAAAATCTCGATAATTTCGTTTTCCGCCACTCCCTCATTTTTCTTAATTTCAAAGATATTAAGTGACTCGACATCACGGTAATCCTCAATCTTGTCGAACTTCGGATTGGTCATCCCGAATTCTTCCCCTTGGTAGATATAAGGAGTTCCTTGCATCATATGGAGAGTCGTCGCAATCATTTTTGCTGATTCTTTATGGTACTGTTGAACATCCCCAAACCTTGAGACCGCACGGGGCTGATCATGGTTGCACCAGAAGAGGGCATTCCAGCCGCCGCCTCTAATCATTTCAATCTGCCAATCTGACAGAATGTTTTTCAATGCTTGGAAATCAAAATCCGCCTTCGTCCATTTGTCTCCATTTGGATAATCCACTTTTAAATGATGGAAGCTAAACGTCATATCGAGTTCTTCTTCACTTGGATTTGTGTACCGAATGCAATTATCGATGGACGTAGATGACATTTCGCCAACTGTCATGATGTCATATTTTGAAAATACTTTTTCGTTCATCTCATGAAGGAACTCATGAATTCTGGGTCCGTCGGTATAAAATTTACGTCCGTCACTGTCATCTTGAGGGAATTGTTGGTCCTTTGATATTAAATTAATCACATCCAACCTGAATCCATCGACACCTTTTTTCAGCCAAAAGTGCATCATTTCATATAATGCTTCACGGACTTTTGGATTTTCCCAGTTTAAATCCGCCTGGGTCACATCAAATAAATGGAGGTAGTACTGTCCTGTTGTTTCATCCCATTGCCAGGCTGATCCGCCAAATTTTGATTCCCAGTTAGTAGGAGGGAGGCCGTCTTTACCATCCTTCCATATATAAAAATCGCGGTATGGATTGTCTTTTGAGGATTTTGCTTGTTGAAACCACTCATGTTCAGTGGATGTATGGTTGATGACAATATCCATAATGATTTTGATTCCGCACTTGTGTGCTTCTGCAAGAAGTTGGTCAAAGTCAGCCATCGTACCATATTCTTCTTGGATGTTGTAATAGTCGCTTATATCATATCCATTATCTCGCTGGGGGGATTTATAAATAGGAGTAAGCCAAAGAACATCTACACCTAGCTCCTTTAAGTAGTCGAGCTTTTCAATGATTCCTTGGATATCACCGGTACCATTACCGGATGTATCATTAAAGCTTTTTGGATAAATTTGATATACTACTGCTTTTTTCCACCATGATGTTGACATGATACACACCTGCCTATATTTTTTGAGACGCTAATATGGAAAAGGAGGGAGATGGTCTCCCTCCTAAAAAATTGGAGTATTACTTTTTAAAAGAAAATTTGTTCATACCAGTTTTTGCAAAGATTACCGTTAAAATGAACGGAAGTACAATCGCAACCAACATAGCAATTGCAAACATCATCATATGCTGCGGCTGAATAGAAAGGAACCCAGGAAGTCCGCCAACACCAATAGAGTTAGCCATTACGTCACTACCTACAGAAATAACTGCCGCTGCTAGAGAACCGATCATAGCCGCAAGGAAAGGGAAGCCGTATTTTAAGTTAATACCGAACATTGCTGGTTCTGTTACTCCTAGGTAACAAGAAATAGCAGCTGGAATCGATACTTGTTTTTCTTCTTCATTCTTACGATTGATATAGATCATGGCAAGTACAGCAGAACCTTGTGCGATATTTGATAATGCAATCATTGGCCATAAATTCGTTCCGCCGAGCTCCGACATTAATTGAAGATCAATCGCATTTGTCATATGGTGTAAGCCAGTGATTACAAGAGGTGCATAAGCAAAACCAAAGATAGCAGCAAATAACCAGCCAAATGCAGAAGTTAAGCTTGAATACACTACATCAGAAATCCATGAACCGATTGTCCAACCGATAGGACCTAAAACGATATGTGCGATCAATACAGTTGGTATTAATGCTAAGAATGGAACCACAATCATTGAGATTGAATTTGGAACCATTTTTCTAAGTCTTAATTCTAGGAATGAAAGTACAAATCCGGCCAAAATAGCAGGGATTACTTGCGCTTGATATCCAATCATTTCGATTTCGGCAAAGCCAAAATTCCAAGTTGGAATAGTTTCTGCACCAGCAACGCCATAGGCATTAAGCAATTGAGGAGAAACTAAGGTAATACCAAGGACGATACCCAGGATAGGCGTAGCACCCATTTTTCTTGCAATGGACCATGTGATTCCGACCGGAAGGAAGTGGAATACCGCTTCGCCAATCAGCCATAAAAAAGCATGGACACCAGCCCAGAATTGTGAAACTTCAACAATGGATTTTGTCCCATCTTCAAGTAATTTAATATCACCAATAACATTTCTAAATCCTAGTATTAAACCACCCACAACAAGGGCAGGAATTAATGGTGTGAAAATGTCTGCTAGATGAGCAATCATTCTCTGCAGCCAATTCATATTTTGCTTTGCTGCAACTTTTGCTTCATCTTTTGTTGTTTCACTTACCCCAGCTACTTTAACAAAATCATTATAGAAGGTAGAAACATCATTGCCAATGATTACCTGGAATTGTCCTGCTTGGGTAAAAGTACCTTTTACGGGTTTAATAGCTTCAATTTTCGTTACATCTGCTTTGCTTGGATCATTTAATACAAAGCGCATTCTGGTTACACAATGGGTAACGGCTGCAATGTTTTCCTTACCCCCAACGTGTTCGAGCAGTTCTTTCGCTGACTCTGTGAACTTCGTCATTACTTTTTCCCCCTGTAAGAGACTTGCAGTCTCCAATTTCTTTATATAGTTTATTATTTCCTTGTATTTACAGGTTGATGTGTACGATTGCAACCTAATTCATAACATGTATATACAAGTTTTTTGATTACGTTTTCATATTAACTTGTATATACAAGACTGTCAATAAAATAATTTTACAATTAATAAAAATGGTAAGTTATGATTTACTTATTATAGGAGGTTTTATTACAAGTTCATAACTTTTAAACTTTAACGCTTTAAACTGTTGAAAGAATTTTCAAAAAATGCTATGATGTACTTGTTTAAATTCTTCTGAGTTTAGACCTCCTAAAACTGGGGCTTAGCCTTGACCACTAAGCTCATCTTTTGCCTTTGACAACTGTTCAAAGGTATTTTTTTTGAATTTTGAATAAAAACTCTATTTGGTGAAAAACTAATATATTGTTGCTTATTAAAATTTTTAGGAGTGTGTTTAATGTGAAGGGACAAATTACGCCATATTTATCTTTTGATGGGAATGCGAAACAAGCTTTGGAGTTTTATAAAGAAGTATTAGGGGCTGAAATAATTGGTATCCAAACATTCGGTGAAGCTGATTATCCCACACCGCCAGAAGCGGCTAATCGTGTTATGCATGCAAAGCTAAGCAAAGGTGACATCTCACTTATGTTTTCAGATACCTTCCCAGGTAAGTCGGTTGTTGTGGGGACCAACGTTTCACTAACGCTTGAGCCTGAAAGTGAAGAGGAGATTCAAAGTCTGTATGACGCTCTGAGGAAAGGCGGAAAGGCACTTATGGAGCTGGAGGATACGTTTTGGGGTGCAAAATATGCAAGTGTTCAGGATCAGTTTGGGGTTATTTGGGAATTGAATTATCAAAAGTCTTAATTACAAGCACTTTTCGAAGTGCTTTTTTGTTTGCAAAAAAAAAAGAAAGTGGTGGGGCCACTTTCTAAAGGAGGTATTGTATCATGGGTTAATATAATATATGTACCTCTTAGTACAGGCATGTAGTGAACATGTCCCTATTTATAAATTTTTTTTAATCTAAAAACCTTTTTTTCATTTCCAAGGCAGGCAGCATACAGGTATCCATTTTCCCAAACCATTTGTAACGATTTTTCGCCAAAATGTCATATAGGAAATCTCTAAAAAAGGGAGGGAGGACTTTAAAGATTGTTAGGTATTTCCAGTTACCATCCAGGTATTTAGAAATGCGTAATGCTGCACTCGATTTTATATAAACTTTTTCATTTTCAATGACGATCATACTGTCAATTTTATTACTAATCCCGTATTTATTTAAAAGCATCTGTCCGGTTTCACTTTGGAGAGAAGCGAACTTAAAATGAAAATTTGAATCCCTTTTGATAATGAATTGTACACCGCTATTACAAAGGTTACATACCCCGTCAAATAATACGATACTTTCCATATGTCACCCATTTCCTTTTTGACAGATTCCTTTATTACATTATATAAAAAATCCTAAAACAATTTCAAAAATGAAGACCCATTTCAAATGAGAAATAGGCCTTCCTTCATTTACATATACAATCCAGCCAAGAATATCCCTAGTGTCTCCTCATAGATCTCGTCAAATTGGGAGAGAGGGAGGGGGTTGGTTCCACTGCCGAGCTCGACGGTAAATCCAGGCCGACGCCAATCTTGTATGAACCAATCCTTATATCCAGCATAACTCTCAATGGTTTTAACCGGAGTGTACCCACTGACTCTAGCAAACTCGTTAACTAGAATTTCGGATTCCGGCGGTTCAAGGTTTTCGAATCCCCAGTAAATGACTTCACCCTGGGTATGAAAGGCCAATACTCGTGCAAAATCGCGTTTCCTCGTCAAATCAGCCATCGCAATGGCTTCAGGCTCCGATAAAGGGTGTTCACCTACATAATCCCTTGGCCCAGGTTGACTAGGATTCCTAGCTTTCTCTAATTCCCAGCGGGCAGGGAACTGGTCATTTAGATCAACGCCTCTAATATTGGCTTTCCAACCTGAAAAATCAGTACTGCCCCGATTAAGTTCTATCACTCTATTTCTCCACGTTTCATTTTCAGGAGGACCATTCATGACAAGACTAACACCATCAGGATTAACCATTGGTACAAGAGATAGCAGCGTTTGTTGGTATAAAGGTGAGGTAGATAGACCACGAATGGAGCTTCCATTCGTAAGTGATAAACAGTAATCATTTAAAAACGTCATTAAGATAGGAGTGGTGATCCATTCATTTGCATGAAAAGAAGCATTATAATGAACTCTTTTACCGCCATTTCCAATAAGAACTTCGGGAATACGATTGCCAAGGACTGAATTTCCGGCGTTTGTTACACGGAGAAAGGGGTAAACATTCTGCAAACGAGCTACATCATTTATCATTCTGCTGAAATCATAATGCTGCTTTCCTTGTACCAGCCTCCAGGTTATCCTAAGCGGAACCCTGATGTTTTGCCCAACAGACAGTCGATTCGGATTTATATTAGGGTTAGCAAGCAGCAGGGCATCAAGTGAAAGATTACGCCTTTGGGCAATCCCCCAAAAAGAATCACCACGTCTAATCTGATAATTCTGTGCAGCAAAACCGGGAATTCGAATCCGCTGTCCTGCTGTAAGCTGGCTTGGTTCAATATCTCGATTAGAATCGATAATCAGCTGAAGATTTATTCCATACAGTTGGCTGTAATACCATAAAGAATCTCCTTGCCTCACATAGATATCCATGTAATCCTCCTGATAGTTATAATTGTATTATTAAGAATGTATGCATCCATGGTGAGCCTTTATGTAAGATATCATGCTTTTCTAAGGTCGTACCACGAACAAATAAAGAGTGTCAGGGACACTCTGTAGGTAGTTATGTGGAGAGCTAAACTTATTGTTTACGTCATATGGACGGTTTTGATATGCTGAAGATTTAAATAGACCGGGTTTCCTTTAGCTGTTGTCAATTCAATGAAATTATTTTTTATTCCCGTGATTTTCCCCATGACATTCTCAGTTTCCCCAATATTAAATACAATTAATGTTCCAACTAATTTTTCAATCTGGACTTCAAAAGAACGTGCGAATGTTATGTTAGATGGATTAACTGGCAAATTCGCATTGCTTAAACCATAGGGACGCTGGTTACTTGTGTACGGAATTAACCATTTTAAGTGATTGAGGGAGATAAACATCGTTTTGTAAATAGGGGAGTAGAAAACAAAATAATTGTTCATAATGCTGATAATGTAACCGTGAACGGCTTGTTTACTGGTCACATAAATTTCTGTGAAAATCCCCTTTGCTGCTGTAAGTGTTTTTCGTAATGAAATTTCCTCGCTAGGGTTAAATATAGGAGATTGGTCATCTGATAGAGTAATGATTTCATCAATTTCCTCTTTTTTTGGAAACTTCCAATTTTGAATATGAACGGTAGGGATGTATAAATAATCGTAACCATTGTAAATAACCCACAAGTCACTGCCGATGTCGATTAAGATTCCGCTGATAGGCTTATTTCCTGAGATTTCTAGTTTTATATAGGTACCAATATGGTCTTTTATTTTCATTTAATCACATCCTTTCTAGTAAAATGATTCTACAATAAGAGAGGGCCGCATAATGGAATCTACTAGGATAGATGCCCTGCTCTTTATTGTAAAGTTTCTGATGGTATTCGGCACTGGAATAGAGAATTTTGGTTTACGGATAATCATTTGCTGCCATATGGTAGGGGAGTGATTAAATACGTTTTTGTGATTGATTCCGATTTGGCCACCCAGAAAAGATGGATCTGCGGTCAAAATCACGCATTGCTGGTTCACCAGAAAAACGAGATGCCCCAACTTCTTGTGCCTTAGGTTTTTTATCCTCATTTTTACTTTCTACTTGGTTTCTTTTTGTCTTTTCTATTTTCATTAGAGGATTCGTATCAATCGTTTCTTTTACTTGTTTCACTTTATTAATTAACTCCTGTGAAGATTTCGCACTTACTTCATTTTTCGTTACAGGTTCAGATTTCTTTTGCTCGCGAACAGGTTGTTTTACTTGGGCCCTTTTATCAACAATGGAACCAGCTGGTTTTTGGATACTTTCTTTATAGTTCTTAACGATGTTTTGAATAACCACTTCTGATTTTTGATTTTTAACTTCCTCTTGATGCGTTTGAGGTAATTCAGTTTTTGACCATTTACCGTCCATATGGCTGTTTTGTCTTACATTTTGAGGAATGCTCTCATGTGCATTTTGCTTTTTTTCATCTTTTACAATTTTCATGTCATTGCTAATCATTGCGATTGGTAATGAGTTTTTAATAGGTTCTGTCCAAACCCTTTTTTCCGTTTCCGGTTCTATTATATTCATTACTACCGGTTGCTGAGGTGTTGATTCCTGTTTCTCGAAAACTTGAGTTTCCACATAATTGTCGTTTGTATCTTCTGTTTTACTATCGGAAACAGCTGATTCCGTTTCATTTTTGTTTTCCTCTTGTTTTTCTTCTTTCCGAAAGCCTTTTAATATATTTGAAATGTGAGAGATTTTGATTAAAATTCGGTCTTCGCCATTAATCAAGGTAACGAAGTCAGCATCGACAATACTTAAAACGCCGGCAAATGATTGCTTATTTAAGCACAGTATAGATACCCATGAATTCTTTAATGAGCTTAATAAGTCCGCTAAACTCTGAGTTTGCATAAATTCAGTGGTGATGTCTTCACCTTTATACTGTTTCGTATTTTTAGTTATCGCCTGAATTTTGTCAATGCTATAGTAATAGACGTATTCATTTTCATCTTCAATGATAATATGATCGGTCTCTACGCCCATTAATTTTCCTTTTATAATTTCTTCACCAACGTAAAGATTCACATTAAAGCCTTTTAGTAAATCAACAGTTGATGAAAAATTATCTGATCCCATTTAAAGTTCCTCCTTAGGGTAAATTTGTCGCTTCTCTTTAGAGAAGCGACAAGTGTTTATTTGTCATTGTCTTACTTGTGAATTTTCTGCACGGACAACTCTTTGTCTCACTACTTGCTTTTCTGTTTGAGACATTGTATTTTGCTCAGAACCTTGATCTTTACTTTCTTCTTTGTTTTCACTTTCGACTTTTAATCCATAACTAATGTTTCGGATATGCCACATAGATACGCGGACAACTTCCTCTTTACTAATTAACGATAGAAAGTCCTTATTTATTTCGCTAATAACACCTTCTAATTTTTCTGGACCTCCACGGTTAATTCTAACCCATTGGAACTTTAGGCTGTCTAAAAGACCCTGAAAGTTTGCAGCGCTTTTGAATTCAAAATTCTCAGGAACCTCAATTCCAGCATCCATTGTATCCTTTGAATTTTCGGTTACACTTTTGACATGGTGAGTATTGTAATAAATCACCCCGTCATCCTTTGTTAACACTACTAGGTGATCGTCAAGGACGGCCATTAATTTCCCAATCCTTGATTCTGGACCTCCTCTGTCAACCTTGATCGTCTTCCCCACTAAAGACTTCCACATGTCGTTATTCACAATATTTATCCTCCTTTAAATAAATAAACTTTTACACTGCATTTATATGTGTCACGGTGTGATGTTGTACTAAACGACGAGCCTTTTTTCTTATCTTTTTGAAAAAATAGGCAAAAAAAAGGTATATGAATTTCATATACAGTGTTAAATAGGTCATAAAAATGCCAGCTCTTTTTTTAAATAACCATTTCTATTCATAATAAACGTTAGAATGACATCAATTTCTTTATCAAAATATTCCTCGTCCATATTTATATAGGGATCTTTCCTAATAAACGGCTTCAATTTTTGAAACTGTTCTTCAATAATCGGTTCCAATGTTTCCACATTAAAGTGATTTTCTAAGATGGAAGACATGATTTCCTTGTATCTTGATCTATATGGGTAAATATGGAGAAGCCTGCCAGTCAAGGTATTATAGCCACTAATGGGAACAAAATCGTGTTCAAGCATTCTTCCATGAAGGTCTCTTCCCCAGGTCCCATCATAGTCCCAAGGGGTTATTTCAAACAGGTTGTTTTTGGTATTTAGATAAAGAGCATAGTTATGGATAAAGCCATCAAAGTTCTGTGTACATACAACACCGGCAAGCCATCTTAGGTATTTCTCAATATCCAGGATTTTCCCAACTTCCTTTTCAAACTCCTCATTAGGAAAAGTGTTAATCATTTCGATGAAGTCTTCTAACAGAGATAAATCTTTTGGTTCTCCATATTTTATCGTGTATCCCTCATCTAAACTGGTTTTTAGTTCGTTCTCAGGCGAGAGTAAGGAAAAGTTTGCAAAATAATTAGTGGCATATATGATGGGTCCAACTGGAAGATTTCTTTTTTTCAAAAGATGTTGATCAAAAGATTCCAGTTCTAAATAAATTCCTTTACAAAAACCATTTATATAAAGAAGTACGTGCTTAGAGTGTGGCGAAATTACACCAATAGTATCGAAAAAATCAAGAGAGAGCTTATTGCGGCTTAGTGAAATATCATCGTATTCTGCATTAAGATGAATTTCATGCGCTCCATTGAAGAGATAAGGGTTTTGAAAAATAATATTATAGGACTTTTTCTTCTTCTTTCTAATAACATTTCCCCGGTAGGTGATTCCGATCTTGTATTGATTATCGTCAATTTTTAAGACTGCAGGGAAATGCTCATTCTCCCAAATATCATCTTCCATTTTCTGAAGCCATTTTGGATTAATGAAGATTTCGTATTTTAACACGTTAATACTCCTATACATACATTTTTTCTAGATAGTATGCAGCTCCCCAGTTGAATGTGCAGTACAAACATCCAATATTTTGATATAGGACAAATGTGGACAGGTAAATATTAGTGAAATGAATTTTAAAAATATATGTTTGTCTATATCAAGGTCTACATTATTACCATAAATTAGAAGTGAATATAATATTTTTATGGAAAGTGGTGGAAAAACCCAGATGAAGAAGGACATGAATCAGATGCTGTCAAAAGCTAAGGATAATGGCGTCGTTTTATTTCTAAATAACAATCCAGATGAGAAGCAAGACAAAAAATGTTTCTGTGAGGATTCAGATTCAAGTGGCAGCAAAGGGTCAGACGGAAGTCGGGGGTCTAAAGGAAGTAAGGGCTCAAGTGGCAGTCATGGGACTTGCGGCAGTAGAGGCAGCAAGGGATCTGATGGAACTAGAGGGTCCAAGGGTTCACGCGGTTCGGGTGGAAGTAAAGGATCCAAAGGCTCGCGCGGTTCGGGTGGGTCTCGACGAAAGAAAGGTCCTAAAGGCCCGAAAGGTCGAAAAGGTCCTAAGGGTCCTAAAGGAAGAAAAGGCAAACACAGTTCGGGTGGAAGTAGAGGATCTAAAGGCTCGCGCGGTTCGGGTGGAAGTAAAGGATCTAAAGGGACACGTGGTTCTAGCGGCAGAAAAGGATCTAACCGCGGTTATAGTTATGGCGGTAAAAACTCTGGTGGAACGAAAGGCAGCAAAGGATCTCGCGGAAGTAAGGGCAGCAGAGGTTCCAGTGGTTCCCATGGATCTCGTGGCGGCAAAGGTCCTAAAGGCCCTAAAGGTCCTAAAGGTAAAAAAGGACGTCGTGGTTCAGGTTGCAGCAGAGGTTCCAAGGGCTCACGCGGCTCTGGCAGAAGTAAAGGTTCCAAGGGCTCACGTGGCTCTGGTGGAAGTAAAGGTTCCAAGGGCTCACGTGGCTCTGGCGGAAGTAAAGGTTCCAAGGGCTCACGTGGCTCTGGCGGAAGTAAAGGTTCCAAGGGCTCACGTGGCTCTGGCGGAAGTAAAGGTTCCAAGGGCTCACGTGGCTCTGGCGGAAGTAAAGGTTCCAAGGGCTCACGTGGCTCTGGCGGAAGTAAAGGTTCCAAGGGCTCACGTGGCTCTGGCGGAAGTAAAGGTTCCAAGGGCTCACGTGGCTCTGGTGGATGTAAAAGTGCATATGGCGGGTATGGTTATGGTGGCAAAAAAGGATCAAAGGGCAGTCAGGGTTCTAGCGGTAGCAAAGGATCCAAAGGATGTAAAAGCTCACACGGTTCCAAAGGATCAAAGGGCAGTAAAGGATCGCACGGTAGCAAAGGACCCAAAGGCAGGAAAGGATCGCACGGCTCCAAAGGGTCTAAGGGCAGTAAGGGGTCTAGCGGTAGCAAAGGATCCAAAGGATGTAAAAGCTCACACGGTTCAAAAGGATCAAAGGGCAGTAAAGGATCGCACGGTAGCAAAGGACCCAAAGGCGGGAAAGGCTCGCACGGCTCCAAAGGGTCTAAGGGCAGTAAGGGGTCTAGCGGTAGCAAAGGATCCAAAGGCAGTAAAGGCTCACACGGCTCCAAAGGGTCAAAAGGCAGTAAAGGCTCACACGGTTCAAAAGGGTCCAAAGGCAGTAAAGGCTCACACGGTTCAAAAGGGTCCAAAGGCAGTAAAGGCTCACACGGCTCCAAAGGGTCAAAAGGCAGTAAAGGCTCACACGGCTCCAAAGGGTCAAAAGGCAGTAAAGGCTCACACGGTTCAAAAGGATCCAAAGGCAGTAAAGGATCGCACGGTAGCAAGGGCTCAAAAGGAAAAAAATAATATATCTCAAACCGGTACTATCGGAGTACCGGTTTTTTGTGGCTGCCAGAAAATCGTAAGATAGTTGCCTATTAAGGCACCCTCTAGGCATTGGTTTAGCTACTAAAAGTTAGGCGTCTATCCGACCATTATTTTAATAAAATTTCTAGATACCTGCTGATTTACATAAATTCAAGATATTCGTTTAGTTCAAGCCCCTAAGGAACTACGTATGATAAAGCAAAGGACAAGAGAAGACAGAAAAAGGAGAAATCTTAAAATGAAATTTTAGACAATTGAAAGGAGAGAAATAACTTATATGTATCATCCATCGACGGTGATCATTACTATACTTGCCTTTTTTCTAACAATGTTGATGATATTCATCCGTCCGAAAAATATGAATGAAGCAATTCCAGCAACCATCGGTGCTATAGTGGTTTTATTTAGTGGCAGTGTGTCAATACCAGATTTACTTGATATCAGCTCTAAAGTAACCGGAGCTGCCGTTACGATTATTGCAACCATTGTAATGGCAATCGTACTTGAGAGTTTCGGCTTTTTTAAATGGACGGCTGCACTTATGTTAAAAGTATCAAAGGGTTCAGGAATGAGACTGTTTTGGTACACATTACTACTTTGCTTTTTAATGACACTATTCTTTAACAATGATGGCAGTATTTTAATTACCACTCCAATATTAATCTTAATACTTAAACATTTGGGACTAAAAAAACAACAAATGATTCCATACCTTTTAAGTGGTGCATTAATCGCAACTGCTTCAAGTGCACCTATTGGTGTTAGTAATATAGTAAATTTAATCGCACTAAAAATTATTGGAATGGATTTATATCTTCATACAGCAATGATGTTTGTCCCAGGAACAATAGGGTTGTTATTCTTATCCTATTTATTATTTCTTGTTTTTAAAAAGGACATTCCGAAAGAACTACGGTACCATTCCTACTCCATTCCACTACATCAAAAAAACCGCTATCACCCTTTGAAGAAAAACTCTGAAGAGATATTTGACAAGCACAAAAAGCTCATGATTCAGATGCTCATATTTGTTTTTATTATGCGAATCAGCCTTTTTGTTGCCTCATTCATAGGAATATCTGTTTCTTTAGTAGCAGTAGTGGGATCAATTATCCTTTTAGTTTGGAGATGGGTCCATATCGGTGTAAGTCCTAAGGATATGCTTTTTAAAACACCATGGCATATACTAATATTCGCATTCAATATGTATATCATCATTTATGGCCTTCATAATATTGGTCTCACTGCCATCTTGGTTAATCATTTAAGTGAACTTGTGCAAGGCAGCTTGTTACATGCAAGTATCACAATGGGAACTTTGACAGGTATATTATCAAACCTTTTCAATAACCATCCTGCATTAATGGTTGCCACTATAACACTAACTGAGATGGGATTGGATCCACTTACACTAAAAACAGTATACCTAGCAAACATTATTGGCAGTGACATAGGTTCATTATTACTCCCAATTGGCACATTAGCAACTTTAATATGGATGCATATCCTTAGGGAAAATAAAATACAAATAACTTGGATGGATTACTTACGAGTCACAATCATTGTTATTCCTCCAGCATTAATCTTTACCCTTATTAGCTTGTATTTATGGCTGTTACTTGTATATGTATAAAAATCATACTAGAGGATTCACCTTTTGTTGGTGCAAATTTTCTTGAATGGTTGGGAACAAGTATAGTAAACGATTACATCATAATGATTGTAAAAAGTTATACGGATAAAATTCATATGTATCATTTGAGTACCATGTTAAAAAAAGGCATACCAAATAGAGCTAACAGGACTTTGTGGATGGTCCTGTTGGTTTTTATTTTTGAATGTAGACTTTAAATATCTTTGTAAAAAATGGATACAACAGATAACCAATGAAAAATCCAAGTACATTTAAAATGAGGTCATCAATATCCAGGCTGCCTCTCAGAGTAATATATTGCAGTAACTCTATCAATGAAATAACAAGTATAGGAATATAAACCAATTGGAATATCGTGCGAACTTTCATTTTCAGAAAAATTCCAAATGGTATGAACAAGCCAACATTTGCCGCCAAATTATAAAAGGAAATCAATCCGTTCACTTTTCCGGATAAATAATAGATGATGGTGGAAAAGGGCACAAGGTTAATAGCCTGATAGATTTGGTCACTAGGTCGAAAAAATAGCAAAATGAATAAAGCAAGAGAGTAGAGTAATAATAGAATACGAACTTTTGAATAGGGAAGATCTAAGGTTTGTTTGCGAATAAATAAGACTAAGCAGAATACTGCCATAACTAAACAAAATAAAATAACACCTAAAACGACCGGGTGAAGATAGTCCATTAATTGGAAAAGTACAGGAGACAATATAAGAAATAGTGTAATAGATACAATCAAGGATAATAGAAATGACTTTTTCATTGAACGGACCTCTTTAACGATTTCTTTCATTATATCACCCATTCCATTATTCAAGGAAGGATAGTGGCTACCCAAGATATTAAAATACACGTTGAATCAGTCCTTTCAGCCGAAAGGGCTTTTTTGATTATCCAAATTAATCAAATTTTCCAATAAAAAACTTGAACTATTATATACGTCCTTGAATATATTTATTCAAAGGTGAAAAAGGATGGGTTGTTGATGAGTATCCTCGTTAATCATTTGTCAGAACCGCGCCGTAAAATCATTGGCCTGTTAAAAAATAAAGGTTCGTCGACGAATAGCGAGCTCGCTGGAAGTTTGGATATTAGTGGCGAAGCCGTACGTCAACACCTCGTACAACTAGAAAAAGAAGGGTGGGTTACACGCTTTTCTGAGAATAACGGTGTTGGTCGTCCTTTATGGCAGTACCGCTTAACCACAGCAGGGGAACATCTATTCCAAAAAAATTATGATCATTTAACGATTGAGGTTTTCGATACATTAACACTTTTAGGAGAAGATGTACTAAAAAACTTGCTATCTGCGATGATTGCGGAAAGAATTCACCAGTGGGAACCAAAGTTAACAGGATTAAGTACGATCGAACGCCTAAACGTATTAAAGGACTTTTATAAGAAAGATGATTCTTTTATGGAAATTGAAAATAAAGATGATTCTTATTCCCTTATTGAGCGTAACTGTCCATTCCATAATGTTGCCATGAAGCGGCCAATACTTTGCAGTGTAAGCGTTTCTGTTTTAACGCACTTATTAGGGTGTTCGGTAAAGAGAGAGAAGCGACTGCAAAATGGTGACGGATGTTGTGCTTTTCGGGTTCTATTGAATGAACCGATTTCTGAAAACACATCACGTATCATCATAGAGGATGAGTAATCCTACAAATCAAAAAGGGATGATGTGGTCATGAAGAGTGAGCAGCTGCTTATTTTATGTGAAAAGTTTCCACATTTATTTAACAAACAAACAGTGGAGGAACATGGTAACTTAGCCAATGTTACTGCCTTTGCTGAAGCAATAAAACAATTAATTACACTTTGCGGGGATGACCCAGAGCGTAATGGATTACAGGAAACTCCATATAGAGTTCTTAAAGCCTTCCTTGAGTACACGGAAGGATATCATGAAGACCCTAAACTTCATTTAGAAAAAACTTTTGATATCCGCCATAAGGGGCTTATTCTAATAAAAGATATCGAGTTTTATTCTTTATGCGAACATCATTTTTCTCCATTCTTTGGAGTTGCACATATTGGCTATATCCCAAAGGAGAAAATAACTGGACTTTCCAAAATGGGGCGTTTGGTGGAAGGCTATGCTAAAAGATTTCAGGTCCAGGAGCGACTTACCACACAGATAGCAGAAGCCATTGAAGAAGTATTAGAACCAGAAGGAACAATGGTTGTCGTAGAAGCGAAGCATATGTGTATGTGCAGCAGAGGAATTAAGAAGGCGAATACTGTTACCACAACATCAAGTATTCTTGGTATCTATGAAAACCGACCAGATCTTCGGGCTGAATTTTATTCACTTATAAAAAACGCAAGGGAGTAAGGATATATGGAAAATAAGATCAAAATTTCTGATAATGGTCCATTGGAAGTAAGCGGTGATTTTCAATTATTTGATTCAGAAGGCAATGAGTATACGAAAAAGGCAAAAGTTTATCTTTGCAGGTGCGGACTGTCCAATAAGAAACCATTTTGTGATGGGTCTCATAAAAGAGAGGGATTTGAAAGCAGCCCAAGAGCTTCAGGATAATAATTAAATAATTAGAACCGGATGACATCCATATGATGTCATTCTTTTTTTGAATTTAAATCTTCATTAAGAGCCTTTTTTCAAAAAAATTGACGACGCAGGAGTTTGTCTTTAACCTTTATAACCTTAATTAAATACTATAGTAATAAAAGGCAGGTGAGTAACATGTATTTGGTTGGCTTTTATTCACCAAAGGCGAAATCAGGTGTTACGGAATTATCCTTATCCATTTATCATTGGCTTAAAATGAATACTGATTTATCAGCTGCATTTATTTCATATGGGACATTAGAAAAGGAAGGTCTTTCTGAAGAGGTAATCCATGATTTTTCTAAATTGACACTTACAGAACAAAAACGAATCGTAAAGAAAATGAAGAAAGAGTTCGATATTATTATCTATGATGCTTCGAGTCAGCTTTCTGAAGGAGTATTAAAGCTTTTGCCAATTGTGGATAGATTATTTGTTATCGGTGAAGAAAATACAGATTTTGCTGTCAAACTCCATCAAATCATCCAATTTAACAAAATTTTTGATAAAAGTGTAAAGAATTTCATTCAGCATTTAAAAGGCAATAAAACCTTTATTATTCGTGAAAATAAGGAAGGTCGTGTCATAGGCTTTAATTACACGAAAAAAGAAACAAATGATATTGGTCAAATGGTATACAGAGATTATGTAACGAGCTATATAGAGGAAAAATTTATTGAAAAAAATGAAAAAATCTATAAAAAGATTAAACTAATTCCAAAAGAGACTTTGTTTCGTGGCTTATACGAGCTTGGAATTGATTTTGAGAAAGCATTACTTTTTCACGAATATGTTCTTTTACGGGAAGCATTAGGACAAAATTATCATGAAGCACTCGAAAATCTTTTCCCTCTATTAATCAATTCCTCCTTTGAAGAAATCCTAGAAAAGTTTCAAAATGAAATCAAATTTATCACAAAACTAAAATTATCCTAAAAAAGTCAGGAACCGAATTTCCTGACTTTTTTATCGTTACAATTATAAAGTATGCTTATTACTACTTAACAAATGGTCCAAATACGGTATAATATTATTTGCAATAACCTATGATTTTAGAAAATGGTTGAAGATGCAATCTATTTCTATTACTATTTTTATGTAGAGTCAATATTGAAAGTGAGTGGACATTATGGGCCGTAAATGGAACAATATTAAAGAAAAGAAAGCCTCAAAGGATGCAAATACAAGTCGTATTTATGCAAAATTTGGCGTTGAAATTTATGTAGCAGCTAGAAGGGGTGAACCGAACCCTGAATCCAATCAAGCTTTAAAATTTGTATTAGAACGTGCTAAAACGTACAATGTACCAAGACATATTATTGACCGTGCGATCGACAAAGCTAAAGGCGGTTCAGAAGAAAGCTACTCTGAGCTTCGTTATGAAGGTTTCGGTCCTAATGGTTCAATGGTTATCGTTGACGCTTTAACCAATAACGTGAACCGTACAGCATCTGACGTTCGTGCTGCATTTGGTAAGAATGGCGGAAACATGGGAGTCAGCGGCTCTGTTGCTTATATGTTTGATGCCACAGCGGTTATTGGTCTTGAAGGAAAAACAGCTGATGAAGTTCTTGAAATCTTGATGGAAGCTGATGTTGACGTTCGTGACATCTTAGAAGAAGATGAATCCGTTATCGTTTATGCTGAACCAGAACAGTTCCATGCTGTGCAGGAAGCATTTAAAAATGTGGGAATCACTGAATTCTCTGTCGCAGAATTAACAATGCTGGCACAAAACGAAGTGACTCTTCCTGAGGATGCACAAGCAAAATTTGAAAAAATGATCGATGTTTTGGAAGATCTTGAAGATGTTCAACGAATTTATCACAATGTCGATTTAGGTGAATAGTATTTATGCAGACCTTTGTTTTTACAAAGGTCTTTTCTATTAGATTATTGGTAAGGATGGTTTTTAAATGGCAAACACTTTTAAAATTCAACAACCCAAAATACCAGATGATTTAACATCTACAAGTTTTCAACCAATGGAAGAGCCTTATTATGAAATGAGTATCATAAGTGATTGTTCCATTATGAGTGAAGAAATACATAGAATACGTTTCGAACAAGTCATTTTTAAAAATGTTACTTTTACAGATGTTGCTTTTAAAAGTATCGAATTAACTGATGTTATTTTTGATCACTGTGATTTATCCAATACAGATTTTAGTGATGGAAGTATTCATCGTGTTGAATTTAAAGACTCTAAAATCCTTGGCCTTAATCTTTCCGATGCCTCACTCGGAAATGTTTTGTTTCAAAATTGCAATGCAAATTTGATATCGTTTGGGTATTCCAAACTTAAGCAGGTACGTTTTGATTCTTGTTTACTTCGCAATGCTGACTATTATGAATCCAATTTTAATAAGGTGGCATTTAAAGAATGTGATTTAAATGAGGCCAATTTTGAACAAACTCCTTTGAAGGGGATTGATTTAAGTACCTGTACCTTTGATCAAATAAATGTTTCTTTAAAAGATATAGCTGGCTGTGAGGTTACAGCACACCAAGCCTTAGGATTTGCACGATTATTAGGATTGATAATAAAATAGGAGTTATTAGGGAGCTCGTTAGATTGCTCCCTCTTTAGGGTTATAAGAAAGTTAAACACATCGTGCCCGAGGATAAGCATGAAATAAAAATGAATATGACAAACTAATAAAAAAAGGGGATCAATAAATGAAACAAGGTCTGGATTCTAAGGTACTTTCAGTATTAGAAGATAAAATCCAATTAATTAAAACGAATAAAGGTGCAATTTATTTAGTTGGACCTATAAAGCTTCCTGTTAATTTATACGGAGAAACAGTGGAGTTCAAATGGTACTGCTGGTTAAATTGTAATGAGGTTACAGAGGATTTCGAAAGGATTATCGATAAATTATCATCTTCCAACTTAGCTGAATTTCAACAGTCAAGTGTCTTAGTATATGGGGACTTTGAATATGGTGAGGATGCGATTATTCGTATGCATTCCATTTGTCACACAGGTGATATTTTTGGCAGTAAGCGCTGTGATTGCGGCTACCAGCTTAAACAATCGATGAAAATGATTCAGGAACATGGAACAGGTGCATTGTTCTATTTAGCTAACCACGAGGGAAGAGGAATCGGCTTATTTAGTAAAGCAATGGCCTATGTGTTACAAGAAAACGGATATGACACCGTAGAGGCGAATGAAGGACTTGGATTTGTTGATGACTCAAGAAATTACAGTGACGCCATTCAAGTTCTAAAGGCTATTCGTCAAAAACCAGTAACCTTAATGACAAACAATCCCAAAAAGTTAAATGCATTAAAAGAAGCTGGTTTAGAGGTTTCAGGACGTCAGCCTTTATGGGGAGATATTTCTGAATATAATGAGAAATATTTACAGACAAAAATTAAAAAGTCAGGTCATCTAGAAGAAGATAAAAGGACTTATTCAAATGACTAATCATGAATTTTATATGGATTTGGCCATAAAAAATGCGCTGGCGATGAAAGGCCAAACGGACCCGAATCCATTGGTCGGTTCAGTAATTGTAAACGATAACCGTGTAGTAGGAATAGGTGCTCACTTGAAGGCTGGAGAGCCGCATGCTGAGATCCACGCAATTCGGATGGCTGGCGAAAAAGCAAAAGGCGGTACCATTTATGTGACACTGGAACCATGTTCCCACCATGGAAGGACAGGTCCTTGTGCTGTAGCGATTGTAGAAGCAGGAATTAAAAAGGTTGTGATTGCAACCCTTGATCCAAATCCGGTTGTTTCAGGAAATGGTGTGAAAATCTTAAAGGATGCCGGAATCGAAGTTATTGTAGGTGTCCGTCAAGAAGATTCACAAAGGATGAATGAAGTTTTCAATAAATTTATTGTCGAGAAAAAACCATTTGTTACATTGAAAGCAGGAATCACGCTTGATGGGAAAATTGCCACGCATTCCTTTGATAGCAAATGGATTACTTCTGAAGAAGCACGAAGAGATGTCCATCATCTTAGAAATGAAAACATGGGCATCCTTGTTGGCGTTAACACGGTCATAAAAGATAACCCAGAGCTAACCACCCGGATACCGAATGGCCGTAATCCTATTCGAATCGTTTTGGATTCAACTTTAAGGATCCCTTTGGAATCGAAGGTGATTACAGATAACCTGGCTGAAACATGGATATTTACAAGCGAGAATTTTGACAAAGAAAAGCGAAAAGTTCTTGAAAACTCTGGAGTTACTATTTTTCAAACTACCGGTTCTAAACATGTTAATCCAACTGAAGTTCTTCAAATATTAGGTGAAAAACTTGTTTCCTCTGTTTTAATTGAAGGAGGAGGAACGGTTAACTGGTCATTTTTAGAAAATAAATTAATTGATAAAGTTGTCCTATATATCGCTCCGAAAATAATCGGCGGGCACAACGCTCCATCTTTCTTAGCGGGAGCAGGAATGGATAAAATGAAAGATGCCGTGCAATTATCCAATTTATCTGTGCAGCAAATAGGCTCTGATTATAAATTTACTGGATATCCGATATATGCTCACGAGGGGCTTTGATATGAAATTTGGTTTTGATATTGATGATACTTTAATCAACCTGAGAGAACATGCATTTACGATTTATAAAAAAAAGTTAAACAAGAATGTACACATTGAGGAATTCCACGCTTTAAATAGAGTTGAAATTCATGAACCCTTTGGATTAAATGACGAACAGGGAAAAGAAATGTGGAACAGTTCATTAGAAGAGGTCTATTTTACAAATTGTCCTCCTTTTCCACATGCAGTCGAAACGCTTCAGGAACTTGTTGAGAAGGGGCATGAGGTTTACTACATAACCGCGAGACCGAAAGAACATGGAGAACGGACGAAAAAATGGATGATTGAACAGGGTTTCCCTGTTCGGGATGACCGTTTTTATTATGGAATGCTGGATCACGAAAAGGTTCAAATCATCAAAAAATTAGAGCTGGATTATTACTTTGATGATAAAGCTGAGGTATTAGATACTCTTTCACATGATTCCTTAAAAGTGTTTGTAAGGGACCAGTCCTATAATCGACATTTACACTATCCCCGAATAGTAAATTGGACAGACTTAAATGAAGTATTAAAAAATGAGCTTGAATAGAGAAGACAGAAGGGCATTTCAGACCCTTCTGTTTTTTACTTTTCACAGATTCAGGCAGAAAATTAGAGAAAAGGAGAGTAAAACGAAAAAAAAGATGAATGTGTGCGTTTACATTCAATTTCACAAATTTGTCACAATCATTTATACTGTGATTTGTTCACAACGGCCCTGACTTTCATGAGAGTTGAAAGTCAACAAAAAATATAGAATTGAATAGAGGTGCTTCATGAAAAGTTACACACTTAAAGAACAATGGTTCGGAAATATCAAGGGGGATGTATTATCCGGAATCGTGGTCGCGATGGCATTAATACCAGAAGCAATTGCCTTCTCACTTATTGCTGGCGTGGACCCAATGGTTGGATTATATGCATCATTCTGTATTGCAGTTGTCATCGCATTTGTAGGAGGTAGACCGGGGATGATTTCCGCTGCAACGGGTGCAACTGCTTTGGTCATGGTGACGTTAGTTGCAGATTATGGGTTGCAATATCTGCTTGCTGCAACCATCCTAACGGGCGTGATTCAAATCGTCATGGGTGTTCTCAAATTAGGACGGTTAATGAAATTTGTACCGCGTTCCGTTATGATTGGATTCGTAAACGCACTCGCCATCTTAATTTTTTCTGCACAATTAACACACTTTGCTGGAGAATCTTGGGCAATGTATGCGATGGTCGCCGGAGCCTTAGCCATCATTTATATCCTTCCACGTTTTACCAAGGTGGTTCCATCTCCATTAGTGGCGATCATCACCATTACCGTAATTGCAGTAATGACTGGCAGTGGTGTACGTACGATTGGTGATATGGGGGAATTAACGCAGACTCTGCCATTTTTCTTAATTCCAGATATTCCGTTTACTTTTGAAACATTAAAAATCATTTTCCCTTATTCACTATCCATTGCCATTGTTGGGTTAGTGGAATCATTATTAACAGCTTCGATTGTAGATGATATGACGGATACAACAAGTGATAAGAATAAAGAAGCAAGAGGACAGGGAATCGCAAATATTGTTTCCGGATTTTTCGGCGGTATGGCTGGCTGTGCCATGATTGGTCAATCCGTTATTAACGTGAAATCTGGAGGTAGAGGCAGGTTATCTGCGTTAGTAGCTGGTGTCTTTTTAATGGTCTTAATCATACTTTTAAATGATTTCTTAGTTCAAATTCCAATGGCAGCATTAGTTGGTGTGATGTTCATGGTTTCCATCGGCACATTTGATTGGGGAGCCTTAAAAAACATCCGCAAAACTCCAATCTCTGACACAATTGTTATGATTGCGACCGTAGGGACGGTTCTTGTGACTCATGATTTATCAAAAGGTGTTCTGGTAGGAATTTTATTAAGTGCCATTTTCTTCGCTTCAAAAATTTCAAAAGTAAAAGTATCCACATTAGCTTCAAAAGGTTCACATAAAAAAGTCTACACTGTCTCAGGTCAATTATTTTTTGCATCTGTAACAGAATTTGTGGAAAGCTTTCATTACAATGAGAATGTAAAAGAAGTAACGATTGATTTAACTCAAGCTCATTTATGGGATGATTCGGCTGTAGGGGCCATTGATAAAGTAATCATAAAATATCATCAGAATGGCATAAAAGTTCAGTTAATAGGTCTAAATAAAGAGAGTAATAAATTGATAGAAAAGTTAGCAGTTCATACTAAGCCAGGTAATCTTGAAAAGGCAGTCGGACATTAAAATAAATAAAAACACGCTGATTGATACAAAATCAGCGTGTTTTTTTGCGATAAAATCCATTCACACAATTTTCATATTTTTCAATTATTACATCGTTCATATTCGACATAAACAGTTTGTATTTGTTGCTTGTCAATGACTATTTCCTGATTATTTTTGATAGATAAAAGAAATAACGTCGAATAAATGATTAACCGGTCGCAATTTATAGATATTTTCCATTTAACACTGGTGCTACAATGAGGGCAAGTAAGTATTACATAACGGAGATTGTTTTTAGAAAAAGGAGGGAACCCCATGCCAAGAAAACAATGTGTTGCCATGTTGCTGGCAGGAGGGAAGGGAACACGGCTGAAGGAATTAACTCAGAATTTAGCAAAGCCAGCTGTCCCCTTTGGAGGCAAATACCGAATTATTGATTTTGCACTTAGTAATTGTAAAAACTCTAGCATTGATACAGTTGGAATCCTTACACAATACAAACAAGAAACCTTAAAGAATTATATTGCGGATGGTGAAAAATGGGGCCTTAATCGAAAAATTGGCGGTGTTGCTATACTGCAGCCTACTAAAAAGGATAATGAAGATAACAGCTATGAAGGGACCGCACATGCCGTTTACGAAAACCTCCGCTATATTGAAAATCAAAACCCGGAATTTGTACTCATTCTTTCTGGTGATCACATTTATAAAATGGATTACAGTCAAATGGTAGAAGAGCATAAGCGATCTGGTGCGGATGCTACCATTTCAGTCATTAAAGTCCCATGGAGTGAAGCCAGCAGATTCGGTATCATGAATATTGATCCTGAGTCAAATCGGATCATCGAATTTGAGGAAAAGCCTGTTCATCCAAAGTCTAATCTAGCTTCCATGGGGGTTTATTTATTTAATTGGCCAATATTAAAGGAATATCTGGAAATCGAGGAGTGCAATCCATTTTCTTCAAAAGATTTTGGTAAAGATGTTATTCCATCTATGATTAAGGATAACTGCCATTTACATGCGTATCACTTCAATGGCTACTGGAGGGATGTTGGTACCGTCCAAAGCTTTTGGGAAGCACATATGGACCTTTTATCGGTAAATACGAACCCGATACTTAAAAATGAAGAATGGATTATTTATACGAACGGAATGTGCCATCCACCTATGTATTTGGATGGCAATGCTTCCCTGCACCAATCCATCATAAATGAAGGCTGCAAGGTTTATGGAAAGGTTGAAAATTCTGTGCTGTTTTACGGTGTGATAGTAGGCCATGGGGCAATCATTAAGGATTCCGTTATTTTACCTAACACGATTATTGGTGAAAATGCTGAGATCTACCGCTCAGTTGTTGGAAGCGGGAGCATAATTTCTGCAAATGCAAAAGTAGGATCTTCAACACCATTTAGTGAAATCACTTTAATAGGAGATAACCAAACGATCAAACCACTCGTTTATAAGTAATGGTAATGCGGAATCTACGAGGATTTCGCATTTTTTATTGCTATTAAAGGGAAAATTAGATATATCTACACAAATTTATACAGGCGGCCACAATCTGAGATTGTGGCCGCCTGTTGTTTATTTTAGTTTATTATATTCATTTTTAATTTCTTCAACTGTTTTCTCAATTTCCTCTCCCCAGTGATCGTTCACAGTTTTAAAAACGACCTTTCCATCTTTATCAAGCATCCCGTAACCTCTATATGCAACATCACCATTTTTCATACCCATGAAATCAATTAATTCCAAATCAGGATCAGAAACAAAGGGGAGGCTCTTACCATAAATACTTTCTAATTCTTTGTATAATTGAAGTTGTTCCTCAGGTAAATCTTTGCTAAGTACATACATTTCTACATCCATGCCTTCTAATTTATCGATATTTTCATGCAACTGAACTAGTTGCTGGTGGCAGAGTCCTCAGGTGTAGGAAGTAATAAAAAAGAATACCGTTGGTTTTGTTAAGGGAAACGTTACTTCCTTCTGATCCTGGTTATGTAATGTGATGGGCTCGTTAAGTGTCTTTTGTCCACACGCTGTTATAAGCAGCATCGAAATGAGGGCCAAGACCATTAATTTAAACTTCATATTTTTCTCCTTACCAAATTTTATTGTGATTAACTACTTTATTGTAGTGTAAACTATTTTATCAATCAAATAATTACTCTTATCGTTATTCGCTCAAAAAAAACCAGATTGGAATTTCCATTCTGGTTTTTCCCTGCTTTATTTTTTCTCTGCAAGCCATGAAGCAACTGCAGCTGCGTCGTCCCCCTTAAGGAGTCCTCCAGGCATACCGCCTTTACCATTTTCAATAATATCTAAAATTTCATCTTTGGAGTATTGTGAGCCGATTTTATCTAGATCAGGAGCTCCTCCACTTTTTAAATCTCCACCATGACAAGAAGAACAGCTTTGTTGAAATAGAGCCTCTCCATTACCTGCATCAGCGGTTTGTTCCTGTTCATCGTCTGCTGGTTCCTCAGTAGGTGTTGTATCTTGTTCAGTTTCATCATCACCGCCTCCACAAGCTGTAAGAAAGCCTATAAAAGCAACACAAATTAAACTATAGAGCAGTTTTTTCATTTTATTCACCTCCATAAAATAGTTTTTCTTTTATTGCAGCCGAATATTCTGCTTTAATATTAAAAAATTCGTTTTTTGATGAAAACATTCAAACAATTGTTTGACCGTTTTCATCAAAATTGTATATACTAATAATCAAATGAACGTTTGAATGAGGTGGGAATCATGAGTAATGCGTTAGAAAAAGAAAATGAAAAAACGGTTTATCGTGTCCAAGGATTCACCTGAGCAGGCTGTGCCACTAAGTTCGAAAAGAACGTAAAACACCTGGATGGTGTTTCTGATGCAAATGTAAACTTTGGTGCAGCAAAATTAACCGTTTATGGACTTACCACCATAGAGGAAATAGAAAAAGCAGGAGCCTTTGAAAATATAAAGGTTGTTCCAGAGAAACAAAAAGTAGTAGAGAAGAGAGTACCGTTTATACAAAAACATTCAACTGTCATCATTTCTTTCGTTTTCTTACTGATTGGATGGTTTTCAGGACAAATGAATGGGGAAGAGAGCATCCCTTCGATTTTAGCGTATGGTGTGTCTATTTTAATTGGCGGTTATCGGTTATTTAAAACAGGGATTAAGAACTTATTCCAATTGGAATTTGATATGAAAACCTTGATGACCATCGCTGTCATAGGTGCTGCATTTATTGGAGAATGGGGTGAAGGAGCAACCGTTGTTATCCTCTTTGCAATAAGTGAAGCGCTTGAATCGTATTCAATGGATAAGGCACGGCAATCGATCCGATCCTTAATGGATATCGCGCCAAAGGAAGCATTCATTCGAAGAGGAAATAAGGAGCTCACAGTTGAAGTGGAAGACATTCAAATTGGTGACACTCTAATTGTAAAACCAGGACAAAAAATCGCCATGGACGGGATTGTGGTTAAGGGTTTATCTGCCGTAAATCAGGCCGCCATCACTGGTGAATCTGTCCCAGTTGCTAAATCAATAGATGATGAAGTCTTCGCTGGAACGCTAAATTCGGAAGGGTTACTTGAAGTTAAAGTTACCAAACATGTTGATGACACAACGATTGCGAAGATTATTCATCTCGTTGAGGAAGCCCAAGCGGAAAAGGCACCATCACAAGCGTTTGTAGATCGCTTTGCTAATTATTACACACCTATTATTATGCTAGTCGCATTAGGTGTCGCTGTGGTTCCACCATTATTCTTTGGTGGTGAATGGGATAAATGGATTTATCAAGGTTTAGCCGCTCTTGTGGTTGGCTGTCCCTGTGCATTAGTTATATCCACCCCCGTTGCGATTGTAACGGCAATTGGAAATGCTGCTCGAAATGGTGTTCTGATTAAAGGCGGGATTCATTTAGAAGAAATGGGAGCAATCAGAGCCATTGCCTTTGATAAAACAGGAACGCTAACGGAAGGAATTCCAGTTGTTACTGATTATCTCCCCCAGCAGAATACAGATGCTAGCGAAGTATTAACCATTATTGCAGCTTTAGAAAACGGTTCTCAACATCCATTAGCTTCAGCAATCATCAAGAAAGCAGAACAGGAAAATCTGCCTTATAGAGAACTTGCTATAGAAGACTTCTCCTCCATAACTGGTAAAGGGTTAAAAGGTAAGGTCAAAGGAAAAATCTATTTTGTAGGAAGTCCAAAGTTATTTGATGAAATCTTACTAGATGGAATTCCAGCATATTTGAAAAAGACCATTTCCAACCTTGAAAATAAAGGCAAGACGGTCATGCTTGCAGGCACTGAAACAGAAATCTTAGCTCTCTTGGCGGTTGCAGATGAAGTAAGAGGAAACAGTAAATCCGTCATAAAGAAACTACACTCTTTAGGTATTCAAGAAACCATTATGCTAACAGGTGATAATACTGGGACTGCAAACGCAATAGGAAGTGAAGTAGGAGTCTCAAATATAAAATCAGAGTTGCTGCCACAAGACAAATTAGCCTTCATTAAAGAATTAAGAAACAAATATGATCGTGTAGCAATGGTTGGAGACGGAGTTAATGATGCACCAGCATTAGCTGCTTCCACTGTTGGAATAGCGATGGGCGGGGCAGGGACGGATACTGCACTTGAAACGGCCGATATTGCTTTAATGGCCGATGACTTAGGTAAGCTTCCATTTACGTTAAGACTTAGTCGAAAAGCTTTGAATATCATTAAGCAAAATATTACATTCTCCTTAGGAATTAAGCTTGTTGCATTGCTACTAGTCATACCTGGCTGGCTTACACTCTGGATTGCTATATTTGCAGATATGGGTGCTACCCTGATTGTCACATTAAATGGATTAAGACTTCTCAAAATCAAAGACAAATAATTTAGGGCTTCCCAAGTGATTGGGAAGCCTCTTGATTATTTCTAACTAACAGTAAACATCCAGGTTACTCCAAATTTGTCTTTCACCGAACCATGAAGTTTCGCGAAAAATGTTGGTTGAAGATCATGAAGAGTGTTTCCGTCTTCTTTAAGTACGTTCCAAGCTCTAATCGCATTTTCCTCAGAATTAAGCTCTATACTAATACAAACTTTCCCAGCATCTTGTAAATCCTGCCTATAATCGGAACCCAGAATATAGCCGTTTTCGGTTATTTTCATTTCAACATGTAAAACAAGGTCTTTATCATTTTCAGCGATAGGGAAATCAGGGCTTGGTGGCATATCCCCATATTTTTGAATAGTAATGATTTCTCCATCAAAAGCTTTTTGATACCATTTAAAAGCTTCATCGCATTCTCTGTTAAACATTAAATAGGGTTTAATCATTTTTTAGTCTCCTTTAGTAATTACAATAATTTTTACCTTATACTCCAATTATTATAATCGAACATTAGTTCGATTATCAAGTATTATTTAGGTTTTCTTCGTTTAAATGGTAAAAAAAGAATAAGCTGTCAATGTTACTTGACAGCTTTTAAGGTTCATCCCAATAGCGGACACTTTCTGTTTTCGATGTAGGATCTCTTTTAATTACATTTCCTTCTTCATCATAATAAACTTCATATTCCTGATAGATTTCCACGTAATACCCGTCCATTTGTTTAACACTATCAAGCCTATTCTCCAAAACCGGTACATCGGTTGGCGGTTCTACGTCAACAGGCTGTGCCACAGCTGGTTCACTGGTGGAATAGGAATAGCCGCTATGGATAAATGAGTACGGCGAATCAAGATAGCCTACCAGAGCAACAATGATACATAGGAATAAAAACGTCGTGAAATGAGAGAGTATTTTCATTCATCTCAACTCCTTTTAACAAGTACATCCTCGTAACCTATCTTATGCATGTCCTAATTACATATGCTAGTTTGTTTTTAAGACTAAAACTTTTGAACGATAAAATTGATACACGATTAAGGCTATGACTGAAATAATTGCACCAGATATATAAGGTAAGCCGATAGAAAGTGAAAATAACCAACCGCCGAGGGGAGGTCCAACAATTCTGCCTAATGAATCAAAGGAGGAAAGCAGTCCAGTTGCACTTCCATGACCAGAATCTGTAGTTTTGGTCAGCAGGGAAGAGACACTTGGGCGAATGACGCCGTTTCCAATCCCAAAGATAGATAAAAATATAGCAGCAGTTGCAAAACTGTTTACTAGAAGGATTAAAGCAAAACCAACCGCCGAGACAATAATTCCACCTTGTATCACTTTACCTTCACCGTATTTCTTTGTTAATCTGCCAACCAAACCGCCTTGTACCATCGCACCAGCAAATCCCATAATCATGAATATATAGCCTAATTGTATCGCTCCTAGTCCCGCTTTTTTTGCAGCAAAATAGGCAAATGTCGCTTCTAAACCAGAAAGAGAAAGAGAGATTAACAACTGTAATAAAAACAATATGGATGCAGGACCAGTAAATGCTTTCCATCGTGATTGTGTTTTACTTTGGTTCATCTCAGTACTATTTTTTTGTAAGGATTCTTTCAATAAAAAGAAAATAATGACTAAGGTTATTAATGAAGATGCCCCAGCTAAATAAAAAGGCATACTCATGCTTGTTTTAGAAAATATTCCACCAATGGCAGGGCCAAATACAAAACCGAGTCCAACTGCTGCCCCTATAATGCCCATCCCTTTACCACGATTTTCGGGGGTCGTTATATCAGCAACATAGGCCATTGCAGTTGGCATATTAGCAGATGATAACATTCCGCCAATAATACGCGCTGCAAATAACATCCAAAGCTCTGTAGCCATCGCCTGCATAAAGAAGGATAACGATAAACCTGCAATGCCCATCATCATGATTGGCTTACGTCCGATTCGGTCGGATAATTTTCCCCAAAATGGTGCAAAAATCAGCTGCATGAGTGAATAAACAGCCATTAATAATCCGAGTTGTGTAGGGGATGCCCCCATCTCTTCTGCATAAAAAGGCAGAACAGGGATGATGATTCCAAAACCGATCATCACTAAAAACATGACTAAAAATAAAATAGGTAACGCTCTTTTTGTTTCCAAATACTCCAACTCCTATATGATCTAAACACTTCAAATCCATATGTATAATATTGATTAAATTTTGGGTGCTATGCTTAGAATAATAGAAAACATGAATCCAATACAAGTAATTCAATTTTTTATTTCATTTAATTTTGCAAAACAGCCAAAAGGAATCCATTTAAGCAGCTATCATTTAGATAGTAACGAACTAGCAGTTACTAGCAATTGATTAGCAGAGAAAACAAAAAAATAAGCACAAGCCTGAAATGACTTGTGCTCTTATTTAACTGCTTTTCGAGTAGTTTCTGACGCAAAATCTGCAATGATGACGAGAATCATATAAAAAAGTAACAATAAGGTAATTTGTGTATAGTCAAAATAACTCATCGCAAGTTTAAACTCCATCCCCAGACCGCCAGCACCAACAAAACCAACGACAATGGTCGTTCTCATAATTACTTCCCATCTATAGAGAATATAAGTGAGAAATCTAGGCAGGACTATTGGTAGAATTCCATAAAATAAAATTTCTATTTTTGAAGCTCCAGCGGTTGCTAGATTACGGATAGGTCTTGGATCCATATCTTCGACAACCTCTGCCCATAGTTTACCGAGAATACCAAAGTTGTGCAGGGCCAAGGCAAATGCTCCGGGTAGGATACCAGGTTTAAAAATGAAAATAATCATCATCGCCCAGACTAATTCTGGAACTGATCTTGAAAAGATATAAAAAAGGCGGATAACAGCATATAGAATTCTGTTATACCAGTTCCTTTGTAACGTAAGACTTCCATTAGCTATATTTCTTGCGGCTGGAATAACGGTAATGAAAGCGACAACCGTTGCAAATCCTATTGCCATGATACTCATTTCAAGAGTCTCCATTGTCAGCTTCAACGCTAATGCCCAGCTTTCTCCATTAAGGAATGCTGGGTTATCTTGATTGATTCCAAGGAGTCCACCGAAAAACTTACTAGCATATTCCAGGTTTTTCTCTGATAATAATTCTCCTAAATTAGCTTTTTCACCAATTGTGATATAAAACCAGGAAGCGGCAATTAAGATAAGTGCAAATTGGACGGAAAGCCATCCTGAATTCAGTCCTTTTCTTCGTTTATGCTCCGTTAATTCTTTTCGAACCAAACTACTCCAACCATCAACAAAAATCACGAGAGCGATGAGGAAAAAGACAAATGTCCAAACGGAATCATACTTCAAATCTGCAAGTGCTAATTGGATTTGAAAACCGAGACCGCCAAGGCCAACAAAGCTCATAATTGCTGAGGAACGAATGGCGCACTCAAAACGGTACATTGTATAACTGATAAAATCAGACCAAACCAATGGGAAATAGCCATAGGTAAGTGTTTGCAGGCGGGTGGAACCTGCTGATAGTAAGGCAAGAATAGGCTGCTTTGGAACATCATTTAACATATCTGCAAATATCCGCCCTAGAATCCCACCGTAAGGAATCGCAAGTGCCAGGATTGCGGCATAGGGGGATAGTCCAACTGCTGCCACAAAAAGCCAGGCCCAGATTAATTCATGAATCGAACGAGTAAAACCTAAAATTCCTCGAAAAAAAACGATGGAAATAATGCGCGAGAACCTGCTTGAAGTTAATGTTCCAGAGGCTAATACACCAACAATCAAAGCATAAACAATAGCTAGCGACATCCCTGCAACAGCATACGCAAGGGTAATCCAAGCAGATTCTAATCCGACTAATAAAAGTCCAGGGTCCAAATTTGGCTGGATTAGCCCTTCAATTATTTGCAGCATCGTAGGAATCCCGCCAGCATGGTAAAGATCTGAATTCCATTGAATAGAGGTAAGGCTCCAAGCGAAAACCGTAATCAACAGTAGAGTAAGAATGAATCTTTTATGCAGCCTAAGGGAGGGGACTAGCTTAGTCATCTGAATCCTGCTCCTTTAGTTGATATAATTCATTTAATAATTCATCGGTTACTTCTTCTGTTGGCAAATCAAAAAATATTTCACCATTTTTGAGAGCAATGATTCTCTTAAAGTATTTTTTGGCGTATTCTACTGAATGCAGGCTGGCAAGTAATGTTTGATTTTCCTCTTTAACGATTTTTGTCAGCATGTTGAGCACATCATCTGCCCGTGCAGGGTCGAGAGAGGCTACTGGTTCATCTGCAAGAATGATTTCTGGGTTCTGTAGCATTAATCTTGCCATTGCCACACGCTGTTGTTCACCGCCTGACAGAGTAGCCGTTATTTCGTAAGGTTTGTTATCTAAACCGACTCTTTCAAGTGCTGTTAATGCTGCTTCTTTATCCTGGGGGACAAGCAGGGAAAATAACGATTTGAATAGACTCCACTCTGATAATTTACCAGCGAGGACATTATGAATAACGGCAAGAGGACCAATTAAATCGAACTGCTGACGAATGACACCTATTTTCTTGGCAAACCTTTTGCCTCGTTTATATTCTTTGAGGTGTTTACTGTCAATGAGGAGTTCGCCGTCCTCAAGTGATAAAAGTCCCGCAATCGAATTCAATAAAGTCGTTTTTCCAGCACCGCTAGGTCCAATTAAGGCAACCAATTCACCTTGCTTGATAGAAAAAGAAAGGGAAGATAAGGCTATCTTCCCCTCAAAATATTTTGATATTTTTTTAGCTTCAATCATCGTTTTAGATGACATGTAACAACACCTACTACTTAATAATCTCTAATTCTTTGGCAACCTTTTCAATCTTTTCATAGTTCTCATTTTTTGTTTCAATAAATTTGTCAGTCTGGAACAAATCAGCAATCTCTGTAGTGTCGCCTGGCATAGAAAGTAATGATTCTTTTACCTTTTGCTTAACATCACTCCCAAATACCTCTCCAACATTGCTATTAATTGTCCAGTTATAATCATAATAATCTGGTGTAGTATAGAATACTTTCACTTTGTTTGTATCTACTTTTCCTTCTTTTACAGCTGCTTCCCACACAGAAATGTTTAACGCACCAGCTTGGAAGGAACCTGATTCGACTAACTTGTATGTTGTATCATGGGAGCCGGAGAAGTTAGGCTTTCCATTAAAGTCAGTATTCGCATCAATGCCTTCTTCAGATAAGAAAAAACGCGGCATTAAATGTCCTGAGGTAGAGCTTTCACTGCCAAATGTGAAGGATTTTCCTTTTAAATCGGCTAATATATTAATACCTGAGCCTTCTTGGGTAATGAATACAGATTTGAACTCAGCGTCACGTGGTCGTTGAACAATGGACTCTGCATCAGGCACTAGGTTTCTTGCCTGCACGCTTGTTAAACCGCCAAACCATGCTAAATGTATTTCCCCACGTTGGAATCCTGTGACGAGTGCTGCATAGTCAACAGAAGGTACAAATTCGACTTTCATTCCCGTTTCTTCGCTTAACTGTTTTGCAACAGCTTCCATTCCTGTTTGTAGGAAGGCTGCATTTTGATCGGGAATCGCACCAATTTTAAATACTTCCTCGGTTTTTGTATCTTTATTTTCTTCATTACTTTCTTTTGCTATTTCTTCAGTTTGCCCACAAGCTGCCAATGAAAGAACAAGCATAAATAAAATAATACCAGATAACCATTTTTTCATAAAACTATCCACCTCAAGTATTCTCTAGTTTATTACTGTGATTTTTCTTTGCCTACTTGATTATAATGAATAGTTTCCTTCTATTAAATTCATTTTATCTATTATGTAAATTAATATTAATCTATATTTTCTATAGGAAAATATTAGGTTAATAGGGTCAATACCTTGAAAATAAAGAAAACTCCCGCACAACATACGGGAGTTTAATATTTATTAGGAATTTATCGGTTGTGACCATTCTTCGACATTCCAAACTTCTTGTTACCCCATCCTCATAGAAATCTGGCTCGTGACAAACCAGAACGACACTATTTACAAGAAAAATACTGTAAATATATTGGAAATAAAATGATTAATAAAGAAATCTCCATAAATAGAAGGTTGCGTACGATTCCCAATTTGTCCAATTTACTGCTAATTCCATAATTTCATCTTTGGTGGGTTTTAATTCTTTACCAAGACGAAGTTTAATTGCATTGTGCAGACCAACATCATCAATTGGAAAAGCACATGAATACCTCAAACATCGCATTAACACATAATTTGCGGTCCAAGGACCAATACCTCGTATTTTGACTAACGTTTTCTCGGCTTGCTGATGACTTCCTACATTTAATAATAATTCCTTCGTTAATGTTCCTTGGACCATTAGCCCCGCAACCCCAATGAGATATTCTGATTTCTTTTTTGTCATCCGTAAGCTCTCTAATTCCGAAGGTGAAAGTGTCGCTATATCCTTTGGGGAAGGGAATATCCAATAGGTGACACCATCATGAATAATACTTCGACCGAATTTTTCAACTAAACGTCTTTTTAATGTGTAGGCAAAAGATAGGTTAATTTGCTGCCCAAGGATGCCCCAGCAAAGAGCTTCAAATAAATCAGGAATTCCAATAATCCGCAGGCCATAGTAGGAATCAACAGCTGGACCAAGTAGTGGATCCTCCTTTGCCAATGTATAAAAGGGACGTAAATCTCTATCTAAATCAAACCATTCTCTAACATAACGAGCAACTTCTGCACGAATTGCTGTGGTAGTCGGTTTACTTTCTCCCAAAAATCGTATGTTTAAATAGTTGTCATCTACAGAACTAACTTCAATAATTAGTGTTTCTTCTCCAATTTGAATAGCTTTACTAATACGATTATTCTGGATGTGAAAGAGGCACTCGTTACTGTTTCTTGCTAGATAATTTACATTTTCATTAAAGTTGAATTCTTTCGGTAAAACCAGTTTTAATTCCCCGCAGTAATCCGCCCATGTTTGGATCACCATTAAAATCCTCCTCTTTTCAATGCCTTAATAAAGTTATACCATAGAAGATAAATAACAATGGAGGGTTTATGATGAAACCTACACTATATTGGACAAGGCTGGTTTATGAAAATTGGAAACTATATATGGCAGCAACTTCTAAGGGACTCTGTTACGTTGGTTCGCAGGATAAACCATTCGAGGAATTGGAGGTCTGGGTAAACAAGCATTATCCAGAAAGTCCATTAGTTCAAGATGATATCGTCATGCAGCCATATGTTGCTGAGTTTAAAGAATTTTTCCAAGGTGGACGAAATTCTTTTACCATTTCTCATGAATTAATAGGAACAGATTTTCAGACAAAAGTGTGGAATGCACTTTGTAAAATCCCTTACGGTGAAACGTGGACTTATTCCGATATTGCAAATGCAATTCAAAGGCCATCCGCAGTCCGAGCTGTGGGCACTGCAATTGGGGCAAATCCAGTCCTCTTAACGGTACCGTGTCATCGAGTTATTGGGAAGAACGGTAAACTTACTGGTTTTCGTGGTGGATTGGATATGAAGGAACAGCTTTTAAAAATAGAAAAAGAAAATGCGAAATAAGCAACAGGGATTTGACCATTAAAAATGGAATAGATGTGGATGAAAAAGGCATGATATTCTTGGACATACTATTTTTATGAACTAAGAAAAAGAGGTGCTTATTTCATGGAACAAATCCAGGAAGTTAGATTTTGCGAAAATTGCAGCAGAGACACCGTACATATGGTAAGAGAAGACCCACTAGAAATCGAGTATATTTGCAAGGAATGCAACGATCATCAAGAATTGTTTAAATCATTTTTTTAAGAACCATCAGGAACAATGAAAGAGCCTGATATATATTAAGGCTCTTTCATTGTTTGTTATGAACCCTACACCTGCGCGTACATAAAATAAAAGTAACACCAAGGAGGGGGTTACTTTGGTAACGAACCATAATAATGTTTCAATCGGGACGATTTCTGGCGGCATTGTTAACTTTGGCGGAGCTATTTACATTTCGCCCATTTCCATTACCAAAACCATCGGCGGCTCTGGCGAAAACAACACAAGCCCCGATTCTGAAATGGGTTCAGAAATGGATTCCGAAAATGAGCCGATAATGAAATTTCCAAAGCGATGCTAACGTATGCATCGCTTTATTTTTTTGTAAAAAAGTGACGTGGTATAAAGCGGTTTATTTGGTAAATAATACATTAAGCGAATGTCTTGAGACGGTAGAGGGTGCTGCAAAATGTTCTTTAAAAAGAAGAATTCACTATCACAAGAGAAAAAGAAACAAGTTAATAACGAGTATTCAATTCCTGCAACAAGAGAATTGATGTCAGCTGAATTTAAAAAAAGACTTCAGCATAGTGCAGATATTTTGGAGAATGAAATAGGAAGTTCACGGATTACCCTATTCTCCATTGGTTCCTTAATCGATAAAACTATGCTGCATCAGGATATTATAGATCCTATCAAAGACCTAACCACCAATTCAATTCAAATCGTTATGGAGCATTTATCAGTTGGTGAGATAGAAAAATCAAATCAGATGGACCGGGTGGTCAATTCTGCTTTAGACGGAACTGTAATCATATATTTAGAAGGAGATCCATCCGTACTATTAGCAAAAATCCCTTCAAAAGTGGGACGTTCTTTAGCATTTGCCCAAAATGAATCTCAGGTTATTGGTCCGCAGGTTGCATTTAATGAAAGCTTAATGACAAATATATCTTTAATTAGAAATTATATTAAAGATACATCATTGTGTATTGAAGATATGAAAGTAGGGGTTCATACTAATAAATCGGTTTCAATCGTCTACATAAATGGTATTACTTCTGAACAAATGGTTGGGATAGTAAGGCGTAGGATTCAAGAGCTAAAAATAGATGGACTTCTTGACAGTTCGATGCTAGAACAGCTTATCGCAGAGAACTCATTATCGTTATTCCCACAAATGGCGTTAACGGAGCGTCCTGATCATGTATGCGATTGGCTGCTTAAGGGGAAACTGGCTATCCTTGTTGATGGCAGTTCATTAGCCATTGCTGGTCCCCAGTCATTTATGGAGTTTTTTCAAAGTATGGAGGATAGTAATGTAAATTGGCAAATTGCAACATTCTTACGACTATTAAGATTTACCGCCTTATTTCTATCCGTTTTCTTTACAGCTATTTATGTTGCTGCCCTAACCTTTCACTATGAGATCGTCCCACAAAATTTGTTGTTTACACTTGGTGAATCAAGGGCAAAGGTGCCATTTCCACCCATTATAGAAGCGTTTCTTTTAGAATTTATTATCGAATTATTGAGGGAAGCTGGTGCCCGTCTACCGACAAAAGTGGGACAAACGATGGGGATAGTTGGTGGTATCGTAATTGGAACAGCTGCTGTAGAAGCAGGATTTACAAGCAACATCCTCATTATCATAATTTCCTTAGGCGCTCTTGGTTCATTCGTTACACCAAGTTATACAATGGGGAATGTAATAAGGATCCTCCGATTCCCTCTCATTATTTTAGCAGGATTCTGGGGTTTTTATGGAATTATGTTCGGTTTTTGTTTTTTACTCCTGCACCTTTTAAGACAAACAAGCCTTGGAAGTCCTTATCTTGCACCATTTTATCCGCCTCGTTTTGCTGATTGGAAGGACAGTATCATTCGATTACCATTATCCTTCACCTACAAAAGGCCGGACCTAACTAGGGCTGAAGATGAATTCAAATATGACCCTGTAAAGGCAAAAAAACATAATTGACCTTGGGTAGCGGGTGTGTGACGGTATGAAAGTTCAATATCAAGCAAAGCCACAATATATTATAAGTACCTTTATACTTTTTTTTATTATCCACTCAACCCAAGTGGGGATAGGAATACATGGATATCAACGGGTTATTTTCCTGGAGGCAAAGCAAGACTCCTGGATATCTGTCATTCTAGCCGGGATTTTCACTCATCTAGTAGTATTTGTTATTATAAAGACTTTACAAATATATGGACCAACAGATATTTATGGCATCCATAATGAAGTGTTGGGAAAATGGATTGGAAAGATCGTTAATAGTTTATATATCCTTTATTGCTTATGGGTATTTGTTGTTATTTTAATTAACTATATTGAGGTTATGCAAACATGGGTTTTTTCCACCGTACCTACATGGTTATTTTCAATCTCTATCCTGTTATTGGTTATATATGGGGTTACAGGCGGTTTTCGAGTCATTGTGGGAGCGTGTTTTTTTAGTATTTTGCTTTCATTCTGGATAGTTAGTCTCATTGGTTATCCTTTACGTTTTGCTGAATTTCACCATCTTCTACCGGTTTTGGAATCGAATATTCCATCGATTCTAAAGGGGGCTCAAAAAATGACTTTTACCTTAATAGGGTTTGAGATTCTGTATGTTGTTTACCCATTCATGAAGGAACATGGGAAAGTTCCTAAATATGCTCATTTAGGAATCGCTGCAACAAACATCTTGTACTTAATCGTTATGCTCATAAGTATCATCTATTTCAGTCCTGGACAATTAGAAAATACGATTTGGGCAACTCTTTCTTTATTTAAAATTGTAAAACTTCCTTTTATCGAGAGAACGGAGTATGTAGCCGTTTCTTTTTGGCTTCTTATTATCCTCCCAAACCTAATGCTATACTTGTGGGCAGCTCTTCGCGGTGTAAAGCGCACTTTTGAAAAAAAAACGAAAGGTGTCATTTGGTTTTTTAGCTTTGTTATTTTCCTTGCCAGTTTGTTTATTAATACACGCACTAAAATCAATCATTTTAACGACTTTTTTTCCAGCATCGCCTTTTATATTTCGTTTTGTTATCCCTTTTTTCTTTATAGTTTGGCTTTGATAAAGAAGAAAATGACATCCCTAAAGGAGAAATAAAAATGAGGAAAAAAAGGTGGCTTGGGAATTGGATATTTACCTTTTTATTGATGTGTGGCTGTGCAGAACCAAGAGTACTAGAAGAAGTTGGTATTGTTACTACTTATGGCCTTGATCTTGGAAAAAATGGCACTATTTTAGGAACGGTGGTTGGGTTAGAAATTGATCCTTCAGCGCCTAACGAAGTTGTTAATATAGAAACTGAGGCATTTTCAATAAGGGGTATTCGTAACAATGCAAATAGAAAGACCTCTAAAAGGCTGGTCTCGGGGCAGCTTCGTGTAATTATAAACGGTGAAGAGTTGCTTAAACAAGGAAACACAGGGATAGCAGAATCTGTGGCAAATGACCCATCCGTAAGTGATATGACATACTTGGCGATGGCAGACGGGACAGCTCGTGATTTATTAAATGTAAAAGCTAAACATATTCCTGATATTGGAAATCATCTATTTAAGCTCATCGATCAAAACACAAAAGGAAAAATGATGCCCTCAGCTACCCTGCAAGAAGTTTTACATAACCATTACTCAGTTGGCAAAGAACCTATTATGCCAATTTTAAAAAAAGAAAAGGAGGGTATTGGATTTTCAGGAGTAGCTTTGTTTAAGGGAAGTAAATTAGTTGGAAAAGTAAGTACTGATCAGAGTTTTTATCTAAACTTGATCATTGATAAATATAAAAGCGGAATCAAAGATGTTGTGATAAATAGTTCAAAATTAAAGCCCAGGAACCGTCGACTAAATAAGACCGTTGCTTCTATCGATTCCCTCGCCAGCAGTAGTGATATTAAGCTAATCAACAAAGAAAAAGTGGAATTTGATCTAGATATTAAACTTACTGCAAGGCTGCTTGAAGTTACTAGTCAAATTGATCTTGGTAATCAAGAAAATATTAAGCTAATCGAGAAGGAAATTACGAAGAGTATGATAGAGAAGATTGAGAAACTTATTGCTTATTGTCAAACAATAGATTCTGATGTATTTGGACTAGGAGAAATATATAGAACTTCAATAAGGTACTCAAAACTTACAGATGAAAAATGGTATAAAATGTTTAAAGAGGCTAAAGTTAATGTAAATCTAGATTTTACTGTGAAAAGAACGGGGCTTAATCAGTAAAAAAGCTGCCTGTAGTTCATATTGAACCAAAAGCAGCTTTTTTAAAATTACTCTTATGCAGCACTCTGACTGCTTGGATTTGTTGTTTGACTTTTCTTAGTAGGTTTACCAACATTAAACACAATATTTAAGAAAATGGCAGTCAAACTTCCAGCTACAATCCCATTATTGGTCAGTATTTTTACACTTTCGGGCAGCTGTGCGAATAAATCAGGAACTGCGGTAACCCCAAGTCCCATCCCCACAGAACAAGCAATAATTAAGAGATTTTCTTGTGAAGCAAATTCTACTTTACTTAACATCTTGATTCCGTAAGCAATCACCATTCCAAACATTGCCACCATGGCTCCACCTAAAACAGAGGTAGGAATAACAGTGGTTAAAGCACCAATTTTTGGAACGAAACCTAGGATTATCAACATTGTGCCCATGGTATAAATAACATTTTTACCTTTGACACCAGTAAGCTGTAAAAGCCCAACGTTTTGTGAGTAGGTAGTATAAGGGAAGGCATTAAACAGGGCTCCAAGCATAATTGCAAGACCTTCTGCACGATAACCCTTGGTCAAATCACTTTCTTTGAGTTTTCTTTCAGTGATATCACTAAGAGCAAAATAAACACCTGTTGATTCTACTAAACCTACAATTGCAACCAGTGTCATGGTAATAATCGGTGTCCATTCAAAGGTAGGAGTACCGAAATAAAAAGGTTTTACCATATGGAACCATGAAGCATCACCAACTGCTGCGAAATTTACTTTTCCCATTAACGAAGCAATGATTGTACCACCCGCTAACCCCAAAAGAATCGAAATGGAGCGAATGAAGCCTTTTGTAAAACGATAGAGTAGAATAATGAATAATAGCGTTCCAAAAGCTAGGCTTAAATTTGAGAGGCTGCCAAAATCAGGGCTGCCTTGTCCACCAGCGATGTTGTTCATGGCTACAGGGATAAGCGTAATACCGATAATTGTAACAACCGAACCCGTAACAACAGGAGGGAAGAACTTAATTAATTTACTAAAGAACTTCGCGATAATCACAACAATTAAACCAGAAATAAGGATGGAACCGTAGATGGCTGATATCCCATATTCTCCGCCAATCGCAATCATTGGACCAACCGCTGTAAACGTACATCCTAAAACAATCGGTAAGCCAATTCCGAAAAAGCGATTCTGCCAAACTTGTAAAATGGTCGCAATTCCGCACATCATAATATCAATCGAAACTAAATAAGTTAGTTGTTCACCAGTTAAATTTAATGCGCCGCCGACGATAAGAGGGACGATGACAGCTCCTGCATACATCGCTAACACGTGTTGAATTCCTAAAGATGCGATTTTGAACGGATGTTGTTTCATTAGAACAATTCCTCCATATTCTCAAGTTTAAACGTTACTTCCCCGTTGGATAGTGAGGCGATTCTTGCTAATGATTCCACCCTTAATCCTAGCTCTTTCAATTTTGCTGCGCCAGGTTGGAAGGACTTTTCAATGACAATACCAATGCCAGCAACCTCAGCGTTTGCTTGATTGACCATTTCTACTAAGGCAAGTGCAGCCTGACCGTTAGCAAGGAAGTCATCGATAATTAACACCTTATCGTTTTCATTAATAAACTTTCGCCCAATCGCAAGTTCACTCGTTTCGTTTTTAGTAAATGAATGAACACTTGCTGTCAGTAAATCATCCGTTAACGTGACTGATTTTCTTTTTCTCGCAAAAACAACAGGAACATTCATATATAATCCGGCCATAACAGCAGGGGCAATTCCAGAAGACTCAATCGTAACAATTTTTGTAATTCCTTCATCTGCAAAAAGCTGGGCGAATTCTTTACCAATTTCATTCATCAAGCTTGGATCTATTTGATGATTTAAAAATGAATCAACCTTTAACACATTTTCATTAAGGACTCTGCCGTCCTTTTTAATCTTTTCTTCTAGTAATCTCATGTTTATCCCCCTAAGAAAAAATAAAAAAGCCCAAATGTCATTGCTCACATCAAAATTTGAGTGAGGCAATGACATTTGGGCTTTATATCCAAAATGTATGGAATATAAAAAAGCGCCGTAAGCATTACCCACTCATAGTCGGATTGATAACGGCAATCCGGTAGAAACTTGCAGGCCATATCCCTGCGATTATATGAGTGAAACTTTTAAATTTATTCTCATTATACCATGGTGAAAAAGGATAGCAATGGTTTTTTCACCAAAAGACGAACGAAATAATTTTTTACAAGCTTATCGTTCGTGTTGTGAAAGCGCTTTATTATTTATTCTAAAAGCTCTCACTCCACGATTGAATAACCATTCATTTTCCGTTACTATTAAAATAGGAATTTTATTCAGAAAATTCTAAACTAAAAGGAGAGTAGACATGCAAAAAACAATCCCTGAAAATTGGTGGAACCAGCTAAAACTGCCTGTTATCTCTGCACCTATGTTTTTAGTGTCGGGCCCAGAACTAGTGAAAAATTGTTGTATAAATGGTGTTATTGGGTCATTCCCAGCTCCAAATGCAAGACCGATTGAGGTACTTGATCAATGGATGGGTCAGTTAAACGAAGAATTAGAACAAGCAAGGACAGCAGATCCAGAGCGTAAAATTGCACCATGGGCCATGAATATGGTTGTACATAGTACCTATAGCCGTCTTCAGGATGAATTGGCGTTAATAAAAAAACACAAACCGCCATTAGTGATCACTTCTTTAGGGAGTCCAAAACATGTTGTTGAAATTGTACATGAATATGGAGGACTGGTTTTTTCTGATGTCAGTGATCTAAAGTTTGCCCGAAAAGCTGCTGAAACAGGTGTTGACGGTTTGATTTTAGTAGCAAGCGGTGCCGGTGGACACAGCGGACAAATTAACAGCTTCGCTTTTGTTGATATGGTCCGCACCTTCTGGGATGGAATTATTGTGCTGGCCGGTGCTATCTCAACTGGTAAGGGGATATTAGCCGCACAGGCAGCTGGAGCTGATTTAGCTTATATGGGAACACGATTTATTGTAGCAACCGAAAGTATGGCACAGGATGATTACCGTGAAATGCTTGTGAAGTCGACACAGGAGGATATCATTTTAACAGATGCTTTTTCTGGAGTTAAGGCAAATATGCTCATTCCAAGTATCGTTAAGGAAGGGCTGGATCCAGAACAACTGATTAAAAAGGAAAAAGTGGATTTTGATGGATTACAAGGTAAGTCAGATGCCAAAGCGTGGCGTGATATCTGGTCCG
This sequence comes from Bacillus sp. CZDM1, assembly GCF_055502545.1. Taxonomy (NCBI): domain Bacteria; kingdom Bacillati; phylum Bacillota; class Bacilli; order Caryophanales; family Bacillaceae; genus Bacillus; species Bacillus sp. CZDM1. Next base: position 376,666 of record NZ_JBUESO010000002.1, on the reverse strand, counting down.
CAGGCCACGGTGTAGGAGCAATTGATAAAATTGAATCGGTATCAGATATTATCATTCGCTTAGAAATGGAATACCAAGAAGCGCTGGAAAGAGTTAACCAAACTTCTGCGAAATTAAGCAGATTAACTTTAAAATAACAAAAAGAACCTATCCCCATACTAAAGGGAAGGTTCTTTTTTCTTGACCATTTTAACTACTTTATAGCCTGGCTTTACTTTCACTCGTTTTGTTTCTTTATCTGTTTTCACCTGATATAAGGTGAATTTTTTTGGTATGTGCTCGAGCAGTTCTATTTTTTTGATATTTTCTTGACGGTAGTATTTTTGAATTTTACGAATTTGTTTTTGTTGTTTCTCTCCAAAAAGCAAATCATAAAGGTAAATGAAAATAAAGACAAAAACACCACCAACGATAATGGTGTAAAAAAAAGATGACAATAGCTCCACGTGGTACATCCTTTCTATGGTTAAACAAGAGTATGCCTTCATTATACATTTTTTCCTCCATTTGAAAATAACCTGAATTCGAATTGGATAACCTAAAAATGAAAATTTTTTTATAACGAATGTCCTCTAGGTATGCACATTATGATAAAATCGTGATAAAGTATATTAAAGAAATCCTTTTACACTGGTATTTATCGAACACCAAACTGTCCGCCTGAGACGGACAAATGTTTTTCTATTAGCGACAATAAGGGGGAATATATGTGTCAAGTACGATTTTGGAGCAATTTTTAAATGAAAACCTTGAAGATTTAAAAGGAAAGGGTTTATACAATGTCATCGATCCATTAGAAAGTCCAAATGGTCCAATGATTACAATAAATGGTAAACAATTAGTCAATCTTTCTTCTAATAACTATTTAGGATTGGCAACAGATGAACGATTAAAGCAAGCTGCAGCGGAGGCAATTGAAAATTACGGTGTAGGAGCCGGAGCTGTTCGGACGATTAACGGAACTCTAAAGCTTCATGTTGAGCTGGAAGAGAAGTTAGCAGAATTTAAACATACCGAAGCAGCAATAGCTTACCAGTCAGGCTTCAATTGTAATATGGCCGCCATTTCAGCTGTTATGGACAAAAACGACGCCATTTTATCCGACGAATTAAACCATGCTTCCATTATTGATGGCTGCCGTCTATCAAGAGCGAAAATTATTCGTGTAAACCATTCGGATATGGAAGATTTGCGGGCAAAGGCGAAGGAAGCAAAGGAATCTGGTCAATTCAATAAAATCATGGTTATTACCGATGGTGTTTTCTCAATGGATGGGGACATTGCTTTATTACCTGAGATCGTAAAGATTGCGGAAGAATTTGACCTCATTACATATGTAGATGATGCACATGGATCAGGTGTCCTCGGTGATGGAGCGGGAACCGTTAAGCATTTCGGCTTGTCTGATAAAATCGATTTTCAAATTGGAACTCTTTCAAAAGCTATTGGTGTAGTAGGTGGCTATGTTGCAGGGAAGAAGAATCTAATTGACTGGTTAAAGGTTCGGAGCCGCCCATTCCTTTTTTCAACATCGTTAACTCCTGCGGATGTGGCAGCAAGCAAGAAATCGATTGAAATCTTAATGGAAAGCACCGAGCTTAACAAAAAGCTTTGGGAAAATGGAGATTATCTCAAAAAAGGCTTAAAGGAATTAGGCTTTAATATTGGAAACAGTGAGACTCCAATTACTCCATGTATTATTGGTGACGAGGCATTAACGCAGCAATTCAGCAAACGTTTGAATGAAGAGGGAGTCTATGCTAAGGCGATTGTATTCCCTACGGTGCCAAAAGGAACAGGACGTGTTCGTAATATGCCAACAGCTGCACATTCGAAAGAAATGCTTGATGAAGCCATTGCTATATATGAGAAAGTCGGCAAGGAAATGGGCATTATTTAATCATAGAAACCCTTAAATGGGCTAGATATTATGACAAATGTGAAGAGGACGGAGAAGAATGAAACGAATTTTAATTACAGGTGCATTAGGGCAAATCGGTTCTGAGCTTACGATGAAATTACGGGAAACGTATGGTCCGGATAATGTTATTGCTACTGATATTAAAAAGAATGACAGCGAGGCAGCAGAGAGCGGTCCCTTCGAAATTGTTGATGTAACAGATTTAAATAGAATGGGTGAAGTAGCAAAGAAATATAAAGTGGATACGGTTATGCACTTAGCCGCATTACTTTCTGCTACTGCAGAGGCAAAGCCCGTTTTAGCTTGGAATTTGAATATGGGCGGTTTGATGAATGCACTAGAAACAGCGAGAGAGCTTAATGCACAATTTTTCACTCCAAGCTCAATTGGTGCATTTGGTCCTTCAACACCAAAGGATAGCACGCCACAGGACACGATTATGCGTCCGACCACAATGTATGGAGTAAACAAGGTAGCTGGCGAGCTTTTAAGCGATTATTATTATCAAAAATTTGGAGTCGACACAAGGGGACTACGTTTCCCGGGCTTAATTTCTTATGCGGCACTGCCTGGCGGGGGAACTACAGACTACGCGGTTGAAATTTACTATGAAGCCATTAAGAATGGCCGGTATACATCCTATATCGACAAAGGGACTTACATGGATATGATGTATATGCCTGATGCCCTTAATGCCATTATCGATTTAATGGAAGCGGACCCATGCAAGCTTATTCACCGCAACTCGTTTAATGTAACGGCAATGAGCTTCGACCCAGATGAAATTGCAAATGAAATTAAGAAACATATACCTAGTTTTGAGCTGACGTATCATGTTGATCCTGTTCGTCAAAAAATTGCTGACAGCTGGCCAAATTCAATCGATGCTATTGCTGCAGAAGAAGAGTGGGGCTTTAAATTCGAATATGATTTAGCGAAAATGACAGAAGATATGATGAATAAACTAACAAATAAACTTACTGTGAACAAAACCAAAGTGAACGGAATCCAATAATTGATTAGATAGATGACCTGATTTATTGGGTTATCTATTTTTTTGGTTCGAATATGAGAGGTTTACCCATTAAATTGTTGAACCTGTACGCTTTTTTGTAGAACCTGTATGTTTTTTGGTAGAAACTGTACACTTTTTTGTAGAACCTGTACACTTTTGTATAACCAGTATGCTTTTTTGCAGAACCTGTACACTTTTTTGCAGAAACTGTACACTTTTTCGTAGAACCTGTACACTTTTTTGTAGAACCTGTATGCTTTTTTGTAAAAACTGTATGGTTAAAAAAACAAAAAAACAGCGAAGCAAACGCCACGCTGTTATCTTTTTGCATAAATTAATTTCTCTTTTTTCTCGGTAACCCTGCCTACAATGGCGGCATGGTGTTTTCCAACAGAATGAAGGTCATCCACATATTTGATCGCTTCATCTTCACTAATGGATACGAGCAGCCCCCCAGAAGTGATAGCATCACATAGTACTAACTGTTCCTCGACGGACAGGTCCTCATAGTCTACATCGTTAAGTGTCCATTTATGATTGGATTTTGATCCCCCTGGAACAACTCCATCTCTCGCTAACTCTAATGCACCTTCAAGAATTGGAACTTTAGAGTAGGAAATCTCAAAGCTCACATCGCTTCCGCGTGCCATCTCACTGCTATGTCCTAACAATCCAAATCCGGTTACATCCGTGACTGCATGAGGATGATAGTTCATTAACATTTGTGCAGCCGTCTTATTTAATTCTGCCATTGTTTCTGTAACCATTTGTTCTTGTTGAGGTGTTACCACACTCCGCTTAATCCCGGTAGTGATAATTCCAACGCCAATCGGCTTCGTTATTACCAATACATCTCCAGGCTTCGCTCCAACATTCTTCCATATCTTATCTGGATGAACAATTCCCGTAACAGAAAGACCAAATTTAGGCTCTTGATCGTCAATAGAATGACCTCCAACCGTTAGGGCACCTGCTTCCTTTACTTTATCTGCCGCACCGCGGAGAATATCTGAAAGCATCTCTGCACCAAGCTTCTTTATTGGATAGCCTACTATATTTAAGACTGTTTTTGGTTCGCCGCCCATTGCATAAACGTCACTTAATGCGTTAGCCGCAGTAATCTGTCCAAACATATAGGGATCGTCCACAATTGGGGTAAAGTAATCGACCGTCTGAATTAAGGCAATCGAATCCGTTAGTTGGTAAACACCTGCATCATCAGAAGTTTCATGCCCCACTAGTAACTCTGGTACAGGGTCTTGCTTTGGTAAAAGGCGCAAAACTTGCGCTAGGTCCTCAGGACCAATTTTACATCCTCAGCCTGCTTTAGTTGATAAAGAGGTTAGGCGTATTTTCTCTTGCTCAGTCATAAATCCACCTCCATTTATTAGTATAACTGTTTCCATTTAAAATCGCACATACTAGATAAAAGCAAAAGATTTGCAAGGAAAAACTCCTTGAGATAAAATGTTTTTACTATAGAGAAGTAGGAAATTAGAATTACATGTCAGGGAGGGGTAAAAATGAACAACTATCACGTAATTGTAGAATTTTGCATGCAATGAAACTATGCACCAAAAGCCGCGAGTTTCGCGGAAGAACTTTTTACACACTTTAACCGAAAGATTGGAAAAATGGAATTAATCCCTGTTTCAGGAGGAGCATTTGAAATAACTGTCAATGGGGAAAAGATTTATTCCAAACTAGATACAGGTTTATTCCCTGACACTGAGGATATCATTAATACAATATCAGAAAAATAAAAATAGCCCTCATATCAAAATTAGATATGAGGGCTTATTGTTTTCTATAATGATATTATGTTAACTGAATGATAAAAAATCATGCCATAAGATGCAACTTAGGGCAGTGTGATATAACAATTTTTTCCTAAACCTTTTTCAGATTTTGATATGAGAACCTCTAAAATTCCATTAATATAATGGGCTGTTACTTTTTGATTTATAACCTGAAAGGGGAACTGGATAGTACGAACTCTATTATGTTGATTAGAAGGAGTGGAAGGTTTATCAGCCGTAATAACGAGCTTACTTTCCTCTATATAAACTTTAATTTCAGAGCTGTTATATTCGTTTAGCAACGCCTCAACAATCCATTCTTGATCTGTTTCGTATAGATCGATTCGAAATTGAGTCAGATCATCCTGTGTAGTTAGAGGATCAAGGCAGTAGTTTTCCAACCACCTTTCCACAAGGTCAAAATCAATTGGCGGTATATTTTTTTTGGATTTCATAACGATCCCCCTTGCTCGGTTTATTTTATTCATTCAGAATGAAAATGTGAAATGTTATAATAGGAACAAAGTAGGAATAGTAAAGGAGTTTTTTCCGTGAAAGAATGGTTACGTTCAATTCCAGCTGTCCATGAATTGCAAAATCATGAACAGTTCGAAGCTCTCCTCAAGGAGAATCATCTAGATGTTACTCAACTGACAAAACAATTAAAAGAGGCAATCGATCAAATTAGGCAGTTACTATTAAATGGGGACTGGAATGGTACAACTCCAGGCACCAATCAATTTATAAATGAAGTTTTTCAACTATTAGAAGTAAATATAAAAAAACAATTTTCTTATACAATCGAAAAAGTAATCAATGCGACTGGAACGATTCTTCATACAAACCTTGGAAGAGCGAGGCTAAGCAACAATGCTATCAATCATGTAGTGGAAACCGCACAAAATTACTCCAACCTTGAATATAAGCTAAACGAAGGAGAGCGTGGTTCCAGACACAGCCATGTAGAATCTCTGCTTAAAGAAATTACTGGTGCTGAAGCAGTAATGGTCGTCAACAATAATGCTGCTGCCGTTTATCTTGTTTTAAGAGCGCTTGCAGAAAATAAAGAAGTTATTGTATCAAGAGGTCAGTTAGTAGAAATTGGCGGTTCATTCCGTATTTCCTCTATTATGGAAGAAAGCGGAGCAAAATTAATCGAAGTCGGAACAACAAATAAAACTCATTTATATGATTATGAAAAAGCGCTTAATCCTGAAACGGCGATTGTCATGAAAGTACATACAAGTAATTTTAAAGTGATTGGTTTTACCAAATCAGTGGAAACAGAAGATCTTATACAGCTTACAAATCGTGCTGAAGATGTTATTTTTTATGAAGACCTTGGCAGCGGTGCACTATTTGATTTTAGAAAACATGGAATCGGTGAAGAACCTGTTGTGAAAGAAGTCATTGAAATGGGAGCAGATCTTGTAACGTTTAGTGGGGATAAACTGCTTGGTGGACCTCAGGCTGGAATTATTGTTGGGAAAAAGAAGATTATTGATCGATTAAAAAAACACCAATTAGCCCGAGTAGTTCGGGTCGATAAAATGACTTTAGCCGCACTAGAAGGGACGTTAATTGATTATGCACGCGGGGAACAAGGATTCCAAAACATTCCCACCATCCGTGATTTATTGGTTTCTATTGATGAATTAGACGAAAGATCGCAGAGGTTTGTTACAAACTTGTTACAAGGTACAGATTATTTTCAGGCGAAAATTTTTCCTAGTACAAGTCAGGTTGGCGGGGGAACGATGCCTGATGTTCAACTTCCAACCATGGTCATTTCTTTAAAACACCGTTTACTTACTGCAGAACAGGTAGGAAGAAAATTGAGAACACAATTCAAACCAGCGATTATCGGACGAATTCAAAAGGATGAGTTTATCCTCGACCTTAGAACCGTAACAGAGGATGAAGAACAGCTTTTGCTTCAATCATTAATACAATTATAAATCTAACCCCCTCTACGGTCTAGAGGGGGTTAGAACTATTATTTTGGTCCTATCTAGATCTCGGTCACATCGCTGTTCTATTTGTCTAGCTGCAGGCGCCTTCCGCTTTTCTACATATCATGGTGTGAATTATGTTTTGCACGTGTATGGTTGCGATTCTTTACTTTTTTTGATCCACTCATGGGCTCAGGCTGGCCAGATATCTTTGGCTGATTTCTTCTCATATCCTTGCCGTCGTTTTTGTTCACCATTTTTCATCCCTCCTATAATGTTAGGATGTAATGCTGCAGACATTTTATGCTGAATATTTTTTGTTCAAGGTGCGCAATTTAACGTTATAAATGTTGGAGGGGAGTGATATCGTGACTCAAAAATTTCCGTACAATAAGGATAAGCAGCAAGCTTTTCAAGCTGCTCAGCAGGGATATGAAGAGGCCCAAGGACTTGCAGCAACCATTATTAGTGATAGTGCAAGTTACGGACATCAATTGAAGCATTTAAAAGAAGAAGTGAACGAAGCCTATCAGCAAATTGAAAATGCACTTGAAGTTGCTTCCGAACACCAACGAGCACAACTTGAGCGTTTTCAACAGGATTTGCAAAGCATCGTAACAGAAGTAAATCTTCCTGAATAAAACCAAGGTTAAAAAGCAGGGGGAGAGCTCCTGCTTTTTTAACTGCCTATTGATTCTTTTTTCGTTTTTTATTATTCATTTTTTCCTTAATGGTTAGAGGTTCGTTTGCCATTTCTTCGTTAAAACCTGCACCCTGCCCCTGGCCTTTAGCAGCATTCGCACCAGGAATTACATGATTTGACTTTCTTCTTTGCATCCCAATCACCTCCTAGGAGAATTCAGTAGAATTCTCTTCGATAGTGATAATATTTCCTTTTAAGGGAAAATAAATGACAACAAAAAAGTTTTTTGAGATAATAAAAGCGTTAACAATTCTAATCTTTAACATTTTCCTGTTATACGGCCTTATAAGATTTTTCTAAATATTTCGAACACTTTACATAAAAAACATAAGAAAAACTTATCACGTACAATAACTTTCTTGTTATTTACTTATGTAAAAGGTTGTATTAAGATTAGAATTGTGAGAAAAGTAGGAATGAATAGGAATATTCAAACTTTTCGACTTTTCGTTAATTTAGTTAATGTATGACGAATGAGGGGGCTTTACAATGGTGAAAAATGACGTATTTAACGCACGTACTTCTTTTGAAGTTAACGGTAAACGCTACCACTATTACCGCTTAAGTGCACTTGAAGAGGCTGGTATTGGCAAGGTTTCTAAATTGCCATATTCCGTAAAAGTATTACTTGAATCTGTGCTTCGTCAATACGATGGCCGTGTCATCGCAAAGGAGCACGTTGAAAACTTAGCAAAATGGGGAACAGATGAGCTTAAAGAAGTGGACGTTCCATTCAAGCCATCTCGTGTAATTCTACAAGACTTCACTGGAGTTCCAGCAGTCGTTGACCTTGCTTCATTAAGAAAAGCAATGGCGGACCTTGGCGGGGATCCAGATAAGATTAATCCAGAGAAAACTGTTGACCTTGTAATCGACCACTCTGTACAGGTTGATGCTTACGGTTCAGCTGACTCATTACGAGTAAATATGGATTTAGAATTTGAACGTAATGCAGAGCGTTACCAGTTCCTAAGCTGGGCTCAAAAATCTTTTAATAACTATCGCGCTGTTCCACCTGCAACGGGTATCGTACACCAAGTTAACCTTGAGTACTTAGCAGATGTTGTTCACGTAGCAGAAACGGCTGACGGCGAATTAGAAGCATATCCAGATACATTAGTTGGAACTGACTCGCATACAACGATGATTAATGGTCTAGGCGTTCTTGGATGGGGCGTTGGCGGTATTGAAGCAGAAGCAGGAATGCTTGGACAGCCTTCATACTTCCCAGTACCTGAAGTTGTTGGGGTTAAGTTAACAGGTGAGCTTCCAAATGGCGCTACCGCAACTGACCTTGCTCTAAAAGTAACTCAAGTACTTCGCAGCCAGGGTGTAGTTGGCAAATTTGTTGAATTCTTCGGTCCTGGAGTATCTGTACTTCCATTAGCAGATCGTGCAACAATTGCGAACATGGCTCCTGAATATGGTGCAACATGTGGATTCTTCCCAATTGATGATGAATCACTAGCTTATATGCGTTTAACTGGCCGTGAAGAAGAGCAAATCAATGTTGTCGAACAATATTGCAAAGCAAACGGATTATTCTTTGATCCAACTCTAGAGCCTGTTTATACAAATGTAGTTGAAATTGATCTTTCTATTATTGAAGCAAATCTTTCAGGTCCTAAGCGTCCACAAGATTTGATTCCACTTTCAAAAATGAAAGAAGAGTTCGTAAAGGCAGTTTCTGCTCCACAAGGAAACCAAGGCTTCGGCTTACAAGCGGATGAGCTTGAAAAGTCAGCTGTTGTTAATTTCCAAAACGGTGACGAAACAACAATTAAAACAGGTGCCGTTGCAATTGCTTCTATCACTAGCTGTACAAACACTTCTAACCCATATGTATTAGTGGGTGCAGGTCTTGTTGCGAAAAGAGCAGTTGAACTTGGAATGGAAGTTCCTAAGTTTGTTAAAACTTCATTAGCACCAGGTTCTAAGGTTGTAACTGGATACCTTCGTGATTCTGGATTACTTCCATATTTAGAGCAAATCGGCTTCAACCTTGTTGGGTATGGCTGTACAACATGTATCGGTAACTCCGGTCCATTAAAAGAAGAAATTGAAAAAACAATTGCTGAAAACGATCTATTAGTTACATCTGTACTTTCAGGTAACCGTAACTTTGAAGGACGTATTCATCCGCTTGTAAAAGGTAACTATCTTGCTTCACCACCATTAGTTGTTGCTTATGCTTTAGCTGGTACAGTGAACATTGACTTTGCTTCTGAATCAATTGGTAAAGACAAAGATGGTAACGATGTATTCTTCAAAGATATTTGGCCATCAACTGCTGAAGTAAATGAAGTGGTGAAACGCACCGTTACTCCTGAACTATTCCGCAGTGAATATGCAAATGTATTCGGAGATAATGAGCGTTGGAACGAAATCAAAACTAGCAATGAGCCATTATATACTTGGGATGAGGATTCCACTTACATTGCAAACCCGCCATTCTTTGAGGGGTTATCACCTGAACCGGGTACTGTTGAACCATTAACTGACCTGCGTGTAGTAGCAAAATTTGGGGACTCTGTTACAACTGACCATATTTCACCTGCAGGAGCAATTGGTAAGAACACTCCAGCTGGTAAATATTTATTGGAAAAAGGCGTTCAGCCACGTGACTTTAACTCATACGGTTCTCGTCGTGGTAACCACGAAGTAATGATGCGTGGAACATTTGCAAACATTCGTATCCGTAACCAAATCGCACCAGGTACAGAAGGTGGAGTAACTACTTACTGGCCAACAGGCGAAGTGACACCGATCTATGATGCTTGCATGAAATACAAAGAAAACGGCACTGGACTTATTGTACTTGCTGGAAAAGATTACGGAATGGGCTCTTCTCGTGACTGGGCTGCAAAAGGTACAAACCTTCTAGGCATTAAAACAGTTCTTGCTGAAAGCTTCGAGCGTATTCACCGTTCTAACCTGGTGTTAATGGGTGTTCTTCCACTTCAATTTAAAGATGGCGAAAGCGCTGAAACACTTGGTTTAACTGGAAAAGAAACAATCGATGTCCAAGTTGGAGAAGACGTAAAACCACGTGATTTACTAAAAGTTACTGCAACTGACGAAAATGGCAACAAGAAAGAATTTGAAGTACTTGTTCGCTTTGATTCCGAAGTTGAAATTGATTACTACCGTCATGGCGGTATCCTTCCAATGGTACTTCGCGAAAAATTACAAGAAGCATAATACTCAAACCACCATGCAGCTTTTGCATGGTGGTTTTTTAGATGGGAAATGATTGACAATTTCGGTTTAGGTAAAATACAATAAAAATAACAAACGTAAAGGAATGATAAAGAGGAATGAAGTTATAATCTTATTTTTTCAGCACATTTATTCGAATAGCGAAAAATGGTGAACCTGAAGAATAGGATTAGTCTATCCTTTTTTAGTCCTGAACGTTTATATTTCAATCAAACATCGTTAGTAAAGGCCTTTATAGGTTTATTAACGTATGCTTTTTATGATTGCGTAAACGACATGACTCAAACACTCTCTTCAGGTTCAATGGAAGGGAGTTTTTTTATGAACAAAAATAATTTATCGATAATAAAAGCAACTGGAATAGAAATGAACTTTAATCTAAGGAAAATCCTAGACAATATTTCTTTTGATATAAAAAACGGAGAAAGAATTGGTCTCGTCGGTTATAATGGCACCGGCAAAACAACATTGGCCAATATCCTTACTGGTAAGCTCATACCAGATAAGGGTTTCGTTGAAAAATCGCCGGAATTAAAGATTGGTTACCTGACGCAGTCCATTGATTACGAAGGCAATGAATTTCAAAATTCTCTATCAGCTGAGGGAGAAATCTTGCAGCACTCAAGTGAATTAGGACTGAAAAAGGTTTATGAATGGGAAGAGAAGCGTTTAAACCATTTAAGTGGTGGTGAAAAGTTGAAACTCGCATTATCAAACGTGTGGGCTTCCAAACCAGGATTCTTAATTCTCGATGAGCCAACCAACCACCTAGATTTTAAAGGGATAGAATGGTTGATTGAAGAGTTAAAGAAATTTAAAGGACCCGTGCTGATAATTTCTCACGATCGTCATTTTTTGGATAAAACGGTGACACGGATTTTTGAGATAGAGAATAAAAAGATTAACTTTTACAATGGTAACTACAGTGATTATCAGAAGGAGAAGCAGCACAGGCTGGAAACACAAATGCACCATTATGAGGTACAACAACGCAAAAAAGAAGACATAGAAATGCAAATGGAGCAATTATCTTCATGGTCAGAGAAAGCTCACAGAACATCAACAAAACAAGGCAGAGATTATGGACATAAAGAATATCACCGAGTTAAGGCGAAAAAACGTGATGCCCAGGTGAAATCAAAAATGAATCGTCTCCAGAGCGAGCTTGAAAAAAACAAGGTTGACAAACCTCTTGAGGAGAAAAAGGTCAGATTTCAGTTTGATACGAAAGGAAATAGAGGTAAAAGTATTATTGAGGCAAAGAGTGTAACAAAGACGTTTGAAGCAAGATCCCTATTTCAAGATTCTCATTTTTATATTAATCACGGAGAGCGTATTGGTTTATTAGGAGAAAACGGCTGCGGTAAAACAACCTTAATTAAGATGCTCCTTGGTGAAACACCAGTTACTAGCGGTGAGCTTTGGAAAAGTGAATCTTTAAAGGTTGCTTACCTAAGTCAGGATGTTGACGACTTACCAGCTGATAAAACTGCCTTAGAGGCATTAGGGTTTACTGACCGAGAAAACATACTCAAGGCGAGGACATTATTTGCCAATCTCGGATTAAAAGAACAGTTTATTACGAAGCCCATCAGAACTTTGAGTCTCGGAGAGAGAACAAGAGTGAAGTTAGTTGACATGCTTATGAAGGAATATGATGTTCTAATCTTGGATGAACCAACCAATCATTTAGACTTACCAAGCAGAGAGCAGCTAGAAAAAACACTAAATGAATTCACAGGTACGATTATTACCGTTTCGCACGATTACTATTTCTTGAATAAGCTTTGTGATAAGCTCCTGGTATTTGATAATCAGAGGATAAAGCGTTTGGAAATGAAGCCAGAAGAGTACTTTAATAAAAATAGCGGAGAACCTATTAATGTTAAAGAAACGTTAATGATAATAGAAAATAGAATTTCTTTGATTTTGGGTGAACTATCACTAATTGACCAAAAAAATCCTAAATACGTAGAATTAGATCATGAATTCAACGAACTATTAAAGCAAAAAAGAAAATTAATGTAAAATATGCATAAGAATAGCCCCTATTGAAGGGGCTATTCTATTATATCTGCGATAAATCAGATATATTTGCGTTCATCGATACTTCTTATTTTCTAGACCACAATTCAAGCAATTCTTTTTCACGATCTGCACGCATTCCAGATTTCCATTCGTTCTCAGACAGATTACGCTGCTTTTCCCATTCATAAATTTCCGCTAAACTTTCCTCAATAGGCCGGAAGCTGAGTCTGCTTTCAATTGCTTTCGAAATATTAACGGTAAAGGCGCCATTCCAAGGTTCTTTAAGCTCCGGTTCAAGTGGGAAATCTTCCGGCACCCAAAGCGGCATTTCCGTCCATGGGGCAACCTTATTATCAAGTAGAAATTTTTCAGAAGCCCAAACGACTTCAGCATTAGCTCCTGTTATCTTCATGCAAGTATCGAGAAAATCGTTCATGGTAAGGTTATAATCTGGTCCGGTTGCATTAAATGTTCCTGCTGTCTCATTCGTCATTAACTTTAATATCCAATTTGAAAGGTCTTTATTATCAATCACCTGTACAGACCTGTTTGGATTACCTGGCGCTAATACTTTACCGCCTGCGGCAATTCTATGTATCCAATAGGGAATTCTGTCGGTATAATCGTTAGGTCCGATTAATTGACCAGCACGAATATTTGCAACACGCCCAGGCATATTATTTTCGGCAACAACTTCACATAAAGCCTTAAATTGCCCGTAATACTCATAATATGCACCATTTTTAGAAAGCTCATCGGCTTCCCTTAATGACATATCATAAACAGGATAAGATTCATCGAAGTTTTCCTGAATCCAATCTTTGTAAACAGAAATACTTGAAATAAACGTGTAATGCTTTACCCGGTCTTTTAGTAGTTCGGTGGACTTTAATACCGAGGAAGGAATAAATCCACTTGTGTCTAATACAGTATCCCAATAGCGGTTTTTAAGTTCGTTTAAGTCACCAAAACGATCACCAGTAATAATATCTACATCTTTAAACCCTTCATTTTGATTACCACGATTAAATATAGTCACCTCATGGTTTTGCCTTTGAGCAGCCTCGACAAATGTTCTACCTAAAAAGCGACTTCCCCCTAAAACAAGTATCTTCATAATCAAACTCCTCTCCGTGATTTCATATTAACAAATTTTCGTAAGATTGTGGTAATTTAATCTAAGCATAAAACTCTACTATCATTTAAGAGAAGGGTATACTATAATTAAACAATTGTTTTCATAACGGAAAGCAGGGTTTAGATGATTATCGAGATTAAATATAAAAAACTAATATGTGATATCGGAAAACGAGTATATGAAAAAGGGTTCATTGCAGCGAATGATGGAAATATTTCTGTCCGTATTGGCGAAAATGAGTTTTTAATTACACCAACTAATATAAGTAAAGGCTTCTTAACCCCTGATATGATTATAAAAGTAGATAGTAAAGGGAATGTCCTCGAAGGTGATTATAAACCTACTTCGGAAATGAAAATGCACCTGCTTGTTTATCAAGAGCGTCCGGATGTAAACGCAGTTTTACATGTTCATCCCCCGTATGCAACTGCCTTTGCTATCGCAGGAATTTCTTTAGATCAGGCCATTATGCCCGAAGCTGTCGTATCCTTGGGGACAATCCCATTAGCCCAATATGGGACACCATCAACGGATGAAGTACCTAAGGCAATCAAAACACATGTCTACGAACATCAAGGTGTATTATTAGAAAACCATGGTGCCCTGACATGGGGGAAGAATTTAGAAAACGCCTATTATTTAATGGAATCTTTAGAGTTCACAGCAAAAATTAATTGGATCTCTAGACTATTAAAAGGTGATCGTGAACTTTCCAAAGAAAATGTCGCTAAGCTTATTGATATTAAAACCATGATGGGATTAAAAGGTGTTTCCCCAAAGGGTGTTGATGTCCCTGAAGGAACGAATGCAAAGAAAGTGACCTCCGTGAATGAACAGACATTATCTGAAAGAGATATTAACCTGATTGTAGACCGGGTAACAACCAGTGTCCTTAACGCCTTAAATAAGTAATTTGATTTGCTTTTCTAGTATAGTTTTACTAAACTGTTTTTAAATTGTCACATATTTGGCGGATACAACCTTTATTTCAACTGACTTTATAGTGTAAAATCAATGTAGCATATTATTGAATCAAGGGGGTTCGGGATATGGTCAAAAAAGTAATTGCTGTTGTTGTGTTAATAGCCTTACTTGGAGTTGCGATTGTGCAGGCTATGGATAAAAAGGCTGAACCCGATATTGCAAGTCAAGAAGCTGCGAATATGGGTGGATTAAAAGTCGGGGCAAAGGCACCTGATTTTGAACTTAAAACCTTAGCGGGAGATACCGTTAAACTATCTGATTTAAAAGGAAAAAAAGTTATGCTCAATTTCTGGGCCACTTGGTGTCCGCCATGTAAAGCAGAAATGCCAGCCATGGAGGAATTTCATAAAGAAGCTGGGGATGAGGTTGTTATTTTAGCCGTAAACATTGACCCACATTTAGATGTAAAAGCTTTTGTAGATGAAAATGGTATTACGTTTCCGATTCCTTTAGATGCCGAAGATAAAGTAAACGAAACGTATCAAGTCCTATCCATTCCAACAACGTATTTTATCGATACAAAGGGCAATATTGGAAATAAATATATCGGGGCCATGAATCTCGATGCAATGAAACAGTATACAAAGGATCTGAATTAGACATTGGATAAACGAATCCAATGTCTTTTTATGTTCTAACAAAGTAACGCTTTAAAGCATATTTTTCTTGTAATTTTCAAAAAGTTGTAATAATTGAAACCGTTTCTGGGCATAATAACTGTTAGAATAGGTCATAAGGAAGGTGATATACATGAGAAAGCCTAGAAAACGTTCCTTTGCAGAACTTGTATCCGAAAATAAAAGTCAACTTTTGAAAGATAGAGCTGCGATGGAAAAAATAGAAATGCGTTTAGAAGAAAAGCGACTTGGAAAAGCCGAGTAATGTAAACTCACATAGATTACCAATCATGTTCCTCCTTTAAAGCGGGCAAAATGTTTAAGGAGGAGGGATAAACATGAGTAATCCGAAAAGGGATAGTAAACACTTTGCTCCTAACCATATTGGAACAAAAGATAGGGGTTTTGGAGGAAACAAAGGGAAAACCCATCAAGATACATCTGGTAAGCATGCGCAAGTCATCCAAACTAAAGGTGAATAAATAAGTGGTTAAGACTCGTCAGGCAGTAGCCCGCGGGTCTTTTTTGTGATTTTTTCCAAGCAAAAATTTCTGTGATATTTTTTTCACTTCGATACAAACTATATCTGTAACACGACACCACCTAGGAGGGAAATTCTATGACCTATAATAACAAACCGAAGCCAGACGACCGTAGTGATAATGCTGAAAAGCTTCAAGCAATGATACATGATACACTAGAAAACATTGAAGCTGCAGAAGATTCAAAGGCATTCACTGATAGCGAAACACAACTCAAGCAGATTGATGCGAAAAACGAAAGACGCCGCGAAAGCATCGAATCCTACCGCGCAGAAATAAAGGATGAAGTTTAAAGTAAGTTCAAGGACCTGTTAATTCGTACAGGTCCTTTAATTATTGAATCTTTGAATTTCGTGTCGATGGACAGGTTGTGGTAAGATAAAAGGGAAATTTTGAAGAAGAAGTGATCCTATGATACGACAACAAACAAGTCCACCCATTAACCAAACCGAACAGATGATTCAGTGGGAAACAGAACTGAAGGAACATGGGTTTATTGCCAATGAAAATGAGCTGTTAACTGCTATAAGAAGCCAATCAAACCCCATACTTTTATCAAGAATGTTAACAATGGCCGCATTTTCGCGACTTGCCCGCAAGAACCAGGATACATTAGCTTTTGCCTGGTTACAAAAAGCATTAGAAATACATCCAGAGAATGAGATGGCAAAGTCCTATTTCATTCAATACGATTGGAAAAAGAAAAAAGACATTTTAGATATCCTAGATTTCCCTGCAATAAGAGAAACAGATAATCGAACAGCAAAGAAAAAAGTTGCTGAACAATACATACAAATTTGCAAAACCTTCCTAGCAGAAGCAGATGATCATGTAGAGGACCTTACCGAGAAGAGACATCTTGCTGAGGAAATGAGAAACGAACCACTTTCTCTTCAATATAAAAAACTCGCTGATTTACTTACTGCTGCAATCGAAGTTAACGGAAACCTTTTAAAGGCTGCTGAGGAATATGAGGAATCGATTAAGGGTGTTTTTCATACGGCAACCTATTATGAGGATTTAAAATTACATTTGTCCAGCCTCGAAGATATCAAAAAAGACTGGCAACATCTCTTTATTGTCGAAGAAGACGTCCAACAGGATTCAGAAAATGCCTTGGATCAATTAAATGAAATGATCGGGATGGACATCGTAAAAAAGCGCGTCAATGATTTTTACCAGTTTCTAAAATACCAAAAGAATCGAAAAGAGCTTGGATTCCAAACGAAAGATGAATTAAGTCTTAATATGGTGCTGACAGGAAATCCAGGAACAGGGAAAACAACCATCGCACGTTTATTAGCTAAAATCTATCATGAGCTTGAGGTGCTGCCTCGCCCTGAAGTGATTGAGACCGACAGATCACAGCTCGTAGGAGCTTTTGTAGGTCAAACAGAGGAAAACGTACGCGCGGTTGTGGAGAAAGCGATTGGCGGGGTTCTGTTCATTGATGAAGCCTATAGTTTAAAACGGGAAGGGCAAACTGGAAATGATTATGGACAAACAGCGGTTGATACCCTTGTTTCATTAATGACGGGAAAGGAATACGGTGGGAAGTTTGCCGTCATTATGGCGGGATATCCTGATGAAATGCGTATTTTTTTAGATGCAAATCCAGGATTAAGAAGCCGATTTCCTCAATCGAACCTCATTCATTTACCTAATTATTCCAATGGGGAATTACTATCGATTGCTGAAAAAATTGCCTCAGAAAACGATTATATTCTTACGGAAGAAGCGAAGATTGAAATTAACCATCGCCTTGATCAAGAACGGGTGGATGATACTTTCGGTAATGCGCGATCCGTTCGCAATATTGTGTTAGATGCCATTTTTAAAAAGGGATCAGATCATCCGCAATCAAATGAGGATATTCTTGCTTACACGCTTTTAGATAAAGAGGATTTTGAAAAAGAACAGATTGAAAATCGAGAATCTCCGTTTGAGAAATTAGAGCGATTAATTGGCTTGAGCGAACTAAAAGGTGAATTAGAGACACTGGTTTCCTTTGTTAAAATGCAGCAGTTTAGAAAAGAAAAAAGGCTACCAGCCGTACCAATTCAGCTTCATTCCGTTTTCACTGGAAATCCAGGCACTGGTAAAACCACAGTGGCTAAAATATATGCTGAGCTCCTCCGTGAATGCGGAATGTTAAAAAGAGGTCATTTGATTGTAGCGAGCAGAGCTGATTTCGTGGCAGGTTATGTGGGTCAAACAGCAGGCAAAACAAAGAAAAAGATCCGCGAGGCTCTTGGCGGAGTATTATTTATTGATGAAGCCTATTCACTCTTAAGCCAAACAGCAGGTGATTTTGGTAAGGAAGTAGTCGACACTCTTGTTGATGAAATGACCAAGCATAATGAAAATCTTGTTGTGGTCCTTGCAGGTTATCCAAATGAAATGGACCGGTTATTAGAGAGTAACCCTGGGTTACGTTCGAGATTTAAGAAATTCTTCCTGTTTCCTGACTATTCAGCTAAGGAGCTTCTGGCAATTATCGAGACCTATGTAGAAAGCTTCCAATACCAATTAAGTGAAGGGGCAAGGGCTCTTTTGAAACAAAGTATTGAAAATCATACCTTCAAGGGGAACGGAAGATTTGCTACTAATTTGGCTGATGAAATGATACAAGCACAAGCAATGAGGCTTATGGGAGTAACAGGGGAAGAGGATTTATTAGAAAAGGCCATCCATATTGAAAGTGAAGATGTGGAAAAGGCGCTTACTAAATTTCAATTGATTAGGGAAGAGGAATAAAGAAATGGACAATGTATTTATTTCCACAAGAGAAATTCAACTTTTATATGCAGATACGGACATGATGGGCGTCATTTATCATGCCAACTATTTAAAGTATTTTGAACTAGGGAGAAGCGGGCTGATTGAGGATCTTGGTTATAGTTATGTGGATATGGAGAATGCAGGATATTTCGCGCCTGTATATGACATCCAAGCTACCTATAAAAAACCGTTACGCTACGGTGATAGAGGCTTTGTAAAGACGTGGATTGAAAAAAATGACGGGCTAAAAACAGTCTATGGGTATTCCATCATAAATGGAGACGAGGAAGTATGTGCGCATGGGACTTCGACTCATATTGTAGTCAAAAAGGACAACTTTAGACCGATTGCATTCAAGAAGGCGTTTCCTGAATGGTACTTGAAGTATGAAGAGATAAAGAAGAAGTAAACGTAAGAGTTTTGGGGTGATGATATGGCATTTGGAATCAAAAGACAGGAAGTAATAGAATGGAAACAAAAAATTGATGAGGGTGAAATCGCATTCTTAACCCATTATTGGCTGGATGATCGCTTTCCAGGTTGTAACACCGTTACCAAGGTAGGCTGCCTTGACCTAGAAAAACTTGCTGAATGGGGAAGAAAATATGGGTTACAAAAAGAATGGATTCATCACCGCCGTGACGGTTATTCCCATTTTGATTTAATTGGAGCAAGACAAAAAGAAATACTAGATAAAGAAGGATTACATCACCATATTTGGTGATAGCAGGGAGATGAAACCATGTTAAAGTTAGGAGTCATCGGTCTTGGGGATATAGCGAAAAAAGCTTATTTGCCTGTTCTTAGTAAGCAAGCTGATGTGGAATTCTATCTTTTCACAAGAAACACTGACGTTTTAACGGAAATAAGTAATCAATACCGATTTCCACACATTCATTCAAGTCTTACTTCACTAATAGAAAGTGGAATAAAAGGAGCATTTGTCCATTCGTCAACGGAATCTCATGAGCAAATTGTAAGAGAGCTCTTAGAGAATGGTATCCATGTCTATGTCGATAAACCTATAACCAACCACTTGGGATCAACCAAGGAACTCGTGGAACTTGCCGAGAGAAAAGGTCTTATCTTAATGACTGGATTTAACAGACGGTTTTCCCCATTTTATCAAGCAATGACAGAAATTGCTCAACCAAATATGGTTATTTTGCAAAAAAACCGCCACGCACTGCCCAGCGATATTCGCTCATTTGTCTATGATGATTTTATCCACGTCTTAGATACGGTACGGTACATTATGAAAGGCGATATCCAAGAAACAATCGTTAATGGAAGAGTAGATAATGGGATGCTTTACCATGTAGTTGTTCAATTTATTTCTAAGGACATGACAGGTATCGCGATTATGAACCGAGACAGCGGGGCAGTAGAAGAAAGATTAGAAGTAATGGGACCTAACGAGAAAAGAATTGTCCATGATTTAGATAAATTAACGATTTATCGTGATCATAAGGAAATCGCACTTTCTTTTAACAATTGGGATTCTACCCTATTTAAAAGAGGATTTGAACAGATTGTTAAAGAGTTTATTAATGCGGTAGGAACTAACTGCTTTCCATCTGTTACTGCCAGGGATTCCTTACAGACACATGAAATATGCGAATTTGTTGTTCAACAGCTGGAGAGCAGGCAATAGAATAAGCACACATGAAAGTACCATCATTCATGTGTGCTTATTTTTTTGATTATGCTTTTTTATAATCTAAAACAGGCTCTTCATATTTTGCATGATACTCAATGACTAAATCATGGTCATCAAAGTACCATAAGTCTTTTTCTTCAATATAAAAAGTAACTCCGTCTTCAGTTGTTTTTGCTCCAATATCAACGGGTTCGTCATTTGATATACCAAGTGAAAACCCACTTTGTACGGTACTGCATCCGCCATATCGTACATAGAAACGTACAAAATCACCTGTTTTAAGATTTAGTTCTTGTTTGTACCACGCTGCTGCATCACTGCTGATTTGGATTTTCATTTGTTGCTCCTTTCAAAATACCTATGTTGTTATTATATAATAAAGCAAATGCAAATATCGATGATGTTGCTTATAAAGGAAGTTGAAGCCAGTCATTTAGGTAAAAGAAAATTAATACAAATGAATGAGCAAAAATAGATGGCAAGATGCTTTTATATTTAATGGTTAAACGTGCAAATAAGAACCCTAAAATGAGATATAACAGAACAACCGCCGTAGAAAATCCAAATATAGTTGTATTCATCGCAAAGGTAATACTTGTAAATAGCATAGCAGATGTTTCATTTGTTATCTTAATTAATTGTGAGAGCAGAATACCTCGCCACATCACTTCCTGTAGTGAAGCATGAATAAGAGAGAATGTAAAAAGAGAAAGGAACATGTTTAAATCTGATCCACTAATATTAATAAATATGAAAGTGAGACCGACAGAAAGAAGTAACAAAATAATATAGAAATGCTTATTGGTGTTTTTTACCTCTGGTTTATTAAAAAAGAAGCTAATTTTTTTATTGAATTGCTTGATAACATAACATATAGATAGGATAGGGATAAGGAACAATACCTGGTTTATAATTACCCTATAGAATGGAATGTATTGATACCCTTCAATAAATTTATCCGTATAAAAGAGAAGTAGATTTCCACCAAAAAAGGAAATCATCACCCATGCAAATAAACGCTTTTCTTCCTTCAGGAAAGCGAGCAATAGGAATAGGCCAAGGAGAAACCAAGTAAATAGACTATAGTAGCCTCTTGTGAAGAAATAAATTAAAACGATAAACAATATTGATAATATATATCCTTGATAGTTAAATTGTTTCATTTGAAACTTCCTTCCAATTAAAACGGGTTAATGGCCCCGTATTAACGGAGCCATTGGGTCATATGGTCTTTAATTTCCTGGTATTTAGCAGCAGCATTTTGCAATCCAAAGGAACCTGCATTTTCTAATGGTACAACTTGATAATTTTTACTACCTTGGCTTGAAACATAGGTAGGATAAAAAGCCGGATTTGTTAATTCAATTGTTTTCCCTGTATTCGTAATATGTTTCGTGATTTCAACCGTTGCCATGCCGCCAATATCTTTATAGTCTCTTACTTGTCCTGAGATAAAGTTACCCAATGAATATATAACCAATGACTTTCCGCCATCTTCAGTATTAATCCATTCCATAGGCTGAAGGACATGGGGATGAGAACCAAAAATGATATCTACTCCTTCGTTCGCAAGGAAATTTGCCAAATCCTTTTGCTCATTGGTCGGAATTCGTTGGTATTCATTACCCCAATGGATACTCATAATCACAACATCTGCTTCCTTCTTAGCCCGCCCAATTTCATCATTCATAAGATCTCGATTGATAAGATTAACTAGAAAGTCCTTGCCATCTGGAATGGGTATTCCATTTGTTCCATAGGTATAAGATAGAAATGCTAATTTTATACCATTTTTATGTATGATTCTTAACTTTTTGCGGTCCTCTTGATTTAGAAAGCTTCCAACATGGGGGAGTCCAATACTATTTAAATAATCGACAGCAGAAAGAATTCCTCTTTCTCCTTTGTCTAACGTATGGTTGTTAGCGATTGAAACAATATCAACCCCCGAATGAACGAGAGCATCTGCGACCTCATGTGGACTATTAAACGTCGGGTAACTTGATACACCTATGTCAACTCCACCTAACATACTCTCTTGATTAGCTGTTAGAACATCCGGTGATTCCAATATGGTTTTAACATGTTCGAAGATAGGGTTGAAATTATACTGCGTTCCATTATACGCATCCTGATAAACGGTATCATGAATCAAAATGTCGCCGATGGCACCTACAGTAATCCTTTCTGTCAGAGTCCTGCTCATAACAGGCTGCAATCTCTGTGTATGTTCCTTTGCAGTGTGTTTTTTTTCTGTTGCATTCTGTTTATTACGCTGTTCAATTAGGAGTACAGCAGCAACAAGAATACACATAGAAATGATCATAACAGACGAAATAATGGCTTTCTTTTTCATAGCTTCTCCTTACTAATCTGTTTTGAGGCAAAATATTTTCAACCATTCTACCAATACTATAATATAATTATGTGCTATTTTTCGACTTTTTCCTGCAATTTATGAAAAAATATTAAGGAAGTGATAGGTTTGTTCAAGATTACGGAGAGTGCCCGCAGCATATTGGAAGGAATTATCCTGAGGGAAAAGCAATCTCCAAATGAGGAACTACTCGTTCGGTTGAGCATGGGGATTGGCTGAGGAGGTCCCAAACTAAATCTGTCTCTGGAAGAGCGGAAAATTACTGGTGATCTTCTATTTGAATTTGAAGGGCTAAATATTCTCATTCATGAACAGGATTATGTTTACTTTGACCATACTAAACTTGATTATGTAGAGGATGTTCTGGGAAAATACTCATTTAAATTATTAAAAATATAAAAACGGAGTTTCGAAAAGCGGAACTCCGTTTTTTCTGCTGTTTATTCATCCATTTCTTCAAAAAAATCAATTAGCTCATCAAAATTCCTTGTTACCTTGTATGGAAATTTTTCTGGGAGATCATCCATTAAACACTGATAAAATTCAACCACAAATTCTTGATATGCGGCGTCTGAAACGTCCGTTGAAAACATATAGGTTTGATTAAGATCAGACATAAAATCCCCTCCTTGAGTACCTTTACCTTTATTTTACATTAGAATAAGGAAAGAAAATGACTGGAAATATGAAATTTTCATGAAAAATGGCTTTAAGGAACCATTTAAGATTCCTTAAAGCCATTTAATTTTAGGTTCCGTTTTATTCATGATTCGCTTAATATTAGCACGGTGTCGATAAATGACAAATGAGGCCAAAAGTATTACTGCAATAAGAAGGGGAAGGTCTCCATCAATTGCAGCATAAATCACAGCACAAATGCCAGCAAGCATGGATGATAATGATACATATTTAGTAATGTAAAGACTGGCAAAAAAGACAACGAAAATAGTTAAAAACATAAGTGGTGCACAAAACAATAATACGCCGCCAGATGTTGCTACTGCTTTGCCGCCTCTGAATCCAGCAAAGATGGGATAAGTGTGTCCAATAACAGCAAAAACACCAGCGAGTAAAGGATTGATTTCATCAAGTCCAAACAGTACAGGTAAGGATGCCGCTAAAGTACCTTTTAGGATATCAGCCACAGTAACAGCTAGACCAGCTTTTACTCCTAAGGTTCGAAAAGTATTGGTTCCCCCTAAATTCCCACTTCCATGCTCACGTATATCTGTTTTATAAAAAACTTTCCCAATGATTAAACCTGACGGAATGGATCCTAGCAGATAGGCTAGTATCAAGACTAAAATAATTTGAACCATCAACGATTTCTCCTTCTATAAATAATGCATGTCCTGTTATTTTACCATGTAATGGTGAAAAAACACTACTACCGCTTTTAACTAATTCAAAAAGTGCTAAAAAAATTCCTTCTCAATTTTTATTTAATACCGTACGATAGATGTGAGGGGGAAGAACTTTGGAACAAATTGAATACCGTAAGAAGAAATCATTATCACCAAAATGGATCCTGGGAGGATTGATGATCGCAATTTTAATGATTGCATCTTCTATTCTTTTTTTATTATATCCGTTTGCCTCTAAGGAAAGATTAACTTATTTTACCGAAAAAAATCCAATCCTTTTTGAAGGAACTCAAAAGGGAAATGCACTACTAGAGGGGAATTCTATCTTTCTCCCACTTACATTTATGCAAGAGCACATAGATCATTCTATTATTTTTGATGAAAAATCTAAGTCCGTCATCATTACGACAACAGACAAAGTCATTCAAATGCCTACAGATTCCTTAACTTTTTTTGTAAATCAAAAACCAGTGGATTTGCAGGTATCACCGATTATTTCAAAGGAAGGTCAAATATTTGTGGCGATCGATCCCCTGCTTTCCTATTATCCTATCCAATATACAGTTTTAGAAGATACGGGTGCGGTTTGGGTACAAAAAGATGGTGATCAATATATACAAGGAGAAATAACGTCAGAAGATGTTCACCCTGAAAAATTGAGATTACGAACAGAGCCATCATTACAGTCACCGTATACTGCGGAAATGTCTAAACAAGAAACCGTCATGATAGAGTCCGAGGAACAGGATTATTATTTAGTGAGAAAAGAAAATGGATTAAGTGGGTACATCCACAAGAAATATGTTAAGAGAAACAAAGAAGTTACGATTACAATCTCACAGAAAAATGAAGTATTAGAAATTCCTAAAATTAATGGACCGATTCAATTAACCTGGGAAGCCGTTTATAGCAAAAATCCAGATCATACGCTAATTCCTGATATGCTGGGTTTGAATGTAGTGTCTCCAACTTGGTTTTCCTTAACTGGAAACGATGGAAGCATAAAAAATTTAGCTTCTTTAGAATATAGTAAATGGGCACAGTCAAGGGGTTATCAGGTATGGGGGTTATTTTCGAATTCGTTTGACCCAGTGCTCACACATGAGGCATTAAAAGATTTTGAAACAAGGCAAAAGATTATCGTACAGCTGCTTCATTTCAGTCAAATGTACCAATTACAGGGAATTAACTTTGATATAGAAAATGTAAAGCAGGAAGACGGGCACTTAGTCACTCAATTCATGAGGGAAGCAACACCTTACTTACACGAAGCAGGCTTAGTCGTTTCAATGGACATAACCTTTTATGCAGGCGAAAATAATAACTGGTCTTCTTTCTATGAAAGAAGTAAGCTCGCTGGTATTGTAGATTATCTGATTATTATGGCTTATGACGAGCATTCTGGTTCATCCCCGGTATCTGGAAGTGTTTCAAGTCTCCCTTGGGTGGAGAAAAATCTACAAAACTTGTTGACTGAGGTTCCAAAAGAGAAGCTTATTCTAGGTGTGCCATTATACACCAGGCTTTGGAAGGAACAACAAAAAGCGGACGGGTCGACGGAGGTTAGCTCTCAGGCTTTGTCCATGATGAAGGTGAAAGAATGGCTTGCTGAGAAAGGCCTGCAGCCTGTTTATGATGAAGAAAGCGGTCAAAACTATGTAGAGTATTACGCGGAGGATGAGAAGGCTACCTATAAAGTTTGGATGGAGGATGAATTATCACTATCTAAACGCGCAAACCTTGCTTCTACTTACCAGCTAGCTGGAGTAGCTTCCTGGTCTAGAAATTTCGGTGATCAGACTGCTTGGACAGCAATAAATATGGACCCTAATAAAGCATTAACACAGAAATAGACCGGCATGGCTGGTCTATTTCTTTTTGTTTTCATTTAAAATAATATTCTGTCTAAGATAAGAACAATTAGAGTCTAATTTATTACAAATATATGGAGAATTTTCAAACCCTTTCAATACCGATTGAAAAGATTTGCTATCTCGAAATATAATTTAATTATAAACTTTTTAGAAAATGTCATTAAACACCGATCAAGTCAACTGTGGACTGATCGGATTTCTTATATTTATCTAAGTAATATAAAAGGGGTGATAGTATGTCACGAACTAATTATGATGTTCGAAAGCTCTATCAAACGAACAAAGAAAAATGTCCTTTTTCTGTTTCAGATTCAATTGAAGAAGCGCTGTCAGTTTTTTTCTCTATCCTTAGGAACCAAGATATTCATGTAGATTTCGAATATCGCGGCCTGCAAATTGCCTACGGAGTTCCCAGTGAATTCAGTCAAATTGTATTACATATTTTAACAAGTGCAAGAGAAGCTTTTGATAGGAATCATATCCAAAGTCGAAAAATGAAAATACAGATTTGCACGAAAGAGGACCTTATAGTTGTGAAGTTTACTGATAATGCAGGTTGTATCGATTCTGCACAAATCTCAAGGTTATTCGAACCCAATTTCACCACTAATGAGCATGGAACTGGTAATGGTCTTTATATAACGAAAATGATTATTGAAAAGATGAATGGTTTCGTAAAGGTTGAAAATACTGAGGATGGAGCAAGATTTAGTCTTTCTATTCCAAAATTTTCTTCCGAAAATTATGCAGCACTATAACAATAATGCTTCCGACCTCTCGGGAGCTATTATTTTTTATAAACAATCTAATTATGTTATAGTTAGAGTAGATAGTAAAATTAAGGAAATAAAGGAAGTGTATTTAATGGCAGTCGAAAATCCATCATTAGAGGAAATAGGCGCAATTTTAAAAAAATCTAAACGTATCGCTGTTGTTGGTTTAAGTAATAAACCAGACAGAACCTCTTATATGGTGTCAGAGGTGATGCAAAAAGCAGGTTTTGATATTATTCCTGTGAATCCAAGTGTTGATGAAGTGCTAGGCGTGAAAGCGGTTGCTTCTTTAAAAGACATTGAAGGACACATAGATATTGTCAATGTTTTCCGCCGTTCAGAACAATTGTTTGATGTAGCAAAAGAATTCGATGAAATCGATGCAGATGTGTTTTGGGCTCAGCAAGGCTTAGTAAATGAAGAAGCTTATGAGTTTTTGAAAGAAAAAGGATATACAGTGATTATGGACCTTTGTATAAAAGTGGCACACGCTTTAACAAAATAATCATTTGCTGGAAAAAAGCTGCTAAAAAATTAGCAGTTTTTTTCTTTTCTTGACTAAAAATACTGTTACATAATTATGTTGTTTTAAATTAGACATTTGCCAAATCGAAATAAATCGCTAAAATAAAGCATAGACGCTGAAAACATGTGGTACAATTAAAGCGGCAAACATTCGTTCTAAATTATGGAAATCAACTTTTACACGAATGATAAAAATTACTCATAAAGATAGCAAGTAGAAAGTGTTTTTTCTTTTGTAGGGAATGAAAGGGGTATTTTAGTGGCAAGTAATCAGAAAGCTTTTGAATATAATGATGATGCCATACAGGTACTAGAGGGACTGGAGGCCGTCAGGAAGCGACCAGGAATGTACATCGGGAGCACTGATACACGCGGATTACACCATCTTGTATATGAGATAGTCGACAACTCTGTCGATGAAGCTCTCGGAGGATTCGGGGACCAAATCATTGTAAAAATTCATAAAGATAATTCAATAAGTGTAATGGATAAAGGACGCGGAATGCCGACGGGCATGCATAAAATGGGGAAACCAACTCCTGAAGTCATTTTAACAGTCCTCCATGCTGGGGGTAAATTTGGTCAAGGCGGTTACAAAACCAGCGGTGGTTTACATGGTGTTGGTGCCTCAGTCGTGAATGCATTATCCGAATGGTTAACTGTAACGATAAAAAGAGATGGTTTTGTTTACGAACAACGCTTTGAAAATGGGGGTAAACCGGTCACAACCTTAGAGAAAATCGGGAAAACGAATCAATCAGGTACAACGATTCACTTTAAACCGGACCCGACCATCTTTTCCACGACCACTTATAATTTTGAAACATTATGTGAGAGGTTAAGAGAATCGGCCTTTCTTTTAAAAGGGTTAAAGATTGAAATCATCGATGACCGAAATGACTTTCATGAGGTTTTTCATTATGAAAATGGAATAGAAGCCTTTGTCACTTACTTAAATGAGGAAAAAGATGTCCTTCATCCGGTCATTAGTTTTGAAGGAAGCCACAATGGGATTGAAGTGGAATATGCTTTTCAATTTAATGATGGCTATTCAGAGAACATGCTTTCATTTGTAAACAATGTCCGTACGAAAGACGGCGGAACGCATGAAGTAGGTACGAAAACGGCGATGACTCGTATTTTCAATGAGTACGCCCGAAAGGTTTCCCTTCTAAAAGAAAAGGAAAAGAATCTTGAGGGTGCAGATATTCGTGAAGGATTATCCGCGATTATTTCTATCCGAATTCCTGAGCAGTTATTACAGTTCGAGGGTCAGACCAAGGGGAAATTAGGAACGAGTGAAGCTAGATCGGCTGTAGACGCAGTGGTTTCTGAACACCTTACGTATTTCCTTGAGGAAAATCCAGACATTAGCTCGTTATTGATTAAAAAGTCGATTAAAGCTTACCAAGCCCGAGAAGCAGCAAGAAAAGCACGTGAGGACGCTAGAAGCGGTAAAAAACGGAAGCGTTCGGACGCTCTATTATCTGGAAAGCTTACACCTGCTCAATCAAGAAACCCGCAAAAGAATGAGATTTACTTAGTTGAGGGTGACTCCGCAGGCGGTTCTGCAAAACAAGGCCGTGACCGACGCTTCCAAGCTGTACTTCCACTGCGTGGTAAGGTCATTAATACTGAAAAAGCGAAGCTGGCCGATATTTTTAAAAATGAAGAAATCAATACGATTATTCATACCGTTGGGGCTGGAGTAGGTTCTGATTTTAATTTAGAAGATGTGAATTATGATAAAGTCATTATCATGACGGATGCCGATACAGACGGTGCGCACATCCAAGTGTTACTGTTAACCTTTTTCTATCGGTATATGAAACCACTCATTGAAGCAGGTAAAGTGTTTATCGCACTGCCTCCATTATATAAAGTGAGTAAAGGAACAGGTAAAAAAGAAATCATCGAGTATGCCTGGAACGAGGATGAACTTCAAGGTGCAATTAAAAAAGTTGGCAGAGGCTATATAATCCAGCGCTATAAAGGTCTTGGCGAGATGAATGCCGACCAGCTTTGGGATACAACGATGAATCCAGAGACACGGACATTAATACGTGTGAAAATAGATGACGCGGCAAGAGCAGAGCGACGAATCACTACTCTAATGGGTGATAAGGTTGACCCTCGCCGTAAATGGATTGAAAGCAATGTGGCCTTTGGTTTAGAGGAAGATGATAGTATTTTGGAAAATGAAAATATTACGGTCGCTGAGGAGGAATCTGAAGAATGAGCTCAAATGAGATATTCCGTGACTTACCTTTAGAGGATGTAATTGGCGATCGTTTTGGCAGATATAGTAAGTATATTATTCAAGAACGTGCCTTACCAGATGCAAGGGATGGCTTAAAACCAGTACAACGCAGAATACTGTACGCGATGCACGTGGAAGGTAATACACATGAAAAGGGCTTCCGTAAATCAGCAAAAACAGTAGGTAATGTAATTGGTAACTATCACCCACACGGTGATTCATCTGTTTATGAGGCAATGGTGCGGATGAGCCAGGACTGGAAGGTTAGAAATGTCCTCGTCCAAATGCATGGAAACAACGGAAGTATGGACGGAGATCCTCCTGCTGCGATGCGTTATACGGAGGCTCGTTTATCTGCCATTGCTGCAGAGCTGCTTCGTGATATTGAAAAGCAAACAGTCGATTTTATTCCTAACTTCGATGATACTTCAAAGGAACCTACCGTATTACCAGCCATGTTTCCAAATTTGTTGGTAAACGGGTCAACAGGGATATCTGCTGGGTACGCAACCGATATTCCACCACACAATCTCGGAGAAGTCATTGACGGCGTCATCATGCGAATGGATCATCCAGATTCAACCGTTGATGAAATAATGACCGTCATTAAGGGACCGGATTTTCCCACTGGAGGTATCATTCAAGGGATTGAAGGTATTAAAAAGGCCTATGAAACTGGTAAAGGGAAAATCATTGTTCGCAGTAAAGCAGAGATTGAGGATTTACGCGGCGGCAAGCAGCAAATTGTCGTGACGGAGATTCCGTATGAGGTCAATAAAGCAAATTTAGTTAAGCGAATCGATGAATTTCGTCTCGACAGAAAAGTCGAGGGAATATCAGAGGTTCGTGATGAAACAGACAGAACTGGCCTCCGAATTGTCATTGAATTGAAGAAAGATTCTGATGCAAATGGTGTCCTGAACTATCTTTATAAAAATAGCGATTTGCAAGTCACATACAATTTTAATATGGTTGCTATTGCAAAAAAACGTCCAAAATTATTAGGAATTCGTGAAATGTTGGACGCTTATATTGAGCACCAAAAAGAAGTTGTGGTTAGAAGAACAAAATATGAACTAGACAAAGCAAATGAACGTCAACATATCGTTGAAGGATTAATGAAGGCCTTATCCATCCTTGACGAAGTGATTGCGACAATCCGTGCATCAAAAGATAAACGTGATGCTAAAGATAATTTGATTTCAAAATTCGCATTCACCGAGGCTCAAGCGGAAGCCATCGTTTCATTACAGCTCTACCGTTTAACCAATACCGATATTACCGCACTTCAAAATGAAGCGGAAGAATTGGCTAATAAAATTGCAGAATGGACTGCCATTTTATTAAGTGAAAAAAAACTATTATCGGTTATTAAAAAAGAATTAAAAGACGTCAAAAAGCGATTTGCTGACGCTCGTCGTTCTAAAATAGAAGCTGAGATAGAAGAATTGAAAATAAACCTTGAAGTTACTGTACCAAGCGAGGATGTCATCGTAACAGTTACAAAAGAAGGCTATATTAAACGTACAAGCCAGCGTTCTTACGCTGCTTCAAATGGGCAAGACTTAGCGATGAAGGACTCTGACCGGTTATTAGCTCAGCTGGATGTGAACACCAAGGATGTAGTCTTGTTGTTTACGAATAAAGGGAATTACTTATACTGTCCTGTCCATGAACTTCCAGATATCCGCTGGAAGGACATTGGACAGCATGTTGCCAATATCATTCCGATCGAACGGAACGAAGATATTATTCATGCTATTCCGGTAAAAGATTTTGAGATTGATGCTTATCTGGTATTTGTCACAAAAAATGGAATGGTCAAGAAAACAGAGCTTAAGCAATATAAGGCACAGCGATATTCGAAGCCATTAGTAAGTGTCAATCTTAAGGATGATGATCAAGTCATTGATGTTCATCTAACCGATGGAACAAAAGAATTATTCTTAATATCTAATTTTGGCTATGCACTTTGGTTCCACGAAGAAGAAATTAGTATTGTCGGCGTCCGTGCTGCCGGTGTAAAAGGTATTAATTTGAAGGATGGAGATGTTGTTGTTGGCGGGAAGGTACTTTTTCCTGACACTAAGGAATCCATTGTCATTACCACTCAACGTGGTTCTATGAAACGAATGAAGCTGAAGGAATTTGAAAAAGCAACACGAGCTAAGCGCGGCGTTGTTATTTTACGAGAATTAAAAGCAAATCCTCATCGTGTAGTTGGTTTTGTCGTTGCGAATGACGAAGATACAGTCTTCATTCAAACCGAAAAAGGCCACACGGAAACGATCGTAACATCTGAAATTCGCTTTAATGATCGTTATTCTAACGGATCTTTTGTCCTTGATGAAAACGATAATGGAAAAGTAACAACCATTTGGAAGGTAGAAGGTCCAACGAAAGGGGAAGAATAAAATAATATCAAAGACTCCCAAAATTCCGGGAGTCTTTTTCATGTTTTTACCAATATTGGGGCATACTACCTGTATCAGATTTTGGAGGGGAAAAGAATGAAAAAAGAATTACTACTCGTTGCTGCTGCATTTTTTCTCATGTCTGTTACTGCCATAACCGGTGTTCATGCCTTCGAAGAAAAAGCTAAAACAGTTACCATTTCAAAACATGAATCTGACATCACTGGAGATGGAACCAATGAAAGTATTCAGTTAATAGGTGTTCCTTATCAAGGTGAAGAAGATTATTTAAAAGAGATTTATATTGATATATCTACTACGGATGAAAAACAGTACAGAATTCCACTAGAAAGTGGATCGAAAGCATCTTTAAAGCTGGTTGATCTTAACCAGGATGGAGTGAAAGATTTATTTTCAAATGTATTAACAGGGGGAAGCGGAGGCATAACTCTGAATTATTTATATACATTGAAGGATAATTTGAAAAAAGAATTAAAGGTTCCAGAACCATTAGAAATGGCCAGTACCTTTGAAAATGGCTATAAGGCGAAAATAACCATTATGCAAACAGGTAAAACCTATGAATTTGATTTAAAGGATCGAAAAAAATATTATAAAAAACTAGGACTTTATTATAAAGGACGATTAAATGAACCAACGGAATTAACCGTAAATTCATTTCATACGTTAAAGCCAGTTAAATTAGCTACAGGCGAAGTTGTATTAAATGGAGTACAAAGAATTACAGGGCTTGCAAATGCCGATACGATTGCTTTTGTGGAGTCAATATGGAAATATGGTGATAATAAATGGAATCTCAATACCACGAATGTGCAGAGTAATGAAGAAAAGTAAGCAGAGCAGGGGGGCAAAAAATCTTAAATACTCGTTTATAACACAAATGACACAGGGAAACCTGTGTTTTTTTTGTACCTTTTGGGGTTATGATGAGTTTTTAAAAAGAACTCACGAACAGGCGGCTAGAGCTGGAAATGGCAAAAAGGGATTCGTAATAAATTTTTAAACTTAAATTTTCATTCCGTCTCATTAACTTAAGTATACTTGGTATTTGAGATATAATTGAAATTTGTTACCATAATAATATTATGTAAACTAGAAAAAATTGAAAAAGTCAGCAGCTAATACTGCTGACTTTGTTATGATTGTTCTTTCGGCATATCCATTTTATCGACGGCAATTTTTAAATCGTCATTCTTAATATGGGTGTAAATCATCGTGGTTTGAATGGATGAATGCCCTAATTGCCTTCTTAATTTTGGTACATCGTTAATTTCAGCGTGATATCTTGTTGCAAATGAATGTCTTAGTTTATGTACTGATAACGACGGTTTACCAAATGCAGCTGCATACTTTTCTATTAATTTTTCAACTGCTCGTGCGGAAAGTCTTCGCGATTTTCCTTTTGGGCCTATTGGTGCTGCGATAAATAAAGCTTTATTATTCTTATCAACTTGGTACTTAACTGTTCTAACAGATAGATATGCTTGCAGATCAGCCATAGCAACCTGACTAAAGAACACGAATTGCTCTTTATTTCCTTTTCTTATTACTCTTACACAGTACTTTTTGTAGTCAATATCATCTAATTCAATGCCAATTAACTCTGACAGACGAAGTCCCGAGCCTAAGATTAATGAAACAATTGCCGTATCACGTTCTTTATTTAATTGATGAAAGTTATATAGTTTTTTGTTTTCTTTATTCAATTCACTATAATCATTTGCTACAAATAAACGAAACTTTTCGTATTCATCACCAAGAAGAATTTTGCCTTCCATTTTAGCAGCTTTTGTTTCCATGCTGTCTTTTACTTCATTAAATTCAATTTTCGCCATTACATTACGGTTCATATAAGGCTTTAAATCAGGGGTTTCGGCAATGTTCTGGAGATAATTAAATAGGGACTTCAGTGCTGATAACTTCCGATTAATTGTTAATTCTTTATTATTCAGTTCGTAATGCAGGAAATTTAAAAAACTTTCAACCTCAATAACTGTCATTTGCTCTAATCGATTTAATGGAATATCTTTTGGAGCTCCAATAAATAATTGCTCACTGATCATCCAATTAAAAAAGATTTTGTAATCATGGCAGTAATTAAACAAAGAGGCCGTTGAAAGCTTTCGTAATTTATGATTGATATATTCATCAACATACCAGGGCAAGTCGGATAAGAGGGACTGCAGCTTTTTAAAATTTTCTTGTTTTGACTGATTTACCATAAAATCACCTCACTACTATATTTTACTAAATCACTATAATTACGTCAAATTTATATTTTACGTAATTAAGTAAAATGATTAAATTACTTCATTATTTATCAATCCTTGTCTTTTGTTTTCTATATCAGACTCTTCCCTTCAATCTTTTGAAATTCCTTTCTGTTAATCATGTAATTCCTTTATAATATATTTATGTTGATATTAAAGGAGTTTTTTTAATGAATAATAAAGAATTAGAAGAAAAAATAATTCAGAACTATCAAGGCGAGGAAAAAATGATGATTCTCGTATTTGCACAATGGTGCATCAATCATGATTTAAATCCTGAGGAATTGTATTTGCGTGCATACCCTAATCAGGCTCCTAACATGGCTTTAAAAGATGCAATGGAATTAGTGGTTTCAAAAGATGAAGCTGGAGAAATTGACGATGAAACACTACTTGGTGTCTTAGCATTGTTTGGAAACGATGACCTTGCGTTTGTTGTGACCGAGGAAATTGCTAAAATGAAATGAGCTCTTGAATAAAAAACTGAAGTCCTCCATCCTTTTGAATTATGATATGATAAAAACAGTTAACATTTGAGGAGTGAAAACATGAGTGTACATAAAGACTTAATTAAACATGCGAAAAATCAAAATCAGAGTTACCAGGAGTTTCAAGCTTTGGATGATCTGCGTGAACAATATATTGAAGAAGCTGTTGAATTATGTAAACAAGGGAAACCTTTTACAACAGACAAGATAAATGAAGTAACAAATAAAATGAACAGAATTAATTTACGAATCATTTCACTTAGAAAAAATGTTACCGTTGAGATGGTTCACGAATATGTAAACTCATTAGAAAAAAAATAATCCACTCTCTTGGTGGATTATTTTTCTATCCCCTCCCTACTTCCACTTTCCTGAACCGTTTAAGATAACATTAGCTTCGACATTTATGTTCATTTCCTGGTAGGCTTGATACTGATTTAATGCTTTCCATTCATGGAATGTCATTTTATTACGTACATATCGATTAATTCCAAGAGGGTCTACCTGGAGTTTCTGCAATTTTAATATCAGTTCCTTTCCTTCCTGATTAATTTTCTTAGTAATAATGTTTTCAATTTTTTTTTGTATTTTTGGATCGGAAATGTCCTCTTTCCCCGTATATTCTATAACATCCCCTATTAATTCTATATATATATATGCCTTCTTTCTTGTTGCGGGCACTTCAATACGGTGATTATTTAGCTCGTAATTAAGCATGATTGAGGCTTCACCTTCCTCTCCTACATCGATTTGTTCGACAAAAACACCTTTTTGCATTTCTTCTCGAAAAAGGAAAAGATATCGGGCTTCAGAGGGCTTAAGTATTTCAACAAGTTTATCCTCGTGGAATAAGCCAATACCATTATAGGCAATGTTATTTTTCTCAATTTTAAAGACTGGCAGAATTGGGTCTATTCCGTCATCATAATAATCTCTAATAAATTGATAGATATTATAATTTGTTCTAAAATTTTCTCTATTCAATTTTGTTAAAAACTGCTCTAGGTATGTTGCATTTTGTCCTTCGTTTTTTATCTGCAGCATGAGAACTTCACTTGCTTCCCCTTCAGCTAAAGCCAACTTTAATCGAGTACCGATACTTGGATCACGAACTAGGGAATGTAAATAAGGCAGCATCCCATCTTTAGCCAATTTCTGCCCAAACATGGAAACACGAACCTGGCCGCTCTCTAGTTTAAAATTAGTCTTAAATCTTACTTTTTCTCTAGCCTCTTTACTTGATTTTTCTTCCACCAGGATTGTTTTTCGATCATAGTTGCCGTCTTTTGTTATGATTGGGAAAGTAACCGTTAATTTTAAGGGATTACTTTCGTTCTCCGTGAGATCATAGCCTACCGCATTTATAAGTGCTAAATCATCTATTATCCGTTGCTCGGCACAGCCAGTTAGTAAAGTGATGATTAAAACTCCAAATAGCTTATTCATTGGCTGGGTTCCTGTTCATTTTTTTCGTGAGTAATACCGTTAGTAATAAAAATATTGGTACTAAAAATGCAATTGCAGAAGCAGCATAGGTAATATACAATAACCATTGTTCTACGTCTTTGATAACCTTTGGTATAAAAGACACAAAGAAACCTATTATTAATATGCCAATAAGAATAAAATCAGATTTTATCCTTTTAAATTGGTATTGCAATAGTTCTTTTGCACCCCATAAGTACATGACGGTCGTCATTAGTACCTTTAAACCAAAAACTGAAAAAGTAAAATTTTCTACCCTTTCAAGGACAGGAAAAGAGATATACCCCAACAAGGTTACTACCGGGTACATTTCCCTTAACAACTGCTCAAAACTGAAAAAACCAAAACTGACGAAGGTCACTCCAAAATATATAAGTGATGTAATTGTATTTCCTGCTAAGAGTGATATTAATCGTTTTCTCTCGATCATATGGATAAATAAAATGGATAGTTCATAGCCTAATAGGGCTGTAAAAATAGACATCCCACCATTCAGCACATCTGTTTCACCTTTAAAAATAAATGGAGTTAGCCGGATAAAGCTAAATTCTGGCAGGTGGAAAGCTAATAAAAAAACAGTCCAAACGGTGAAATAAAATAAAACAACCGTTGCTTTTGCAATTTGATAGAGCTCTTTTCTTAACAACATATATATTAATATAAAGCCCATTGAAAGGAAGTAAATAAGGGACACATTTTGGTAAAACAACATTTTAAGGATCATTGAAAACTTAACCATGACAAATACTCCTAATAGCATCCATACTAAGGCAATAAACAAGCAAAATGGCAGTGTTATCCACTTTGGAAAAATGGCTATGATTCCAAACATTGACTTCCCTTTACTTAATTTAAAGACGAGCCAAATGAGAATAAGATTGAGATTTACAATAAAAGAAATAATGATAAGTCCAATCCACCCGTTGGTCCCAAAGGCTTCGGCAACAAGGCGGGGTAAAGAAAATAATGTAACACCAGACTGGATTAAATAAATCAAAATCGATGCTTGAAAGGGTGATAACTTTTCTTTCATTGACAATATCGTTAACCCCTTTCAGCTTTTTTTTTAAATGGTCCCCTTATTAATGAATATTTAAAAAATCGAGGGTACATAGGCGATATCGGTAATAGGTAGGGAGAGTTTAAATTGGTCAGGCAGCTTAAATGGATAATCAAGATCCCCATACCAAAAATAATCCCTAAGTTCCCCCAAAATCCTGAAAGTATAATAAACCCAAAACGCACAATTCTAATCGATGTACTTAATAAATAACTGGGTACCACAAATGACGCGATGGCAGAAGCCGCTACCACAATAATGAGGATATTGCTGGTAATCCCTGCCTGCACAGCTGCCTGCCCGATTACAATACCGCCAACAATACCGATTGTCTGTCCAACTTTTGTAGGAAGCCTGGCTCCTGCTTCTCTCAACAGCTCTAACAGGAATTCCAAAAAAAGAGCTTCAATCACAGGTGGAAATGGAACTTTACTCCGCGACTCCAGCAGTGTTGGAAGTAATGCCTGCGGAATCATTTCGTAGTGATAAGTTGTAACCGCTACATAGAAGGCCGTAAATATCAGGGTAACTAAAATGGCGATATACCGTGTAACCTTAATAAAAGTACTGACAATCCATCTTTGCCCGAAATCATCCATTGATTCCATAAATTCAAAAAAACTTACAGGAGTGCAAAAAGCAAACGGGCTATTATCCATTAAGCCTGCAATTTTTCCATCAAACAATTTATACGCAATTACATCTGGTCTCTCTGTTGTATAAAATTGTGGAAATGGTGAATTAGGATGTTCATCAATATATTGAACGAGCATATTCGTATCTACAATTGCATCGTTTTTTATTGAAAGAATTCGTTTTTTAATTTCTTCTATATCATCATGGGATGCTTCACCTTCGATATATAGTAAATAAACCTTCCTTTTCGCCTTATTTCCTACGTGTAATTTGATTGTCTTAAGTTGTGAACTCATCACTCTTTTTCGAATCAGTGATAAATTAACATCAATTGATTCAACAAATGCGTCATGCGCACCTAGAATAACAGATTCCGTTTCAGAAGGTGCAATAGCACGACCTGTATCTTCAATAAAAGGGAGCTCATATGCATGTTTTTCAGTAAATAGTATTCCATTGCCAGATAATATCGCTTCTTCAACCGAATTTATATCTGAAAGTTCCTTAAATCCGGAATGATTTAAAAAGGTCTGTAACTCTTCTAGTGTGATATTTCGAATGGTTGCTAGAAATTGCTCATACTGGTCTTTATTAATCAAATAGCTAAAGTAATAAATTTTTACTGTTAGATGTGGAAACTCTGTGACACATAAATCAGAACTACTGTTAAACTTGGATATAAATTGCTGATAGATTGAATCGACACCTACTATTGGTGCATCCTTCAAATCCGTATTTCCTTTTTGTAACTTCTGCAGCTTGAAGTCCTTCAAAAAGCGATTGCGATCTTTGCGCATTCGCACCCGCCCCATCTTTTTCTTTTATTTTTTGCTAACAATGGTAATTTATTCATTTTATCGAAATTTTCTTAATAACTTATAAAAGGAATAAAAGAACTTATATACAGGAGGTTATCGGTGAAAAACTTAAATCCATTTACTCCATGGGAAGAGCATTATTTTTGGGTAAATATACTTTTAGATCATGCCATTTTTATAAGGGATTATTTGTCACCAGTAGAGGTAAACCTTGTGAAAGAAGCCGTAGACTATATTGGAAGATTTGCAGAGGTAAGAAACCGACTAGAGCAAATTCCAAAACCGAGTCATGTAGGATCTCAGGAATTGGTTGAATTCTCCAAATTATCCGGTCTGGTTTCCTATGATTATTACCGGTTTGAAGGAAAGCTCCTTAACCTGCAATTAAATAATAAAATACTCATTAACATAACCCCAACGTATTTTAACGGGACATTAAATGAAAACGGTGAATATTTAAGGATTCTACAGTACTACATGAATGGAACAGATTATCCTCCCCTGCCTTTAGTGGATTTATTGGACCTATGGCTAGAAGATCAGATTGGCCACGCTGCATTATTAAATCGAGGTCTTGATGGTATAGAGCTTATTCTTCATGAAAAAGTGAACACACTGAGTAAACTTTTTTCTGCACATATGTTAAAAAATGATGCGATAAAAGGTTATTTACGGTTTATGCCTCCCCACTTTCCTATACAAATTGCCTTTGCGCGTGAAGTCAGTAGTACTGTCCTAGCATTTAACCTATTAGTGGAGAACGTCATTACACTATATAAAGGAAAAGAAGTTTTAAATGCAACAACGATTCGGTTCTTAGAGCACCATTTTCCTGAGTCCTGTTATTTTTTAACGAAGCTTAGTGCCTTTGTACCTGAAATGGAAAGACCCCCTTGCTCCTTAACAGCCTATTTTAAAAACTACCACAACAACTTTTAATGTTGGTTAATCCCTTCTTTGTTTGCTCATACTAATTTTGGATTCATGATAATTAGAAATGGAGCTGAACATAAAGATGGAATTTGAAGCTAGAAATAGTACTGAGGCAGCCCTTCACGAGTATAAAGCAGGCTTAGGTGTATTTACTCAGAAAATGCCTGAATTTGCTAGACACTTCAATGCTTTTACAGAAGAATGCTTTAAGGAAGGTGCTTTATCACAGCGTGAAAAACAATTAATTGCATTAGGCATTAGCTTATATACTCAGGATGAATATTGTATCATCTACCATACAAAGGGTTGTCTTGATCAAGGCTGTTCAGAACAAGAAATTCTTGAAGCTGTAGGAGTAACGGCGGCATTTGGCGGCGGAGCTGCCATGAGTCAGGCGGTTACACTGGTACAGGAATGCATCACGGATTTAAATCAACTGAAACAATAATATTCTTTTAAAAAGCCCCACCTTAGAACATTTGTTCTAAGGTGGGGCTTTTTAGTTCTTATTTTCTCTTACCTCTTTCATGAGGTACTTAACAAAATCATCGTCTTTTACTAGCCAGACTTCATAATTTCTTTTTAAGTAACTTTCCCCATCTTCAAAATTAGCAAAGGTTTGCTCTATTCTATTTTGATTTCGTTCAATTGCCCATTCCTGGTCATTAAACTGATAGAGCAGGTAGATATCTTCCCTTCTATTTTTATACAGAGTGCCAAAAGAGGAGTCTTTCAGGTTATAGCGATTTCGTCTGGCATCTTCCGGAACTGGTTCTAAATGAAAGGTTTCAGTCACAAAGTTTTTATAGGCTTCTTCGGTTAATGAGCACCCAGATGCCTTTGCATGTCCGCCTCCTCCATATTGCCCTGCCACAGCGGAAACATCCACATGATCATGTATAGTTCGAAAACCCATTCGTTTTCCGCCAATATTTAATATCGCTATGTAATCAAGATGAGGGTATTCTTTCCCCAATTCATTCCCTAGCTCTGAGTGATAGGATTCAGCGTAGACCACACCTGCATAAAGTCCATCTATTTCTGTCTGAACCAGCTCTCTCCTTTTCCTGCGAATATAGCGATCAATTTTATCCTCTTCCATATCTAATATTTTCTTTTCAAACTCATCAAAGTGAAAGTGTTCACTTGTCTGAAGCCGTGTGATCATTTTTTCCTCAAATTCATCCATTGAGACAAGGAAAAATAAAGCATTCAGACGTTGGGCATCGTGATTTTCATTTTTTTCCCACTCCCACGTATCATATTGTCTCACTAGCTCGACAAATTCAGTTATGGCGTCTGACACTTCAATGTGCTGATGGGAAATAAGATAATGATACAAAAGTGAGGTTGCTGATGTTAATTTTCCTTCCTCGTCCTCGACAACCACATGACCCCATGGATAGTCATTGTAATGCAGTGCGGTTTTATGATGATCTATTAACTGTACTTTTCCACCATCTTGATAAAACTCATTAATCCGCTGTTCATTTTTTTCATTAACAGACAAATCGGTAATAAACAAAAAAGTATTTTTATCCTCGTTATCGAAAAACCATTCTACCTCTCGATTTAAACCAGAAATGGAATTGTAGCGAACCTTTACATCTTCACCAAATGCTAGTTTTGCTAGAATTCCACATCCCACACCATCAAGATCATTATGAGACAACAATTTATACATGACCTTCACCTCTACTTTCCTATAAATGAAAGGATTTCATCTTTCTGCTTTTGAAAAACACTTCTTCCTAAGTCACTTAGTACATCCATATACTTTATCTCATCAAAAGGAACTTCCTCTCCCAATTCTTCATTTATACGCAGGTATTGATCCCTTAGTAGCAGCTGGCAATGATAGGATACAGATTCTGAGGACAAATGAAGAGCTAAATCAAGAAGTTTCGGTGTTACCTTCATTGATGGGAAATGGAATGGGAGCCATTGTCTTATCCCCCAATACTTTTCATTGTCGTTTGTAAAATCAATAGTTTGTAATCCTGTTCCAATCGATAATATGTTTATTTCATCCATAGTTTTTTTAAAATAATGAATAGATTCGGTAAGGCCTACTAATGAAGGATTATTCGCCCATAAACCGCCATCAATGGATAAATATTGATCACCTATTTTGTTTGGAGGAAAATAAACAGGTGCTGAGCATGATGAAAGGACAGCATCCCAAAGTTTAATCGACAAATCTTCACTTTCGGGATGACCATAGTTTGAGCGGTGAATAAACGGTTTTCCATGAGTAATGTCCACTGCTGGAATAAGAAGCGGTTTGGGAATATCCTCCATTTCCACTTCACCAAATGCTTTTTTTAAAAGGTGTCTTAGTGATCGGTCACTATAGACACTTTTGAAAAGCCCAACCTTTGCCTGTCTAGTAAAAATCTTTTCACCATAGTACTTGTAACTTTCATATACTTCTTTCATATTTTTATTTAGCGAAACAGAAGCGGCGATGATTGCCCCAGTACTTGTACCAGCCACTACATCAAATAGTTCTCCAACTGGATGACTCACTTCTTCTTCCAATGCTTGTAAAATGGCTATAGCAAAAATACCTCGAATTCCACCGCCATCTATACATAGTAATTTCATTACATTTCACCTAAATTTAACCTTCTTTTTACTACAGTTTGCCCTTCCTTCATTCCACTTATCACTTGTCACCTATTATATTTCTTTTTTGTTTGCATTAATAGTTTCCTTTGTTTGGGCAATCGCAGAAATCACTGAGCCGACAGCTTGGATCCAGGCCCCGAAAAGCTCTTTTAGTTGATTCTCCATAGAATTTTCCGCCCATCGATTCAACCTTTTATAAGTATATTCAATGGGCGGAAGGTTGTTAATTTTTATTCCGTCATGACCTTGGTTAACATAAGCCCTCTCTCAATTAACACAGGGTATTCGTCATGTATAAGCTTTATCTCTTCAAGCTGTTCTTTGAGCAACAACTGTTTTTCTGGCAACAGATTATTTTTTACCAATAACTCCATTATCTCAATTCTTAATAACCAATCTTCCTGATAATCTGTTGTTAATTTTTCAATCACTTCTGTTATAACAACTTCAATGTCAGAATCAGTATTTTCACGGATATTTCTAATTTTCCCATACAATTGTTCCAGCTGAGATAATTCTCTTTTAGCCAGCGGTTTCGACTCTACTTCTTCCAAATCCGCATAAAATTGCTCAGAGTCCGCTGCACCGGCAAAAACAGAAGATATTTTCTCTCCAACCGCCAAATCGTACGTACCCCATTCGGGCTGGAATAAAGTTTGATCAGCGAAGGAAACCGTACAGTCTCTAAAAGAGATGAATAGGAGATTGTCTTCTTTTCGAATCCAATGTACTGGAGCTCCCACTACCTTAACTCCACTCTCATACTCAAGGGTACATTCTTTTCCAATCTCTATTCCAATTTCTCCAAGCTCGGCATCAGTAAGCTTCTCAAGAGGTTTTATCACGTTTACGATTCCTCCAATTGGTGCTCCAAAGCCATCGTGGTGTGTCGTTTTACCGTGTCCTTTCAATTCAGTATGGTTATATGCCAATGCTGATGGACCCTCTGT
The DNA here is from genome assembly GCF_055502545.1 of Bacillus sp. CZDM1. Lineage (NCBI taxonomy): Bacteria > Bacillati > Bacillota > Bacilli > Caryophanales > Bacillaceae > Bacillus > Bacillus sp. CZDM1. The sequence continues at coordinate 333,428 of NZ_JBUESO010000002.1, read as the reverse complement.
TTGGATGTATATCGCTTCACCTTTTTCATCCTTTATGATGATACGTAATGTACCGGTTAGCTGCAGCCCTGAGCTATATTGAACCGTAGCCGTATGATTCGAACGAAGTGCTTTCTCTAAGCCCTCTGTCCCTCCAATTTTAAAGGCCATGGTTTCCGAAAATTTATTCACAGCATCGATTAATTGATCAAAGCTGTCACATACAAAAAGCTGTGGCTGTGGTTTGGTAATATCAAAACCTGTTTCAATAACGCGTTGCAGGTTAAATGGTAGTTTCTTAACTGAAGCTGTTAAGCTGCTTCTTCCTTCCGAAACAGAAGAGAGAAGGCCAGCACCATAGATTTGTGGCTGGTTGACACTGCCAATTAGGCCGTATTCAACCGTCCACCAATATAAACGTGATATTTGTTCTGCTTCTGATAATTCCGTTACAGCTGACTGTTTTTCTTCAAAGTTGGCTTTAGCTTCTTCGATTTCTTCTTTTGTTGCTTTTCCACTTTCTAATAAATTCGAATAGGTACGCACTGCTTCAAATAATTCATGCTCCTCACTTGTGGCCAATGCTTTTGATCCAATTTGTCCAAATAGCTTTACATATTCAGAGAACTTCTCTTCACAAAGGATTGGTGCGTGACCTGCTGCTTCATGGATGATATCTGGTGCTGGTGTATATTGAATGTTTTCTAGTTTACGAATGTCTGAGGCAATCGGCAGGATACCATGTGCCTGAAAGTCGAAAAAAATAACGCCTGGTATAAAACCATCAATATTGGCAGCCCCCCAACCGAAGGGTTTTAACGCTTTGTTCATATCCATTACATTGGGTATTTTCTCTACGGATATCCCTGAAGCCTTTAACCCGCCAACATATGCTTGATGGGCAGTATCCTTTAAATAGTTATGGTTTTGTCTCATCACATAGCGCCATACAGCATGATCGATCGGAGTATATTTTTCATATTGTTGATCAACTACGTATTTTTGTAGGTGTCTTGGAACTTTCTTTACTTCTCCCATTTAGAAATCTCTCCCTTAGAAGGAAATTAACCTTTCATTTGTAAATAATACTCATCATACTTTGTTGCTAAATCAAAATCCAATGCGGTTAAACCCCTTGCATTCCATGAGGAAATCCTTAAAGTAACGACCTTATAGTCTATTGAAATAAATGGATGGTGGTTAACCTGCTCAGATAGATTTGCGATTTGCTGGACAAAATCGATTCCTTTTAAATAGTCGCGAAAACGATACTTTCGTTCAATCCATTTTTCATCCGTTAATCTCCAGTTTGGAACGGAGGATAACTTTTCCTGAACCTCAGAAGGGGTTAGTTTTTCCATTCGCTTCTCTCCTTTATGGCAATAAAGCGCTTTTATAAAATTTGCAGTCATCAATAAATATTATTCAAATAGAGAATAAAAAAACACTGTCAGTTTGTCTTTTATATCTAAATGTAAAAAAATCCACCTGAAACAGGTGGATTCCTACAATTTTTATCTTGAGGGATTAAACGTAACGTTAATTTGAACAATTTCTGATCGTGTTCCAATTCGGATAGGCAGTCCCCATACACCATAACCCGAGGAGACTATGGATTGCAGCTCCCCTCTCTTCAGATAGCCCCAATCATTTTCAAAAATCATATTCGTAATCAGATTTCCAGGTGCCACCTGTCCTCGATGTGTATGGCCAGATAGAATCAGATCCACTCCATTTTTTTCAGCGATATCTAAATCATAAGGCTGATGTTCAAGAAGGAATACGGGTTTTTTAACATCGACCTGCTTCATTAATGCAGGAAGCTCAGCTCTAACAACATCCTGATATCCCCGGTCTTTTCTGCCCACTAGGACTATCCCTTCAGGAAGGTTCAGCACCTCATCATCTAATACCTTCATTCCACTATTATTAAAAATCTTCACTAAATCTACATCATCACGATCATGATTTCCTAAGGAAGCATACACAGGCGCTTGTATTTGTTTTAGAATCTCTGGAATACATTCTTCAAGAAAAGGTGTGATATCGTCATCGATAATATCCCCTGGAAAGAGGACCAGATCAGGTTTTTGTGAATTTATATATTCTACTAATTTTTTTGCCTGCCCGCTGCCGGATAAATCCCCAAAATGCATATCTGAAGCCATAATAATTTTCAAGCTTTGTTTCCCTTCAACCTGTTTCGGGATATTAATCTGATATGTTTTCGCTTTAGGGCTGTAAGCATTAAATATTCCAAAAAAGAAAGAGCAAACAATCACAACAAGTACGGTGTATCCTGTCCTTTTAACAAACTTTTCTTTCTGTATTTTTGTAAATCTTCTTAAAAATACCGCTAAATTAGCTAAGGGAAGCAGCAATATTAAAAAGTAAAATAACGACAGCCACGCTGCACCAAGCCAAGTAAAAAATAAACTCTCATCTAACCATCGTGAAAAAACAAAAGAATAAGCAAAAATAACAAGGACAACCCAGAATATTATTTTTATACTCTTTCGATCTCCGCTAATGTTTTTTAACCATACCCAAATATTGTACCCAATATAAAAAATCAATAAATTATATAGTAAGATAATTCCTACTCCAACAGCCCACACAGAAGTGAATCTCCTTTACACTAGAAGTCTTACTACCATTAGACAATATTTGAGCTTAATTAACAATAAATTTGGTTTCAAGTTTACCAATTATTTGCAAGGCGGATATTACCATCTCTCCTTCCTCTCTTTTTTTGATACAATTTTAAAGTATGAGAATAATAGGGAGGAAAACAATCTATGAAAAAAAGCAAAATCCTCCTAGCCCTGGTAATCTTACTTACCTTTACAGGGGGAATATTTACAGGAGTCATATATTCAAAAAATAAAACAGAACAAGCGTCGCAACTGCTTAAAATAGAAAAAGCTTCAGAATCAAATATAACCCTCGAACAAAAAGCAATTCCAGAGGAGAGTTTAGAGGAATCTAAAGTGTTATTAGGTTATGTACAGGATTTTCGTGATCCCAATGTGGTTGATTATTCCAAACTAACACACGCAATCTTCTCGTTTGCTCATCCAACACCCGATGGAGGAATTTTGCTAAATGGCGATTCGGCCATCAATAATTTACGAGCCATGGTTAAGGAAGCTGACAAACACAATACAAAAGTAATCTTAGCGGTTGGCGGCTGGTTTCATATAAATGGCGGGGAATCCTATGAACCATTTAAAGCAGCCATCAGCAATCCTGATTCTAGAACGAAACTAGTAAATGAACTTACTAGTATGGTAGATCGTGAACATCTAGACGGTATCGATATCGATTTCGAACATCCTCGTTCAAAAGCTGATGCAGCAAACTTGGCAGCATTTGCAAAGGAACTTAGCGCTCAGCTTCATCCAAAAGGTAAAGAACTATCAATTGCTGTTTATGCGAAAATTCATGCGGTGACAGGCACCGAAATGGGCTTTGTCGTCTATGAACCATCAACTTTCCAGCATGTTGATCATGTCAATATCATGGCTTATGATGGTCAGTGGGATGGCGGCTACAATGCGGCCAATTTATCTCCTTATCCGTTTACGGAGAAAATAGTAAACTATTGGGCTAATTTGTTTGATCAAAACAATCTGCCGAAAGAAAAGCTTGTTTTAGGTGTTCCTTTTTATGCTCAGCCTGAAGACCCCGCTATTAAGCAGGTTTCTTATGCTGCTATTATCAACAGTGATCCCGCTAATGCTGCGAAGGATACGGTAAGTATGAATGGAACGACTTATCATTATAATGGTGTTGAAACGATTAAAAAGAAGACGAATTTAGCACTTGGACACGGCTTTGGCGGCATGATGCTGTGGGAAGCTGGCCACGACAGCAAGGGAGCTCATAGCTTAACAACCGTAATATTTGATGAATTAGTTAAATCAAGCGATGTATTGGCTAAGAAATAACAAAAGGCTGCACACCCATACTTTGAGCGTGCAGCCTTTCTTTTATGTTTGGAGGTTCAGTAATCTTTCATTTACTTCTTCTTCCGTTAACCCATGCTGAGCAACATATCGATTTCGCGGATGTGTTCTGCATTCATGTGAACAGCTGCGTAAATGACGGTGTTCGTTTTCTTCAGAACTTAAGATCTTTTTGTTACACTCAGGATTTGCACAGTTCACATAACGCTCACAAGGCTCCCCAGTGAAATAATCCTTCCCAACAACCACATGCTCCTTTTGATTTACAGGAACGCTGATACGCTCATCAAACACATAGAGCTGACCATCCCATAATTCTCCTTGAACTTCTGGGTCTTTTCCATAGGTAACAATTCCACCTTCTAATTGTGATACATCTTCAAAGCCTTCATTTAGAAGCCATCCTGAGAATTTTTCACAGCGAATGCCGCCTGTGCAATAAGTAAGAATCTTTTTCCCTTCAAATTCTTCCTTATTTTCTCTAATCCAGTCAGGCAAATCACGGAAATTTAAAATATCCGGGCGTACAGCACCTCTAAAATGGCCTAGGTCATATTCATAATCATTCCGAGCGTCAATCACAACAGTATCTTCTCTTTGCATAGCTTCGAAAAACTCTTTCGGTTTTAAATGCTTTCCTGTGGTGACATGTGGATCAACATCGTCTTCTAGGCGTAAAGTAACAAGCTCTGGTCGAAGACGAACGCGCATTTTTTTGAAAGCATGCTCAGTTGCTTCATCAATTTTAAAGATGGTCCCTGCAAATAGCGGGTGCTCATCCATCCATTTCATATAGGCGTCTGTTTGCTCAGGTGTACCTGACACAGTACCGTTAATACCTTCTGCTGCTATAATAATCCTGCCCTTTAAGCCTAAGTCATTACAGTACTCAAGATGCTCTTGCTGCACTTCTTCTGGATTCTCTATCGTGACATATTTATAATACAATAACACTCTAAACTCTTGATTCATATTTACCACCTTATTAACTTTTATACATTACTTATATTATTAACCGAATAATTATATCAATAATCCTCCCTATATTTCAATTGATAAGAATTATTCTAACTTGTAAAAAAATAACACTAACGTTGAGTTAGTGTTATTTTTAACTATCAGCCAAATTGCCATACGCTATGACTGAGGTTTCCATATCTGTAGCTGCGATGTAATAACTTCGCTTCTTTGTTATCATCTGCTGCCCCCATGGCGTAAAAAATTGGAACAAAGTGTTCGTTTCCATATGGAGGTACAGCATATTGTGCATTCGGAGCAAGTGAATCGTATTTAAACAAGGAATCTGTATCCCACGTATGAAGATGATGGGCTAACCAATCATCGAACTCCATTGCCCATTGGTCGATTTGTCCATTGTCTGCAAAATTCACGGCTCTCAAGTTATGAACCGTTCCTCCGCTGCCAATGATTAAAACATCTTTATCACGCATTGCAGCCAGTGATTTTCCAATTTCATATTGTTCTTCCGGAGTAAGAGCAGGATTAACAGACATTGCTATAACAGGAACATCTGCATTTTGGTAAAGTAAACGAAGTACAACCCATGCCCCATGATCCAAGCCGCGTTTCGTTTCTACTTCAAAAGGAATTCCATTTTCTTTGAATAAATCAATTATTTCATTAGAGATTTCCTGTGAACCTTGCGCTGGATATTTAATGGTATATAGCGCTGGGTCGAATCCGCCGAAATCATAAATGGTGTCATATTGATCCACTTCGCTTACTTTTTGTGCTCTAGACTCCCAATGGGCTGAAAATAAGACAATCGCCTTTGGGCGAGGTAAAGACTTTCCCAGTTGATTTAAAAATTGAGTGTACTCGTTGTTTTCAACCGCAAGCAATGGTGCACCATGAGCGATAAAGAGTGATGGCATCATTGTACTTTTCCCTCCTGTATTATAGTGATTGTGGTGTGTTTTTTTGACCTTTAAATAGCACTTTATCTAAAGCGAACATTTTGCTGTCATTAATCGCAATAAATAATGCCATAACTAGTAATGCTAAATCTAATTCCCAGCCAGCACCTTGACCATTACCTAAAAATCCGACTGCTAATTTCCCTTTGACAATTGCTCCAAGCATTAATAATACCAATAATGCTGATACAATTCTGCTTCCTAAACCAACCAATAATGCAAGTCCACCAACCATTTCTAACACAGCAACACCATAGGCAAGAACACCTGGTACGCCGATGGAATCAAACCAGCCAACGATATTTTCAATTCCTCCTTGGAATTTCACTAATCCATGAACAAAAAATGTAACCCCTAATACTAAACGTAAAATTAATGTACCTGCTTCGAATTTCTTCATTATTTTTCTCCCTCTCCTTAAATAAATTAGTTTTCTATATCTTTTAATAACCAGTTTGTAAAATCTTGATGGTTTTTCAATGAAACACTATGTCCTTCTGGATAGGTGTTAAACGTTACTTTAGCACCTAATTGACGGAAATATTCGTTATTGGCGACTCCCCATTCGAATGGAAGAACTTGATCCATTTCCCCGTGTGAGATAAATAGTGATACTTCATCCACAGGCTTGATAGTATACTCTTCTTTTACGAAAGCAGGAATATAACCACTTAGTGCAACAATACCTTTTATTTTACTTCCTAATGTTAAGCCTAGCGTCATGGCTAAAATCGCACCTTGACTAAAACCTAACAAGTATAAATGTGATGTATCTAGTGGATACTGTTCGCAAGCATAGTCGATAAAACTCGTAAGCTTACTTACTCCTTCATCGAACACTTCCCGGTGTGGTTTGCCGTAGCCTTGAATCGTGAAGTAAGCAAAGCCTGGCGGCTGCGAGAGATGACCTCGAATACTAAAAATGTAAAACTGTTCTTCTAATCCGTTTACCAAAGACAGCATGTTTTGTTCATTACTGCCTATTCCATGCATGATAAACAACGCAGGATATTTTTTATCAGGATGGATCTCTTTCGGGCGGCGAACTTCATAAATCATAGGTGCATTCATATATATCATTCCTTCCTTCAAGTATTTTAATAGTTAATAAAGATTCATATTAATAAACATATACTCAAAAAAATAAAATGTTTTTAGATATGAACATTTGTTGCTTATAGGATAACAGCGAATCTTGTGGATTGTCAACATTATTTTTGCTAATATATAAATATGTTCTATATTAGGAAACCATAAAGGGTGATCAAACTGGATATCGGTGCAAAAATTCGTGCAATAAGAAATCGAAAAAAAATCACAATAGCTCAAATGTGTGAAGGGACTGGCCTATCAAAAGGATTTATCAGTAATGTAGAAAACAATAACACCTCTCCCTCTATTAGTACTCTGCAAACCATTGCCAGCTATTTAGAAATTCCTTTACCCTACTTATTATTAGAAAAAAAACAACATTTACGCGTGGTTAGAAAAGATTCTAGGACAACGACTACGTTTAATCAGTTAAAAATTGAGAATATATCTTCAATGGGTGGTTTAAGCTTAAGGAGTGTGGAGTTTCCACCAGGAGCTTCAATTGGGGACGCACATGCGCATGAAGGGGAAGAATGTCATTTAGTGTTAGAAGGTAAAGTATTAGCGGAGCAAGGAGAAGATTCTGTAACTTTAGAAGAAGGTGACTCCTTCAGCTGGAACGCAAGTGTTCCACACACAGTGAAAAATATCGGGGATTGTAAAGCGGTTGTGTTGATTGCAGTATACTCAAACAAAGAACAATAATGTTTAAAGGCAGGGTGTCCATTATCGGGACACCCTTTGATATTAAATACTCTCGTAATACCATGTACCATCCTGAAGAAACTTTTTACATTGGTGGTTTAAATATAAATACTCCAAGTGAGCAAGTGTTTCCCCAACAGCAAAGCGAGTTTCATGAATATTCAAATTTCGAAACAACTGTTGATTAACCTCATAAATGGTTGCTGGCTGTTTAATAGCATCATACGTCTCCGCTATTCTTTCAAGATGATGTACCAATAATTCTTCAATTCTTTTATTGGCATTTCTAAATGGCTTCCCATGAGAAGGAACACAAAAGTCAACGTCCAAAGCTTTAATTTTTTCCAACGATGTCATAAACGATTGTAATGGATTTCGATTACCACGGAACCAGTATGAAATATTTGGTGAAATTCTTGGTAAAATATGATCGGTTGAAAAGAGGATACTTTTCTCCTTATTAAACAAAGTGATTAGCCCATCAGAATGACCCGGTGTAAAAATAACTTCATATTCGTATTTGCCGAATACGATTTTCATTCCTTCTTCTAGGTAATGTTGAATAGTTGGGTATGGTTTTACTTGCGGGTTAAAGCTTTTTTCATCAGTCGTTAACACCTGTGATAAATTTTCAGGAAGCCCGCATCTATCATAGTTTTCATTTACAACAATTAAAGAATCTGGTTCCCAATATGTTAATCCAGCTTCTGCTTCCATTTCAGACATCCACACCTCAGCATTTGTAAGCTGTTGGAGGGAACCGGCATATCCAAAATGATCGGGATGGTAATGCGTTAGAATGATGTCGGTAACATCATGTTTTCCTATGATAGGTCTCCAACTATCCCTAGATACTTCATTATTTAATCCTGCATCGATGATAGTCCATCCTTTTTCCCCTTCTGCTATAAAGCAATTTACATGATTTAGCCGAAAAGGCAGCGGGATGGTGACTTGTGTTACACCTATTTCATTTAACAAAAACTCTTCTCCCCTCTCTAATTTTCTAGTAATCTGCAAAAAGGAATAAGCAGCAAAAAAGTCTCTTTGCTACTTACTCCCTCCCTACTTCTCATTCAGTAATTCTTTCAATAATCGTTCCATTCGCCATACCGCCGCCTTCACAAATTGCCTGTAATCCATAACGGCCGCCTGTTCTTTCTAATTCATGCATCATTGAGATCATCAATTTTGCACCTGTTGCTCCAAGTGGGTGACCTAGGGCAATGGCTCCCCCATTTGGATTTAATTTCTTTGGATCTGCCTTAATCTCCTCTAACCAGCACATTGGTACTGGTGCGAACGCTTCGTTTACTTCGTAGGTATCCATATCCTCAATGGTCAGCCCAGCTTTGGCTAAAACCTGTCTAGTCGCCTCAATTGGACCAGTCAGCATTAATGTTGGATCAGATCCTACTACGGAACGTGCAACAATACGGAATCGCGGTTTAAGTCCTAATTCCTCTGCTTTTTCCCGGGACATTAATAACACAGCCGCAGCACCATCACTCATTTGGCTGGCGTTTCCTGCATGAATTTTTCCATCTTCTTTAAAGACTGTTTTTAACGCTGCTAATTTTTCAATCGTAGACCCTTTACGCGGTCCTTCATCCTGTTTCACAACAACTGTACTTGCGTCCTCAAGTGTTACTTCCAAAGGCATGATTTCTCTGTCAAATCTACCTTCTTCTTGTGCGATTAGTGCACGATTATGGCTTTCAACTGAAAATTCATCTAACTGAGTGCGTGTAAATCCCCATTGATCAGCAATTCTTTCCGCAGATAAGCCTTGGTGAATCATTTCATATTTAGAAGTAAGTGTTTCACTCCAACCTGACTGCTTACGAGTTGCACCTAGTGGAACTCGTGTCATACTTTCAACTCCGCCTGCAATGACAATATCCATATCCCCACTGAGAATGGCTTGGGAAGCAAAGTGAATCGCTTGCTGGCCAGATCCGCACTGACGATCTAATGTAGTTGCTGGTACATGAATTGGGAAATCTGCCATTAACGTTGCTGTACGCGCAATATTCAGGCCTTGTTCTTCCACCTGGGAAACACAGCCTAAGATTACGTCCTGGACGATTCCTGGAGAAATGCCAGCACGATTTACTAATTCCTTTAATACCTTTGCTGCCAGTTCATCTGGACGGACTGAACTCAATAGTCCTTTTCTTTTGCCAACCGGTGTACGAACACCCTCTACAATCACAACTTCACGCATTTTATCTTCCTCCAATTTGAAATAAATTTTGAAAAAATTTTTGATCTATCTTGGAGCCATGCGAATGGCGCCATCTAAGCGGATGGTTTCCCCATTAAGCATGACATTTTCGATGATAGACTGAGTTAATTGTGCATATTCAGAAGGGCGGCCAAGTCTTGATGGGAATGGTACCTGCGTTTCCAAGGCAGCTTTAGCCTGTTCAGACAATGAACCAAAAAGTGGTGTTTCAATTAATCCAGGTGCGATCGTCATGACTCTAATACCGGATTTCGCTAAGTCGCGTGCAATTGGCAATGTCATTCCTACCACCCCGCCTTTAGAGGCACTGTATGCAGCCTGACCGATTTGACCATCAAAAGCTGCAACAGAGGCGGTATTGATGATCACCCCTCTTTCTCCTTCTTGATTCGGCGAATTATTTACCATTTGGGCAGCAGCAAGCCGGATTACGTTAAAGGTACCGATTAAATTAATTTCAATTACTTTTTTAAAATTATCAAAACTATGCGCTTGATTTCTGCCTACTGTTTTTTCAGCAACTGCAATACCTGCACAATTCACAACCGTATTGATACTGCCAAATTGAGCAATCGCAGAATGGATGGCATTTTGAACATCTTCCTCGCTCGTTACATTTGTTTTGTAGAAAACAGCATTTCCCCCTAATTCTTCAGCCAAAAGGATGCCTCTTTCTTCTGAGAGGTCCAAAATAGCAGCTCTCCCGCCGTTTTTAACAATATTTCGGACTGTTGCTTCTCCAAGTCCCGAAGCACCGCCTGTTACCAAAGCAATGGAATCTTGTATTTTCATATTCCTATCCCCTTTCTCCCACTAATAACCTAGTTCCTTCAAAATTTCCTTTGAATGTTCCCCAAGACCGGGTGCATGCCGTCTTGTACGAATAGTTGAATTTGATAGTTTAATGGGATTACCTATTTGTTTGATTACTCCCATTTCTGGATGTGTGATATCTTCAATCATTTGACGATGTTTAATTTGTGGATGATCTGCGAGTTCTTCTGGAGTTAAGACTGGGGAGATACAGGCATCAATACCCTCAAAAAGCTCAAGCCATTCTGTTAATGTTTTTTGATGGATGGCTGCTTGAACTTCCTTCTTCATTAAGCGCTGCTGTTCTAGGGGTTCATCTAGTTGGTCAATTAGTTCTTGCTTACCGATTACCTTACAAAAATTCTTCCAAAACTTATATTCAAGTGCTCCAACGGAAATAAATCGATCATCTCTTGTTCTATAAATCTCATAACATGCTTTCCCGCCGTTTAAGGTCAGTTCCCCGCGATTCGGCATTTCACCGGAAGTCCAATAGTTTGGCAGAATCGTATGCATCCATGAAAGAGCACCATCTAGCATGGAGATATCAACAAATTGACCCTTGTTCGATTTCTTTGCATCGATAATAGCTAATAGGATACCAATAGCAGCCATTAACGCTCCCCCTCCAATATCACCTATTTGAACGGATGGGATAAGCGGCTTTTCATTCGGTTCGCCTTGTAAATGTAACAGTCCTGAGTAACTCAAGAAATTTATATCGTGTCCTGCCTCTTTTGCGTATGGACCAGATTGTCCATAACCGGTTATCGCACAATAAATCAGTTTTGGATTATGTACCTTCAATTCCTCAAACCCGAGCCCCAGTCGATCCATAACCCCAGGACGGAATGATTCAATCAGGACATCCGAAGTTTTGATTAAAGAAATAAAAGCCTCTTTATCTTTTTCGTCTTTAAGGTCAAGGGCAATGCTGCGTTTATTGCGGTTTAGCGAGATAAACATAGCACTTTGATCATCGTTTACCCTTGGTTCGTACCAGCGGGCATAATCTCCGCTTTTAGGGTCTTCCACCTTTATCACGTCTGCTCCGTAATCAGCAAGCAATAATGTGCAATAGGGTCCGGGAAGAAGCCTTGTGAGATCAAGGATTCGAATACCTTCAAGAGGTAACAAACTATCATCTCCTTTTTATTCAAGTACCTAATAAATGATACCGTTTACATCTATATTAAATAATAACAATTTTCAAATAATTTTACAAATGACTAATCTTTTTAATAAGAAATTTGAGAGATTAAAAAAAGAGGTGTCTTTAAAGCTGTTATACAAACAACTTCTAAAGACCACCTCTCTCGTCAATGATTAATTACTTTTTAAGAATTTTTTCATTATCCCAAGTCTCTGAAGTAATCCCATTATTTCCAAACTTGCGCAATTGGACTTTTTGAATTTTCCCTGTAGCGGTCTTTGGCATTTCTTTTACAAACTCAATATAGCGTGGAACCATGAATTTCGCCATATTAGACACGCAATATTGATAAAGTTCATCTGCTGTTACTTGTATTCCTTCCTTTAAAACTACAACAATTTTCACATCGTCCTCTGAAAGTTCTGACGGGACAGCTATGGCTGCACATTCTAGGACCGCAGGGTGTGCATTTATGATGCTCTCAACTTCGAATGATGATATATTCTCTCCTCTTCTTCGAATCGCATCTTTCTTTCTATCAACAAAGTAATAATATCCTTCTTCATCACGGTAGCCAAAGTCACCAGTATGGAACCATAGATTTCTAAAAGCTTCTACAGTTTCCTTAGGCATATTATAATATCCTAGTGAAAGTGTATATGGTTTTTTAGAGCGTACAACAAATTCCCCGGCAGTACCCACTGGCACTTCATTATCAAAATCATCAACAAGTTTAAGTTCATAGTTCTCATTTGCTTTTCCACATGAACCCGGTTTAAATTTCCCATATTCAAAACTTGTCAAAAAGGCTGTCTCTGATGCTCCGTAAACCTCAACTACCTTTGCACCAAATCGTTCCTCGAAGCGATCAGACAAGGCAGAAGGTCCTATGTAGACTGATCGCAATTTATGGTTCTTATCATTTATATTAGGCGGTTGATTTAATAAAATTGGAATCATAGCGAATATGACGTGGCCAACTGTTGCATTAAAATATCTTACATCATCCCAGAATCCACTTGCACTAAACTTTTTCACTATGGATATTTCAGAACCAGCTACTAAAGTGGCCATTAGACCAAGTTGGTGGGCAATCGTGTGAAAAAGCGGAAGTGGTGTATATAAACTATCTTCCGTTTTATAAGCGTTCACCTTCAACCAATCTGTAGCGACTAGAAGGCAATGTCTATGAGTAACTAAAACACCTTTTGAAGGCCCAGTAGTTCCAGATGTAAACATAATAGATTGAATATCTGTATAATGTAATTTAATATCTAATGGGTTACAGTCACCATTGAGTAGATCTTCAAAGGAAATTACCGGAAGGTTATCACTATTATTTATCTCGCCAACAACAATGATTTTTTCCATTTTTTCAAGACCGTCAAAAACGTTTTTAACTTCCTCAAAATATTTTTCCTCAACGATTATGAATTTTGAATCGGATTGATTCAATTGATATTGAAGTAATTGTTTTTTATGCGCAGTATTAATGGGTACCTCTACTCCACCACATTTTAATATACCAAATGCAGAAAATACAAACTCCTTACCGTTATCCATTAACATTGCCACTTTGTCGCCTTTTACAATTCCAAGGTCTTTTAAAGAGTTGGCAACGCTATTAGTGATTTTGTCAACTTGATTATAGGTAAAGGTCTCATCGCGAAATCGCAAATAAATTTTATTAGGGTACTGTACAGCTCTTTCAGTTAATAATTCTCCTACTGTTCCTTGGTAATACATAGTATCCTCCTATCTTTCTATGAATTTCTCTTTTTAATTATTACCATGCCTTTTCTAGCAATTCGATGACATCTTCCCTGCCATTTATTTTTCTAGGATTTGTTGCAACAATAAAGTCTTCTAAAGCGTCTTTTGCTAATAAATCAAAATCTGTTGTTTCTACAACTGTATCTCGGAGTCTCCAAGGTAAATCTAAGTTCTTAATAAATTCTCTTATAGCAGGAGCCGCATTGCTTGCAGCAATCTCGTCATTTTCATCATATTTTGCAGCACCAATCACTCTAGCAATCATTGCTTGTCTCTCTTTTGTAACATCCAAATTATATTCCATAACAGTAGGTAGCATTACACAGGAGGTGACACCATGTGGGACACCACATCTACCTCCTAGTTGATGCCCAATTCCATGGCTTAACCCTAAATTAACATTTGCAAGTCCAGAAATAGATAACCATGCACCCATTTGACAATAGCTTCTAGCATTTAAATCAGTTGGGTCTTCTTTACATTTTGGAAGATAGGTGGTTAATAATCGTAATGCCTCTTTACCAAGTGCATCCGTAAATGGCATATGATCATTAGAACAAATCGACTCTACTGCATGATCTACAGCTCTAATTCCGGTAGAAAGCCAGAGCCAATCTGGAGTATGAAGTGTCAATACAGGATCATGTATTACTGCAACAGGTGTTAACTGCGGATCAATGGCACCTACCTTAACCTTTGTTACTTCATCCGTCATGCCTGCTATGTGAGTAAATTCTCCAGCTGACAATGTTGTTGTAATCGCAATATGCGGAAGTGGTTTTGATGATAACGGCCTAAAAGTTAACTCACCTGTTTGATAATTAAATTGTATTGGATACTCATTTAACTTTTCGATTGAATGGATTTCTTCAGCTAGCACCATTGCTACACTTTTTGCAGCATCAACAGGGCTTCCTCCTCCAAAACTAATAATGCCATCCGCATTTGTCTTACTCATATCCTCCGCAATATCCAATACCATTCGTTTAGGGACATGCGCTTTGCATTCCGAATAGACTCCTGCAACATTATCAACACCGATAATATTCTTTAACCTTTCAACAAGTGGAGTTTTATTTGCTATTGTGTTCCCCGTAATAATATACGGGTTCTTTATTCCATTTATTGCAAGAAGTTGAGGCAGTTGTTCTACAGAATTTTCTCCAAAGACCACATTGTTCATTGGCAGTAATAAGAAATTACCTTGTAATGTTTTTTCTAGAACTTTCTCCAATATGTTGCCTCCTCAAATTGAATATTGTTATTTTTTAGTAAATTTTCTATTTTGCAGCTGTTAACCTATCTAATTCTTCAATCAAAATAGGCATACCTTCTTTAAATGTACCCATTCCTACTTCAGCCGCTAATTGATAGACCTCTAGAATTTCTTCTTTTGTTGCCCCATATTTTAATGCATTTTGAACATGAACTCTTAACCCAGGTGTATATAAATGTGTAGCAGATGCATCCCCTGCAATATAAATGAATTCTTTTTGTTTTGGTGTTAATGGACCTTTTTTCCACGGAATTGTAGAGAACTTAATATAAACTTCAAAGAATTCGTCATCTAGTAGAAGCAGACCATCCCAAAAGGCATTCCAATAGCCACGTCCTTTAATAAATTCCTCTTTAAGTTTACTCTTACGTTCATTAAGTTCAGTATCGATAACTTCATTCTTATTAATCTCTTCAATAAGAAGAGGGAGACCTTCAAGAAAAGTATGCATCCCTATTACACTTATAAGCTGAAATACTTCCAAAATTTCTTCTTTTGTAGCGCCAAATTGCATAGCCTTTTGAACGTGAGTTTTAATTGCTGGTGTGTACAAGTGTGAAGCATTAGCATAAACAGATAAATAACAAAGCTCTTTCGTTTTAGGATCTAGTGCACCTTTCTTCCATGGGACTGATGTAAATTGTAAGAAAGCTTCAAAAAACTCTGGGTCTTGATCTAATAAACCATCTAATGAATCATCCCAATATCCACGAACTGATTTAAATTTCTCTTTTAACTCTGATTTTAGCATTTATAACTCCTCCAATTTCAAAATAGAATAATTATTCCTAATATTTAATTTTCTTTTCTTTTACATCATAAGTAATTGGTTTTGTAATCGGTACGATATTGCCATCTTTTGCCTCTGTAATATAGATGGTTGTATTACCAAAATGGCTGTCAGAAGTATAGGTTATCGCTGGATAGAGTGAACCTTCCCAATTATCAAGGGTTTCAAGTTGTTTTTTCAAATTATCACGAGTTAATTCATCACCACTACGCTTAGCAGCTTCAACAAAAATTTGTCCCATTGCCCATCCCCACATAGCAAATCCACTTGTTGACGACTTCGGAAAATCTTTCTTATACTGATCTACAAAAATTTTCATGTCAGGATCTTCTGAAACTGCAGGAGTAGGAATAGAAGTGGTGCTAATTGTTCCCGTCCAAACATCTTCACCCACAAGATTAAATAAGTTAGGATCATCTCCGCCCGTTGAAGAAGCAGCATAAAGTACATCTTTCAAACCCATTTTATGCAATTCCTTTTTTAAATTTGCGGTAGTACTTGGTCCAGAACCCATTACAACTGCGTCAGGATTAGATTCTTTTACTTTCTGAGCAATCCCGCTAAAATCTGTATCTGTTGGAAGGTGAGGTCCTTCTCCTACAACTTCAACATCAGGATAACGTTCTAAAGCTCGTGCTATGCCATCCAATGTTTCTTTACCTGCGTCATTATTTAAATAAGAGACAAAGATTTTCTTTACTCCTTTTTCCTTAATTAAATAGTCGACGAGGATATCGATTTCGACTGTATAATTCACTACGTTACCAAAGATATTTGGATCAGTAGGATTAAATAATACTTTTGATCCTGAAGTTACTCCTATTAGTGGAAGATTTCGTTGCTTTAAGTAAGGAACAATCGCCATCGTTTGGATAGTCCCCACATTTCCAACTAATGCAAATACCTTATCATTTTCTTCCAAGCGCTTCGCATTCTGAACGGTTGTTTTAGCCTCAAACTTATCATCATAAGCAATTAACTTAATTTTCTTACCGTTTACGCCCCCCTCTTCGTTTGCGTAATTGAAGTAAGATTGCAGCCCTTGTCTAACAGCGTCATAAACACCATAGGCCCCAGATTGAGCTCCAATCTGACCTACGATTATTTCATTTTCTGAAACCCCCTGGCTGGTTTTAACAGAGGAACTTGAACCTTGACTCCCTCCAGCTCCACATGCAGTTAAGAGAAGAAGAGTTACAATTAGTAACCAAACAATATTTTTCTTAATCATTCATGACCCTCCTCTATTCATTTTGGATTAGGATGTAAATTTCCTTGTAGAACACAACATTTGAAACGCTTTCATAAAATTTTATTAACGTGGATGTAATTCGTATGGTGGAATTATTACTAATTCAAAGAGGTGAAATTTTTAACTTATTTGGGTTACCGTGATGAGAGGAAATACTAAGTAGAACTACTATTAGAACTAAAGACCTCCTTTTTAAATCACTGTTCAATTTTTGATGCATGATTTTTTTTCTTAACATGAGGTTAGTATAATTCATCTAGTATCTTCTGGTCAATTATTTTTTTGAAAATTTAAACTATTATAAAAAATAGTTTCCATATTACTTTCTTGCAATAGAATCTAGTGAAGTTTCATTATTTTATCTGCAAAATCATGAGGGGATATTTAAAATGATTTTTCCAAATTGTTTTCCATCGTACATTCTTCTATGTGCTAAATCAATCTCTTCTAAGGGGTAAACGATATCTAGTGAAGGTTTTAAATTGTTACACTCATATAACTTTAACATTGCGGCAAATTCTTCAGGATTCCCCATCATGGTGCCCATAATCGTTAGCTGCTTCATAAAAATACGTGGCATAACAAGATTACTTACCGGACCTAATGTTGCTCCTAAAGAAACAATTCTGCTGCCTGGATTAGCAAGACTAATTAATTCATTAAATGTCTCTCCTCCAATGCTATCAACAGATAGATCAGCCCCATCAGACATTACTTTTAATTTTTTCACCCAGTCTTCAGAATGATAGTTTATCCCTCCGGCCGCACCAAGTTTTATAGCTTTTTCTAGCTTTTCGTCACTACTAGAAGTAACAAATACATTCGCACCCTTTGCCACAGCTATTTGCAATGCAAAAGTTGCCACGCCACCCCCAATACCCGGAATGATAACACTATCACCTTTCTTAACTTTCCCTTTAGAAACTATTGCGCGATAGGCCGTTATCCCTGCCAAGGGGATAGCGGCAGTCTCTTCCCAGGATAAATTTCTAGGTTTTGGAAAGACATTTTCTGAAGATATTTTAATATATTGAGAGTAAGTTCCATCCAATGGCAAACCTAAAACTGAAAATGATGGTCCATGGACAGCAGGATTGTCTCCCCAATTGATTGTTGGGTTAATGACTACTTCGTCTCCTAAATTAAATCCTTTAACTTCCTCCCCTAATTCCACAATGATTCCAGCCCCATCAGATCCGATAATCGAAGGAACTTGAATGTTTGGGTAAAGCCCTAGTCGTATAAAGACATCACGCCTGTTTATAGCTGCTGTAATTAAGCGAATTAGAACATCATTTGGACCTAGTTTTGGTACTTCAATATCTTCATAAAACAGCTCTGCCATTTTTGTTCCTGGTTTAACTTTATCCTTTAAGATCATTGCTTTCATGTTCGTTCCTCCTTTCATCGTTAATCTAATTCTCCAAGTTTAGGAGAACATTATTCTACAAAATGTTCTCTATCTTTCTGTAATTTTTTCACTTCAAATTTTGCTTTCACTTTAACTTCACCATCTTCGTTACTTGCAGTTGCTTCACAGATCCATCTATCCTCTGCTTCATCTATAATACAGCCCTTAACCGTAATTTTTTCACCTGGTCTGGTTATAGATTGAAAACGGACCCAAAATTTTGCAAGTTCATTTGATGAAAACCAGTTTCCAATTGCTTGACCAATAAACCCCATAATCATCATTCCATGTGCAATCACATCACCGAATCCAGCCTTTTCTGCATATGGAACAACTGTGTGCAGCGGATGGAAATCCCCAGACGCGCCTGCATATCTAACAAGCTGAGTGTGTGAAATTTCTTCTTTTTCGAGAGGTTCAAATTGGTATCCTACTTTCATTAAAATCAAACCTCCTATTTCATTTCGATTATGGTGGTTCTGCTAATTAACACCAGTTCACCATTTTGATTAGTAAATTCTCGTTTAACAATAATAAAGTTCTTATTGCTTTTTATAAAATGATCCTCAACCACTCCGTTTACCGTCAATTCATCGCCTGGTACTATTTCCCCTAAATACTCATACTCTTGTTCACCGTGTAATAGTTTATCTTCTTTCAAACCCAGTTGTTTAGGTATAGGGTTTTGACTTAATCTAAATTCAATGACGGTAGGAAATGTAGGTTGAATTCTTTCTCCTTGTAAAAAGTCATATTGATTGTCATCAATTGCTAATGCAAGTTCTCTAATTTTCCCCTTTTCAATTGGGAATGAATAAGGCTCTAGTTCACGACCGATTAAATTTGTAGACATAATCCACCCTTCCTTTAACTAATAAGACCCCTATTTAGATGTTTTATAAAAGTATTCTAAGTATATAATCAGCATGGATGTTGGCTATTTCTTCCGGCTTCATTTTACCGTCAGGTTTATACCATGATTGAATTGAATTCAGAGCGCCTAGAATGATCAACCTTGTCATTTTAACGTCAACTTTTTGAAATCCACCATCATTAATCCCTTCTAGGATTAACTCATCAAAAATATGATTATACTCATCACGCTTTGCTAGAATTTTTTCCAAAAACTCACTTGAAAATGTTTGATCCAGCTTACCTGCAACATTAAACATTGCTTTTTCATTAATTTCAAAAATGATATAATCAATAATTACTTTTCTCATTTTCTCTATAGATGTAAGATCGCTATTTTTAATCTCTTTTATTTTTTCAATGCTTGGATCTAATATCATTAAGTGACATTCAAACAATAACTCTTCTTTATTTTTGAAATAATAATACATAGACCCTTTTGTCATTAAGAGCTGCGAGGCAATTTCCTCCATTGTTGTCTTTTCATACCCTTTTTCTGATATTATCGATGAAGCAGACCTTAATATTTCATTTTTCTTTTTCGCCATTTTTTTCTGCCGTAGACTTGTACCCATACCTATCTCTCCTTTGTTCTTGAGGACATCAAAATAATAATCGAAATACCTTTAAGGCAATTTTCCTTTTATTTAGTATAATACAAAAATAATAATACCGTCATGCAGTCCCTAAATAAGATTCTTTTACTTTTGGATTTGAAGCTATTTCATGTGAAACTCCCTCTAGTGTAATCCTCCCATTTTCAAGAACATAAGAATAATGTGATATGGACATCGCCATGTTAGCATTTTGTTCAACCAGCAATATCGATTTTCCCTCATTATTAATTTCTTTAATAATTTCAAAGATTTCTTTTACTAAAATTGGAGCTAGACCCAGCGAGGGTTCATCTAAAAGTAGAACAGATGGATTTCCCATTAGTGCCCTGCCAATAGCCAGCATTTGTTGTTCTCCACCACTTAATGTCCCGCCTTTTTGATCTAGCCGGTCTTTTAATCGTGGGAAATAGGAAAATACACGTTCATAATCTTTTTTAAAATTCCCCTTATCTTTTCGATGATAAGTCCCTATCTTTAAATTTTCTTCAACCGTGAAATCAGGAAATATTCGACGGTTTTCTGGGCAATGTATGATTCCAATCCGAACAATTTCACTAGCAGATTTTTTTAGTAAATTGACCTTGTCCATTTCAAACTCTCCCTTTGTTACAGGGATCAGTCGTGAAATTGCCTTTAATGCTGTCGACTTCCCAGCCCCATTTGCCCCTAGGAGGGAGACGATTTTTCCAGGAGGAATCGTAATATTAACTCCTTTTAATGCATGAACGGGTCCATAGTGGACATGTATATCTTTTAGCTCAAGCATGTGTTTTAACCTCCCCTAAATAGGCTTCTATTACTTTTGGATTTTGAATGATATCTTTTGGAAGTCCTTCAGCAATTTTTTCTCCAAAATTAACAACAGTAATATAGTCAGATACTTTCATGACTAATGACATATCGTGTTCAATAAGCATCACTGTATAATTCATTTTTTCCTTCAAAAACAAGATAAGTTCACTTATTTTTTCTGTTTCATAAGGATTCATTCCTGCAACAGGTTCATCAAGCAAAATGATTTTTGGTTCCGTTATGATGGCTCTTCCGATATCGACCATCTTTTGGAATCCAAACGAAAGATTCTCTAATTTTTCGTTTGCCAAATGAGAAATACCAAGTAGATTCATAATTTCATTTGCTTTTTCAACCGCTTCCTTTTCTGAATTCCTAATTGACTTCAAGTTAAATGCCAGTGCAAAGATGTTTTTATTAAGCAAAGGATGAAGTCCTGTTAGCAAATTTTCAAGAACTGTCATTCTCGGGAACAACTCGACATTTTGGAAACTTCTGGTTATTCCTAAGGGTGCCATTTTATGGGGTTTCTCTGAAAGAATAGAATTGCCGTTGAATATTATTTCTCCAGATGCTGGTTTATAAAATCTGCTGATACAATTAAAAATGGTTGTCTTTCCTGCACCGTTTGGACCAATTATCGAATATATAGTCTTTTCCGGTACCCGAAAAGATAAATTATTGATTGCTGTTAAGCCCCCAAAACGGACAGTAACATCTTGAAATTCCAGCATTGTCACACCACCTCATTTTTGATTTCAGGTGTTTTTAATTGGACTGTATTTTTTTTGAATTGAAGAAAGGAAACCAAGCCATTCGGCTTAAACATCATTACTATGACAACAGCAATACCTATTACAATATTGGTTATTCCAATATATGAATCTGAAAAGTGAGGCAAAATGGAAAATAGTATAGCACCTATAACAGCCCCAGAAATTGAACCTAGTCCGCCTACAACAATCATGGCTAATAGTAGGAATGAAGTCAAAATTGAAAAATCATCAGGGCTTATAAAACCATACCAGTATCCATTCATGCCACCTGCAATTCCCGCAAAAAAAGCACTGATTGTAAACATTATGGTTTTATAAAAAGCTAGATTCACCCCAATGGACTGAGCTGCAACCTCACTATCCTTAATCGCAATAAATGCCCTCCCCATTCGACTGTATAGGATATTTTTCATTAGCCATATACAAAAAACAGAAATAAAGCCTAAAGAATAGAAGAAAAATAGTTCATTTTGCATAAAAGGAGGTCTTGAGACCATCAATCCAGTATATCCACCAGTTAATCCTTCCCAGTTTAAAGCTATTTCCGGAATAGATAATCCAAAGCCTAATGTTGCAACAGCTAAAAAGTGACCACGGAGACGCACAGCAGGCAAACCAATTAAAAAACCAACTATTGCTGTGATTCCACCTGCTATAAGTAAAATAAGAATAAATGGAAGATTTATGGAATTAGCTAGAATTGCCACTCCGTATGCTCCGATTGTTAAAAAACCTGCATGGCCAACTGAAATTTGACCACCGAACCCAATTAATAGATTTAAAGCATTTGCTGTTACGATAAACGTACATGCAGTTATAAAGATTGTAAGAAAGTAATTAGATTGTCCTACTAAAAATGGAAAAATAATAATCACAACTAACGCAATTAGCCAAGGCCATATATTTCCTATTCTTTTCATAGATCACACCTTCTTCACAGTTTGTTTTCCACCAAATATACCCTGCGGGCGAATGTATAAAATGATAATGATGAGGAGGAAGGTGTATACAATCTTCATTTCCGGAGAATAGTAGTAGCTGACTACATTTCCGAATACTCCGACAATTAACCCTCCAATGATAACCCCTGGCATAAAAATAAAACCTCCTAATACAGCTGATGCAAAAGCCATAATCAGGATTTCAAACATCATTGTTGGACTTAAGAAGGTTAACGGGGCAGTCATCATTCCTGCTACGCCGCCTAAAACTGTTCCGATAGCCCAGGTAGACATAAACACAAGCGGCACTTTTATTCCCATCAATCTTGATGCAGTTAAGTCTTGTGCAGAGGCTCTCATGGCAAGACCAATTTTAGTAAAATTAAATAAAACATATAAAACTCCCATCAAAAGCAGGGTAGAAACAATGATAAAAATGTCATTTCTTGTAATTAGCACCGACCCTAGCGAGATTACCTCATCACTAAATGGTGTTGGAAAACTTTCAGGTTGATGTCCCCATAGTAACCCTGCAACCCCATTGATAATGAGAAAAAGACCGAGAGTGATCACAATTTGATTTAAATGATCAGCAGATTGAACGCGATTCATAAAAACCGCATAAATTACTGCTCCTAAAAGGAGGGAGATTATTAATGCTCCAATAAAAGATGTAAAATAGGAGAAGTTATACTTAGTAAGGAGACCAAAGCTAATAAATGTAGTCAGCATAGCCATTTCTCCTTGAGCAAAATTAACAACCATTGTGGTTTTATATATTAATACTAAACCAAGAGCAGCGAGTCCATAGATACAGCCCATTATTAATCCACTCATAATAATTTGCATTCTAATCTCTCCTAAAAAAGTAATATGAGAAGTGCTAATTCATCATTGTAGTTGTACAATCCCTTTTGAAGTCACCCTCATTTTTCCGTCTTTTTCGCAATCCCATGACCTTAACAAAGAACCCTTAACATTATTCTCTCGCAAAGAAGTTTTTAATATTTTTCCTGTAGGAGTTCTCGGTAATTTATCATAGATTTCTATATATCTTGGTACCATGATATGGCCTGAACATTGAAAACAATATTCTACTATATCTTCGCATGAAAGATTAGAACCTTTATTTAATACAATACATGCTTTAATATCATCTTCACCTATGGGCGATGGAACAGCAATTACCGCAGATTCGGCAATATCTTGGTGGTTATTTAACATGCTCTCCATTTCAAAAGATGAAATATTTTCACCCTTTCTGCGAATTGCATCTTTTATTCTATCGAGGAAATATAAATTCCCTCCTTCATCCTGGTAGAATCGATCCCCAGTGTGGAACCACAAATTTTGCCATGCTTCAACTGTTTTATCTGGTTTATTATAATAGCCCTTCATGACAATGTGGGGAAGCTTTGGTCGAACTAACAGCTCTCCTGCTTGCCCAGGTTCGCAAGGATGGTCATACTCATCTACAATTAAAATATCTACAAATTCCTCCAAAGGTTTTCCACATGAGCCTGGGCAATCTTCATCCATTTCTGTTGCGGTAACTGCATTCCATTCCGTTGAGCCATATGCTTCAATAAGCTTTAATCCAAATCGCTGCTGAATTTCTATATAATTTTCTTTCGGAGCAGGTATTGCATAAACTGCCCGTACAGGATTATCTGCATCATTTTCACGAAGAGGCTGATTATAAAGCATTGTCATAACTCCTCCAACTGCAGGAAATAGGGTAACTTCGTGTTCACGTATATCATTCCAAAATTGTGAAGCACTAAAGTGATTTTTCAATACCATTTTTGCACCTGAAATGATACAACCAAGGGTAATAAATCTTGCAGCAACGTGATAGAAAGGGAGAAAATTCAGTGAAATATCTTCAGACGTATATCTCATGATATCGGCCTGAAACAATCCCATAAAATACAAATGGTGGTTAGAAATTAAAACACCCTTTGAGGGCCCTGTGGTTCCAGAGGTATAAATAATGCAAGCCGAATCATAATGGTTTACTGGGTTTCTACTAATTTCTTTGTTTAACTCTATTAATAAATTTTGTTGATAAACCAATAATTCATCCCAATTGTAGGTTTTCCAGAGGTTGTTAACTGTAAATTGTTCTTTTCCATGAAATATTACTGTTTGTATTTTTGTTATACCAATTGCAATCTTTTGAAATTCATCATAAAACTCTTCATTGAGAAAAAGGAATTCTGCACCTGAATCATTAATTAAATATAATAATGTGTCACCTTTATAGATAGTATTTATAGGAATTTCAACCGCCCCTATTTTTGCGAGAGCAAACCATAAATACAAATTGTCACGACATGTTGGCATTAATACCCCAACATGGGAGCCTTTTCTAATCCCTATTCTTAATAAATGTGAAGCCAACAGATCTACATTTTGTTTCATAATTTGATATGAAATCTCTTCTTTACCTTCTATTAAATCAAGAAAAAAGGGACTGCTTCCTCTTTTTTCTGCACTAGACTCCAGCAAATTAATCAAAATCCGCTCCTGATATGGAGTAGATTCAGCATAAGTGTGCAGCATCAGAATCCTCCTCAAACTTAGGATTAAATAATAATACCTTTACGAACCAATTCAGCTATTTCCTTTTCCGAAAAATTATGTTCCTTAAGGACTATTTCTGTATGGGACCCTTGTTTTGGCGGTGAGAAATATTTTTTTGTACTATTCTCAATATCGGAACTTTGTAAACCATAATTTATTGGCAAACGCATTTTCGGGAAAGTACCTGCTCCTTTATCTTCCAGAGAAATATATTCCATCAGATTTCGATTTTGAAAGTGAAGATCATTTAAAGCTTCCTCTGTGTTTAATACAGGAGTTACACAACAATCAACCTTGTCAAACAAAGAAATCCAATTTGTCAGTGTTTTTGTTTTTATTTTGTTTTTAAGCTCAACATATTTAGAATTTTCATCATTTGCACTAGAAAAAGCTTCATTCCTTAATTCAGGCATTTCCAAAGTCTTGCAAATTTGTTCCCAAAATTTATCCTCCACTGCACCAAATGATAAGTAACGATTGTCTGCAGTTTCATATACATGGTAACAAAGGACTCCGCCACTCAATAACTCTGATCCTTTTTTGCTTATTCTTCCAGTAGCCAGATAATCAATGTAAGGATTCAGCATCCAACTAGAAATGACGTCATACATAGAAACATCTATGTATTGTCCCTCGCCTGTCATTTGTCTGTGATATAGAGAAGATACAATTCCCAGTTTGGCAGACATTCCTGAACCTAAATCTGCAAATTGTGTTCCCGGAATGGCAGGTGAAGAGCTTTCCTGATTTCCATTGACATCAAGAAATCCAGATAAACTTAGAAAATTGATGTCATGACCAGCCATTTTTGACCTTTCCCCTTGTTGGCCAAATGCAGAAATAGAACAATAAATAATATCTGGTTTTATCTCTTTGATTGAAGAATAATCTATTCCTAATTTATCAACCGTCCCAGGCCGGAATCCTTCAATGATAATATCCGCCTTTTCGACCAATCGAAAGAATATTTCCTTTCCTTCTTTTGTTTTCAAATCAAGTGCTATGCTTTTCTTATTGTAATTAGTAGTGAAAAAATAACTGCTGAATTCTGGAGCATTTTTAAGTGAGGGACCAATTTCACGCAGATAATCACCTGCGTCTGTATCCTCAATTTTAATAACCTCGGCCCCAAGTTCGGCAAAGTATTGTGTCGCATATGCTCCTGGTAACAGTCGTGTTAAATCAAGTATCTTAATACCTTCAAATGAAATCACAGTTATATCCCTTCTTTTTATCTGCCATTGAATTGTGGTTTTCTTTTTTCCAGGAATGCCCGCATACCCTCTTTTTGGTCTTCAGAGCTAAAAAGAAGGGCAAATTCCTGAAGTACATATTGTATTCCTTTATCAAAATCCATTTCAGCTGCAACATTGACGGATCTTTTTATGGCTGCGAGAGATAATGGACTTTTTTCAGCTAGTTCATTTGCAAAAGCTAATGCTTCAGTGAATGCTTCACCATTCTCTACTAGACGGTTTGATAAACCCCATTCGAGTGCTGTCTCTGCATCAATTAATTTTCCTGTCATAAGGATTTCTTTTGCTCTAGCTCTCCCAAGCCACCGTGTCAGCCTAATTGTTGCTCCAGCACCTGGAATGACACCAATATTTACCTCTGCTAAACCGAATTTTGCCGTTCTATCAGTAATAACAAAATCACAAGCAAGGGTTAACTCAGTCCCACCAGCAGGAGCATATCCATGTACCGCTGCAATCACTGGTTTTTCTATTGATTCAATTTTCTTAAACATTGATATCCATTCTTGTGTTTTTTCTCTTACAACTAATGATGTATCATTTGACATTTCATCAATATCCGCCCCAGCACTAAAAGCTTTTTCCCCTGCACCTCTAAAAATAATGGCTCTAACTTCGGCATCGTTTTCTGCAGCTTCAAGTGCAGCAGTTATTTCTCTAATCATCCCCATATTCATGGCATTATTTAACTTTGGGCGATTTAACGTAATAATGCCTGATTTCTCAATCTTATCGTATAAAATAAATTCATAATCCATATTGTTCTTCTCCTTTTAGCGCATTAACAAAAGTGTAGGCGAATTAATAATTCTTTTTATCGACTTAATAAATAATCCTGCGGCTTCACCATCAATCATTTGATGATCAACAGTTAAACTATAAGGGCAACACCGGCCAACCACAATTTCATCCTTATCATTAACAATAGGCTGTTTCGTGACCGCACCTATCCCCAAAATTCCAAGCTCTTTTCTGTTTAATATCGGTGTCCCAAATTCTCCGCCATAACTTCCTACGTTCGTAAGTGTAAATGTACTTCCAGATAAATCTTCCATTGTTAATTTATTGTTTCTTGCATTTTCGGCGATCTCTAATAATTCTTTGTGGATGAGAAGTAAACTTTTTTTGTTTGCATCTTTAATAGAAGGAACCAGTAAGCCTTTCTCTGTCGAAACTGCCACTCCAATGTTTATGTTCTTCCAAATTATTAACTCATCATTTTCAACGGTGCCATTCAAGTGTCTGTGTTCCTCTATGGCTAGTGCAGCAACTTTAATAAAAATTGCTGCCCACGATGGTTTTAGTGATTGAGCTTCTAGGTCCTCTTTCATCTGCTGGAAGTATGGCCACATTTTATCAAGTGAAATTGATCCCATTAATGTCATTTGGGCTGATTGCTGAAGACTTTCTGACATATTACGCGCAATTGCTTTTCGAATAGGGGTTAATTTTTCCCTTGAATAAACAGTCCTTTCATGCGGTGCATAATCTATTTCTGGAATGGATTCAGCAATATTAAGTTTTTTGTTTTTACTTGCTTCCAAAACATCCCTTGATATAATAGCTCCATTCGGCCCTGTTCCAGAAACCGTTTCTAGTTTAATACCTAGTTCGCGTGCAATTCTTTTTGCAGCTGGCGATCCTATGATTCTATTAGACTTTTCAGGAGTAACATGAATAATTTGAGAAGTCATTTTTTTCCTTCTAGCAGCAGGAGATAAATGTTCATTAGGAGTATGAGCCGTTACTACTTCAGGATTTTTGCTTTTAATAGGTTGTTTGCTAACAGGGGGTAATTCTTTATTATTGTGTTCCTCTTCAATAACATTCTCAGCAATAATGTATCCAATTGTATCCGTCATATTTGCAGTTTCACCTGGTAGTAACATTATTTTTAACATCCCTGAAGCGGGGGCTAGGATATCAGTATTTACTTTTTCTGTCTCTACTGTGGCAATTATTTCATTCTTTTCGATAAAAGCCCCTTCTTCTTTCTCCCAAGCTGTTAATACAACTTCACCATCTTCTACACCGATTTTTGGAATTGTAATTTCAATCATGATTTATTCTCCCTTCATCACTTGCTCCACAGCGGAAATTAGCTTTGCTTCAGATGGTAAAATAAAATCTTCTCCGCGGCCAACTGGAAGAGGGACAAATTTTGATGTTACTCGTTTGATTGGAGCATCTAAATAATATAGAGCATGTTCTGAAATGAGTGCAGCAATTTCAGAACCGAATCCAAATGGAGCAGGAGCTTCGTGAACAATCACTAGTCTGGATGTCTTTTTCAAAGATTGAATAATCATCTCTGAGTCAAGCGGCATCACTGTACGCGGATCGATAATTTCAATATCAATCCCTTTTCCCTCAAGTTTTAAGGCTGCCTTTTTTGCCAAATGAACCATCGATCCTAGGGCAACA
This sequence comes from Bacillus sp. CZDM1, assembly GCF_055502545.1. NCBI lineage: Bacteria > Bacillati > Bacillota > Bacilli > Caryophanales > Bacillaceae > Bacillus > Bacillus sp. CZDM1. The sequence continues at coordinate 304,727 of NZ_JBUESO010000002.1, read as the reverse complement.
ACCGTTACATCCGAACCTTCTCTAACAATCTTTCCCTTTCCTATTGGAACAAGGTATTCTTCATCTGGGATTTCTTCCTTTAGGCTCATTAGTGATTTTTGCTCAAGAAAAATGACAGGATCGGGATCACGAATTGCACTTTTTAATAGCCCTTTTACATCATAGGCGTTAGAAGGGTAAACAACTTTTAGACCAGGTACGTGACCGAACATACTTTCAAGTGACTGGGAATGATGCATTCCTGTTCTGAATCCACCTCCTGCAAGTGTTCGAACCACTAGTGGAATATTCACTTGACCTCCGTACATATATCTCATTTTGGCAGCATGGTTCATAAGTTGATCCATTGCCAGATAGATGAAATCCATAAACATAATTTCAATAACTGGACGAAGCCCTACTGCCGCTGCCCCGACGCCTAAACCAGCTATTGCCTCTTCACTAACTGGTGTATCCTTAACACGTCGTTCTCCATATTTCTCCAATAACCCTCTTGTAAGACCAAAGGATCCTCCAGTGTCAGCTACATCTTCACCAATAATAAACACCTTTTCGTCTCTACCCATTTCTTCATCTAAAGCCTGGGTTATAGCCCATCTATAATTTATTTTTGTCATTTTCATTCTCCCTTAAAATAATGAATCGTCAGCATAAACATTTCTTAACAAAAATTCTTCATCAGGGAATGGGCTTGCTTTTGCAAATGCAATTGCCTCATTTATTTTTAGTTTTATATCATTTTTTCCTTTTTCCAAATCCTCTACTGTTACTATTTTTGCGGAAAGGATTTCTTCTTCTATCTTTTTAAGTGGATCACGTTTTATCCAACTTTCAATTTCTTCTTTTGTTCGATAAACCTGAGGGTCACCTTCATAATGGCCACGCCATCGATACGTCTTAAATTCTATTAAGCTAGGACCTTCTCCCTTTCTTGCTTGACCAATTGCTAATTCAAGGTGGCTATGTACAGCTTCAACATCATAGCCGTCGACCGTATATCCTGGTATTCCATAGGCTTCAGCCTTTTTACCAATGTCTTGCTGTTTCATCCCCTTTGAAATCGGACTTAATTCCGCATACAAGTTGTTTTCGCAAATAAACACGATTGGAAGATTCCAAGTAGCTGCAAAATTTAAACTTTCATGAAATGCCCCTTGTGGCACAGATCCATCTCCAAAGCTGCAAATCGTAATATTATTTGAGCTTTCATAGTATTGCTTAAAAGCCGTTCCAAGGGATATTGGCATCCCAGCACCTAAAATGCCTGTTGAACCAATTAGTCCTTTAGAAAAATCAGCAAGATGAGCTTCTCCACCTACACCTCCACATAATCCATCTTTTCTTCCCATTATCTCTGCTAATAGTTTTCCGGGATCGACCCCTCTTGCTAAGAAATAGGACTTTGATCGATGATAAGGAATGATATAATCTTTATCAGTGAGTAAGGTGCATAGTACAGAACCTACAAGTTCTTGACCAACTCCTGAGTGGAGCCATCCATCTATTTCGCCTTTACTAAATAAATCTATCGTGGCTTCTTCAAAAGTTCTTGTTAAAAAGGCATTTTCATATATCTCGAGCAACCGCTTCTTTGATAACGTTTTCATTTTAATCAAGAGTTTCCCACCTTTAACATCCCATTTTTCTGGCAATAAAAAGCTTTTGAACCTCGCTTGTACCTTCTCCAATTTCCATCATCTTAACATCTGCATAAAAACGCGAAATTGGATATTCAAGAGTAAAGCCATATCCTCCATGAATTTGAAAAGATTCATCTACTACTTCTACTGCAACCTTACTAGCAAATAGCTTTGCCATTGAAGCTATCTCTTCTACGTTATTTTGCTTTTGGTCTCGGGCACATGCTGCCATGTAAGTCAATGACCTAGCTGCATTGACCTTAGTTTTCATTTCTGCTAATTTAAATTGAATTGCTTGGAGTTTGGAAATAGGCATTCCGAATTGTACACGTGTCTTAGCATGATCTAATGCCATATTTAAAGCTCCCTCAGCCATTCCAACACTACATGCGGCAAAAGCAAGACGACCAACATCCATTCCAGTAAGCACGTGACGAAGTCCTTTTCCTTCCTCACCGAGCATGTTTTCTAATGGAATTTCACAATTTTCAAAGAATATCTCCCTTGTATCACCATGTTTCCAACCAATTTTCTCAATTTGTTTTCCAACAATTAAACCTTTAGAATTTCTTGGAACAATAAAGGTACTAAACTTCTTTCTGCCATTTTCTTCACCGGTAGCGGCTAATACAATCATTCCATCACTAAGTTTTGTACCTGAGTTTGAGATAAATGTTTTTGAGCCATTTAAAACCCAGTTTTCACCTTGTATTTTTGCAGTCGTTGTTGCGGAAGCAAGATCTGACCCTGCTCCTGGCTCAGTCATCGCTATGGATCCAATAACCTGTCCTGAGGTTAGTCGAGGCAGCCATTCAGCTTTTTGTTTTTCGCTGGCAAAACGAGAATAGACTTCAATTACTAAATTTTGAACTTGTAAGATAAGTGGAATAGTTGAATCATATTTTGCCATTTCTTCGAGAGCTAGAACATAAGAAACAGTGCTAACTTTGTTACCGCCATATTCTTCTGGAGCAAAGAAACCAGCAAATCCCATATCTATTAACTGTTGTAGGATTTCATAGGGAAACTCACCTTTTTTAAAAAGTTCTCCGACCTGAGGAGCAATTACTTCCCTGCCAAATTCATCAGCCGTTTGTTTAATCAGTTTTTCTTCCATTGAAAGTTCAAAATTCAATTTATTCCCTCCTAGTTAAATTAATTAAATATTTTCAAAATTCATACTACATCATCTTTCAATTTTTGTCTATAAATTTATTTTTTGAACGACGGTTGATTTTTTTGAAAATTCAGTGTTATAATTCGGATAATATACTGGTGAATAATGGTTACATTTTCTGTGAGAAAGGTAGATGGGTTATGAGTGGGAAAAATCTTGATACAGTTATTATTGGGTCTGGACCTGGAGGCTATGTAGCAGCTATTAGAGCCGCGCAACTTGGACAGCATGTAACAATCATTGAGAAAGACAAAATAGGTGGGACCTGCCTAAATTCCGGTTGTATTCCATCAAAATCATTGATTACAATTGCAAAGAAATGGGCTGACTACAAAAAGCATCAACAAATTTTTAATAGTCTAGACAATTCAAACAAGATTAATATAGAAGAGCTTCAAAAATATAAAAACAAAACCATTACGAAACTTCAAAGAGGAATCTCACATCTCCTTGAAAAAAACAAGATTGAAATAATAAATGGTGAGGCAATGTTTACTAGTAATTCTTCCATATCAGTCAATGAAAATGGTGTAACATCAACGTATTCTTTCAATCATTGCATTATTGCCACTGGATCTGAACCTAGAGAACTACCGAGCTTCCCCTGGGGAAATAAAATTCTCTCCTCATCACACGTACTAAATTTGCATCATCTTCCTGAGGATATTGTAATACTTGGTGGTGGATATATTGGGATTGAACTTGGGTGTGCTTATGCTAATTTAGGTGTAAAGGTTACAATCATTGAGGAACAGGAGGATATCCTTCTGTTAGCAGATTCAGATATCAGAAAAGTATTAAAACAACAGTTAAAGAAAAAGAATATTAAACTATTATCCAGTGCAATTGCAATGGAATATCAGGAGGAAGGACAAAAGGTAACAATCACAGTGCAAACAAAGGATAGTACTTTACAGATAAATGCAGATTATCTCATAGTATCAGCCGGGAGAATTCCTTGTACGTATTCACTCGGACTTCATAATACTAATATTGATTTATCTGAGAATGGGTTTATTAATGTGAATCCTTCCATGAAAACCAGTGTACCTTCCATCTTTGCTATTGGGGACATTGTAAAGGGTCCAGCTCTTGCACATAAAGCTTCCTACGAAGGAAAATTAGCAGCGGAAGTAATCAGTGGTCATCATTATTCTGTGGACTATAAAGCAATCCCTCTAATTATCTTTTCAGACCCTGAAATTGCATTGACTGGACAAACTGAAAGCAATGACACCACACAAGAATATACGTTTCCAATGGGAGCAAATGGTCGTGCCCTAACTTTAAATCAACCAGAAGGCTTCATTAAAATGTTTTGTCATAAAGAAACAAGACAAATAAAAGGTGCCGCTATTATTGCGCCAAACGCATCAGAAATTATTTCTGAAATAACGGTTGCAATTGAAGCAGGCTGGACTGTAGATGATTTATCTTTGGTCATCCATCCTCACCCAACTATTAGCGAAGCTATTATGGAAGCATCCGAACTTGCAGCTGGTTTGCCCATTCATGTCCCTAGTATGTAGGAGGATTATTTATGATAACAATCGGTTGGAGGCTAGTGGTAAATTATTACTTTTATGATTTATCGAATCAAATTCAGAAAATATTAGGTACTTCACTATGAAGAAACTTATATTAGAAGAATCAATTAGTTTATTTAATAAATTGGGTTATCAGTCTACCTCTGTTGAGAAGATTGTATCCTCACTAGGGGTCACAAAGGGAACTTTCTATTATTATTACAAATCGAAATACGAATTACTTTTTGATATTCATCGAATTCATATTGACCAATTGCTGGAAAAACAAATAGAAATTTTGAATAATTCTCTACTTACACAAAAGGAGAAATTGATGTCTATTATCGAATTACTTATATACAATACTCCTGATGAGCAAAGTCTTCAAAATATAGTTTATAGAGAAATGAGGCACTTAAAAGTACAGGATTTACAATTGATCAAGGAGAAAAGAGAGGAATTTGCAGCTAATATTAGAATGATTGTTGAAAATGGCATAAGAGTAAATGAATTTAGGGAGAATACCCATTCCTTATTCGCAACTTTTTTGTTACTTGGAATGTGCAATTGGACCTACAACTGGTTTGGACCAGAGAGTGCCGTAAAGGAAAAAAATATCATTAATTCATACTACGAGATTATTACACGAGGAATTAGTGAAAGTTCAATTTCTATTTAATAATTTGCCTATTTTTTTCATGGCACTTCAATAAAAAATCAAACTCCCTCCTTTTGCTAACAAGGTGGGAGTTTGATTTTGATATTTAGAATTTTAACCTATTTTTTCTTCATTATCTGAATTTAATAGCGCTCTTTTATTAGATGTAATTGGGGTAAGATTGGATCGTTTTAATAAATAGTTTAAATGATCCAGCGGCATTGACCCGTACCCTTTACCGTCTTCAAGTGTAAATTGAATCGTAATCCCATTATTGGTGGTTACGGTTAATGAATCCGCAGAGTTAAAATTCCCCTTAATACTTTGAGAAATTTGATATTTCATTCCTGTTTCAATAGACATTTGCTATCTCCTTCGCAAGTATTTAGTCATAGTATTCTCCGATTATTATTATCCATACAAAAATATTCCATTTTGCCTCATTCAAATCTGGTTATTAAAAAAAGATGTGATAGAATATCATTATCTGTGAGGAGGTGTGAGTATGGAAGGTTTTAGTCATTTATTGAAGGCACAGCGGGATTTCTTTCTATCAGGAAAAACAAAAGATGTATCGTTCCGAATAGAAGCATTAACTTCATTAGGAAACTTGATTCGCTCACATGAAACGGAAATAATGGCAGCACTTAAAAAAGATTTGAATAAGAGTGATTTTGACTCTTATATTAGTGAAATGGGTATTTTACTCGAGGAAATCCGCTTTACTCTCAAACATATTAGAGAATGGACTCAGCCTAAAAGAGTTAAAACAGCCCTCCCTCAAATGGGTTCTAAGGGCTATATTTATTCTGAACCTTATGGGGTTGCATTGATAATTTCTCCATGGAATTATCCTTTACAATTAGCCATTGCTCCTCTAATTGGTGCCATTGCAGCTGGGAATTGTGCTGTACTAAAACCCTCTGAACTAACACCAGAAACTTCAAAACTTATGGCAGAACTTATCAATAAAACATTTCCTGAAGAGTATGTTGCAGTCATCCAAGGTGATGCCGTTACCACTCAGACCTTATTAAAAGAAAAATTCGATTATATCTTCTTTACTGGAAGTGTTTCTGTCGGAAGGGTCATTATGGAAGCGGCCGCAAAGCACTTAACCCCAGTTACCTTAGAATTAGGCGGAAAAAGTCCTTGTATCGTCCATCATGACGCGAATCTTAAATTAGCTGCAAAACGGATTGCCTGGGGCAAGTTTATCAATGCTGGTCAAACATGTGTAGCTCCTGACTATTTATATGTTCACAAAGACATTAGGGATGAATTTATAAAAATCTTCAAACAAAGTATTAATGAGCTATATGAAGATATCATTAAAAATGGGGAATTTACGAGAATCGTCAGTGAACGTCATTTTAAACGCGTATCTGACTTCCTTTCAAGTGGAGAAATTCTCCATGGCGGTAATTATTCTATCGATACTCTTACCATTGAGCCGACAGTCCTTGGCAGTGTCACGTGGGATGATCCGGTAATGCAAGAGGAAATTTTTGGGCCTGTCCTCCCTGTCCTTGAATACGATAATGAAGCATCAATGATTCATAAAATTAATGAACACCCTAAGCCATTAGCTCTTTATATTTTCTCTGAAAGCAAAGAATTCCAAGGAACCATCTTAGATTCTATCTCGTTTGGCGGCGGCTGTATAAACGATACCGTCATGCATCTTAGTTCTCCCTATCTTCCTTTTGGCGGTGTAGGTGAAAGTGGAATTGGTGCCTACCATGGCAGAGGCAGCTTCGATGTCTTCTCCCACCAAAAGAGTATCTTAAAACAAACAACTACCTTTGATTTACCATTTAGATATCCGAATAGAAAAGATGCACTTAAACAAATTAAACGCTTTATTAAATAATGCCGTGCAAAAAGCCTTGCAGGTTGCGTTCTGCAAGGCTTTTTCACATTATTTATTTGATACTCCCTCAAGCTGATAGACTAGTTCTCCACCCATGTAGGTTTCTAGCACTTTTATTTCATCAATCTTTTCTGGAAGTAATTCAAGAATATCTTGATCCAATATGATAAAGTCTGCCTGATAACCCGGTTTCAGCTGTCCGATATTTGGAATTCCAGAAATCTCCTGTGCCGCTCTTGTGTATAGGGTAATCGCTGTTTCAATATCGACCTTTTGTTCCTGACCTGTATCAGTTCCATCATAGGCTTTTCGAGTGACAGCTGACTTGAGTCCAACGAATGGATTAACAGGATCAGCCCATGCCGTCGCCGGTGCATCCGATGAAAAAGCTACCTTCACTCCTGCCTGTAACATCGCCTGAACAGGATAGGTACTCTTTGTGCGCTCTGCTCCCAAGTTTTTCAAATAACTCTCAATTTCGGCATAAAGAAAAATGGGCTGAGTTACAAACGCAATTCCAGTTTCCGCTGCTCTTTGAAGGGCAAGCGGTGTCGGCATTGCTGCATGCTCAATTCGAATCGACGGAGTTCCCTTTAACCATCCTTTAGTACCATAGAAAGTATCAACAATTAGATCAATTGCCTGCTCACCCATTGCATGTACAACCAGCTGTACATTATTTTCTACGGCAGCCTCTTTGGCAGCCAATAACTCTTCCTTCGTCGTCATCTGAATACCATAATTTTCTCCACCACCTAAAAATGGTGGATTTACCCATGCCGTTTGTCCTGAAACACTTCCATCTGAAAATAATTTAATACCGCCGATGTAAATTTGTCGTTGATTATCCGTATTTTCACTCGTTAAAATGGTCTGTCCTTTTAAATCCTCCCATTCATAATGAATAACCGTGCGTTGTTTTAATCCCTTCTCCACTGCAAGATTATACATTTCATAGTAATCAACAGGCTCTGCCTTCCCCATAAGTTCAGAAATCGCAGTTATTCCTTTTGATAATAAGATCGGACTTAATTCAGCTAACAATTCAGCATTTTCTCCGATCGTTTTTGCCGGCATGATGTTTGTGACTAAGTCTTTAGCATTTTCACGTAATACCCCTGTCGGTTCACCATTTTCATCACGATCAATTTTTCCGCCTTGTGGATCTGGTGTATCCTTTGTTATTCCAGCTAATTCTAAAACCCTGCTGTTCACAGCAATAATATGTGCACATGTACGAGTAATAATAACAGGAACATCCGCTGCAGCTTCATCTAAATCCCAGCGAGTGGGTGAACGCCCCTCCAGCAATTTACCTTCATCATACCCCCAGCCTTCAATCCATAAATCTGGACTCTTGGCAGCACGTAAATTTCTTATTTTTTCCTTTAACTCAGCAATTGAATGCACATTAGGAGCAGTACAAGCAACTTGCTTTGATGCACTTGCCAAGTACAATGGATGTAAATGAGCGTCAATTAGACCTGGAAGGACACAACTTCCATTCAGATCAATACTTTCCCCATCTATTTTTTCTAACTTGGACTGGTCACCCGTCCATACTATCTTGCCATCGCGTACCACCATCGCATTTACAATGGGCTGCTCTGAATTAGAAGTAAAAATTTTTCCATTAATAAAAGCTGTCGTCAGCATATATTTCTCCTCTCGTGTTCCCTAAATGTTTTTTAAACTTAGTCATTGTTTACTGGGTTAATGTCGAGACTTATGCCTTCTTTTTTAGAAAACAAATTATGGACGAATGCACCTGCAAAGAATCCAATGACAGCTGGCAGCAGCCAAGCAAAGCCAAATCCACTAAATGGTATCCTTGAAATCCACTCATTTGCAAATGAAACGTTCATACCAAAGGCTCCTAATGTTTCAAATACACTAATTAATAATGTTAAGATAACAGAACCTTTATACGCGCCTGCATTTGGAATATATTTACGAAATATCCCTAAAAAGACTAGTAAAATAGAAATAGGATATAACCCTAAAAATAATGGAAGGGAAAAGTTTATAATATTTTCAACACCTAGCAATCCCACAGAAACACCAGAAATACAAACCAATACGACCCAAGTTTTGTACCTTACTTTGTTATTAGTCAATTGGCTGAGGAAGTCTGCGATAGCAGCTGTTATACCAATCGCTGTTGTCAAACACGCTAATGACACTGCAACCGCAAGAGCGATTGTACCGTAATCACCAAGCAATTGATTAATAAGGCCAGTAAGTAAAGCTGTACTTTCAATGTCTGATGGAAACAAATCACTGCCTGCTGCTCCTAGGTATAATAAACCTCCGTAAACAATTAAAAGTCCTATACCAGCGATAACTGTTCCGTTTATCACAATTTTTCTCATATCAGTAGATTTGGTATACCCTTTACCGACAATGGCTGCGATAAAAACTGATGCACATAATAGTCCGGTAAATACATCACCAGTCTGATAGGCTCCAATAAAAGAATGACTAAAAGAATTTTCGAGGTTCGTATTAATAGGTGTACCTATCGGATCAAAAGTTCCTTTCAAAACAATAAATAGGAGAATGGCGAATAATCCCGGGGTTAGAAATCTCCCTACTTTATCTAATAGATTTGATTTATCCATTGCAAAATAATAGGTGAGGGCGAAGAAAACAATCATCGTACCTGACACCGGAAAATCAGGAAACAGTGTTTGGACACCAATTTCATGTGTGGTAGCGGCAGTACGAGGTACCGTAACGAGCATGGCAATAAAAATCATACAAATAAGGTTAAATGCCTTATGGAACCATGGACTTATGGGGTTGGTTAAGTTTTCAAATTTCCCCCCTGCATTTAATACTGCAATAAGAGCTAATAATGGAAGGATAATTCCAGTAAGAACAAAACCTACTAAAGCGATGGACCAGTCAGACCCCGATGCAAATCCAATCGAAGGCGGGAAAATTAAATTCCCTGCTCCAAAAAATACGGCAAAAAAAGCAAAGCCAAAAATAATACTGTCTCGCAGAATCTTGTTTGTTTTCATCAAATACTCCCCTTTGTTGTCTTTAGATTTTTAAAATAATTTTCAAACCTTCTCTCCACCCTAAAATAAGTTATTAGAATATATTAATTATTCCTTTATTTATAATTATGCAAGTTCTATACCAAGATATTAAAAGGGCAGAAATCTAACTTATCCAACAGGGAAATATGATAAAACGTCCTTAAAGTAAAAATATTTTTACTGCATTCGTAAAAATATTTTTACTTTAAGGATTTAGCTTAGTTGGTATTTGTCTATTTTATATTTTAATAATTGTTTAGAGATTCCAAGCTTTTTTGCTGCCTCTGTTATTTTTCCGTTTACGTGATTCAATTCGCGGCTTATTAGATCTTTTTCATACTGTTCAACTGCATCTTTCAAAGATTGATTTGATTGATCATTTCCTTTTTCTGACCGAATCTTAGTAAAATCTCTAATTCTTTTAGGGATATCATCAATGGAAATGGTATTGGCAGTTGTGTTATTAAATGCCGTTTCAACCGCATTTTTTAGTTCCCGTACATTGCCTGGCCAGCTGTAACCATTAAAACACTCACGGACCTCTTCCTGCACACCTTCAATTACTATATTCATATTGTTGTTATAGAAATTAATAAAGTAGGATAATAATATTTCTATATCTTCTTTTCTCTCGTTCAATGGGGGTAAATCTAACTGGACAACTCCCAGCCGATAATAGAGATCTGCACGTAATCTTTTCTCAGAGACTAGGAAATCAGGATCCTCATTTGCTGCCGAAATGACCCTTATGTTTACCGTAATGTTTTTATTTCCACCGATTCTTCTAATTGTTTTTTCCTCTATCGCTTTTAATAGCTTTACTTGTAGAAAAATATCTAATGAATTTACTTCGTCTAGAAACAAGGTTCCCCCTTCTGCTTGTTCGAATAAACCTGGCATATCAGCAGCCCCAGTAAAACTGCCCTTAACCGTACCAAATAAGGTGCTTTCCATTAAGTTTGGGGGAATAGCCCCGCAATTTACAGAAATAAACGGACTGCCGTACCGATCACTTAAATTGTGAATGGCCTGTGCGACCATTTCCTTCCCAGTACCCGTTTCCCCGTAGATTAATACTGTTGAATTGGATATCGCAATTCTTTTCATTTTATTTTTAATGTTTTCCATCATTGGGTTGACACTAATGATGTCATCAATGGTATAGTACGTATTATTTCTTCGGTACACCTTGTGGTGTGCTAATTTATCTAGTGATTGGATGTTATCCTTCGTGTAAAAATGTTTAGAGAATTCAATAGCTCCAATAATTTTTCCGTTTTCTATAATTGGGTAGGTTGAATTGACAGTTATTAATATATTTCCATTTTTGGTTACTAGTTCTTGTTTAACATTGGATACAGCCTCACCATCTTTTAACACCTTCATGATGGTACTTGTTTCATTTGTAAGGTTTTTATAAAACGCTGTGATATGATTTCCCATAAACTCCTCTGGTCTAAGACCCATTTGTATGAGGACATTCAGATCGACGACATCGTAAAAAATGATTACACCTTGATCATCAACAACAAGAATATTGTCAAAATCGGTTAAGTTCTTAAAATAATCTATATTTATATTCAAAAGAGTTCCCCCCCCCATTTACAAGCCATATTAACACGAATAATTATTTCGATTTGTTTGAACATTCGAGATATTTACTATTCCAGTATATCGTAAAAACAACAATATTAATATACACAAAAAAACAGTAGATTCCGTTTAGAAATCCACTGTTTAATCCTCTAACTTTCTAACGTAATTCCTTTCGTTCTTTTAATACTGCGTTTCACTGTTTTCTCAGGATCGTATCTTTTTTCTAATTTACCAAAGATAAATGTAAACAATCCCACAAGAACAAGGTAAAATAAACCCGTCACGATATACGTTTCTAATGGTCTAAAGTTGGATCCTGCAATTGACATGGTTGCTCCCCATAAATCAGTCATCCCAATATAGGCAACAAGTGCTGATTCCTTGAGCAATAGAATAAACTGATTTCCAAGTGCTGGAATGGCTCTTTTGAATGCCTGCGGCAGGATGATTCTTCTCATTGCCAATTTGTAGTTCATTCCTAGTGAACGAGCTGCCTCCATCTGCCCTTTATCAATGGATTGAATGGAACCTCGGAAGATCTCAGAAATATAGGCACCGTTATGGAATGCTAATGCAATTACTCCTGCCCAAAATTGCGGTAAAGTTAATATCGAAGAAATTCCAAAATAAAGGATACAAATTTGTACAATCATCGGTGTGCCGCGAACTAGAATTAAATACCCCTGTGCAATGAAGTTAAGTAGTTTACTATTTGAAATGCTAAAAAAGGCAAAAACAAGACCAATGATACTCCCTAATAAAAGAGAACTGACCGTCACCTTTATTGTTATAAGCAGTGCTTCAAATAGTGCGTTATAGTTTGATAGAAAGATCTCTAGCATGTGAACCACATCCAGTCGAAAAATTTACTGCCAATCATAAATTTTATTCCTCTGTTTCCATTAGATCATATCCAAACCATTTTTTTGAGATTTCCCCGTAAGTACCATCTTCTATGATTTCTTTTAATGCAAGGTTGATTTTCTTCGTCAATTCTTTGTTGTCTTTGTTTACAGCAATTGCTTGATTATCGACTTGCATCAACTTATCAACCGGCTTAACTTTTAGGTCTCCTTGAGCAGCTGCTACTTTTCCAAAAATATCATCAACAATTACGGCATCCACACGGCCAGTAGCTAAATCCATCAACGCAGTCATATCACCTTGAGAATAGGCCATTACCTTATCTGCATCTGTTAATTCTTTGGCAAGCTTTTCATAGATTGTTGCAGGTGTTACCCCAATTTTCTTACCCTTTAAATCTTCTTTTGTCTTAATGTCATTATTATCATCTCGTACAAAGATTCTAGAGCCTGATTTGTAATAAGCATCCGTGAAATCAACTGCCTTTAAACGTTCTTCTGTTACGGTCATACTTCCAAGAATGGCATCAAACTTTTCATCTCTCAACCCCTGAATGATTGTCTCAAATGGAAATGTAATCGCCTTCGGTTTCATATCCATTTTTTCCGCTAAAGCTTCACCAATTTCAACGTCAAAACCTGTAAGTTTATCATCTTCTTTATAATTGAAAGGCTTAAATAAACCGCTCATGGCATAGACGAACTCTTCTTGTTTTGGTGCACTGTTTGCTTCTTCTTTTTTAGAACCACATCCTGCAAGGACGATAGAAACTAGTAAAAGGGCTGCTAAAATACTACTAAGACTTTTCTTTTTCATTTAAAATACCCCCAGAATTATTTTATAAGATACTACTTAAAAACTGTTTTGTTCTTTCGTTTTGCGGATGATCGAAGAAATTCTTAGGGTGTTCCTGCTCTAAAATCTGCCCGTCATGCATAAAGGCAACTGAGTCTGCAACTTCACGTGCAAACCCCATCTCATGTGTAACCACAACCATTGTCATCCCATCATTTGCCAGCTGTTTCATTACTTGCAGGACCTCACCAACTAATTCGGGATCAAGTGCTGATGTAGGTTCATCAAATAACATGATTTTTGGTTTCATAGCCAGAGCCCTCGCGATGGCTACCCTTTGCTTTTGCCCTCCAGACAGACTATCAGGATAGACATCCGCTTTGTCTCTTAAACCGACTTTATCAAGCAGGGTGTACGCATGCTTTTTGGCTTCCTCTGCATTCACTTTTCTTACATAGACAGGTGCTTCAATAATATTTTCCAGGACTGTTTTATGAGGAAACAAATTAAAGTGTTGAAAGACCATTCCCACTTCTTCACGAACCTTATTTAAGTCTGTTTTAGCTGGTGAAATTTGTTCACCTTGGATCTGTATTTCCCCCTGATTTAATATTTCTAAGAAATTAATGCACCGAAGCAATGTACTTTTCCCTGAGCCGCTGGCACCAATTAAAACCACCACTTCTTTCTCCCTGACGGTTAAATCTACTCCCTTTAAAACGGTTAAATCTCCAAAGGATTTAACTACTTTTTTTAGTTTTATCATCTCTTGACCCCATTTCCTTCCCCCGCATATGTACATATTGAAGGTTTTTACACTTCAATTATTAATGCAATTTTTGTGCCAATTTTCTAAATCTTTAGAACTGTGTATTTAATAGCCTATTATCTGAATCTAGGTGAAATCTAGTAAAAGATATTTTACTTACTGTAAAAAATTTTACTATCTAAATAAAAAAATACCCTTTCCTACTAATAGGAAAGAGTATTTTGATAGATTCAATATTAAACCCAGCCTCTGAATTGGGATGCTTCTGCTACTCTCTTAATCCCAATCATATATGCTGCTAAACGCATATCAACTTGATGAGTCTGAGACTGTTGATAAATTGTGTCAAAAGAACTAACCATTACCTTCTCAAGCTTTTCCATGACCTCTTCTTCAGACCAATAGTAACCCTGATTGTTTTGTACCCATTCAAAATAAGAAACCGTAACCCCGCCTGCACTTGCAAGAATATCCGGAACAAGAAGAACTCCACGCTCTGTTAAAATCTTAGTTGCTTCAAGAGTGGTCGGTCCATTTGCCGCTTCAACTACAATACTCGCTTTAATGTTAGCAGCATTCTCTTCAGTGATTTGGTTCGAAATCGCAGCAGGTACAAGGATATCACAGTCTAATTCAAGTAATTCCTGGTTGCTGATTGTGTCCGTAAACAGCTGTGAGAATGTACCGAAACTATCTCTTCTATCAAGTAAATAATTGATATCAAGTCCGTCTGGATCGTAAACTCCGCCGTATACATCGGAAACAGCGACAACCTTTGCACCAGCGTCATACATAAATTTAGCTAAGTAGCTGCCTGCGTTTCCAAAACCTTGGATGACCACTCGAGCCCCGATTAACTCTTTTCCTTTTTTCTTAACCGCTTCGTTTATACACATAGTCACACCACGGGCAGTTGCGGTTTCACGTCCATGAGAGCCACCTAATACAAGAGGTTTACCAGTAATAAATCCTGGAGAGTCAAACTCACGGAGACGACTATATTCATCCATCATCCATGCCATAATTTGTGAGTTGGTATAAACATCCGGTGCAGGAATATCTTTTGTTGGCCCAACAATCTGACTAATCGCACGAACATAACCTCGGCTTAATCTCTCAAGCTCTCTGAATGACATCTTTCTTGGGTCACAAATGATACCGCCTTTACCGCCGCCATATGGAAGGTTCGTAATCCCACACTTTAAACTCATCCAAATCGATAAGGCTTTTACCTCCGCTTCATCCACATCAGGATGAAAGCGAACGCCGCCCTTTGTTGGTCCAACCGCATCATTATGCTGTGAACGATATCCGGTAAATACTTTTACCGTGCCATCATCCATTCGCACCGGAATTCGGACGGTTAATAAACGAATCGGTTCTTTTAATAATTCATACATTTCGCTATTGTACCCTAACTTCGTTAATGCTTCTTGTATGACGGTTTGCGTAGAGTAGAATAAGTTTAAAGATTCTTTTTCCTTTTGCTGCTCTTTTGACATTTCATTCATCACAGTCTTAACAGACATGCCTGACACCTCTTAGTTTAGTAATATGGAAATAAAGTTCTTAAGCTAAAACCTTTGCGATTTTCTCTACTGCCCAATCAATTTCTTCCTTTGTAATGATAAGCGGAGGCGCGAAGCGAATAACGGTATCATGTGTTTCTTTACATAATAAACCCTCTTCTTTTAATTGCTCGCAGAAAGGTCTTGCTTCTTCTGTCAGCTCCACACCAATAAATAAACCTCTGCCTCTTATTTCTTTAATCATAGGATTATTGATCGTTTTTAATTGGTCTAGGAAGTAGTTACCTAATTCAAGTGAACGTTCTGCAAGTTTTTCTTCCTCGATTACTTCTAATGCTGCAAGTGATACTGCACAAGCGAGTGGATTTCCTCCGAAAGTAGAACCATGTGAACCTGGATTAAATACTCCCAATATATCAGAATTGGCAACAACACAAGAAATCGGGAATACTCCGCCACCAAGTGCTTTTCCTAAAATTAACATGTCAGGGTTTACTTCTTCCCAATCTGTCGCAAACATTTTTCCTGTACGCGCCAAGCCGACTTGAATTTCATCTGCAATAAATAATACATTGTTTTCATTACATAAGTCAGACGCTGCTTTTAAGAATCCATCCGGAGGTAAAATGATTCCCGCTTCACCTTGAATCGGCTCAATTAAGAATGCTGCCGTATTAGGTGTGATAGCTGCTTTTAATGCTTCAAGATCTCCATAAGGAATTAGATTAATTCCAGGAAGCATCGGTCCAAAACCGCGCTTATATTCAGGATCAGAGGATAATGAAACAGCACCCATTGTCCGTCCATGGAAGTTGCCTGTACAAGCAATAATTTCAGCTTGATTCTCAGCTATTCCTTTTACATCATAGCCCCAGCGGCGTGCAGCTTTAATGGCTGTTTCTACTGCTTCTGCACCAGTATTCATTGGAAGTGCCATTTCTTTGTTCGTTAATTTACAAATTTTTTCATACCAAGGACCAAGCTGATCATTATGGAATGCGCGTGACGTTAATGTTACTTTATCAGCTTGGTCTTTTAATGCTTGAATGATTTTTGGATGACGGTGTCCTTGGTTTACCGCAGAATAGGCACTTAGCATATCCATATAGCGGTTTCCTTCTGGACTTTCAACCCAAACTCCCTCCGCCTTAGAAACTACGATTGGCAGTGGATGATAGTTATTAGCACCAAATTTTTGTGTTTGCTCAATAATTTCTGTTGTTTTATTTAAAGTAGTATTCATTCTGTTTCCTCCTTATAGCGTTTCAGATGTTGTTTTAGCTTGCATGTGAAGAAGTAAATAATCAGGTCCTCCAGCTTTTGAATCGGTTCCTGACATGTTGAAGCCGCCAAATGGCTGGTACCCAACAATAGCTCCTGTACATGTACGGTTGAAATAAAGATTTCCTACATGGAATTCCTCACGGGCACGTTCAATATGCTCACGGTTATTAGAAATTAAGGCACCTGTTAGTCCGTAGTCTGTGTTATTAGCAATTTTCATCATATGGTCGAAATCACGAGCTTTCGAGAAACCAACAACTGGTCCAAAAATCTCCTCTTGCATGATTCGAGAATTTTCATCTAAATCTGCGACAATCGTTGGTTGAATATAGTAACCCTTGGAGTCATCGCCTTCTCCACCAGTCATTAATTTTCCTTCTTGTTTACCGACTTCGATATAATTCATGATTTTCTTAAATGATTTTTCATCAATCACTGGACCCATATAATTAGATAGGTCTTCTGGGTTACCAAGTGTAAGTGTCTTTGTTAACGCAACAGCTTTTTCAAGTACTTCGTCATAAACATCTTGATGAACAACCGCTCGGGAGCCTGCTGAACATTTTTGACCAGAGAATCCAAAAGCGGAGTAAACAATACTAGCTGCTGCTAATTCTAAGTCAGCCTCTTTATCGACAACAACCGTGTCTTTACCGCCCATTTCAGCAATCACGCGTTTAATCCAAATTTGCCCTGGATTAACTTTTGCAGCTCGTTCATTGATTCGGCAGCCTACCTCACGGGAACCAGTGAAGGATACGAAACGCGTTTTTGGATGATCCACTAGATAATCTCCAATTTGAGCTCCGCTGCCAGGTACAAAGTTTAATACTCCCTTTGGCAATCCAGCCTCATGCATAAGCTCTACAAATTTTGCAGCTACAATTGGTGTTGAGTTTGCAGGCTTGAGAAGAACCGTGTTTCCAGAAACAATAGCTGCAACGGTTGTTCCAGCCATAATTGCCAATGGGAAGTTAAATGGTGAAATAATGATCCCCACGCCTAGTGGAATGTAGTGATATTGATTGTATTCACCATCACGGCTTTGAACAGGAAAACCTTCTTTAACACGCAGCATTTGACGACCGTAATACTCGATAAAATCAATCGCTTCAGCTGTATCTGCATCCGCTTCCTTCCATGGCTTTCCAGCTTCTTTTACAAGATAAGCAGAAAATTCATGTTTACGGCGACGTAACATAGCTGCAGCACGGAATAGGATGTTGGCACGGTGTTCAGGCTTCCACTTTTTCCAAGATTCGAATGCAGCTAATGCCGTTTGCATTGCCTTTTCCGCAAGTTCTTGGTCTGCCATGGAAACACTGCCGATGACTTCTTCTTTATTTGCTGGATTAATAGATTGAATTTTTTTATCAGTTGTAATAGATTCTCCGCCAATCACAACTGGATATTCCTTTCCTAGCTGAGATTGAACGTAGGAAAGAGCTTGTTGAAATGCTTGTTTATTTGTTTCATCTGCAAAATTAGTAAATGGTTCATGCGTATACGGTTTCATTCATTTTTCCCCCTTGATGTTTGTTCAAAATATAATAATGCAAGTATCGTGCCAAATGTAAAATGCTATATAAATAAGGTTTTTATATTATTTACTGCAAAATATTTTTGCGCAAAATTATTAATTACTTCGAAACGCAAAAATATTTTGCACTGTTTAGCATTTTCTGTTTTAATAGAAACATAAACAATAAGGGGAATACTCTCATGGAAAATATGAAAATGACCATCCAATATTTGCAATATCTTAATTCGATGTATAAAAGGATTTTGGACGAAGTGGATGTTGGGGTCCATGCAGTAGATGCTTCGGGGAATACGGTTATCTATAATAATAAAATGGCCCAAATGGAATCGATGGACATCCTAGATGTTATGAATAAAAATTTATTAGACGTCTTTATGTTTAAAGAAGATCAATCTAGTACACTTGTAAAAGCGCTCCAAGATAGAAAAGAGACAAAGAATGTTAAACAAACTTATTTTAATAACAAAGGCCGTGAAATTACCACCAACAACAATACGATTCCTATTTATGAAAACGAAGAGCTGCTGGGTGCAGTTGAAATCGCCAATGATGTGACAAAGCTGGAACGTTTAATGAAAGGGAATATCACACGTAAAGGAAATACAAGATACACCTTTGATAGTATTACAGGAAACAGTACAGCTATTAAGGAAGTGATTGAAGGTGCCAAGCGTGCAGCACGGACCTCTTCTTACGTCTTAATTGTGGGAGAAACTGGAACTGGAAAAGAATTGTTTGCACAGAGTATTCATAATGCAAGCAGCCGATTTTCCGGCCCTTTCATATCTCAAAACTGCGCGGCATTGCCTGATAATTTAATAGAAAGTCTTCTATTCGGGACCAAGCGCGGTGCCTTTACTGGGGCGATTGATCAGCCAGGATTATTTGAACAGGCAAATGGCGGTACCTTGTTACTGGATGAGATTAATTCACTTACTCTAAATCTTCAGGCTAAATTGCTTCGTGCACTTCAAGAAAAAACCATCCGCCGGGTCGGGGATACAAAGGATACCCCAATTGATGTTCGGGTGATTGCAAATACCAACGAGGACCCAATTGATGCAATAACCAATAATCATTTGCGTAAAGACTTATATTATCGTCTTGGAGTTGTTACTGTCTTTATTCCGCCTTTAAGAGAGCGTAAAGAGGATATTCCACCCCTTGTCCAACATTTTATCAAGAAATACAATGACCGTTTTCAAATGAATGTAAAGGGCTTATCAGAAGAGGTGAAACAATCATTTTGGGAGTATGATTGGCACGGGAATGTTCGAGAGCTTGAACATATTATTGAAGCGGCGATGAATATTATTATGGAGGATGAAGAAATCATTGGATACTCGCATCTCCCGTTTCAATATCGCAGCAAATTGCATGTAAGAGAAAGGAACACTCCTTCTGTCTCCGTGGATATGTTTTTGAAAGAACGAACCGATATGACAGCTTCACTAAAGGAGCAAATGGAATACTTTGAAAAGTCCTATATTGAACATGTCTGGAAAAATAATGATTACAATATTTCAAAAACTGCAGATGTACTAGGATTAAGCCGTCAAAGCCTTCAATATCGGATGAAAAAACTGAAAATAAAGCAAGATTAACAAGATATTCTAAAAATGTCGGAAATTATTCAAAGTATTTGAAGGAAAATGTCGATAAATAAAGGAATATATAAGTAGACCAAAAAAGGAGGAGAATGAATGAAGAAAATTTTATCCGTTTTATTTATGAGCTTGGTTGTTTTATTGATTTCTACAAACGCCGGGGCTTCTGTACAGGCAGAAGAAAATCATTTGTGTGAATGTATAACTGAAGAAATTACCGGTGTAGAAAAGAATATTATAGTGTCGAACCTATTAAAAAGTAATCAGTTTAAAGAAGCGAAAAATTTTATTATTAATAATGGATTTTTATGGGATGGTGTACATTCAGTTGAGGTGATAAGAAATATTACTTGGAATGGTGTAATCATTATAAGTATACCTATATTTACAGAAGATGGTGTAGAAATGACAGCAGGTTTTATAGAAGGTAATTTTATGGGTGTGTTTCCATCAGAAACACATGTTGAATAACTTTTATCAAGAAAAGCTGGCAAAAGCCAGCTTTTCCTTTTTATTGATTATTCTTCTTCCTCATCCATAATCTCATCAAAAGCAGTAGAAACTTTATCAAATTCCTCATCGCTTTCGATGGCCATTAAATCTCCATCCTCGTCGACTTTTAGAAAGAAAATATCAATGTCGTCTTCCGTTTCTTCTTTAATATCTTCGACAAATCCTACCGCCACATAATTGGTACCTTCTATATTGATGGAAGCCAGTACTTCTACTTCCTGCTCCTGCTCTGTTTCATCACTAATCGTAAACACTTCGCCTACTTCAATATTAGCCATGTTATATTCTCCCTCTCATTTTAAGAATAAGCATTTCATTCAATCAGTATCTCTAAAAAAGCTGAAAAAAATGCCTAGAGATCACTTATTTTTGCTCGATTACCTTAATAAACTCCCGCAAATAATCTGGTAAATCTGGCGGTCGTCTGCTAGAGACGAGGTGTCCATCAACCACAACCGGTTCATCATACCAGGTTGCACCCGCATTTTCCATATCATCCCTAATTCCGGGCGTACTAGTTACCTTTTTACCCTGCAAAATTTTTGCCGAAATTAATACCCAGCCAGCATGGCAGATTTGTCCAATCGGCTTGTGCTTTTCTTCGAAATACTGAAGCAGTGAAAGTACTTCAGGAAAGCGGCGAATCTTATCTGGTGCCCAGCCTCCTGGCACCAGAATGGCATCGTAATCCTCCCCTTTGATATCACTATAGGAGTAATCTGATTTAGCCGGAACACCATATTTTCCTATGTACTCTTCCCCCGCCTTTTCACCCGCTAAGTGAACAACGGCTCCCTCTTCTCTTAATCTGAGTATTGGATACCATAGCTCAAGATCTTCAAAATCATGATGGACAAGACTAACAACTTTCTTACCTTCTAAACGCATAATACTTCCCTCCTCCTTCCAGTTATTATGACATAAAAAGTCCAAACCAACAAAAAGACACCACTCTTCTAATAATCAGTGGTGTCTACGTTAAAACTTCCCGCAACAGGATACCAAGGGTAATTCCTATGAACATCGATGTAAGTGTACCCAATAGAAAGTATTCTGCCCAGTTCCGGTCATCCATTTGTTTGAATCGCGCAATGGACTTGGCTGCTACGATAAAGCCAATCGCTGGATAAGCACTGTAAAAGGTTAAAACTAAAACTAGTAATCTCTCAAGGTAGCCAATTAATTTCCCACGTGAAAGATCATGCTTGCCAAAAATCGTATAGTTGTATTCCTCAGCCAACGCCCTATTCCCATTATAATTCTTTGTATATAGAGCTTCTTGTCTTTCATTTTTAAACGTATATTTACCTTCGAAGGTTAATAGCTGATTAGGCAAAGAGCCTAAAAGAATCTTTATTAAATACCCGCTTACAGTCGTTGCGAAAATAATCACGATAAGGGTGAATAACACAGCGTTTACGGTGCTCAATTTTTCCCCATCCAGAAAAAATTTATGAATTCCTGCAAGATCTATCCCTAAAAAGAACTGCCCAGCAAGCAAAATACAAACTAGATGCAGCAGTTGATCAATAATAAAGAAACTTACCTGATTTAAGTTTTCTTCGTTACTAAATTTGATGGTATTCTGGAGCTTAATTTTTAGAAAATCAATGAAATAATGGCTAATACCGATAAATAGTAATAGGATAATTAGGTTGTTAATAATACCGATTTCTTTATTATTAAACATGTAAAAGACAATCAGCACTAGTCCATTCATCAGAAAATGGTGGCCGATATGCTTCTTAATATAATTGATTTTATCCTTTACCATTTCATCTGTTTGCAGATAAAAGTCTGCAATGAGATGGGCGAGAATAAGGCAAAATAATAACATGAATACTCCTCTCTATTGGGTCATTGCTTTATCAAATTTATTTTTAAATGATTTCTAATTGATTCCATTAATGCTGAACTTAAAGCTTGTGGTTTTACCGGATTATCACGATAAGATTTTTCCTGTAGAGAGTCAAGGATGGTAATCAATTGATAAAAAACAGTTAGTATTTCTTCACTTTTCCCTTTTTTATAATGGCTAGAGATAGTTGGTGCCGTTTTCCCGAGCAGTTTTCCTACTGCTTTTTGCTGCTCCAAAATAAGGTAAAATGTACAAACCTGCTCCTGAATTTGTGTTTGACCCTTCATCATGAGTAACTGGACACGTAATAATGAATTTATTAATATTTCAAACTCTGACCGAAACTGATTATACTGAAAACCTGGATTTTGATAAAATTGATCAAGTTCAAACTTAAATAAAGGTCTTACTTGTTCCTCCTTCAATAAATCATTCGCATACCTTGCCTGTTTGATTAAGGGATGGATCCACTTCTCTATATCTACTTCCTCTAACTCTTTGTCACTATCACCAAAAGACAAGCCAATATATGGCGGATGATCACGGTATTTCCAAATCCTGCTTATAAAAAAGGCCAAAATATAAGCAGTGGAATATCCATAACCAGCAAAGATGATCTCATCGCCCGCTCTGTGCTTTACTTTAACATGACCGATTTTCTCAGACCAAACGTTAACCCAGCATACCAACTCATCTAAGTAATTAGTCAATTTATCTCCCATGTCACCAGACGAAGAGTTACTGACATCGAGAATAAAGATTGAGATAGGATAGTTCATATTTTACTCCTTTATTACAAAATTAGATTATATAGTCTAATTTTATAAAAGTTAGAGTAAATAGTCAAACATATGCTTTGGTTGATAAACCTATCTAACATCGGGAATTAAATAACAACAAAACTTCTCCATTCTTGGGGGATAAGGTCTTGATATTGTCTTTGTAGAAATCGATCATCTACCAAAACAATGGTCCCATGGTCCTCTTCCGAGCGAATTAATCTCCCGCCAGCCTGTAACACTTTATTCATACCGGGATAAACATAGGCATAGTCATAACCGTTTCTTTCCTTTTTGTTAAAATGATCTTTAATAAGATTCCGTTCATAACAAAGCTGTGGAAGACCTACACCCACAACCACCACACCATTTAAGCGATCACCCTTTAAATCCACTCCTTCTGAAAAGACTCCGCCAAGAACGGCGAATCCAATTAATGTCTCAGGTTGATTGGGTTTGAACTTTTTCAAAAATTCTTCCCTTTCCTCCTCAGACATTCCTGCACCTTGAAGCAAGGTATTAGTCTCTGGAAATTCTTTAATAAACTCATCATATACAGCAAGCAAATATTGATAGGAAGGGAAAAAGATTAAATAATTTCCTGGCCGATTTTGAACTAAGGAATGAATCATGGTTACAATGGCTGGCTTCGTTCTCTCTCGGTCTCGATATCTAGTCGATAACGGCTTTATAAAAATATCCGTCTGTTCCTCTTTAAATGGCGAAGGTATCGAAAGTAAATAATCCTCATCTTGACCGCCAAGAATATCCTGATAATAAGAAAGAGGTGAAAGTGTTGCTGAAAAAAACACCTTCGAGCGATAGCCTTTTCCCATTTTCTGAAGCAATTTTGATGGATCAATACAAAATAGCTTTAGGGTTACATCGTTTTTGTTCTTTTCTCCATAGATAACATAGTGATCATCGAGTAAATCAACTATTTTCAAGAAAGAATTCACCTGGAAGTACAGCTCCAAAAGGGTAGGAGAAGTTTCTTTTAATAAAACGATTTCTGCCTCTTCTTTAAAATGGTTCAGCAGCAGTACCAATTCTTCGTCTAACTGGTCTAAGGTAAATCCATTCAACTCACTGCCGTTCTTTTTCAAAGAAATAAACCAAGAATTGATTTTTGAAACACTCTCATAAATTACTTTATTGACGGTTTTAAACTCCTTTTTCAATTGAAGAAATAACTCTTTGTTAAGTGAGGCAGAGAACATCTCTCTACCACGATCAACTAGATTATGTGCTTCATCAATTAATAAAAGTGTGGACTTCTTTTGCTCTTCGAACAGGCGCTTTAATGATACACGCGGGTCAAAAATATAATTGTAATCACAAATAACAGCATCAGCAACATACGCAAGATCAAGAGAGAATTCAAAAGGACAAACGGTATGTTTACGCGCATAGTTTTCAATTACCTCACGATTCATACAGTTTTCATTGGCTGCGATATCTAAAATGGCCTCATTTATTCGATCATAATACCCATCAGCAAATTCACAATAATCCTTTTGACATTTTGTTTCATCCTTAAAGCAAACCTTGTCTTTGGCTGTAATCGTAACATATTTCAAACAAAGCCCGCAGGACTCCATTCGGCCGACCGCCTCTTCCGCGGTAGTCCGTGTTATGGTCTTAGCGGTAAGATAAAATATTCGATTTAAGTGCCCTTCTCCAATCGCTTTGATTGCTGGGAACAAGGTGGATATTGTCTTACCAATCCCAGTTGGTGCTTTTACAAACAAACTCTTTTCATCAGAAATAGTCTTATAAACACCACCAGCTAATTTCCTTTGGCCAGAACGGTAGGTTTCAAATGGAAAAACCAATTGTTTACTGCTCTCATTTCGTTCTTTCCGATGATCATGCAGAAATTTTGCATAGGGATAATAGCTCTCTGCTACTTCCTGAACAAACCCCTCTAGATCAGCAATGGAAAAGCATTTTTTCAAAAGCCTCTTTTCATCACTTTCAACCTGTACATATGTAAGCTGTACAGATATCTCCTGTAAATGTTGATCCTTTGCATATATATACGCGTACATTTTAGCTTGAGCCCAATGGACGGGAAGGCCGTCATCTCCCAGATATTCTAAGTTCTGTGAAGTGGATTTAATTTCATCGATAATCACTTCTCCATCCCGGTACAATAATCCATCGCATCTTCCATCAATTGAAAAAATAAGGTCCTTGACGGGGAAGTCTGCTCGAAGATAGACCTCCTTTTGATCAGATTCTTGATAGGTACGTTGGATTTTTTGGTGAATTCTCGTTCCCTCTAACATCGTGGACTGTGACCTGAATCTAGAATCAATACTTCCACTGCTATAAACATGTTCCACGAGCGTTCTAACCGCTATTTGAATGGTATTTGACAAGAATATCACCTGCTCAAAATCAGAATATATGTTTGTATAAAAATTATAACAGAATCCCAAGCATTTTGGGACACTCACTCGAAAATCTACTCTCACATAATCTAATGTGGAGAGGAGTAAGGATATGTATTTAGTTACTAAGGAAAACGTTCACTATATGGAGCTTGAAGCCTGGAAAAAAGATGCCATTAACAAATTCGATGAGAAAATGATCGATAAAGAAAAACCTTTTCCATGTATTCCAGCGACAACGGGATATCAATTAAATCGGTTTTGCTTTGGATTTGTATCAAATCCAGAAAAATCAATAACATCCAAAGAATTGGCAGCTGTGTTAAAGGATTACTTGAGTATTTATAAATCTATTGGTACCTATACATCATTAGTCATTTTTTACGAGCCTTCTCCAGAAAGAGCCGGGAATCCCTCAGTAGAACAATTTGAACAGTTGTTTTGGGAACAACTGATTCAGCTCAGCAAACTCGATGAAGTGGAATGGCCGCGGCATATTCCCGCCAATCCAATGCAAAGCTTGTGGGAATTTTGCTTTCACGGCGAACAATACTTTATGTACTGCGCGACTCCTTCGCACATTAATCGAAATAGCCGCCATTTCCCCTATTTCATGCTAGCGATAACGCCTAGATGGGTACTAGAAAAATTCACATCATCACCCCTACAGGCTGAAAAAATAAAAACAAAAATAAGAGACAGATTAACCAATTATGATTCCATTTCGATTCATCCTGATTTAAACACATATGGGCAAAAAGATAACTATGAATGGAAACAATATTTCCTCCGGGACGATGAAACAACATTATCAAAATGCCCCTTTCATAAAAAAAATAGAGAACAAGAATGAACTTGTTCTCTACTATTTATTACGAACGAATTTGTCCTGTTCCTTGAACAATTGCCTTTGAGGTCGTAATGGCCCGTAGCCCCATTGGTCCTCGTGCATGTAGTTTTTGTGTACTAATGCCAATTTCCGCCCCATAACCAAATTGTTCCCCATCAGTAAAACGAGTTGAGGCGTTGTGATAGACAACAGCCGCATCCACTGCCTGTAAGAATACCCGTACATTATTATCTTGTTCACTTATGATGGCTTCAGAATGCTTTGTACCATACGTGTCAATATGATGTATGGCTTCCTTCACATCTCTAACCAATTTCACTGCTAAAATTGGCGCTAAAAATTCTGTACTCCAATCCTCTTCCATTGCACTTTTTACGAATGGATATTGTGCTGCTAGCACTTCGTCACCACGGAGTTCTACTCCCTTTTCGTTAAGAGAATGTAGTATTTCGGAAACATACGGCCAACTTTCATGAATAAGCAGGGTCTCAGCTGCATTACAAACAGAGACACGGTGCATTTTTGCATTAATAGCAATATCAATGGCCATTTGCTTTTGAGCAGTTTCATCAATAAAAACATGACAATTGCCAACACCTGTTTCAAGTACAGGGACAGTTGCATTTTCAATCACGGATTGAATTAAACCGGCACCTCCACGGGGAATTAACACATCAAGATATTGATTTAGTTTAAACATTTGCGCTGCCGTTTCCCTGCTTGTATCCTCGAGCAGTTGAACAGCATCAGCTGGGATTTTACCATCAGCAAGAGCCTCACGCATAACCTTTACAAGTGCCTTATTAGAATGAAGAGCGGAGGTACTTCCCCTTAAAAGAACAGCATTTCCCGCCTTTAAACAAAGGCTGCCTGCATCTACCGTTACATTTGGACGAGCTTCATACACCATGCCGATGACACCGAGCGGAACCCGCACAGTATGAATCTGTAAACCATTTGGACGCTCCCAAGCCTCGATGGTTTCCCCGATAGGATCTTCAAGTTTAATTAACTGATGAATCCCTTCAACGATCTGTTGTATTCTCTCTTCTGTTAGCAATAACCGATCTAATAAAGAAGGGGTAAATCCTTTTTCCTCTCCCGCTCGAATATCCTTCGCATTTTCTGCTACGATCCATTCCTTCTCTCTCAATAATCGGTCTGCCATTTTCGCTAAGGCTTCATTTTTTTCTTCCGTTGAAAGAATAGAAAGTACCTTAGAGGCTGACCTTAACTTCTTAGCCTTTACTAATAATTCACTCATACTAGACCTCATTCCACTGCAGACTAACCCAGTTATTACGATGAATCGCCTCTGCACGTTTATTGATTGAAAAGTTTTTCGTCTTTTCTCCAGGTAAGCCCTTTACCATTTGTAAGTTTTTTGCTGAATAATAGATTTGACCTTTACCTATTAATTCACCTCTTTGATTGTGTACCTCGACAACATCCATTGCATTAAATTCACCGATAACGTTCGTAACGCCAACTGGCAGCAGACTTTTTCCATTTGTAACAATGGCTGCTTCTGCCCCTTCATCAATCTCAACAATGCCAGCGGTTTGAGAATGGAAAGCAATCCATTGCTTTTTCATTTGCATTTGGGTTTCGAAGGAGCCGCCAATATAGGTCCCGTCTCCTTTACCCTCTAAAATGCTCGAAAGCTTTTCCTTCCCCTGCCCCTTCCCGACAAAGACGCTGACACCGAAGGATAGAGCTTTTTTCGCTGCTAACAGCTTTGATTTCATTCCACCTGTTCCGACCGAAGAACCACTTTCTCCTGCCTCTTCAAGGAGTTCTTCATAAACCCTTGGGATAAAATCATACTTCTTTGCGTCCTTTACTACTTTGGGATTACCATTATATAGACCATTTACATCGGTTAAGATGATTAGAGCATTTGCATGCAAAAATCCGCTTACGAGCGCTGACAGCATATCATTGTCACCAAAGGTCAATTCCTCAATCGAAACCGAGTCGTTTTCGTTAATAATCGGTAAAACGCCCCTTTGTAACAGTTCAGATATCGTGCTGTATAGATTGTGAAACCGCTCCAGACTATAAAAATCCTCTCTAGTTAGTAAAATTTGAGCAGGTACAATACCAAACTCTTTAAATTGTAAAATATAATGCTGCATTAATAGTCCCTGTCCAACTGCTGCAGCTGCCTGCTTTCCTGCTGTACTTTTTGGTCGAGCCGGATACCCAAGTGCTCCAAACCCTGCTGCTATTGCACCGGATGAGATGAGAATGACATCGTGCCCTTGTTCTTTTAAATGAGCAAGTGCCTCGATGTGATCACGGATTTTTTCTTCAGATATCGTGCCTGATGCTGTTGTTAGCGAGCTGCTTCCTATTTTTACAACCACGAGTTGTTTCTTCATCCTACTCTTACCCCTCTTAAAAAAAAAAAAAAAAAACACGACTCTTCTGTCCCTATAAAAAGGACGGAAAAATCGTTTCCGCGGTACCACCTTCATTGATGCTTTTAGCATCCACTTAACTCCGTAACGAGGGAAAACGGCTTATGTTTACATAAGCGGCTTGATAGGGCAGGTTCAATCTTTTTCCCGTGAGAAACCTTACAGCCTTTGGGTTTCACTCTCTTTCACGTTTCCAAGTTTACTAATCCCATACCATTAACAATTTGTAATTTTATTTATTATCTATAGAAAAGACTGAAATGTCAAGGGTGTTTTTTGAATATTTAAATTTCATTTTTACGTTATGTTTTTGTTCTATAAGTCATTTGTTACTAACTGTCCAATCAAATAATCACATATCTTTTCTGAATTTAATCTTGCTGCGATATAGGGGGGCTGCAGACCTTTTCCTCTTCCTAACGGAAATCCGAGCCAGAGAATATGCTGATCCATGAGGATAAACGGGAAGGTGTATCCTTCCTCCTGCCAAGAATCTGGCTGTAATTCTGGGCAGGGCTTTTCAGAAATTACGATAAGCGTTGCGGTGTGATGCCGATTAACTAAAACATTTACCCATGATTCAGGTAAGACAATATTTACAGGCAAGGAAATAATGATGGAAGTCCTTGCATTTTCTATGTCCTTGAGGACCTTTTCTAATTTTAGTGCATGTATCCATTGT
Organism: Bacillus sp. CZDM1; assembly: GCF_055502545.1. Lineage (NCBI taxonomy): Bacteria > Bacillati > Bacillota > Bacilli > Caryophanales > Bacillaceae > Bacillus > Bacillus sp. CZDM1. The sequence goes on along the minus strand of NZ_JBUESO010000002.1, from coordinate 275,318 downwards.
AATTTAGGAAGCTGATTTTTTATCCAAGTGCCAATATCCTTTGTCCTAACACTTTGTTGATGTTTTTCTTGATGTTCAACTAGTTGTCTAATCGTTTTCCTATTATAGACATGCTTACGGATAAACGCGATATTACCAACATGAATAAATTTCCCCTTTGTTCTCGTAATGGCAACATTGATAAGCCGTTCACTGTCAATTCCAGTTAATAGCATCCCTGCACGTTCCTGTGGGTTAGAATCAACTGTATCGAAAATCATAACATCTCTCTCACTGCCTTGAAAGCGGTGAACAGTTGCAGAAACAATATCTGCAGATAACACTTCTGTTTGATATAAATCCTGCAGTAGGAGGTCCATTATATTTGCTTGCGCTCTGTAGGGGGTTACATATCCAATAGACCTAGCGCCGCCTAGGTAGGTTTCATGAATTAATTGAAAGGAAATCAGCGCCTGCCAGATATTTGATCTAGAATTAGAGCTTTTTTCCGTTAAAGAAAATGCGCCCATATAGCTTGTATCTAATAGGATTGACGCACGTCCTGGAAAAGGACATTTTTCTACTATCTGATTTCTACTGCTATGGACACTTGCATGGTCACCAACTAGAGAATGATAAATGTATTGATTGGTAAAAGCTGAGATATCTGGGTGCATCCTCCGCTGTTCTTTTAATAAAAATAAGTGTGGATGAAGTTTTCCAGCCTCAACCCAATCCACCACACCCGCTCGATGAAAAACATCCTCTTTTAACCATTTTGTTACAAGTGAGTCCCGAGAGGAGGCAATCGGTGGTAATTGTTTAAAATCTCCACAAATGATTACTCTTTTACCAAGTGCAGCAGCAAAAGCAGCCTGTGGTACGTAGGCCATACTTGCTTCATCTAGAATGACTACGTCAAATTCACGGCCATAAATAGCGGGATCACTGGCAGCTTTAGCCAGTGTGGAACCCACCACCAATGCATCCTTTACAAACTCTATTTCCTTTTGGCGGATTTTTTCTAGCACTCTTGCAAGCTTTTTCTCAAGCTCCAATAACTGATTGGAGTCCCGTTTACTAAAGGAACGTGCTAAATCCTGTTTTAAATTCTTCCGTTCTTCCACTAAAACATCTTTATCTTCAACAAGACTGTGTTCTTGCTTCTTGAGAAGCTGACTGGTCGTAAGCGCTTCTTTGCTGTCTTCTGCCACACTCGTATTATATCCGTAACGAAGCACGTCCCCTTCGCGAAACCGGTCCTTCTTTTTTATGAATCCTGAAATTTCTCTTATTAATACGTCAACTGCCTGGTTACTGTGTGAAAGGATAAGGACCGTTTTATCTTGGAAATATTTATTAGCCGCAACTCGTGCTAATGTATACGTTTTACCGGTCCCAGGGGGTCCCCAAACAAAAGTGACGGGGTTGTACTTTGAACGTAATACCAATTCATGAATATTACTTTTTATCTTTTCTTCGGGATGCTTTGCAGGCATCGAGGGGTTCATTAATCGATTGACTCTTACTCGTTTTTGCTTACTTTTGTTTATTTCATCTAAACGTTCAACGAGCTGTTCAAGCAGCTCCCAAGGATCATGATAAATATACGCCTCCGGGATTAAATCACCCAGCAATTGCTCTAATTGAACAATTATTCCCTTTCCCTCGGATGAAAGGACTCGTCCACCTTGCTTTATTCCTCCCCATACAAGTGTGATGGAAGATCCAACTGGAACTTTTAATGAGAAAGCAGTGTCAAAGTAATAGGTAAACGTACCATCATTGGATAATAATCTGCCACTTGTTACTCTGTATTTGTTGCTGCCATATTTTTTTAAGTAAATCATTTCATTATGTAGTGCCTGCTGCCATTCTTTAATATTCATTACAGTCTTCGTCATTTTCTCATCCTTCTAATAAAAAAGCTTCTGATAAAATACAACCATAAATGGTGAATCTACTATAGCATGTTTACGATGCAAAAATAAACTTAAAGAAGTCCTAAGTGTTTTTTCAGCACTTAGGACTTCTTTAAGTTTATTTGATTTTATTAATTGAATCACTAACCGTTTTGATAATGAATTGTATATCTTTCAGTTCGATATTTAAAGGAGGTGATAGAGCTAATACATTATTGTACCCCGCCACTGTTGCACCGTTTTTACCAATTAATAACCCTTCCTGTTTGCATGAAGCAATTACTTGATTCACTTGAGCAGCATCTAAAGGTTCCTTTGTTTTCTTATCCTTAACTAATTCAATTCCAACTAATAGACCTTTACCGCGGACATCACCTACAAATGGGTGATTTTGAAGAAGATTTGTTAACTCATTTACTACCTGGTTCCCAAGGTCACGAGAACGGTCAAATAAATTTTCATTTTCCATAATCTCTAGGTTCTTTAATGCTAAGGCGCAAGCTGCCGGATTACCTCCAAAGGTGTTAACGTGACGGAAGTAATCATATTCTTCTGTACCCTTAAAGGCTTCATAAATTTCTTTCCGAACAGCTGTAGCTGAAAGCGGTAAATACGCACTTGTAATGCCTTTAGCCATTGTGATGATGTCAGGCTTTACATCATAGTTCATAAAGCCAAATGGCTTTCCAGTTCGACCAAACCCACAGATAACTTCATCTACAATTAAGAGAGCACCGTGTTTTTCACAAACCTGTTTGGCTGCCTTCATATAGCCCTCAGGCGGAACTAGGATTCCCCCACCGGTAATAATCGGTTCCATGATCATCGCGGCTATCGTTTCACTTAGTTCCCACGTCATCGTTCGGTCGATTTCTTTTACTGATGAAAGTTCCATCGGATCCTTTACATTCGTATCGTCGCGATAGGAATCAGGCGGAGCTACATGAATAAAACCAGGAGCTAAAGGCTCGTATTTATACTTTCTTTGCGCCTGACCTGTTGCCGCCAAAGCTCCCATAGAATTCCCGTGATAGGCACGGTAGCGCGAAAGTATTTTGTAACGGTTAAATTCCCCTCTTTGCTGATGATATTGACGGACGATTTTAAAGGCGGTTTCATTGGCTTCAGAACCGCTGTTTGAGAAAAAGATTACATATTCATCACCTAGCATATCATTTAACTTTTCAGCAAGCTTAATGGCTGGGATATGGCTTTGAGTAAGGGGAAAATATGCCATTTCCTTAAGTTGTTCATATGCTGCATCTGCAAGCTCTTTTCTTCCATAACCTACATTCACGCACCATAGTCCAGCCATTGCATCTAAATATCGCTTCCCATCCGCGTCACTTACCCAAGACCCCTCAGCCTTTGTGGCCACGATGGTTGCATTAGGATTATAAGGCTTCATAGAATGCCATAAATATTTATCATCTTGAGCAAGTAATTCTTCATGTGGACGACCCGTTTGAACCATATCAGCCCCTCCTTTTCTATCCATCAAACCGTGATGTAATCATTTTTTTACGTGTATAAAAGTTTAAACCGTCTTTACCGTTCACATGAAGATCGCCATAAAAGGAATCCTTCCAGCCTGAAAACGGAAAGAATGCCATTGTCGCAGGAACACCTACGTTGATACCTAACATACCCGCATCCGCTTCTTCACGGAATTGCCGGATTGCTTTTGCATTATTGGTATAAATCGTCGCTCCATTGCCATATCTCGATTTGCGTATATACTCCAATCCCTCGTCTAAATCACTCGCTCGCAGCAGACTTAATACCGGGGCAAATATTTCATCCTTGGCGATCGTCATTTCCGAAGTAACATGATCGAAAATGGTCGGTCCTAAGAAATTCCCTTCCGAATGGTCACTCATTTCTCTGCGTCCATCACGAATTAAATCAGCACCCTCAAGCACCCCTTTTTCAATATATCCGAGTACCTTATCAAGATGTTCCTTTCTAATAACGGGAGTTAATAACACCTCGTCATCCATCCCGTTTCCGATAATCAACTCATCTGCTTTTTTCGTTAATGCCTTAACGAATGGTTCATTGTCCCCGACAACCACCACCGCACTGCATGCCATACAGCGCTGCCCAGCACTTCCAAATGTTGAAGAGATAATATGTTGGACCGCCTTATCCAAATCGGCATCAGGCATAACAATATGATGGTTTTTGGCTCCGGAAAGGGCTTGAACTCTTTTTCCCTTGGAGGCCGCCCGTTCGTATACATACTTCGCAACCGGCTGGGAGCCCACAAACGAGATCGCAGCAATATCTTCATGATCAAGTAATCCATTAACGACATCATGAGCACCATGGACCACATTCAATACACCAGGAGGGGCACCAGCTTCAGAGAACAACTCTGCTAGTCTATTAGCCAAGATCGGCGTACGCTCAGATGGCTTTAATACAAAGGCATTTCCGCAAGCAATCGCTAATGGGAACATCCAAAGTGGAACCATCATTGGAAAGTTAAATGGAGTGATTCCTCCGACAACCCCTACTGGATAACGGAACATTTCGGAATCGATTTCCTCTGCGATACCTGATAAGGTTTCCCCCATCATCAGAGTCGGTGCTCCTGAAGCAAACTCTACACACTCAATTCCACGCTGCACTTCTCCATAAGCCTCTTTGTATGCCTTACCATTTTCAAGTACGATTAATTTTGCCAGCGCTTCATGGTTATCACTTAATAGACTGTGATATTTAAAGAGGATCCGTGCTCGTTTCGGAACGGGCACTTTCTTCCACTTGTTAAACGCTACTTTTGCTGCTGCTACAGCTAAGTTCACATCCTCTCTCGTAGAAACAGGCACTTTTGTAAGTAATTCATTTGTTGCTGGATTCGGCACATTAAGGGTCTGATTACTGCTTGAACTTACCCATGCACCATTAATAAAATTCTGCAGCAGTGTTGTATCTTTTTTGGTCACGCTCATACGTTTCCCTCCATCAATAAACTAAAATAGCTAAACCTTTTAAAGTAATTATCTATTATTATAGAAAGTTGTTCATTAGACATTCTGTAAGGTAACCATTACTTTTTCTTCCACAAAATGAACACTTTGTATTGTTAATCCATCAATTGTTTTTTACTTTGCAAGATGTGGGGCGATAAATAATCCTTAACAAGCAGCATGAACTCAAATGCCACTCGTTTTTCATGATTCATAAAATCCTTACCAAGAAGATTCTCTAACTTTTGGAGACGGTGGTATAGAGTTTGTCTGACAATAAAGAGCTTATTGGCTGTTTCTTGCTTTGACCCATTACACTCTAAATATACTTTTAAGGTCTCTAATAGCTTGCTATTATACGTTTGATCATGATGAATGACTGGTTGAAGATATTCCATGACAAGTTCTTGTAAATCCATATGCCTGCTCATTTGAGAAATAAGTCGATATAAATGTAAATCTTCATAAAAATAGGTTTTTTCCTTAGCCATTTCCTGTTGGATTCGGAGGGTTTCTTTTGCAGTTAGACAGCTCTTATGAATATCTGTTAACCGATCAACAAATTTACCTGCTGCCATAAATATTTTGGATGTGTTCTTCTTCCTCAGAAACTCTGAGTCTTCAATAGCCTCAATTGCTTTTTTTATTCGCTCCTTAACATTTTTATTAGGTCTATTATTTAAAAGAATAACAATCAGTTCATTTCTTTTTTCAACAGAAAATAACGCAAAGCCATTTTGTTCAAAAACAGATTGAAATAATAACTTTATATACGTAACATCCTGATTCGATTTCTCCTTAAACGTGTGCACCTTGGCTAATAAAACCACAGCTTCAGGTGATTTCAGTTTAATCCCATATCCGTGTAAATAATCATGAATACTGTCTAAAGTATGCTCGCCCTCTAACCAGCCTTGGAGCCACTCATTTTCTTCTGCCCTCTTCTTTTCTTCAATAAATAATTTTCTCAAGTCACTAATCTTCCTATATTGTTTGTGAATAATCATGGTATGAATATCCTGGGTAATTTCAACGAATGGAACTTCTTTTTGAAAAATGACAATGGGAAAATTATTCTGATTGGCAATCCTAATCGCTTCAGCTGGAATCTCTGACAAATAAGTTCCCATCTCTATACAAAGACCTGCTGCATGTATTTCTATCAGTTGGTTAAGAATGGAAACAAATAGGTCCTCATTTCCTTTCCAGGCAACACCAGTTGATAAAATCAGCTCATCCCCATTTAAGAGATTACGAATATTGGTGACTTCGACAACATGAACCCATTTTACAATCCGATTTAGACCCTTTTCCCCAGCAATCATGATTGCTTGTTCATAATGCTTCCGAGATAATATATCTGAAACCGTTAATGGTAAATGCTCAATCATCCTATTACTCCTCTACAAAGAAACAAATTCTCAAAAAGGATTGGTATAAGCTACCAATCCCCATCAATCTAAACTCACTTTATCCCCAAATTCTGTTTAATGAGTAAACTCGAAAAATACTTTCTTGCATTTGCGGTTCCAATAAGCAATGTTTCTTTTTCTTTACTTGTTGGATGGTAAAATTCAACCGAAGCACCATCTAAATGCTCATGTACAGCATTAATTCGAAAACCCTTCTGAGTGAAAAAATCAAGCTTATCTCTTTCATTAAGATATTGTTGATAATCCGACATTGTACCCTCCTACAAATAAGAAATTTTCATTAATCAAAATTTAAATTGGCAGGCGCTTCCTCTATGACAGACTCAAATTCTTCTTCAATGATCCAATCACGTCCAACTGAGATTCCTAGATATTTATCATCACTCGGATCCTCAAGTTCAGCCTGTTGATACTTCTTAAACCACCAGAATTTTGCAAGCACATAATATATAGCCGCTCCAAGTAAGAACCCTACTAAAAAACCATACGCCGGGAATAAATAGGAGATATAACCGCCAATAATCCAAGCAATAAAGCCTGCAAGATTCACGCCGCCCCAATATCTAAATTGTCCATCGTCTTCGTATAGCTCTGGAACATTCACTCGTCTTTTGCGGATTAAATAATAATCAGCAAAGAGAATTCCAACGATTGCAGACAATATACCGCCTACGATTAGCAGAATCGGAATGATGACTCCAAATAACTCCCACGGTTGGACGATTGTTCCTACAATACCTGCTGTAATAACACCCGCCCAAAATGGAAACTTCGGCCCGCCTACATTGGAGAAAATAGTTGCTGCAGGTACTACATTTGCGGCAGTATTCGTTGACCATTGGGCCAATACAATCATCAACAGTAAAATGGCAAGGACAATCCCGCTTGCTGACTCTTGAAGGGCAACTACTGGGTCTGCATTTAATACTGCAATGTAGGATACTGCACCAATTACAATCATAAAAGTTTGTGTGATTGGCATTGCGATAAGGTTTCCAATTAAAGAACTTTTATTTCTCTTAAACCAGTTCTTTTCATTTACTGGAGCTTTCATGAAGCGTGAAATCGATGGAATATCCGCACTCAATGTTGCCCAGAATCCCATGTTGCTAAAAATAACCACCATAAAAGCTGTAAACGCCGCACCACCAGTAACAGGTGATTCTACCCAGCTCCAAACATCTCTTCCAGCAGCCTGTGCTTGGTCAGATAATGAGGAATACATCCAAATAGCGATTAGGATAATAATGGGTGCCGCTAAATCTGCGAACCTTTCAATTGACTTAATCCCTAAAGCAGTATTAATCAATTGGACAATTGCAAAAATAATGAAGCAGACAAACCAATTATCAAACCCAGATAATATATTTAAAATGCCGTTCATCGCTGTCGCACCAAAATACGTGTTGATTCCAAACCAAGCCGAAGCGGTTATGCCCCTGGTTATTGATGGAATGTGGGTTCCAATTGTTCCAAATGGCGCTCGCATATACACAGGAAATGACAAACCATGTTCGATGCCGATATCAGCAATTAAGGATATGAAAAATCCGATAGCGAGTGAGCCAATAATCGTTGCAAGTATAACTAGCGGTAATGAGAGACTTTGGACCCCTGCACCGCCAATGGCAAAGGTAGCAAGTACCACAACCATCCCTACCCACATGAATGAATATCCTAACTTTGTGACTTTCCTGTCTTTTTGTTGAATTGGTAATAAATCAGAAGACTTTAAGTGGCTTTTTTTCATATGAACACTCCTTTTTCGGTTTAAGATACAAAAATGTAAACATCCATATTTACATAACCGACTTTCGACAGAGGTTTTAAAGTGCAATTGCCTGCCTAAGCAAGCAATTGCAGGAGTCGTTCAACAATGAATGGAGAAAATTGTATTCTATATATTGCTGCTAAATGGATAAGGTTTCATTTTGGTTTATTGGAGTATACCCATTGTATTTGGCTCTCTTTAAATATTGGCCGGTTCCTGGTTTTCCTACAAACTGCTTATCACGCACGACAAATTCACCTCGTGATAAAACCGAAACTGGTTCTCCCGTGACTTTCATTCCTTCAAAGGCATTGTAATCAACGGCCATATGATGCGTTTCAGCGGAAATAACCCGCTCTGCCAGTGGATCAAAAATGACAATATCCGCGTCTGCTCCAACGGCAATACTGCCTTTTTTCGGATATAAGCCAAATAATTTTGCGGCTCTTGTGGATGTAAGATCAACAAACTGATTAAGACTTATTCGTCCTTTCCTCACCCCCTCAGAGAATAATATAGATAGTCGATCTTCAATAATTGGCCCGCCATTTGGAATCTTAGTAAAATCGTCCCTGCCTAAATCCTTCTGGCCTTTAAAATCAAACGAGCATTGATCAGATCCAAGCGTCTGAAGCTGACCGCTTTTTAACGCATTCCACAGTACCTCTTGATTCCATTTCTCTCGTAACGGAGGTGACCAGACATATTTGGCACCTTCAAAATTCGGTCTTTCTAGGTAGCTTTGATCAAGAACTAAATACTGTGGGCAGGTTTCACCCCAAACATCAAAGCCCCTGCTGCGCGCTTCGGCAATTTTTTCAACCGCATCGGCACAAGAAACGTGAACGACATATAATTGCGAGTTTGCCAGCCCGGTCAGTTTTGCAGCTCTTCCAGTCGCTTCCCCCTCTAATTCTGGCGGTCTTGTTAAGGCATGATAGATTGGTGCTCTGTTTCCTTCTGCAATCGCCTTTTTCGTTAAATAATCAATTACATCTCCATTTTCCGCATGGACCATGACAAGTGCCCCATGTTCCTTTGCTGAGACGAGAGTTCGGAAAAGCGTTTCATCATCTGCTTGGAGAACGTTTTTGTAAGCCATAAATACCTTGAAAGAGGTGATACCTTCTTCGTTAATCACATAAGGAAGCTCATTTAAAACATTCTCATTGATTTCTGAAATCATTAAATGAAAACCATAATCGATGACAGCTTTTTCTTCTGATTTTGCATGCCAGGTTTGAATTGCATTTTTTAACGAGTCACCTTTACTGGTTAAGCAAAAATCTATTATGGTTGTCGTTCCGCCAAAAGCTGCAGCAATGGTGCCCGTTTCAAAATCATCCTTTGTCACGGTTCCTCCAAAAGGCATATCTAAATGGGTATGAGGGTCAATGCCCCCAGGAAAAATGAGACAGCCCTTTGCGTCGATAACTTCAGCACTATTTGCTGAAAGATTGTTGCCAATTTGAGAGATTTTTCCTTCTTCTATTAGGATTTCTGCTGTAAAGGTATCTGCTGCAGTTACAATGGTTCCATTTTTAATCAGTTTTTTCATACCATTTCTCCCTTCTCATTTGTTACTATCAACCTTACATTTTGTTGCTAGATTCAAGGTTGACTGTCTTTCATTCCAGGACATCGGTGGTAATTCATTAGCCACTTCGACCATATCGATTGCCCCGTCTACCGGGCAGACAATGGAACATAGGTTACAGCCAACACAATCTTCCTCTCTAACTTTTAGATAACTTCTACCGTTCTCGTCAATTAACCTATCAATACATTGATGGGATGTATCCTCACAGGCAATATGGCACTTATTACAGTTGATACAAACATCCGTATTGATTTTGGCGACGATATTATAGTTAAGGTCTAAATTACCCCAATCCGAATACCTTGGAACAGATTTTCCAATGATTTCAGAAACTGACCTTATACCTTTACTATCTAAATAATGGCTAAGTCCTTCAATCATGTCTTCGACAATACGGAATCCGTGGTGCATGGCAGCGGTACATATTTGCACACCTGTAGCACCCATTAACATGAATTCAACGGCATCCTGCCAGTTGGAGATTCCGCCAATTCCTGATATTGGGACGTTTATATTTGCATGACGTGCACATTCCGCCACCATATTAAGGGCAATCGGTTTAACAGCAGGACCACAATATCCTCCGTGTGCCCCCTTTCCTGCAACATGCGGGATGGTATTCCATGTATCAAGATCTACCCCCATCAAACTATTAATCGTGTTTATCATACTGATGGCATCTGCACCGCCATTACATGCCGCTTCAGCAGTAGCGGTTATATCCGTAATGTTTGGCGTTAATTTTACGATAACAGGTGTTTTTGCCACTTCCTTTACCCAATAGGTCTGACGTTCTACAAGTGCTGGTACTTGACCAGAAGCAGAACCCATTCCACGTTCAGCCATACCATGCGGACAGCCAAAGTTTAATTCGAGACCGTCAACTCCGACATCTTCAACCCGCTTAACTAATTCGTGCCACTTTTCTTGCTTTGGTTCCATCATTAAGGATGCGATGATAGCATGGTTAGGAAATCTTTTTTTGGTTTCATAGATTTCTTTTAAATTCACTTCTAATGGCCGGTCGGTTATCAATTCAATATTATTGAATCCTGCCACCCGTTGTCCGTTAAAACTTATGGCAGCAAACCTAGAGGAAACATTCAAAATTGGGTCACCTAATGTTTTCCAAACTGCCCCGCCCCAACCTGCTTCAAAGGCTCTCTGAACTTGATACCCTGAATTGGTAGGAGGTGCTGAAGCAAGCCAAAATGGATTCGGAGATTTTATCCCTGCAAGATTAATACTCAAATCAGCCATATTGAAATCACCCCTTTAAAGTAGAAATGCTTTAGTATTGGAAAGCGCTTACATATTTATATCTTTTTATATGACCATTTACTGTGCTGTTTCCACGGCCGTAAATTGCTTATGAATACTATAGGCAGCTTGTTTTCCTTGTTGAGCTGCAGTAACCACCATGGCGTCTCCTTTGCCCTTTCCAAAAACAACATCACCGCAAGCATATATTTTAGGATTAGAAGTTTGATAGGTTTCTTTATTTACTTGCACCACACCATTATCATGCTGCAGTCCAAAACCTTCAATTAGTTCCAAATGCCTTGTTTGTCCGATAGCTTTGATGACAGCATCCACTGGTAAAACATGTTCAGATCCTTCAACAGGAATCGGTCTCCTGCGCCCGTCTTCATCTGGCTCACCAAGATTCATTTTGATACATTCAACCCCGGTTACTCTTCCATGTTCATCACCAATAATTCTCTTTGGTGCGGTTAACCAGCGAAATTCAACACCATCTTGTTTAGCAAATTCATATTCAAAATCATAGGCAGTCATTTCTTCTGCGGTTCGGCGATATAAGATTTTTACATTTTCTGCACCCAATCGTACAGAACAGGTAGCACCATCAATAGCGGTATTTCCTGCACCGATGACAACAGCCCGTTTTCCGATAAAATCCTTCGATAATCTTCCACTTTTTGTTTCCTTGACAAACTCAATTGCATCGTATACTCCGTCTAGATCTTCTCCTTCTATTCCTAAGTTAGGAACATGTGACATACCTACAGCTAATACGATGCAATCAAAATTTTGAAGTAATTCCTTAGCGGATACATCTTTTCCTACCCTTGTATTTGTTTTAATTGTTACATTAAGTTTTTCAACCTGTTCTACTTCCCAATATGAAATTGTCTGTGGCAGCCTGAATGAGACAATACCATAAGTATTTAAACCGCCAGCTTTTTCTGCTGCTTCTAATATCGTCACCTCATATCCAAATCTGGCCAATTCTCTTGCTGCTGAAAGCCCTGCTGGTCCTCCGCCAACAACAGCAACAGATTTACCATTAGCTGTTCCAGGCTGAAAAAGAGGTTGTTCATTTTTTATCGCCCAATCTGTGGCATATCTCTGCAGGTTTCCAATCATAATCGGTTTTGTCGAATGGTTTAAGACACAGGCCCCTTCACACAGCTCCTCAGTTGGACACACTCTAGCGCAGCTCGCACCAACTGGATTGGAAGTCATTATAGTTTTGGCAGAGCCGAGTAAGTTTCCAGTCGAAATTTTTTTTATAAAAGTTGGGATATCAATGCCTGTCGGACAGGCCTTAATACAAGGAGCATCATAACAATACAGGCAGCGATTTGATTCTTCCAATGCTTCTTGATTTGTAAGTGGACGTTCTACTTCTTGAAAGTTAAGGTCCAGATTGGTATTGGATATCCTCTGTATTTTTTCCAATAAAAAACCCTCCTTTATTTAAAAGTGAATTTACTGAAAATTCCGCATCTAAATTTCATTTTACAGGCAGTAAAAAATCATTACATTATACAATTTGTAAAATGATGCTTGTATTCTACTAACCAATGTGTGAACTAGATTCTATACAACATTTATGCGAATCTATTGTACTTGATGATGATTTGAAGGGAAAAATCGATGAGTAATGTAGTAGATAAATGAAAGATATTCTTGTACCATTCTTAACCTTTTACCAATTTATCACAGATGAACAAAATATTTTGTAAAATTACATCGAACCTATTATTAATATATTTGAGGTAATTGTCTTTTAAAAAATAACTTAAACTCAATGACTATAAAGGAAAAATGAAGTTAAGGTCTAAGAGGCTTACAACTATCGATAATTGTTTTCCAAAATAAAAGTTCTCGACATTTGCAAATTATTTGCCGAATGTTTTTGTATATGATCAAAATTAAAGTAACACCAAAACTAGCAGATGAAAATGATGAAAAAAAGGATCATTCGTTTTTGAATGATTCCTTTTATTTAGCTTAAACCTTTCTCCATTCTGAAAACCCAACCATTGAATCAATCTCATGTGAAAGATAAACGTTATTCCATTTTTTATTTGACTGCGCCACAAAAGCCATCGCAGCAGCAACCTTCCTTGCTTGTATCCCTCGATAAGGACGAAGTGGACCTACCATTAGCATGTTCATTACCCCACTAGCCTTTTCTGCGAGTTTCTCTCCAAACCGAAACTCTTCTCGCTTCCCTAACAATAATGAAGGTCTGAAAATATGTAGTGAAGGTAAGTTTAACTTAGACAGAGTTTCCTCAACATCCCCTTTTACTCGACTGTAAAAGAAATATGACTTGGGATCTGCCCCCATGGAACTTACAATTAGAAACTTTTCAGTGCCATTTTCCTTTGCTAATTTTGCAGCCTCAACAGGATATTCATAATCTACTTTACGAAAAGCTTCCTTTGTCTTCGCTACTTTAATCGTCGTACCCAAGCAGCAAAAAACATCTGACACTTTAAATAGGTGATGGTACTTATGTAGTTCATTGAAGTCAACGATATGCTCTTCACATATTTTAGATTCAAGTTCAATTGGTCTACGAACCAACAACAGTATTTTTTCATATTGATCTGACTCATTCAATATCTTCACCAGCTCTTTTCCAATAAGACCCGTTGCTCCAAGAACAAGTGCCGATTTTTTACTTGAACTCATAAAAATCTCCTCTCTAACAATCGCTTTGTTAATCCTGCGGGTCCTCTAAGCAGTGAAACAACCAGCATATCAGCTGGTTGTTTGTTTAATTGTATGAACTAAAGTATTTAAAAACTGATGGATTAACTGAAAGGCCTCATGAATAGACAGATTCTCTGTATAACCATCTACATAATTTAAGGCAAAATTCAAATCCCATAAACCATCATCATGGCTAAACATTAAATCAAATTTTGCTTCATCGCCCTGTAAAGAGTTATTGAGCTGGTCCTTTAACATTTTCTCATACTTCTTTTGAAGCTTTAAACCCAGCATGACATCATATGTACCAAAAACATCATCAACCTCCAGTGACACACCCTCAACACCAATCTGTTCAAACAAAGTTGACTCCACATAAATAAATTCGTTTTTATGTTCTTTTAAATAGGTAATTGGCTGGTTTAAAAAACTAGATGATTCATTAGCAATCATCGTTTCAGTTTCCTTGCTGCAACGTTCAATATAAGCATCAGTAAAATTCCCGTTTTCTTTATTTTCCATTTGACGCCCTCCTATTATAGGTAATCCCACTTTTACTATAGAGTCATGTTAAATAAAAAAGCAAATTTTACAATATAAAAAAGACGCCTAAACCCAATTAGAGTTTAGACGTGAAGTATACTATTAATTTTCTACAAGTTTATTAACTACCTTTTTCCCTGCTGGATTTTCTTCTATATTATCTTCTGCTTGTTTCGCCCGTTTCATAAAGAAAGCAAGGATAAGTGCAACAGCAGCAATAAAGGTGGATACGAAAAAGGCGAAATTTATACCATCTAATGTTGCGCTCATCAGGATTTGCTGCTGCATTTCGGCTAGTGCTGCTGCCGTTGGCTGCTCAGTCAAGTTTGCCATAGCTGCTTCACCAAGCTCGATAGCCTTTGACTCTGTACGGTTTGCCATGACGGTTACCAATAATGCTGTTCCAATTGCTCCAGATACTTGCTGAAGTGTATTGTTCATGGCAGTACCGTGTGGGTAAAAACGCGCAGGCAATTGGTTTAACCCGTTTGTAGAAACTGGCATCATCACCATTGACATCCCAAACATACGGACTGAGAATAAAAGCAGTAATTGAGTATACGTTGTCTCTAGTGTTAATTGGCTGAAAAGATAGCTTGTTACCACCGTGATGACTAAGCCAGTTATTGCTAAAAGACGTCCGCCAAATTTGTCGAATAGTTTACCGGTAATTGGTGACATAAGCGCCATAATGATTGCTCCTGGCAGCATCATTAGCCCTGCATCAAATGGAGATATGCCGCGTACCGTTTGAACATAAATCGGCAGCAAAAGCATCCCCGAAAACATAGCCATCGTAAGTACCATTGAGATAACAGATGATAAAGCAAACATAGGGAACTTAAAGATCCTATAATTAAGCATAGGCTGATCTTGTTTTAGTTGACGTAAGATAGACACTAGCAATGAAATAGCTCCAATCGCAATCGTCAAATAAACTTGTGGACTGTCCCAGCCTTGCTTTCCAGCTGAACTGAACCCATAAAGTAAGCCGCCAAAGCCCACGCTTGTAAGTAAAACAGATAAGAAATCAAGTTGAATATTAACTTTTTCTTTTTTATCCTTTAATAAGAAGAAGCCGATTAATAGAACAATTACTGCAATTGGTGTTACAAAGTGGAACAACATTCTCCAGTCATAGTTTTCTATTAACCAACCAGATAATGTTGGTCCAATTGCAGGTGCCCCCATTAAAACTAATCCAAAAATCCCCATTGCTGCTCCTCTTTTTTCAATAGGGAAGCTTACTAACATGACATTCATTAAAAGTGGCATCATAATCGCTGAACCCGCTGCCTGCGTCATCCTGCCTGTTAGTAAAACCGGAAATACATGTGCCATCCCAGCAAGGATGGTTCCTACAGTAAATAAGCCCATGGCAACTAAGAAAAGTTTTCGTACAGAATATTTTTGAATTAAAAATGCGGTAGTTGGTATTAATATTCCATTTACTAACATGAATCCAGTTGTCAACCATTGCACAGTTGAAGCATCTACTTCTAAGTCAGCCATTATGGATGGAAGTGCAATATTAAGTAAAGTGTTATTTAAAAAAGCAATAAATGCCCCAATCATCAGGATTACAATAATCCCGTATGGGGGACGTTTTGTTTCATTTTTACTGTGTTCCATGTTTAAATACCCCCTATAAACCCTTTGTACATTTTTTTATACCTGCGTTTCACGCTTTATTAATAATATACCGACAGTTCATTTTTTGCAATCAAAAAATACTACAAAATTATGGGTTTGTAATACTATTCTTTATATTGTAGTATATTTTTATACAGGTAGTATATTAAGGATTATAGGTGATAAAATGAATGATCGGAAACAGCATGTTATTAATAAAGCTCATCAATTATTTATTGAAAAAGGATTTCAAGCAACATCGATTCAAGATATTTTAGATTTTAGCGGGATCTCCAAAGGGACTTTTTACAAATACTTCTCATCTAAAAGCGAATTATTAATCGCCATTTATAAAGCAGTTTATAAAAAAGTTCAAAAGGAAAGAAATGATTTATTAATTGGGAAAAGCCCTTCAGATATTGAGGTCTTCATTAAACAATTAGAAATACAAATGCTTTCAAATAGAAAAAATAAGTTAATTGCTCTCTACGAGGAAGTAATGTCAACCAATGATGCAGATTTGAAACAATATATCCGCATCGCACGATTACGTTCACTAAGATGGATGTTTAGCAGGTTTATTGATATCTTTGGTAAAAAAAATAAACCATACTTATTTGATTGTGCCATTATGTTTCAGGGACTCCTGCAGAACAACCTCCAATACAATCGCTTGGCAACTGATTCAAATGAGAAAATTAGCACTGTCGTTAGATATAGTGTGAATCGTTTAGTTAAAATGGTTGAAGAAGTAGCTAAAGCTGACGAACAATTGCACCAACCTGAGCTTTTAGAAAAATGGCTTCCGGGGCTGCAGAAAAATAATTATGAATTGATTGATCAATTTTATAAAATCGTGGGTCCAATGAGAAATTGCATCACAAAACACTTTCAAGATAAACAGGACCAAGAAAAGTATCATGAACTGCTGGATTTCATCCAAGAAGAAATCCTTCACACCAGAGAACCAAGGAAGTTTCTAATCGAAAGCGCCTTACAATCACTGCAAAACAACCCAGGTTTCATTTGGGAAAAAGAACTGCAACAGCTAAACCAAATCATAACTGCCTTCTTTCAACATCTGAAGGCAGATCAAGAAGAAGAAAACTAAAAAATTCTCCGTTATGAATATTAGAATTTTTTAGACTAAGCGTTTGCCCATGCATTTCTAGGTAGTTTTACGTAAATTAGTAAAAACAAAGGTTTGTTTTACAATTTACGTGGAGGAGCAGTTTGTTACTGCTTTAAAAAGCAACAGGAGGTGCTACTATGGGAGAGTTTTCACCAGACAACAATCAAACACCCGCAAAAGAACATAAGGAGTCTATATTTGATTCTTTCAAGTTCTGGGGCACAGGACTTCGGAACAGAAAATCCCTAAGTATAGATATAGAAATTAGTCCTATTAAGATTGAAGAGGAAGAAGAAATAGTTCAACAAGAAGTAATTGACCAACAAAAAGTAATAGATCTTCCCCCGAAAAAAAACTCAAATACATCTGGTCCTAACAATGTTAAACTCTACGACACAATAAGTGGTAATCATATCATCTCAAGGGGCTGGGATGGAAATAATATGGGGGTATTCAAAATCAGGAGAAAAAATTAGACAAAAAAAGGAATGGAGCATATTAAAAACTCCTTCCTTTTTTGTTTTATTCTTGTTTAAAAAAAGTATTTGGCATAACTACGGCAATTACCTCGCCTCGGGCACAAACTACATTATTGGCAAATACCTCTGTCTCCACCTTGAATTTCTTAGGGTGTATCTCATGAACGACTCCAATCGCCTTTAGAGGTACTCCGTGGGGTGTCGGTTTAACAAAGTCAACCTTCAATGAAGCGGTTACAAATCTAGGAGGCTCAGTTCCTTCTCCTGCCTCACAACCATTCTTTTTGCGTAAAGCTAAGGAGGCTGACCCTGTACCATGACAATCAATGAGAGAGGCGACGACGCCTCCATAAACAAATCCAGGAAGTGCTATATGCTTGGGTTCTGGAGAAAAAATCGTTACTGTTTTTTCTCCTAGCCAGCCTGTTCGGAAATGGTGCCCTTCCTGATTTAATCTGCCACAGCCATAACACCAAGCAAAATCATCCGGATATTCATCTTGAATTGCATTATGTACTTTTTCAACCATGCTATATTCCCCCTTTTCAGAAAATTATAACATATCAATTATAAACTATGAATGTCATTATTTTGGTTCAACATGAACATGTACATCATAAACCTTGTGTTTTGCTATTAATTCATCTTCTACCTTTGTAGCAATATCATGGGCATTTTTAACATCTAATGTGGAATTAACAAGGATGACAACGTCAACAACAACGTTATTCCCGTAATTTCTTGCTTTAATTTCTTTCACACCCTTTACGCCCTGACAATGATGGATGGTCTGTTTATATATTTCTATTTCCTTTTCATCAAAACCATCGGTTAAATAGAGCGAGGCTTCTTTAAAAATGTCCCAGGCAGTTTTACAAATGAGGAAACCCACTATTACTGCTGCTAAAGGATCCAGCCATGGCAGTCCAAACTGTGCTCCGATAATACCAATGAACGTGCCGACGCTTACCCATGCATCAGAAAGATTATCCTTAGCTGCGGCCATGACGGATTGGCTGTTAATTTCGGTTGCTAGTTTTTTATTATACCGATAAACAAAGTACATAACGAAAGCACAAAATAGTCCCGTCCATGCAGAGATTACGTCTGGAGATTCCTTATGTGCGTAAAACATACTAAAAATAGCGTCGTAGGCAACTTTGAGTCCCACTGCCATCATGATAAAGGATGCGACCATAGAAGCTACGGTTTCTGCTTTCCAGTGTCCATAAGGGTGGTCATCATCTGCAGGCCTTTGCGATAGTTTAAGACCTATAAGAACAGCAAGCGATGCAACAATATCGGTTACGTTATTCAAACCATCTGCTTTCAATGCCTCTGAATTTGCTATATATCCTACGGCTAGTTTTAATGCAGACAAACATATATAGGCAATAATACTTATAATAGCTCCACGTTCTCCCCTTTTTAAATCCAAAAATCCTTGTTCTTCAATCATTTTCCTCACCCACTTTATATCTTCATCTATATTATCGAACAAAAACATCTAGTGGGTCTAGAGAAACCTTTTTCCCTTGTTCGAAATATATATCAGGTATGAAAAAAAGTTGGGATTGGGAAACATTAAAGTAGGCTAAACCTTGAAATTAAGCTAGCAGTTAAGTATTCTAAGAACATATTGAACGAATTTAAGGATGTGTTTAACCTGCGATTAAATAAATTTATATCTGAATCCGGAAAAACCTCAAGGCGCGGTGCAGATAAATGGATAGAAGAAGGAAGAGTTACGATTAACGGGAAAGTGGCTAAGGTTGGCAGTCAAGTAGAGCCTGGTGATGTAGTTCGTGTAAACGGGGAAACCATTAGGGTAGCCAAAAATAATGTTTATATCGCCCTTAATAAACCTGTGGGGATTACAAGCACAACTGAACGACATATCAAAGGTAATATCGTTGATTTAGTGAACCATCCGCTTCGAATTTTTAACATTGGAAGACTAGATAAAGATTCAGACGGATTAATCCTCTTAACGAATGATGGAGATATTGTTAATGAAATACTCCGTGCGGAGAATAAGCATGAAAAGGAATATATCGTTACGGTGGATAAGCCGATTACTTCGGAGTTTTTAAAGAAGATGTCAGAAGGAGTTAGCATCCTTGATACGAAAACTCTTCCATGTAAGGTGGAGCAATTATCTAGGTATGTTTTTAGAATTATTTTGACGCAAGGGTTAAATCGTCAAATTCGACGAATGTGCTCCGCACTCGGTTATTCCGTTGTTCGTCTGCAGAGAATTCGGATTATGAATATAAACTTGGGCAGCCTCCCTATTGGTCAATGGAGAGATTTAACGAAGAAAGAAAAGAATCAATTATTTAGTGATCTTAATTATGAACCTAGAGAATGGTGAAAAATGGAGTCAAACCTTAAACGGTATGACTCCATTTTTTTAGTTGCTATAATTTTCAAATAATATATGATATTACTTAGAGACACGAAGGAAAAGCAGGAGGAGATATTTATGGAAAAGACTGTTGAAAAACGACTTACTCGCTCAGAGGTTCCAGAGGATTTAACGTGGAATCTTGATGATTTATTTGCTTCTGAGCAGGCATGGGAAGCAGAACTTGAAGTGATTGAAAGAGATATTGTAAAGATTGAGGCATTTAAAGGGACATTACATACTAGTTCAAAAGAGTTATTAGCTTGCTTGATTGCTCAGGAAAATCTATTTATGAAAATGGTCAAAGCAGCAACGTATGCTAGCTTGAAGCAATCCGCTGATGGGACTGATCCGGTCAATCAGGCGAATTCATCAAAATTAGCTGCATTACGGACAAAAATGGTTGCCGCATTATCATTTATCAATTCAGAGATTCTTTCACTAGAAGAAGGAAGTATAGAAAAATACCTTCAAGAGAATTTGGAACTTCAACCTTTCCAAAAAGATTTACTCGATATGCTTGAAACGAAAAAACATCGACTTTCACCCGAAACGGAAGAAGTGTTAGCGGCTTTAGGTGAGGTTCATGGTGCCCCTTATACCATTTATAGCATGGCAAAATTAGCAGACATGAACTTTGCCGCGATCGCTGATAGTGAGGGAAATGAATTATCGGTATCCTTTGCCTTATTTGAAAACCGCTACGAGTTTTCTGCAGATACTGAAACACGCAGAAAAGCCTATGACTCTTTCGTTTCAACACTAAAACAATATAGAAACACAATCGCAGCTGCCTATTCAGCGGAAGTAAAAAAGCAAGTAACACTTTCTCGATTAAGAAACTATCAGTCAGTTGAACAAATGCTCTTAGAACCGCATCAGGTAACACTTGATATGTATAACAACCAGATTGATATTATCTTTAAAGAGCTGGCACCTCATATGCGCCGATTTGCACAGTTAAAGAAAAAGGCATTAGATCTTGATGTCATGAAGTTTTGTGATTTGAAAGCACCCTTAGATCCTGATTTTAACCCAGAAACAACCTATGAAGAAGCTAGTCAACTAATCTTGGAATCTTTAAAGGTAATGGGACCAGAATACAGTGAAATGATTGAAAAGGGCTTCAAAGAGAGATGGGTAGATCTTGCGGACAATATTGGGAAATCCACTGGTGCCTTCTGCTCCAGTCCTTATGGTTCTCACCCATACATTTTGGTTACATGGCAGGACAATATGCGCGGATGCTTCACCCTGGCACATGAATTCGGGCATGCAGGCCATTTCTACTTGGCTAACAAAAAACAAAGAATCATGAATGTTCGTCCATCCATGTATTTCATTGAAGCTCCATCAACCATGAATGAGCTTTTATTAGGGCAGCACCTTTTAGCCAATAATGAAGACAAACAAATGCGTCGCTGGGTTGTCCTTCAGCTGCTAGGCACGTATTATCATAATTTTGTTACCCATTTACTAGAGGCAGAATATCAACGCAGGGTTTATGCATTTGCTGAAAGCGGAAAAGCACTTACTGCTAATTCTCTTTCTGAACTGACTAAGAATGTACTTTCTGAATTCTGGGGGGATACTGTGGAAATCGATGAGGGTGCAAGCCTAACATGGATGCGTCAGCCTCACTATTACATGGGCTTGTATCCATACACCTATTCTGCAGGATTGACCGCTTCTACTACAGTGGCACAATTAATTCAGGAAGAAGGCCAGCCCGCTGTTGACCGCTGGCTCGAGGTACTTCGTGCAGGTGGAACAATGAAACCTCTTGAGCTGCTAAAACGTGCTGGAGTAGATATGTCGACACCTGACCCAGTCCGTAAAGCAGTAGCATATGTTGGTTCACTAATAGACGAATTAGAAAAATCATATTCATAAAAGAAGTGACAGGCAACCTCCAATTTTCCGGAGGGCTCCTGTCACTTTTATACTTATCCTTTACTTTACTTCCCAGTACCTACTTCTTCATAATTCCCCTTCCAAAGCGCATAACCGAGCCAAATTAATGCAACTCCCGCAAGTGGTTGGGCAACATTTGATCCGTAAGGAATAAATTCTAAAATGGGTACCAATGCTAATAAAAGCGCGCCTCCTCTAGGCAGGATTGCTTTCCAAGCAGTCACGAGTCCGAATAATAACATACCCCCAAAAAAAGTAACCATCGATAAGGTCAAACCTAAATTTATCATTTCAGGAGGGTCACCTGATACTATTTCTGGTGCTACCTCTTCCAAGGCAGGCACTACGAATGCTCCTACCCAGCCAAACCCTGCCCATAACACCGCTCCAATAAAAGAAATAAGAAAAATTATAAAACCAACAATTCCAATAGCATTCATTTGTCGTAAATAAATCCCTGCAAGTGCTAATAGTAAAAATGCCATTCCAATTAAGTTAAGGTAGGAACCAATTGCCTCTAAAGAAGAAATATTATACCAAATAGCCATAGAAAGGAATAGAACCCCTGTAATAATAGAACTTACTCCAGTAAATCGTAAAAAGGATGTTAAATTCACCTAAATACACCTCTTCCAATTAATTTTCCTCATACTTGGAAATCCGTGTTCACACCCAACCAGATTACTGAATAGTACATAATGACTGACCCTCACATCCTTTATCCTCTTTGGCAGCCCTCCTTGATTTAATTTGCTAAAAAATGGAGTACAATAAAGCATACGTTAGGAAAATGAAAAAAATGATAATAATTTAAATAGTAAAAACGTGGAAAAATTTGATTTTATTTAACATAAAAGTTCCCTTACCAAAAACAATTGGAGGGAACTTTATTTTTCTAAAAAAATATCACTACCTCTGCTTTATGTTTCATGTAGCTCACAAGATTGTCCACCCCAGGCGTACAACTGTACACGAGTGGTGCCTGTCTCTAAATAATGTCGCCAAATGTTGTCACCGGCCAATATTGAAACTTTATTCCTATATATTCGTATATAAAGAGAATCAGTAAAAAGATAATTGATTATAAAGGGGAATTGGTTATGGGGAATATGTTTTTGTTTGTGCTGATTGTTGCTATTGTGTCTGCTCTAGTTCTTATACCGATTTATAAAGATGATAAGTCCGCCGATAGGAAAAGTAATAAAAAGGGTTCTAATGGTGATAGAAAGCTTTTTCCCGAGATAATTATCGCTGTTATTGTTATTCTGATCCCTTCTGTTTTTGCTTACTATTATTTTACGAATTATGATAGGAACCTCTCATCTTTATGGGTGCTTGCTATTATAGTAACAGCCTTAGGTGCGGTATTTTCCACTGGAATAGAGAGAAAAGTAAAAGCACTGCTGTTTGCAGCAAGCCTGATCGTTGGAATTTACTTTCTCACTGCCTTTCTGTTTAATGCGGATGAAAAATATGAGATTGCTCAAATGGAGCAAGAAGTGGAAATTAAGTCCTTTGACGAGAAAGAAACACCTGCTAGTGTACCACCTGAATTCGCCCGTAATAAAATGAAAAAAGCTTTTGGTCAAGTGCCAAATACGAGCTATTATGAACTGGGAAATCTTCAAATTCAAAAAGTAAATGGAGATTTTGTCTATATCGCTCCTGTTGAGTTCTCTGGTTTTTTCAAATGGTGGAAAGGGAAAGAAACTCCTGGTTATTTCACTTTAAGTGCTACAGATTCTTCTGCTAATCCTAAATTCGTAAAATCAGCTATGATCTATACCCCCTCTTCATATTTTAATAAGTCCATTGAACGCCATATTCGTATGCAGTACCCAAAAGATATTTTCTATGGTGATGTTCAATTAGAAATTGATGATGAAGGAAAACCTTATTATATCCGTTCCTACGGAGAATTTATTTCTGCGCGTAATGGTTTTGATGTTAAAGGTGTTGTGGTAGTGGATTCTAGAAACGGCGATACAAAGTCTTATTCGATAGCAGAAGTTCCAGAATTTATTGATGGTGCTGTTTCACCAGAAATTGTCAGCTTGCAAAACAGTTACTTCGGAAACTATATTCATGGATTTTGGAACAGTTTATTCGGTAAATCCGACGTAAAACTTCCTTCTGATGAAGGTACAGAGGCTAATGTTAGCCCGATATTCGACCAAAATGGTGTAATGCATTATTTCACTGACTTCACAAGTCCAAAAGAAGGCGTCGATTCCATGCTGGGCTACTCGCTGACAAACTCTCGTACGGGTGAAGCAACCTATTATACAGGGAATCCTGAAGAATCCTATATGGATTCACAAGGTGCCTTACAAATTATTGAAAAGAAATTCATTGAAAAGAAATGGCATGGTGAAATGCCTGTAATCTATAACTTCTATGGAGAGGCAAGCTGGTTGACACCTGTACTTGATTCTAATGGATTTTTGCAGAATTACTTTATCGTTTCAGCCGCTAATCCAGAAATTTCCGTGTACGGGGTTACCCCTAATGAAGCTTTAAAACAGTATAAAACTGCCCTTCAAAGAGGCGGCGGTTCAGTTGATGGAAGCTCGAAAGCCGATGAAAAACAGATTTCAGGCACTGTACTCCGTGTATATAAGGAAAAGACAGGTGATTTCACCGTTGTTTCATTCCTTTTAGACAACAAGAAAAGCTATATCCTATCCTCTGAAAGAGAACCATTGGTCATTTACTTAAAAGAAGGAGACAAAGTAAATGTCACCTACTTGGATACAGATGAAGACTTCCTTCCAGCAAAAGAAATAGTAATTGAAGGATTAGAATAATCTATAAAAAAAAACACGATGAAAGCTATGAGCTTCATCGTGTTTTTTCATGATTTTAGAATAAATAAATAATAGAAAACAGGTTATGATTTACTTGGTCTTACTTCTCTTGTTGTCAACACTTGTAATGCATCCCTTACATCTCTTGCAAACTCGACAGGACGATCTATTTTTTCAAAATGAATGTACATGAGCCTTGGATTTTCAAAAAGCCAGTGATTATGAAAAGCAGTTACAATAATATTATGTTCACGAAGAATACTGATAAATGGGTTCAGTTCTTCTTGGAGAATGACTGTTTCACCGCTGCATAGTGCCCTGCCGTCTGAAGAGAGCGATTCAAATACAAACATTTGCGGCAAAGCTAGAAAGGACCTGGTTCTCCTGCCAAGTATTCGCGCCAAAATATTAGTACGTGAATTCATCACCAGACAAACACCATCTTCGAATGTGCTCATACCTCCAAGAATATCGCTAAATTCTTCGCACAGTTCCTCTGCCCTTCTATTTGTTACCTGTCGAGCCCGACCCGAACGACCCATGTTACGTGTAGTTAGGACATCTAGGGCATCACGGACTTTTCTTGCAAAGTCCAATGGTTCTTCAATAGATTCGAAGTGAATATACATTAAGCGCGGTTCATCAAAAAGCCAGTGATTGTGTAAGGCAGTCACAATGATATCATCTTCTCGCAGTCTAGAAATAAATGGATTAACCTCATCTTGGAGGATGACCGTTTCCCCCAGACATAATGCTCTACCTTCTCCATTTATACCTTCAAATGAAAATGCCTGTGGCACAAACATAAAGGATTCAGCCCGACGGCCCAATACAACCGGATGAATATTTGTTCGTGATCTAGTTGCAGTACATACCCCATTTATGACGGAAGGAGTTGCATCTAAAATTCTAGCGAATTCCTGACATAGTACACTTGGCTCCATGCTATTCATATTGTTCAATACTTATCATCTCCTGATTGAAATTCTCTCAGGATAAGCTATTCCAAAAGCCATATTTGGACAGGGCTGGGACCTAGTTTAAGAAAAGATTGCACAAAAAAACACCATCAATAAAATGACGGTGCTAGTTAATTTATATAGTATTCGTTTCGAAGGTCTAACCATTAATTTTTACTACTATTCTTTTTGCGGGATGATTAACACTGGGATCTTGGTTTCATGCAATACACCTGTGGATACACTTCCTAATACTGTACCTCGAATCAAGCCCATTCCCCTTGACCCCATTACAATATACTTTACATTTAGATCCTTTGCTAACTGACTTATTTGATAAACGGGGTCTCCAACTTTCATTAAAGCGACGTAATCAATATCTTGACCCTCTAGATGATGTACTGCACTTTCCATCTCCTTATCAAACAATTCTGTCTGGTATTCTCTAATCATTTCCTCACCGATAAATAATCTTGTATGAATAGTATGAAAGGATGGTTGTACATTTACTAAATAGAGTTTACTTGGAGTTGCCTTTGCCAATTTGACGGCTTCGTCTAATGCTTCAAGGGAATTTTTCGAACCATCAATTGCGACTAAGATTCGCTCTTTCATCATTCTTCCCCCCTATAATCATAGTACTTCTCAACTTAATTGTACCAATAGATCCATCACATAATTTTATAATAATTGAACTATTTGTGAACTTGTTACTACTTACACTTTTCTACAGAAAATCGGCCCTTATTGTGGTTAAATTAAATTAGAGATATTTACCAATATCTAGTGGAAGGTGAAGATGTTATGTGGTTTACAAAAAGTAGTGATGCAGTCGTTGCTGAGTTGGTCACGGATCCTTCAACTGGTCTTTCAACAGAGGAAGCTAACAAGCGCTTGGAAAAAATAGGTCCAAATGCCTTTAATAAGAGTAAAAAGCCCTCAATGATAATGCTATTTTTTGAGCAAATCAAAAGCCCGTTAATCTACATTTTAATCGTAGCAGCTATCATCTCAATAGTGGTGGGTGAATACAGCGATTCCGTCATCATTGTCCTGGTTATTTTGCTTAATGGTGTTATAGGTGTTATCCAAGAAGCAAACGCTGAAAAAGCATTAGATGAACTGAAGAAAATGACTACTCCCAAAGCCATTGTTAAACGAGATGGTAACTTAAAGGAAATTCCCTCGGAGCAGCTAGTTCCGGGAGATATTGTGTTGATTGATGCAGGAAGGTTTATACCAGCGGATTTACGCTTAATTGAAACCGCCAATTTAAAAATTGAAGAATCCTCCTTAACAGGAGAATCTGTTCCAGTGGATAAAGATGCCAGCTGGCGCTCAGAAGTAGAAATTCCTATTGCTGATCAACACAACATGACGTTTATGTCAACACTGTCAACGTATGGCCGTGGACTTGGAGTCGTTGTTCATACAGGAATGAAAACAGAAATAGGAAAAATTGCCGGTTTGCTCGGAAACCAGAAACGCGAACTTACTCCCCTGCAAATAAAACTTGCTGAACTTAGTAAAATCCTTGGAATCGGCGCTATCCTCATTTCTGCCGTTCTCTTTCTAATTGGTTTTTTCCAAGGAAGAGACCTCTTAGATATGTTTTTAATTGCAGTTAGCCTTGCAGTTGCGGCCATCCCAGAAGGACTTCCAGCCATTGTTACGATTGTGCTTGCATTAGGTGTACAACGGATGATTAAACGGCGGGCAGTGGTGAGGAAGCTCCCTGCAGTTGAAACACTTGGTGCTGTTAGTGTCATTTGTTCTGATAAAACAGGAACACTTACCCAGAATAAAATGACCGTAACCAACGTCTATGTAAATGGTTCGTATGTTCCATTATCCCATTTTTCGGTAAAAGACCCCCACGAAAAGCTTTTTCTAGAGGCAATGGCATTATGTAATGATGCTGTTGTCACAGATGAGGAACAAACAGGTGACCCAACTGAAATTGCACTTGTAGCTGCAGCAAAACAGCTTGGTTTTGAAAAACAACACCTAGATATGGCCTATCAACGTGTTTTCGAGATTCCATTTGATTCCGAGCGGAAAATGATGACAACTGTTCATAAGCACGATGAACGGTATCTCGTAATGGTAAAAGGGGCATTAGAAAGCATCCTTCCACTCACATCCCATATTGTATATGCTGGAAATATATATCCCTTTACCATCAAGGAAAATGATCAAATCAACAACAAGGTAAACACAATGTCAGAAGAAGCATTGCGCGTATTAGCCATTGCCTATAAAGAAATCACCTCACTAGATGACCTTATCCCAGAGAAGCTCGAAAGTAATCTTATTCTCCTTGGTCTTACAGGAATGATTGATCCACCTCGAGAAGAAGTGAAAAAATCGATTGAACAATGTAAGAATGCTGGAATTCGTACGGTTATGATTACAGGTGACCATCAAAAAACTGCTATTGCGATTGCAAAAGAGCTGGGAATTGCCATGGATGAAAAAGAATCTATGTCCGGGTTTGAACTGAACACTCTAAGTGAACACGAATTCAAGGATAAAGTGAAAAATATATCTGTTTTTGCACGTGTTTCACCTGAACACAAAGTAAAAATTGTCAAAGCACTAAAAGCAAACGGTGAGATTGCTTCTATGACTGGTGATGGTGTTAATGATGCACCCTCCTTACAGCAGGCAGATGTTGGAGTTGCTATGGGGTTGAGCGGGACGGACGTTGCAAAAGGTGCTGCCGACATCGTACTGACGGATGATAATTTTTCAACTATTGTAGCTGCCGTTGAAGAAGGAAGAAATATCTATCAAAATATAAAGAAATCGATTCTATTTTTACTATCATGCAATTTAGGCGAAATCGTCACCCTGTTTATTGCAATCTTGCTAGGCTGGCCTGCTCCTTTAACGGCTGTTCATATTTTATGGGTAAACTTAATCACCGACACCCTGCCTGCAATCTCTCTTGGCCTAGACCCTGACGATCCGGATGTAATGAAAGAGAAACCACGATCCATTAAGGAAAGTATTTTCGCTCATGGAAGTGGCACATTTACAGTAACAAATGGATTGTTGATTGGGATTATAACGCTGTTTGCGTTTATCGCAGGGCTGATGATTTATACAAAGGCTGATTCCATTTTCACCATCGACTTCGCCCATGTCCCAAAGGATGCTCTCATGCACGCGCAAACGATGGCTTTTATTACTTTAAGCATTTCACAATTATTTCACTCTCTTAATTTGCGAAACAACCATAAATCGATATTCCAAGTGGGCTTATTTACTAATAAATATTTAGTTGGTTCCATTTTATTGGGAATCTTTATACAAATTGCATTAGTAAACATTCCAGTTTTTAATGAAATCTTTGAAATTAATGTATTAACTTTAAAGGATTGGTTGTTTATCCTAACACTTTCACTCCTGCCTGTTATTTTTAATGAACTCTACAAAGCAGGAAAACGGATTTTCTTCCCTTCATCAGAGGATTTCCAATCTAATAAAACCACAAACTATTAAGCAAAAAGAAAAGACGTGTGAGGTGAGGTTCACACGTCTTTTCCTATTATATCTTATCGTTTTTGAAGTAAGCTTTGATAGGCTGCAGTTGTTCTAACTTCAACTGTGAGGGTACCATTTCCATTGTAAATCGCCTTAATCAGGAACGGGACACCCGCTGTATTCTTAAATTGAAAATCTTTTCCACCATATGAAACCGTTGCATCTCGCCCTGAAGGTACATACCCCACTGTCAAGGAATGATGATGCCATTCTACATATTCGATAGCTAATTGATCAACTGCATTAAACATGGTTGAAGATGTTTGACAAATTCCGCCGCCAATTCCCATGACCAATTCCTTATTCACAATTTCTTGAGCAGGCTGATAGCCATGTGCAGCATCACTTGGTCCCACTGTATGATTAAAGGAGAAAATATCCCCTGTTCCAACAATGACATTATCTATAGCCTGCGCAGACAGTTCGATGTTTTTGTTCCTCCCTGTTACGCTAGGATTAAATTTAGTTGTGTACGTTGCAACCACCACTTCAGATAAATGGGCTGCGTCTTCAGGCTTATAGCCGCTTTCAGTAACATAGATTGGCAGAAAAACATCGCCGCCATTGACTGAAGCCTCGATTACTTTCGTCACTAGTTCTGCTTCTTCAAGAACCACTCTTGGCTGCCCTTTAATTACTTGACCGTTTGCATCAATTTTATCCAGTATCATCTTCGAGTCATAACCAGGAGTCTTATCTGTTCCCCGTGCTAACTCCTTAGCCCATTGCTCAAGTTCCTGTTTATATTTTTCATTATCACTTCCAAAACCCATATCCACTGGGATGAGGCTTTTTAAAATAGTTTTGGTATTTGGGTCAATGACATTTACCACCTTCGGCTTTTTCGCTTCTTCCTCAACTATTCTCTTTGCTTCCGCTTCTTCAGCGGCTTTTCTTGCTGCTTCCTCTGCGGCCTTTTGCTCTTCAAGCTTCTTCTCAAGTTCTGTTACTTTGTGCTCAAGGTCTGCTTCTTTGCCATTTGTTTTCTCCGCACAGCCTGCTAATCCTATTAAACTGCCAATTAATATGAATGAAATCACCCAGGTCCGTATAGCCATAAACAACTTCTCCTCTTTTCCCAAAATCTCGTCATCCCCAACGAAACACTTTCGAATATTCAGAAAAAGAATTTCGCTCTCATTCTCTTAATCTATTCCACTTTCTGACACAAAATTCCTGCTAACTCCCTGTGACAAATTCCTTAAATTGGATACACTTATTAGACGAATATCATCCACATTGGTTTCAAAAATTTTGAAATAAGTTTCACATAAAGAGAACACCCAGGATTTAAGTACTTTTTCCCGAGTGCTCATTATAGCAAATACATGATTCTATATGATCATTTACCATCCCAGTCGCTTGCATAAAGGCATAACAAATGGTTGACCCAACAAATTTAAAGCCTCTCTTTTTCAAATCCTTACTTAACCTATCACTAATGTCTGTCGTAGCGGGAACTTCTGATAAATCTTTAAAGTGATTTTTTATCGGTTTACCATCTACAAAAGACCAAATATACTCGCTGAAAGAACCAAACTCTTCACTTACCTTCAAGAATGCCTTTGCGTTTGTAATGACACTATTTATTTTGAGTTTATTTCTAACAATGCCATCATTCTGTAAAAGTTCATTAATTTTCTTATCATCATAATGAATAATTTTACTTGGTTCAAAATGGTCAAATGCTTTGCGATAATTTTCCCGTTTCTTCAAAATCGTGTACCAGCTTAATCCTGCTTGTGCACCCTCTAAGTTCAAGTATTCAAATAGTAATCGATCATCATACACTGGCACGCCCCATTCATAATCATGATAATCAATATAAAGTGGATCCTGATTCACCCAACCGCATCTTTTCATTACATCATTACCTCCAAATTTGCTCTTATTAAACAAACTTATCTTTTTCCACCATATTAATCAACATTTGCCAAAAAAACAGCCATCGTATGTTAACAATTTTTTATATTTTTATAGAGTGGAATGGTTTCGATAATATAGGACATTCGTACAAGCAATTGATCCTCAAGAAAATATGATACATAAATTATATTTTTTTGGAGGATATATATGGAAAATAATCAACTGTTTTTTGCGATATTAGAAGGTTCAGAAGAGGTCCCACCTGTTCGAACAGATGCTTTTGGGTTTGCAAAATTTAAAGTTAGCAGAGATGAAAAAAGGATTGGATATCGCCTAACTGTAAATAATCTTGATAATTTCACTCAGGCTCATATTCATTTAGGGAGAAAAGGTGTAAACGGTCCTGTTGTCGTCTTTTTATTTGGTCCTGCTGACCCTAGTATTAGTGTAAAAAAAGGAGTCGTTGAAGGAATCATTACAGCAGATGATCTTGTTGGTCCCCTAATGGGACAATCACTTTCAGATTTAATAGAACTTATGAGAGATGGAAAAACATATGTCAATGCCCATACAGTCCAAAATCCTGACGGAGAAATCCGCGGACAAATCAAACAGTTTAACAACCATTGCTAACATCACATATTGACAAGTTCTACTCCTCTGAATACAAAGAACTCGTGACCCTTAAATACCGGGCCACGAGTTTTTAACTTTATATTCAATTTTGTACTTTAGGAATTTGATCTCGTTTGTAAAAATATTGCAAAGCAAGCAAGGCAGCAAATAGAACTAACCCAACAATATCTGTTGTTTTTTCCGGATAGATTAAGCATAATCCTGCACCAAGGGAAACAATTCGTTCAATCCAGTTCATTTTTCGCATCCAGAAACCAATGACCCCTGCGCTAATTGCAATCATACCCGTAAAAGCTGTAAATACTACCCATATCAAATTTATCCATGTTGTATCAATCATCAGTAATTCTGGTGACAAAACAAACATATAGGGAATAATAAAAGCTGATATGGCAAGCTTTGTTGATTCCACTCCCGTTCGAAAAGGCTCTCCACCGGATATTGCCGCTGCTGCAAAGGCAGCCAGGGCCACTGGAGGAGTAATATCAGCCACAATACCAAAATAAAACACAAACAAGTGAGCAGATAAATCCGGGACTCCTAACAAAATGATTGCTGGAGCTGCAATGGTAGAGGTAATGACATAATTAGCTGTCGTTGGAGAACCCATCCCTAATATCAAGGAAGCAATCATTGTTAAAAACAAGGTAGGCAGCAGTGCCCCTCCTGCAAAATCAAGAAGGCCATTCGCCATTTTCAATCCTAGTCCTGTTTTCGTTACCACACCGACTATGATCCCTGCAGCAGCACAGGCCGCAGCAACACCTAATGCGGATCTGGCCCCATCCACCAAGGCATCAATGATTCCTTTAAACCCAATTCTTGTATTCTTCTTTATCGCACTTACCACAACCGTTATGACAATCGACCAAAGTGCAGCACGAATGACACTCATTCCTGAACTTAACAAAAGAACAATGGCAATAATGGGAAGTAATAAATAGAGTTTCCCCAGAACTTCTTTCCTGTTTGGCATTTCTTCTTTTGTTAACCCGCGAAGACCAATTCGCTTTGCTTCGAAATGTGTCATAATCCAAATACCTGTAAAATAAAGCAGCGCTGGGATGGCCGCTGCCTTTGCTATCTCCCAGTAACTAATACCTCCGATGAATTCAACCATTAAGAAAGCCGCTGCTCCCATAATTGGCGGCATTAACTGTCCTCCAGTAGAGGAAGACGCCTCAACTGCTCCTGCAAACTCTTTTTTATAACCTAGTTTTTTCATCATCGGAATTGTAAAGGCACCGGATGTCACCACGTTCGCAACCGAACTGCCGCTTATCGTCCCCTGTAATGCACTTGAAAAAACAGCTACCTTAGCAGGACCACCAACACTCCTTCCGGCAATCGCAATCGAAAGGTCGTTAAAATACTCCCCAACCCCTGTCTTGATTAAAAAGGAGCCAAATAATAAGAACAAAAAGATAAAGGTAGAGGATACGCCAATCGGTGTACCAAGAATACCTTCCGTTGTAAAAAACATCGTCTGTACCAGTCGATCCAATTCTAGCCCTCGATGCGCAATTACACTCGGCATATAAGGCCCAAATACCGCGTATACCATAAAAATAATTGCTATAATCGTAATCGGCAGTCCAACCGTCCTCCGAGTAGCCTCTAATACAAGTAAAATAGCCGAAAGACCAACAAAAAAATCAATCTGTGTGATATTCCCCGTCCTTAAAACCAAATCATCAATCATGGCTGGCCAATAGGCACCAACAATGACAGATATTATTGCCAAGATGATATCATACCAAGCTACCTTATATTCTTTTCCCCTATTTTTCTTTCGTGCTGGAAATAATAAGAATATAAGTGCAAGTGCAAAGCCCAAATGAATGGAGCGTTGAAGCTGAGCTGTTAACATACCGAATATACCTGTATAGACATGGAATAATGAAAAGGCAAGTAATCCAGCAAATGCAATCCAGCCAGCAGCCCCTTTTAGCTTTCTAGTTCCTGCCTCCGGATCATATTTTTCCAAAAGCTCCTGCTGTTTTTCTTCAGACAAGGCGGAATCATATTGACTCAAGGATATTCACTCCTTTCCATAACTTCAAAAAGTTCAATTTACGGATTTCAACTTTTACAGATGTGCCAGGTTTTATCGAACGCGATAATGGAAATTCCATGTTTTTATAAATTACCTTATGGTTGGCACGAACCTGTCCGATTCGTAAATAAAAAAAAGGAAAGTCTCGTTTCATATTTTTGATGTAATAAGCTCCATCCTTTTCCTCAAAGGTTTCTCCTTCCTCAGCATTTGATGGCATCCCAATCGCAAAATCCTCATACTTCAGCTCATATAATTGGATCAGGTAGTCCGGAGTAATTTTAAAGCTTTCAATGACATCTGATAAATGAATGGAATGTGTGTATTTGATTTGAAAAAGAGTTTCTTCTTTTAAAGGAATGTAAGCAAGTTCCGCTTGGCTGTGATTTGGTTGGAAGACAATAGCTCGCTGGATAGGTATGAATGCTAAGATAAGGATAATAAAGAAGACTAATACATATGGGATTATTTGAAGTTTCCGCATTTCCCCCTCCAATCCAGTAGAAAAGGTGGCCGGCTGTTGGATAGCCGGCCAGGTAATTTTAGAAAAATGGAATGATTTACTCTGCTTTGACGCCTTTTTCATCAAAGTATTTCTGTGCACCTGGATGAACCTCAATCCCCACACCATTTAAGGCATTTTCGACCTTAATTAATTTCCCTTTTGCATGGGTCACTTTATCAAGATTTTCAAAGATGGCTTTCGTAACGTCATAAACAACGTCCTCTGAAAGATCACTGCTTGCTACTAACATCGCTTGAACCGCTACAGTTATTACCGCAGACTCCAATCCATATGTTCCTGAAGGAATCTCTTCCTTAACATAGAATGGATACTTTTCTATAAGACTATCGATTTTGTCTTGTTCAATCGGAACAATGACCACATCCTCTGTTGCCCCAAGACTTTCAACCGCTCCCGTAGGTGTTCCTGCTGTTACGAAAGCTGCATCAATCGTACCATCTTGAATCCCCTGTGTAGATTCATCAAATGATAGATCTTGTTTTTCAATATCGTCAAATGTCATACCGTGTACTTCAAGGATCTGCTCGGCATTCGCTACTGTACCAGAGCCTGGTGCACCAACAGATACCTTTTTACCTTTTAGATCTTCAACTGAAGCAATCCCGGAATCCTTGGTCGTAACAATTTGAATGGTTTCTGGGTATAACGTAGCAATCGCCTGTACGTTGTCTACTTTATTGTTTTCAAACATTAATTTTCCGTCCACAGCATACGAGGCAATATCTGTTTGGGAAAAGGCAATTTCAGCATCGCCATTCTTCAGGGTGGTCATGTTCTCAGCAGAAGCACCGCTTGTTTCAGCATTTGTGTCAATACCAGTTGCATCTTTAATAATTTCAGCAAAAGAACCTCCTAACGGGTAGTAAGTTCCCCCTGTACCACCTGTTAATATACTAATAAATTCTGGTTTAACTTCTTCTTCATTTGCCGGTTTTTCAGCACCATCATCTTTGTTTCCGCACGCTGCAAGAATCATAGAGAGTGTTAAGAGAATGACCATCGACAGATAAAATCTTTTCTTTTTCATAAGATTTTCCCCCTTTTTATAAAATCCAGTCCATCTCTCAATACTTATTGTTCATGAGGTACAAACTTGTCAATTTTATCAATAATAGTCCTTTAGACCTATATTAATCATAAAAAGAAAAACCCTCTCAATGGAAAGGGTTTACACATTACATATTAACGTTTCTTCTTAGCATTTTTCGTCAATCTTCCTAATAAAAATGCCCCTGCAGCTACCCCTATCATCGTGTTTGTTTTTTTGTTAAACACTTGCTTTGCAACTAGATTTAAGTTTTGAGGTCTTTCTGCAAGTCGTCTCATGAAATATCCGTACCAGTCATTTCCAAATGGAACATATGTGCAGAAGTTATAGCCTTCACTTGCCAATTGTAGTTGAAGTTCTTTTCTAAATCCATAGAGCATTTGAATCTCAAATTGCTCATTTGGGATGTTGTTCCTCTTAACAAATTCCTTCACATGGTTAATAATGTGATGATCATGTGTTGCAATAGAAGTGAATTTGCCGTTTAATAAATGCCACTCGATTAATTTAATGAAGTTTGCATCGATATCTTTCTTATCTTGGTAAGCGTATTCAGCAGGCTCCTTATATGCCCCTTTCACAATCCGAATACGGTAGTTTTTATATTTTTCAAGATATTCATCAGCACGCAGCAAATAAGCTTGAATAACCGTCCCAACGTTGTCATATTCCTTAGACAACTCATCCAATACATCAAATGTAGGCTGAAGATGGCCGGTATCTTCCATGTCAATGTTTACAAATATACCATAGTTGTTTGCTCTATCAACGATTTCTCTCAGATTACTTAAGCAAAAGTTGAATTCGATATCCAAACCTATTTGCGTTGGTTTTAAAGAAATATGCGCATCCACTTTATGTTCATGAATTGCTTCAATAACGTTAAGAATTTGTTCCTTCGCTTCTGTTGCTTCTTCTTCTTTAAAGACGAATTCACCTAAGTTATCAACGGTACAAGAGATACCGTGTGCGTTTAACTCTTTAATACTTTTAATTACCTCATCGATATTAGTACCTGCAACGACACTTTGTGCACCCATTTTTAAGCCATACTTCTTTGCTGCACTATTTAGAAATTGGTTTTGAGATAAGCCTATAAAAATATCCTTCAACATAGCGTTTGCTCCTTGCTGTTGTGATTTCACTATTATTTTAGCATAATTGTTTAAATTTCACCCTTAAATTTTCAAAAAAATTTGTCGAAAATGAATACGCTTTATCCTGACACTAAAAAAGGCCGCCGAGAGATTATTCTCGAGCGACCTTACTTGTACGCTTTATCTTCTATTTCGATTACGCAGGAATGTTGGGATATCTAACGCATCTTCCGATTGTTGTCTTGGCTTATCATGACTTTGTGCTGGCTCTTCTTGAACACTTTGCTCCCGTCGTGAAAATCCTTGTGACTGTGGTCTAGAATTAGTCTCCCTCGCAGGAACAGCAGCACTTTTTCTAGAAGAAAGTTCTGTTTCGGAAAAACCAGTTGCGATAACCGTTATCATAATCTCATCTTTAAAGTCTTCATTGATGATTGAACCGAAAATCATATTTAATTCTTTGTCTGCAGCAGAGGATACGATATCTGCAGCTTCTTGAACTTCATAAAGACTTAAATTACTGCCACCCGTAATATTCATTAGTACACCCTGTGCTCCATCAATCGAAGTTTCTAGTAATGGACTAGAAATGGCTTTCTTCGCTGCTTCCACTGCGCGGTCTTTCCCTTTAGCTAAACCAATACCCATTAAAGCTGTCCCTTGATTGGACATAATGGTTTTAACATCAGCAAAATCGAGGTTGATTAGTCCCGGAACAGCAATTAGATCGGAAATCCCTTGCACACCCT
The DNA here is from genome assembly GCF_055502545.1 of Bacillus sp. CZDM1. Lineage (NCBI taxonomy): Bacteria > Bacillati > Bacillota > Bacilli > Caryophanales > Bacillaceae > Bacillus > Bacillus sp. CZDM1. The sequence goes on along the minus strand of NZ_JBUESO010000002.1, from coordinate 238,269 downwards.
GTCTGAGCACGTTATCAGCTTCACGGAATGCTTGAATCATAGGAGTCTTTTTATCAACGATTTGCAGCAAGCGATCGTTAGGTACAATAATCAATGTGTCTACAGCTTCCCGCATTAAATCAATCCCAGCTGCTGCATTGGTTGCACGCTTACGACCCTCAAATCCAAATGGACGTGTCACAACACCAATGGTTAACGCACCGAGTTCTCGGGAGATTTGGGCAATAGCTGGCGCAGCACCAGTCCCAGTTCCTCCGCCCATACCAGCGGTAACAAAGACCATATCTGCTCCTTTTAATACCTCTTGAATCTGTTTTCTACTTTCCTCGACTGCATTCCTGCCAACTTCAGGATTAGCACCTGCGCCTAATCCTCTAGTTAAAGTTGCGCCAATTTGCATTTTAATTTCTGCTTTTGATAATTTAAGTGCTTGAGCGTCTGTATTAACGGCAATAAATTCTACACCTTGAACGCCGTCCTCTATCATCCGGTTAACAGCATTATTACCACCGCCGCCAACACCGATTACTTTTATTCTAGCTACTTGATCTATGTCCATTTCAAAATCCCACATGTAGATTTCCTCCTGCTCCCGCATAATTCTTTTGCCTCATATTCAAAATTCAAAAAATTCAAATGAGTATTTTTAAGTTTGAAGCTTATAGCAGATTTATTACGCTGATATAAATTATAATCCAGCTAAAGCATATTTTTGTGAATTTTGTCGAAACTTTAATCTTAAATTCTATTTTAACAAAAAACTGGGGATTTTTATATAGTCCTGTAGTCATTCCTCTTTTTTTTATCATTAAAATTTTGTTACAAACGTACAAAAGGCTCAGTTCAACGACTGAGCCTAAAAATTATGAGAATATACTTTTGATACTTTCTATTAATTCTTTAAAGAAGTCTGCTACTTTCTGCAGAAAATTCTTGTCGCCTACTGCTTCTTCAATCCGCTGCTGGATATCCTGAGTAAGGTTTTCAAGCTGTGATTTAACATTATCGAAATTAATATTTAAATCTCTCATTTTTTCAAATAAGTCTAGTAAGAGCTGGCGGTCTTCGGCACTTAAGTTAATTTCTAATGTCTTTAATTTTTCATCAATAATTGCAGCAAGTTCTTCTTTTGTTGCAGGATTCTGCTCTGCTATTTCCTTTTTTATTTCAGTTAATAGCTCACTAACCTTATCCTGATCTAACCCTTCCTTTTTAGCCAAGTCAGTTGCTAGATTCAACTCTTCATTCGCAACCTCTGTCCGTTCTTTATTTAATCCTGCACCTTCTCCTGCATCATAGGCTTTATAGATTCCTACCAACGCAGAATGTCCACTTACTTTAACCGGAGAAGCCACATCCACAACGGCATCCTGAATTCCAGCCGTCAGTAAGGCGTTGGCATACATTTCATTGGTAACTTCTGTAATATTTTCGGGGGTAACCTGATTTATAACAAGTCCTTCACCTGAATCCTTTCTCGTGATTTTAGCGGAGGAATACATATTAGAGTGTGGATCCCCTTTAATATAAGTAACAAGATCTTCTCCTGTTACAGTAATCTCTTTGACCTTGCTCGTATCCTTTACCTTTAACAGCTCTCTAACTTCATCCTTTTGAGCCTCAGACAATGCTTCTCCGTATACGACTATCGGCAGCCCAAACTTTTCGTTGATACTTTCTTCATTATTGCCATTCGTATCGGCGAACACCTTGCTTGTACTACTTACTGACAATAGTAAAGCAAGAATAACAACAAATGCCGTCACCTTATAAAAACGTTTCATATTATCTTCTCCTTAACAAATTTCTAAGTTGCTTCAACCTAAGAGACGGATAAGCAGGCAAATAGGTTTCAGTAAAATCATCTTCCAATTTTATTACCAGTATCTATTTTAGTTCAAAGTTATAAATTTAGTACACGACTTAAATCTCATTTAGAAGCTTCTTTACCCCATCAATGATATCAAAAGGCATTACGCCATAGTGCGATAGGACTTTTGCTTGCTCCTCACCAGCACGTGCATGTAAATAGCTGGCAGAAATTAGAGCATGTAAAGGTGAAGCTCCTTGAGCAAGAAACGAGGCAATAAGTCCTGTGAGAATATCACCACTCCCGCCCTTTCCTAAAGCATCATGTCCGTACGGATTGATATATAGGTCTCCATTAGGTGTGGCGATGACCGAACGGTGGCCTTTCAATAGTAAATAAATAGAATGCTCCTTCGCAAAATGGCTGGCAACTTCAAGTCGATTTTCTTCCACTTCTTTCACCGTTTTATTTAACAGCTTTGACATTTCACCTGGATGAGGCGTCATTATTACTTTACCTTTATAGTTATCCAGCACGTCCAATTGGTTTCTGAGCAAGTATAATGCATCAGCATCAATCACAACGGGCTGATTGGTTAGATGGGATAATAATGATTTCATCCATGCCTCCCCTTCTTGAAATCTACTCATTCCCGGTCCAACTGCAACACTGTCAAATTGATGAAGCATGGGTGAGATAGTGTGAATTGCCTCATCAGAAAAATGTCCACTCTCAGAAGGCAAAGGCAGTAATAAAGATTCAGGATTTTGTGCAGCAACCATTGGATAAATCGTACCTGGAACAGCTAATGTGACTAATCCTGCCCCTGAATGTAGGGCAGACTTTGCTGAAAAGATTGGTGCACCGACAAATTGCAGAGAACCGCCTAAAATCAGTGCATGACCGAAGGTCCCCTTGTGACCATATTTGGATCTGACTGGAACGGAGGCAATAGCCAGTTCTTCAGTAATGAGCCTAGGCATTTCAAGCCCCAGTTCTGCAACAATCGAAGGTGGTACAGAAATATCGACTGCCTTCCATTCCCCAACATATTGTGGTCCTTCATTTAAAAAGAAGCCTTTCTTAGGGAACACAAAAGTAATAGTCTTGTCTGCTTTAATTGCGACACCCTCTACTTTCCCATTTTCACTGTTAACACCTGATGGGATATCGACCGAAATAATGGTTTTCTTACCTGCATATTTATTAATCAGCGTAATAACATCATGAAGAGGTTGTCTAACAGAACCATCTACACCTGTCCCTAAAATGGCATCAATTATGATGTCTGCTTGATTCAATTCATCCCGAAGTGTTTGTAAATTGTCTTCTTGGAGTTGGAATAGAGGTAATCCCCTTTTTATGTAAACATCGAAATGAATTTTAGCGTCCCCTTTTATTCTTTTAGGATCAACTAATAACCATAATTTCGGACTTAAACCATTATCAAAGAGTCTGCGGGCAATAACAAAACCATCTCCGCCGTTGTTACCACCTCCAGCCAAAACAATCACTCTGGTATTTTTATCAGCAGTATATTGGAAAATTTCCTCCACTACCCTGGCACCTGCATTTTCCATTAACACAGCACCAGGTAAGCCGAGTTTTTCAATGGTGTATTGATCCATTTTTTGCATATCTTTTTGTCCAGCCACAAACATAATCACCACTCCAGTTTTATGTAAGAGTATTATAGTTTAACTATAATGTAGTATGATGAAAATGGAAAATTATAAATAAAAGACCAAATAAAAGCTCTATATAAACAACTTTGGGAGCGAATGGAAACTGATTTCAAACCGGAAGTCTTAGATACCATTTTAAAGAAATAAGACTAGAAGAGCTTCCAAAGACACTGCCTATCATTTTACAAGGGCAGGCAAGAGGTCGTTTTATTGTGAAAATATAAGTAAAAAGCCGCAACCCCATATAATGGATTGCGGCTTTTTACTGTAACTTAGAATAGGGGATTAGGTTCACGTCTGTTTCCTTGGTACCTCGGTTTTTTAGCTTGTGCAGGCAGCTGATGCCTCTTCTGATTCCCGTTTACCTCGTTTTTCACCTTGGACGGGCATCATTTGCACCCTCCGATTCCCGCTTGCCTCGTTTTTCACCTTGGATGGGCATCTGATGCCCTAGTCTCGCTGATAGCTGCTGGCTTGTTTGAATCATTAGGGGACCGAGTTGATTCAACTGCTTAGAGGTCATCCTCGTGGTTGGTCCCGATATACTCACAGCGGCGACTACGTTTCCGAGATGGTCAAAAATCGGAGCAGCGATACAGGTTATCCCGTATTCATTTTCTTCCAAATCCAAAGCATAACCCCTATGCCTTATTTGTTTTAACTCTTGTAGGAATGCTTCGATTGAAGTAATGGTATGGTCTGTATGATAGGGCATTCCTTTTCGGTCCAGGATTGAAAGGACATCATTTTCAGGTAAATGAGCCAGAATGGCCTTCCCAACAGACGTACAATGCATCGGAGCTCTTTTTCCAACCTTTGAATGGGTTCGTAAGGTTTCCGTTCCTTCTAATTTCTCAATGTAGACGACTTCCCCTTGGTCGTAGACAACAAGATGAATAACTTCATTCGTTTTATTTTCTAGTTCCTTTAGAAAGGGTTTCGCTTCAGACCTTATATCGATTGACTCTAACAGCTTCGAGCTAATATCCAGAAACTTATAGCCAAGCTTGTATTTACCTGTTTCACGATCCTGTTCGATATACCCGTATTGAACAAGTGTGGAAAGGGTTCTAAAAACAGAGCTTTTATTGATATCGATTTGATTCGCAATCTCTGTTACACCAAGTCCGCCTTTTTTCATTCCCACTAGAGCGATAATATCCAGTGCTCTGCTTACAGACTTCACCACATTATCTCTTTGCAAACTTGCTCACCTCTTTAAGCAGAACTTTGTCAGGGCAATTTATGAATAAAAAGCCCTGACCTCAACATGAATTAGGATCTGATTGAAAATTTAGCTTTCGCTTCTAGTCGGCGGCTGTGCAAGATGGGCTCAGTATATCCACTTGGCTGGTCATAGCCCTTAAATACAAGATCACAAGCAGCCTGGAACGCAACAGAATGATCGAAATCAGGTGCCATTGGTCTATAATTAGTGTCCCCAGCATTTTGTTCATCCACTACCTTAGCCATGCGTTCCATTGTTTCTACCACTTGTTCCTTCTTGCAAATTCCATGGTGCAGCCAGTTCGCAACATGCTGGCTGGAAATACGGAGAGTGGCCCGGTCTTCCATAAGTGCAATATTATTAATATCTGGTACCTTTGAGCAGCCTATTCCCTGCTCAACCCACCTTACCACATAACCTAGTATCCCTTGAGCATTATTATCAAGCTCTGCTTGAATTTCTTCTTGACTCCAATTTGTATTTTCAGCAACAGGAATTTGCAAAATATCATCTCGTAAATCAGAAATGCTTCCTATAAGATTATTTTGTACTTCCTTCACGTTTACTTTGTGGTAATGAAGTGCGTGCAGGGTTGCAGCCGTTGGAGATGGAACCCACGCTGTATTTCCTCCAGCCAATAAATGTCCGATTTTTTGCTCTAGCATATTCTTCATTAAATCAGGCATCGCCCACATACCTTTACCGATTTGTGCTCTTCCTTGGAATCCCGTAGACAGACCATTGTTAACATTTGATTTTTCATAGCTTTGCAACCAAAGTGTGGATTTCATTTCATTTTTTCGAATCATCGCACCTGCCTCCATGGAAGTGTGCATTTCATCGCCCGTCCGGTCAAGGAATCCAGTGTTTATGAATACTACACGTTCCTTAACTTCCCGGATACACGCTTTGAGATTTAACGATGTCCGGCGTTCCTCATCCATTACACCTATTTTTAATGTATTTCTGGCTAATCCTAGTAAATCTTCTGTCTGATTAAATAGCTCATTGGCAAAAGCTGCTTCTACTGGACCGTGCATTTTTGGCTTTACAATATAAATGGAACCTGTTTCGGAATTTTTGGAGCTAGTGTTTCCAATGATAGAATGCTTGGCACATAAAGAGGTAACAACAGCATCGATAATTCCCTCTTGCACTTCATTACCGTCCCCATCAAGAATTGCATTATTGGTCATCAAATGCCCGACATTTCGAACGAGCATTAACGCAGTTCCAGGCAAAGTGAATTCACTGCCACTAGGTGACAAATAACTGCGATCAGGATTCAGTTTCCGTGTTAAGGTTTTATTTCCTTTTGTAAAAATGGCGGAAAGTGTACCATTATTTAAGCCCAGCCAATTCCGGTATACGAGTACCTTATCCTGTGCATCCACCGCTGCCACAGAGTCCTCGCAATCCATGATCGAAGTGAGTGCCGATTCTAGGAGAATATCCTTTACACCTGCAGCATCTGTTTTTCCAATTGGATGGCTGTGGTCAATTTGGATTTCAAAATAGTTATCATTATTTTTCAATAAGACCGCAGATGGCTGGGTTGGTTCACCTTGATAGCCAGCAAATTTCTCTTCATTTTTCAAACGGGCTAGATCCCCATTACGTAAGGTTACCATTAAACTTCCTTGGTCTATGGAATAGCTTACAGCCTCTTTATGTGACCCAACCTGCAAAGGAACACTCTGGTCAAGGAATTCTCTAGCAAACGCGATGACTTTCTCCCCGCGTACAGGATTATATCCACCTTGTGCCTTGGCACCATTTTCATCACTTATGACATCCGTACCATATAATGCATCGTATAAACTTCCCCAGCGGGCATTGGCTGCATTAATCGCATAGCGGGCATTATCAACAGGCACGACTAATTGAGGACCAGCTTTACGAGCAATTTCATCATCTGCCCCTTCAGTAGAAATGCTAAAATCCTCAGGTTCTGGCAGCAGATAGCCGATTTCCTCTAAGTAAGCTTTGTAGCTATTAAAATCGAATTCTTTATTTTCCCTATGCCAAGTATTAATTTTCCTTTGAAGTTCATCTCTTCTTGCGAGTAATTCCTTATTTTTCGGAGTCAGATTGGTGATAATCCTCTCAAAATCCGCCCAAAATGCCTTCTGATCTACTTGACTGCCTGGCAAGGCTTCAGAATTAATAAACTCATAGAGTTCACTCGCTACCTGTAAATCTCCCACTTTCACATAGTTAACCATTTACAATTCCTCCTACTTATTGTTTATTATTACGAAACAGCGTTTCTATGAAAGAACATTCGCTTTCATTTCTTTTTTTACTTCAACACAACGGCCTGGGGTGGGAAACAGTTTCCCGGCATTTAAGAGATTATCTGGATTAAACACTTCACGTATATTGGTTTGTGCAAGGATTTCCTCTTCTTTAAAAACAAAGCGCATTTCTTCACGCTTTTCAATCCCAACCCCATGCTCACCAGTTATCGTACCGCCAACATCTGCACAAGCTTTCAAACATGCACTTCCCGCTTCTAATGCTTTTTCGGTTTCTCCTGGCCTACGTGCATCAAATAGAACAAGTGGATGGAGATTTCCATCGCCTGCATGAAAAATATTGGCAATCCGTAAACCAGATTCATTACTTATTTGAGCAATTTTTCGCAGGACTTCCGGGAGCTTACTCCTGGGAATGACCCCATCCTGTACTAAATAATCAGGAGAAATAGCACCCATTGCCCCAAAGCCTGTTTTACGATTGGCCCACCATCTTCCTCGTTCTTCCTCATCCTTAGCGGCTCGAACCTCACGGACATTGCTTTTTTTACAAACCTCTAAGATTTGGTTGATTTGTTCTTCTATTCCTGCCGCAATTCCGTCAACTTCAATCAATAGTACCGCTTCAATATTCTTTGGATGACCTACAGGGAATGCTGCAGCCTCCACCGCTTCAATCGCTGTTTTGTCCATCATTTCCAGTGCCGCCGGAACAATACCTGCTGAAGTAATATCTGATACAGCCTGGCTTCCATCTTCGACCTTATCAAAATAAGCTAATACCGTCTGTTTTCCTTCTGGGTTTTTGAGAATTCGCACCGTAATTTTCGTGACTATTCCGAGCGTTCCTTCTGAACCAGTCAATAGCCCGAGTAAGTCGTATCCGGGCTCATCCAGCACTCCATTCCTGCCAATTTCGATAATCTCTCCATTTGGCAGCACTACTTCGAGACCAAGAATATGGTTAGTTGTTACTCCATATTTAAGACAGTGTGCCCCGCCTGCATTTTCTGCGACATTCCCTCCAATTGTGCAGCAATATTGACTAGAAGGATCAGGAGCATAATAATAGCCTTTATCAGAAATGGAGTTTGTTAGTTTCAGATTGACGAAGCCGGGTTCAACCACCGCTCTCCTATTTTCAAGGTCTACACTGATTAGTTTTTTCATTCGAACCATGCTGATGATCACTTCACCATTTATTGGAATTGCCCCGCCGCTTAACCCTGTTCCCGCACCGCGGGCAAGGAAAGGCAGCTTATTTTCAGAGCAATATTTAACTAATTTGGACACTTCACCTGTATTTTTTGGAAAAACAACAGCCCTTGGCAAATGCTTATGAATCGTAAACCCATCGCAATCATAGGCAAGTAAATCTACTTTTTTATATAAAATAGAACGAGTAGCTCCCACGATTGCTGCGAGATTAATAATATGCTTGTCAGTGGTTTCAATTTTCATGACTGACATCATTCAAATCCCCTTCTTCTTTTTGATAAGCCCAATCGAGCAGCTGTACGGTGTGGACAATCTTCTGATTTCTTCCGTATTTCTGGACACCTAATGCCATTTGCATCATGCAGCCGGGGTTCCCCATCGAAATCATTTCAACGTCTTCAGGGACATTTTCCATTTTACTTTTAAGCACTGCATCAGCCATTTCAGGATTGGTAATATTATAGATTCCGGCACTTCCACAACACCGGTCTGCATTTGGCATTTGAACCATATCTACGCCTGGAATGTCGAGGAGAATCTCTCGAGGTTCTTTCCTTACTCCTTGGCCATGTGCTAAATGACATGCATCATGATAGGTGATGCGCATATTCATCATTGCTTTTGGCTTTTCATATCCAGTGTCATGCAAGTATTTGGAAATATCTACTACCTTCTCTTCGAATTCTTCAGCACGTTCTTTCCACTCTGGTTCATCACGAAATAATTCTGCATATTCCTTCATCATGCATCCGCAGCCAGCTGCATTGACAATCACCTTTTCCGCATTCCCAAATGCTTCAATATTCTGCTTCGCCAGCTTCCTGCCCAACTCTCTGTCACCGGCATGAACATTCAAAGCACCACAGCAAGTTTGGTTTTTCGGAATACTCACATCATTTCCATTCCTAGTGAGCACATTGATTGTGGACTCATTGATATCACTAAAAAAAACGTCCATTACACAGCCAGTCAGCATTGCCACTTTATGCTTTGTTTCACCTTTAGCTTTTATTTCGGAAGTGAATTTTTTACGAATAGACCCCTTTACTTCCGGCATGATTGATTCCATTTCCGTTAAATGCTGCGGCATGATTTGAATGAGCTTTGTTTTTCTGACCACTTTTTGCATGCCGCTTTTTTGATAGAATCGTAACAGACCTCCGAGCGACCGTAAGCGATTATGATGAGGGAACACGCCATGAAGAAAGAACTTGGTCACCGCTCCCTTCCACCCCTTAAGTGGCATAGCTTGCCTGATTTGGCCTCGTGCTTCCTCTATGAGACCGCCAACATCTATATCAACAGGACATGCCGTGGTACATGCACGGCAATCTAAACAAGAAAAAACTGGCTCCGCAAAATGTTCATCCACATTCAACTTTCCCTCAGCCACTGCTTTTATTAGATAAACACGACCGCGCGGGGAATGCTGCTCTTCACCACTTTGTTCATATGTAGGACATGATTCTAGGCACATACCACAATGAACACAATCCGCCCACTTACTTTCCTGTGGAGGGTCACGCCACAAATAGTTTCCTAGAGAAGAAGTGCAGTGCAGGTCTTGTTTTTCTTTTACACTCATGTTATATCCCCCCGACGAAACGACTTGGGTTTAAGGTTTGGTTAGGATCAATTTTTTGTTTGATGCCTTTAAAAAGAAAATGGGATGCAGTCTGATCTCCCCAAGCATTTACGATTTTGCGTAGCGAGAATGGCAGGTGCTTTGCTACCGCATATCCTCCTAGATTTACAGCTTGTTCTCTTATCAGTTTAATAGCAGAAACCACATCATCATTTGCACCACGAATCGTCATTTGGCATAATCCCGTTCCTAACCCTCCATGTGCTTCGATGGAAACATGACAAGAATCTCCGATTAGTTCTGCATCTTTTACTATCTTTATGACATCTAAATTAGCCACACCGATTTTGAGTACTGCCTCTGTAGATGGTAGATGTGTTAATCCATTAGGTTGGTGGTGATAAAATCTATCCCAGAAGAATTTTGCTTCATTTTGTGAAAGGGATGTTAGTGTAGTTTTTTCAGGTGCAATACTCCTGATAACATTTTCTTGGTAGTGTACTGAGCTCTTCACATCTTCAAACGAAATAAGCAATGTCCATTGATTAATGTTTGTCAATTTCCCAGCTAAGGAGGGGGTTAGGATCTCGAGGCTGATGGGTTCAATCATAGAATCAAGCACCTTGACTGCAAATGCCTGAATCTCTTCTAGATTATTTTCAAGAAAGGATACGAAAAGAATAGATTCATATTTTGGTATCGGCCGCAGTTTCATTGACACCTCGGACACGACACCAAGCGTTCCCATTGCACCGATAAATAACTTATTCATATCATAGCCGGCAACGTTTTTTACCACTTTTCCACCAGAACGGATTAGTGTTCCATCGGGGTAGACCATTCTAAGACCAATAACATTGTCCCGCGCTGAACCGTACCCCATTCTTTTTGGTCCGCTATCATTGGCAGAAATGATTCCTCCAATAGTGGCATGATTTGGATAGAAAGGATCAAGTGGAATTTTTTGATTGTACTGTGCCAAATAGTTTTGAATTTCTTGGAAGGGTGTCCCCGATTTCACAGTTAATGTCATATCTCCAGGATTATGCTCAACGATTCCAGTATATTGAGCTAATGACAAGAGAATGTCTGCTTTTTCTAACAGCCCGCCGTATCCTCTTTTTGTGCCATTTCCCATGGTGGTAATGCTGTATTTATTAGTATTGGCAAATTCTAAAATAGCCGAAATTTCCTGTTCTGTTTTTGGTATTAACGTTACTCTTCCAGTATTTCCAAGTGAATGATGTTGTTCTTCGTCACTTATCTGTAATTCTTGAAAATACGCCTTTATTTTAGCTAGACTTTCGTCGGTAATCAATCCATTCACCTCCAATTGTTGCGTAATAACAAACACCGTTTCTGTTTTATTGCGAAATAATCTTAGTATTCATTCTCTTTAATTTTATTTTTGCTCCACCTAATTGTCAACCTATTTAGAAAATTTAAACAAATAATCAAAAGCCCCCATTTTTATTCTTGGGGGCGCTTAAATATTATGCTTTTTTCAATTCAAAATTTGCTTTGATGTATCCATTTATTGCAATGCCAGCTATTATTTGTAAAACGATATTTGAACGCAAAAAATCCACCACTTAAGAAATTGGTGGATTTAAACTATTGTTAATTTTAGTTAATGTTTCTCCGATGGAGTCATGGATGACATAGGAATCCTTAACCCTGTCATAGGGTGAATCTCCTTTATTGACAATGATCAAAGGAGTACCTTCTCTCCTGTATTGTGGGAACGTGGAGAATGGAGTCACCTTCAAACTTGTTCCTAACACCAAAAGACAATCCGCTTGATTGATGATGTTTATGATTTCATTGAAACCATCAATAGAAAACCATTTACCTGAATCTCCAAAAAGGACTACATCGGGCTTGATATATCTTTCCTTTTTAGTAGGAGTACTACAATGATTGCAAATATAAAAGTCGTCCATGGTGCTTAGTCTGTTGCTCATTTCTTCAGTTGAATAGACGTGTTGGCAATTTTGACAGGAAGCTGTTTTCATGGTTCCGTGAAATTCAATTACCTGTTTAGAACCTGCTTTTTGATGGAGACCATCAATATTTTGGGTGATAATGCTGCTAACTTTTCCTTCGTTCTCCCATTGTGTTAGGACCTCATGCCCTTTATTAGGGAGTGCTTCTGGGTGGTAAAGATTCTCAACAGTAAACTGATAAAATCCCTTTGGGTTTTGATAAAAATTATCGAGTGAAAGAATATATTCGGGTGCCATCTGATAAATTCCTGTTTGTGAACGAAAATCCTTGATACCTGATTCGGTACTTATTCCTGCACCCGTTAGGACGACTATGTTCTGGGCATTTTTTATGAGGTTCGTGCAGGTTTGAAGCATGCTGCTCTTCATATCAACACTCCTCCGAAACTTAGTGCTTTTCAATGCATATCAACTTGTGTAATACGCGCTATCATCTTGCTAGCATTTTGCTATACGACAGTATTATTGGCTATCCGCCAGTATTTTCTGCCATCCGCCAGTATTTCTTGCCATCCGCCAGTATTTTCTGCTATCCGCCAGTACTTTCTGGCTATCCGCCAGTGTTTTCTGCCATCCGCCAGTAAAACTTATTTACCTATTTTAAATCTTCAAACTCTCTAGCGATTCTTTCGAAGGCTTCTTTTATCATCGGTCTAGGTGAAGGAATACAAATTCTTTGATGTTGCAAACCTTCATCACCGAACATTTTCCCATCCTCCAATAAGACATTTGCTTTGTTATAGATCCGGTCATGAACTTCGTCAGGTGAAATCCCATATGCACTAAAGTCCATCCACATGATGTAGGTTCCCTCTGGAATTCTCACCTTCACTTTTGGCATCTTTTCCGCTAAGAAATTTACTGCCCACTCCATTGTGCCATCAATATATTCTTTCAGCTGTTCTAACCAATCTTCTCCGTCATGGTAAACTGAGAGAAGCGCCGAAACGGTAAATGGTGAAGGTAAATGCATGCCCATTACCCCATTATAGGTTTTTCTCAATTCTGGGTTGGTGATAATGACATTCGTACAATGAAGTCCAGCCAAATTAAAGGTTTTGTTAATCGCTGTGAACGTAATGATATGATCTTTATACTCTGGAACTACTTTTGCGATTGGAGTAAAGGTTTGACCCTGTCGAATGATATCTCCATGAATTTCATCGGCTATAATCAATACATTATTTTCCACACAGATAGCAGCAAGTTTTCTAAGTTCATCTTCATTAAACACTCTTCCTGTTGGATTGTGTGGGTTACATAGAATAAACATTTTCGTCTTTTCATCTTTTACCTTTGCTTCGAAATCTTCAAAATCTATGGAATAATAACCTTCTTCATCCGCTATGAGTGCATTATTCAAAAGCGTTCTTCCATTGGCATTTATTGAAGAAGTAAAAGGAGGATATACAGGTCGTTGGATAATCACGCCGTCATCAGGCTGTGTAAACGCCCGAACTGCAACATTTAACGCATGAACGGTACCTGGACTATAAACGATTTCTTCCTTTTGAAACTCCCAATTATGTCTCTTTTTAAACCAGTGCTGTATGGCTTCAAAATACTCATCAGGAAATACAGAATAACCAAAAATTCGATGATCCACGGTTTTATGTAATGCGTCTATCAAGGGTTGGGGCACGGGTAAATCCATGTCAGCTGTAAACAATGGGATTGTGTCTTCATCATACCTTTCAGTAAGACCTATTTCTTTAATAATCTGACCGCCATCCCATTTTATGGAGTAGGTCCCTCTCCGATTTACAATCTCATCAAAGTTATATTTCACTTAGTATCTCCCTTTCATTTTCTTCCTAATTTTATTTTGTACATATCCAAATGGTAAACCATAAATGTTTTTATTTCCAATTTATTGCTGACTTCCTCGAAAATGCTCTTTTTCGATATAAACGACTTTAAAAGGGAATACTATTTGTATCTAATTAACACTGGGAGGATTCAGATTTGAGAACCAATCAGAATACATTATCCATTTTTGCCTTAGGCGGAATAAATGAAATTGGTAAGAACATGTATGTACTGGAATACGGTGACGATATTTTGGTGATTGATTGCGGGGGTAAATTTCCAGACGAGAGTTTAATGGGAATTGACTTAATTATCCCTGATATGACTTATTTAGAGGAAAATCAACATAAAATCCGCGCAATGATTGTGACTCATGGACATGAAGATCATATCGGCGGAATACCTTTCTTTTTAAAAAGATTAAAAGTACCGATTTATGCTACTCGATTTACACTTGGACTTATCGAATTAAAGTTGGAAGAGCATCGCCTGCTTCGGGATAGTGAGCTTGTAACGATCCATTCGGAATCCACTCTTGAATTTGGAGAAATCGGTGTTTCCTTTTTCAAAGTCAGTCATAGTATTCCTGATTGTCTTGGGATTGTTTTTCATACACCAGAAGGTAATGTCGTTCATACGGGTGACTTTAAATTCGATTTAACACCCTCAAATGACCAATATAGTGACATTCATAAAATGGCTCAGATTGGCCAACAAGGTGTGATCGCCTTAATATCCGAAAGTACCAATGCCGAACGGAAAGGTTTATCTCCTTCAGAGAAAATGGTCGCTGAGCATTTAGTGGAGGCATTTATGAAGGCAGAGGGAAAAATCATCCTCTCTACCTTCGCCTCTAACGTTAACCGTGTTCAACAAGTTGTGGAGGCAGCAATAAAGACGAATCGAAAGCTTGCCCTGCTTGGACGAAGTATGGTAAACGTGGTTGATGTTGCACTTGAACGCGGGTATTTAAATGTTCCGGATGGAATGCTGATCTCTGCAAATGAAATCGAACAATTCCCACCTGATAAGGTAGTAATTTTATGTACAGGAAGTCAAGGAGAACCCAATGCCGCACTTGCACGACTATCAACAGGAAATTATCGGGACGCAACGATTTACCCTGGGGACACCGTTATTCTAGCAGCTTCGCCTATTCCTGGTAACGAAAAGGGTGTTTCTCGAATCATTGACAACTTATTTCAATTGGGAGCTAAGGTCATTTATGGCTCTGGAAGTTCAACCGGTATGCATGTTTCGGGTCATGGCTACCAGGAAGACTTAAAGCTCATGCTTACTTTAATGAAGCCAACCTATTTTATCCCAATCCATGGTGAATATCGAATGCTCCATCATCACCGGCAGTTAGCCGAAGCGGTTGGGGTTGAAAAAGGGAATACATTTATCATTAAAAATGGTGATGTGGTTGATATTGAAAATTCAGTTGCTCGTCAGACTCGAAGTATTCCAGCTGGAGACACGTATGTAGATGGGATTAGTGTTGGCGATGTTGGGGAAATTGTCTTACGTGACCGCAGACAACTCTCTGAGGATGGAATGCTCGTTGTTGTCTTAACCATTAGCAAAACCGATCGGAAAATTATTCAGGGTCCGGATACGATTACACGTGGATTTGTCTATGTAAAGGAATCAGAGGATCTGATAAGAGAAATTAACCGCCTGGTTAAGAAAGTGATTCTTGAATTAGAAGCAGACAATATTCGCCAGTGGAATGTCATGAAGCAAAATATTAAAAAGTCGGTCGGTCAGTATTTATTCAAGCATACGAAGAGAAAGCCGATGATTCTCCCGATTATCCTTGAAATTTAATAAGCGTTTTTTAATAAAATGTCAGGCACTAAGTTTTGTGCCTGACATTTAAATTTTTGAGCATCGCAGATATATTTGATTTAACGCAGATATATTCTGTTTATCGCAGATATAATTTAATTAACGCATATATTTTCTGTTTAACGCAGATATAATCAGAATAACGAAAATTAATCTTGATTTCAGAACGAAATTATTTTACAGTTAAGCGAAATTGGCTATACTCCTAATAGAATTGGAGGAATATTATGTTTCGTTTTCTTAGATTAATTGCTATTTTATTTTTGATATATATTTCTTGGCCTTTTATAGCAAAACAGCTGGATAACTCCGAAATTCAAGCTGGTTTCGTGTCGTCATTAAAAGAAAATCTTGAAGTACCAGAAACCATTAGCATTTTATATGATGATATCCAGCAGATGTTAGAACAGCTTGGCTTTCAGCTAGGTGAAATGCAGCAGAAACAAGAAAAATCCAAGGAAAATCCGTTGGATAAAGTTGAGTTAACACCCCCTTCTGTACAAATCTTTTCTGTTCATAATGTCGAGCTTGGAAATGAAAAGACTGACATAGAGCATAATTTGGGCATAGCAAAACGGGTTTCACTTAATGAATACGGAACAAATTGGCATGCCTACCATGAAAATTACCAAGACTTTTTTATGATTATGTACGATGAAAAAAACAAAGCTGCCGGTCTTTTTACGAACCAGGATTTATTAGCTTCCACCAATGGAATCAAAATCGGCAGTTCGACAAAAGAAAGTGTTCGCAGCATTCTTGGCGAACCGATTACGAAAATTCAAAAGGGTATGGTCATTTATCAGCTCCAAGAGGATAATGACAATGATTTATTTTTATTGGATGATTCCTATGTGACCATTTTTTATGATAAACATGAGCAAGATACCGTCACAGCCATTCAAATCATTAGCAAAGCATTAGAAGAAAATAAAAAAGATTTTTATACGGAAGCAACTCCGACCTTAAAAGAAGGCTTTGAATATCAAATGTTTGATATTACCAATGCTGCACGTGTCAATCATCAGCTCCCTATTTTAACTTGGGATGAACATGTTAGAGAAACGGCTCGAGAACATAGTACAGATATGGCAGAAAATGATTATTTTGATCATAAAAATCTTGAGGGACAAACACCTTTTGATCGAATGAAAGAGGATGCAGTTGCTTTTCATACGGCTGGAGAAAATTTGGCTTATGGTCAATTAAGCAGTATTTTTGCCCATGAAGGACTCATGAATTCGCTGGGACATCGGGAAAATATTCTGCGCCAGGATTATGAGTACTTAGGCGTTGGTGTCGCTTTTAATGAAAAATCACAGCCTTATTACACGCAAAATTATTATGCTAAATAATACAAATGAAGTAGGGTAAAATAAACACGAGCAATTCCAGATTGCTCAAAAACTTCGTCGGGAGTGATGTATCATGGCTAGAAACAAACTAGTGGTTCCTGGTTCAGAGAACGTCCTGAATCAAATGAAGGAAGAAATCGCCAATGAGTTTGGAGTTCAACTTGGTGCTGATACGACCGCACGAGCAAACGGTTCAGTTGGAGGCGAAATGACGAAACGTCTTGTTGCCTACGCTGAACAATCATTACGAAATCAACAAGGTCAATAACCTATTGATTTCTATAAAAAGGCTGTCCGAGATACTCGGACAGCCTTTTTCTTACCCTCTCAAGATAGGAAGTGTGCAGCAACGGAAGGAACCACCGGATTTAATAATTTCTGTAATATCCACTTCAATCACTTCAAATCCTCGATCTCGCAGTTTTTCATTAACTTGTTTATTAACGGGTAAACTTAAAATTCTCTTGTTACCAATATTTAATACATTGGTTCCTAATGTAAATTGTTCTTCCTCTGTTACCTCAATTAATTCATAGCGGGATGAAAAAAGATCGATATCTTCCTTTGTCAGTGCTGGCGGATAAATCAGGGCCACTTCAGGAGATAGCACATTAAAAACACAATCCAAATGGAGATATTTTTCCTTGAACGGGATGGCTTTTACATCAAATTGATTTAGCAGACCTTGCAAATGTGCTACTGCTTCTTGATGGGTCCGATTACTTAAGCCAACGTAAATGGTTTTTCCATCAATGACTACATCGCCACCTTCAATTCTGTCCTCAGCCAAACTATAATAAGACATTTCCTCATCCTCTAACCATCGTTTTAATACAACTTCTTCACCAATTCGAACATCATGTGCCATCTTCGCGACAAAAATGGTTTGCCCTAACGTAAATCCGATATCTCGTGTAAACACTTGCTCCGGGTATTTTTTATGATAAGGTAATAAAATAACCTCGACACCATGTTCTTCTAATGTCCTTACGAATTCACGATGTTGTGCTAGTGCAGTTTTAATATGTATACCTTCATCCTCAAATTCCTTTTGTGTTTCATTGATGACTTCACGAATGGTCATATATTGTGGCGCACAAAGAATCACCCGCTTTAACACATCATACTCATTTGCACAGTAAGTCTTATGATTGATCTCTGGTGTTTCAGTCATTTCGTTACCTCCCAAAAAGATTAACTAAAACAAATTTACCCATTCTGTCATAGATTAATACTAAATTGATTTATTCAAAAAATGGTGGTGATGACTCTATGTTCGAAGTAAAGAAATCAAAGTATGGCAGAGGGATTTTTGCAACCCGTGATATAAAGAAGGGGGAACTAATCCATGAAGCACCTGTGATTGTTTCCCCTAAGGATGAGTATAAGTATTTGAAAAAAACGATCATGATTGAATACGTGTTCTGGTGGGGCGAAGAATATGAAGAATGTGCGTTAGCGTTAGGTTATGGTTCCCTATTTAATCACTCCTTCACCCCAAATGCTTTATACAAACTCAATTTAAAAAATCAGACTATTGATATATATGCCTATACCAATATTAAAAAAGGTGATGAAATTCTAATCAATTACAATGGAGATCCCGAGGATGATGAGCCAGTGTGGTTTGAGGTATTTTAATTTCCCACTCGTACGTATTCATTCTTTTACCAGCCTTCCTTACTAGAAAAATCATACCATTTACTACTTAAAAAACAAAAAAAGCATCCAATGTGGATGCTTTTTCAGCCTGTCGGTAACTTTATTTTATCCATAATAGATGATAAATAGTTTCGGACAGATCCTTTATTAATACTTTGAGAGGATTTCTGTGAGAGTGGATCAGCTTCACCGATATCCTCGTCCATGAGTTCTTTAGAATAAATTCGCTTCCCATCCATAATACTCCGAATAGATAAAGCTAACTCCTCGCTAGGATTGTCTTTAAGTAGATAGCCTCGTACATCCGCTTTCAATGCACGTTGAAAATAACCTGGTCTAGCAAAGGTTGTAAGAATAATCACCTTACAGCCATCGACCTGTAAAGACTCTGCAGCCTCTAGTCCACTCTTTTCAGGCATTTCTATATCCATAATACAAATATCCGGCTGTAATTGGTTCACAAGCATCATTGCCTCTGCCCCATTGACTGCACTACCAACAACTTCGATATCATCTTCAAGATTCAGCAGATTCCGCATGGCCTCTAAAAGCAGCTCCTGATCTTCTGCAATTACAATTCGAATCATTATCTATCTCTCCCTCATCGAGCAGCTGCTAGTCATGCAGGAGACTCTCCTCTACGTCCGGAGAGTCAGCCATGTTGAGTAACCTTAAAGTTCAGGTTTTGCTTGAACAGAAATACGTTTCTCAGCTAAAGCTTTAACGTCCTTGAAGGCTACAAAGTTCTTCGCCTTTTCATCCCATAAACGGAAACGAAGTGACTTTAAGCTTGTTACAAGTGAAATCGTTGGTACGTTTTGTAATGGAGTCGTCTCATTATGAGCCTCTTCTAGTTTATAATTCGGAACCCTTGGGCTTAAGTGGTGAACATGGTGGAAACCAATATTACCTGTTAAAAATTGCAGAAGTTTTGGAAGCTTATAAAAAGAACTTCCTTCTACCGCGGCCTTAACATATTCCCAGTCTTTATCTTCTTCAAAGTAAGAATCCTCAAAAGTATGCTGCACATAAAATAACCAAATACCAGCTGAACCAGAAATCATGAAAATAGTACCTTGTACAAGTAGAAATGACTGCCAGCCAATTGCCCAAGAAAGCAAGGCAATCAAAGCAACAAGAATCACATTTGTTAAATACGTGTTCATTCGTTCTTTCTTACGAGCACCTTTTCTGTTGAAACGATTCTTAAGCATGAATACATAAATTGGTCCTAACCCAAACATAACAAGTGGATTACGATAAAAACGATACGCTATACGTAATTTAAGCGGTGCTGCCAAATATTCATCAACAGTTAGTGTCCAAATATCCCCTGTACCACGCTTATCCAAGTTACCACTCGTTGCATGATGAACGGAATGTTCGTGTCCCCATTGATCAAATGGGAATAATGTTAAAACTCCCATTGCGGTACCAACTGCTCGATTTGCAGTTCTGTTTTTAAAAAATGAATGATGGGTACAATCGTGAAATATGATAAAAATTCGTACTAAGAATCCTGCTGCAAGCACAATTGGTACTAATGCTAACCAATAAGAAACAGCTAAGCTTTGATATGCAAGAAACCATAATAGAATAAACGGTCCAACCGTGTTTATGATTTGCCAGATACTTTCTTTTGTTGTTGATTTTTCAAATGGAGCAACCTGTTTTCGTAAATTCTTCGTATTTTGTTGTACAGACATTTTTTTAATTCCCTTCGGTTTGTGTCGTTAAACCAAGTATAGGGAAATAAAATCATTACGGTAAGTACCAGGTGTCATGTGCAGAGTATGACAAATGTCACATAAGGTTGTCTATTGCCCCAAAATTTCAAATCTGTGCTATAATAAAATAACAATGTTTTAATCAACTAACGCAGTGGTGTAAGGAATGAGGCTACTGTTTAGAACAAAAGGGTGCTAATAAATGAAAAATCAAATTGATACAATTTATATTTTAGAAAATCCCGAAAAGAGTATTATTAAATTTGCAACTGGCTACCAGCTTAAATATGATGACATCATAAAAGATGTTTTTGGGGTTGCCTGCCTTAATGATTTACAAATGATGATCCAGTTTAACAAGCCTTTCCAGGATAGCATCTGTAACAGTAAAAGTATTAACTTAAAGGAGCTCTCCCTAAAACAAGTTATTCGGATTGCTTCGAGAAATGAACTCCTTCAATTAAGAGAACAATTGATGGAGCAGCTGGGAGATTTACCGATACCTCGTCCTTTTGATACAACCATACAACTCCAAGAAGGTATTTTTCACTGGGATGAAACCAATTCTCTATACATTTCAGAAAAACTTGGCGCCTAACTTAAGTAACCCCATAGGGTTGCTTTTTCTATTGTCCTTTTTATTAATTATTATGGCAGGTGGTAAATTTCGTGTCTTCAAAGAACAAAGCAATCATTATTGGCGGGGGTATTTCCGGAAAATTAGCCGCACGTGTGCTGTCGGATATTTATAAAGTAGTGGTCATTTTGGAACGTGATCTAGTGCAAGCAGGACCTTCGCCAAGGAAAGGTGCTCCACAAGGCGAACATTTACATGCCCTTCTACATGCTGGTGAATATGGACTAGAGGAGTTATTACCTGGTATAACCGAAGATTTCCATCGTACTGGGGCTGTTAAAATCAACTCAACCATTGATCTCGCATGGTTTCACCATGGTGCTTGGAAGGTTCGCTATGACGGCGGGTACAGCACCACACTACAGACGCGGCCGCATTTAGAATGGCATATTGAACAATATATAAAAAGAATTCCTAATGTTGTTTTTTCTTACAATCAAGTGGTCGAGGATTTTTTATATAATGAAGAACTAAATCAAATTATCGGTGTTCAACTAAAAGATGAATCAATAATAGCTGATCTTGTGGTCGATGCCAGTGGGGTTAGAAGTCTTTCTTCGAACTGGTTAGGTAAACACGGGTTCGGTATTCCTGAGGAAAAAGTTGAAATCAACTTAAGCTATGTGAGTAAACAATTTGGGCTATCTGAAAATCAAGTCAGGGACTGGAAGATTAAAATGGTATACCCTAACCCGCCTCAAGAAAAAATAGGTGGAACCATTTCAAAGGTAGAGGGAAATCGTTATATTGTTACTCTTATGGGCTACCATAACTCAGTAAATGATAAAAAAGTATTAAGAGATGATAGCGGCTTTATAGAAATGGTCAAAAAACTGCCTAGACTAGATATCTATCAAGAAATAGAAAATGCCACTCCCTTAACCAAAACATCACTCTACCGTATCCCGAATATCAAATGGAGACGATTTGATAAGGTAGAAAATTCACCAAATGGATTAGTGCAGATTGGTGATACGGTTTGCAGAATAGATCCCGTTTTTGGTCAAGGAATGAGTATTGCCATATTAGAAGCACTTGCGCTGCAAAAACTGTTACAGAAGCATGAAGGGGAACTACATAAAGTTCCAGCGGCGTTTCACAAAAGTGCTGCGAAAATCATTTCCCCTATTTGGAATATGGTCATTACAGAAGATTTCCGATATCCTGCGACGAAAGGTAAAAAGCCATTTGGTCTTTCTTTACAGCAATGGTATGCAAAAAATATCTTTCTTTTATCCTTACAGAATCAAGAAATTTACAACTCGTTTGTCAAAGTAATGAATCTAGTTCGACCGATAACTTCTTTAATGAAGCCAGGTATCATTAAAAGTGTATTGATATTTGCTTTTTCAAGGTCCCGTAAATCTTAAATACCAATGACAAAAAAGCCGTCCTCCATATTCAGAGAACGGCTTTTAAAAACATAGCCAGGACACGAATTACTCTTTTTAAATAACAAAGAGGTTACTTTTTCAATAAGTACTTTCAATGGATTTAATGGAGTCATATAGTTTTTTGTTTATAGGGGTTGGTACTCGATGTTTTTGCCCCATCTCCAATACTGCTCCCGCAAATAAAGCCACCTCGCTATAACGACGCGCTTCCAAATCCTGCGCCATGGAAGGTTTCCCCTCTGGGCTTAAAGTAGCTAACACACTTAACCAATAATTCAGGTCTGCCTCACTAAGATTAATCCCCTCGTATTCAGATAAGGTAATTACCTCTCTCATTGCAGCGATCATGGTTTCCCTCGCTTCGCCTTCACGTTGAACTTCACCATAATTGCTTTTATAAACAGCGACGGTTTGATTGACTCCAACATTCAGCATAAATTTTCCCCATAGCCGCTTATTCATATTGGTGTCAATTTCATATGGAAAATCAATTTTATCAAAAAAAGCCGCAACAGTCTTAACCTTTTCAGATATCATTCCAGGCTTCTGATCACCATAGCAAAGCATTCCTAAATGGTCGTATGTAAGTTTATTTCCTACCTTTACCGCATCCATTCCTTGGGCCACACTATAAAGGATCCTATCCAAACCATATACTTGACCAATGATCCCTTCACTAGTAATGCCATTTAAGGCGGATAAAATGATCGTGTCCTTTCCTATATGGTGTTGGACAGCTTGGATAGCATCATGTAAGCCCTCATATTTTACTGTGAAGATCAGTAAATCTGCTGGTTCACAGGGTTCTTCGGGAGTTACATAGTGGAAGTCACAAAGTTCACCATTACAATATACATGTTCTTCTTTATATTTATCGATTCGCTTACGGTCGGCAATAATTCTTACATCTTCCTTCGGCATTCTCTTGGCGAAATGGCTCCCAAATAAGATTCCTAATGCTCCTAATCCGATAATAGATACTTTTTTTATTTCCATCTTTTAAGTCCTCTCCGCTTTTTTATTCATTTTATCATGAAAATTGTAGTGGATAATAATGATTCGTTTTTCATTTATTATCGCTATAATAGGAATATATAAAATTCGTAATGAGGGATAAACCGTGGATAACGAAAAGAACGACCCAAAACATACAGAAGACGATATCGACTGGGATACCTTTTTTAATCCTGATGATAAGCAGGAATGGGAAAAAGAGAAACTTCAAAAGAAGAAACGGAAAAAGTTTATGGTAAAAATCGTTAGTTCCCTGCTCGTGCTAGCGCTTTTGATAAGCGGCTTAGAGGTGTGGGTTAATATATTTAACCTCCCTGCTATCAACTTTGTTAAAGTGTCAAATCAATTATCAAAGCATCCTGAAGTGAAAGAATATAAGAAATCCGTTGTGACGATTGAATGGGATGGAACAAAAGGAACGGGTTTTACGGTCACAGCTGATGGATTAATTGTTACCAATGAACACGTTGTTGACCGCACAAATAGAGTAAATGTCCATTTCAAATCAGGAGATTCATATAGTGGCAAGGTAGTCGCGAAACACCCCGAAATAGATGTTGCTATTATAGAAATTGACGCAGAAAACCTCCCTTTTCTTCCACTAGCTATCAACACGGATTGGGAAAGATGGGTTGGCGAGGAAATCATCTTTATCGGAAATCCGTTAGCCTTTACCCAAATTGCCAATCAAGGTACAATCATAGGAAAAGCTCACTTAACCGACTGGGATGTACCGGTTATGATGATTGAAGCTCCTATTTATAAGGGGAATAGCGGAAGTCCGATACTTAATCAAAATGGTGAAGTCGTTGGAGTGATTTTTGCCACCTTGCAAAATCCTGAAATAGAGACAAAAGAAATTGTTGGAGTCGCCATTCCCTCATACCACATAAAGAAAATCGTAGATCAGTTATCAGAATAATGACCAGCAGCTAATTGTAGTTCATATATATTTTGGGATACATTTAATAAAGTCAAAGACTACCGATTCCTTCCTGCTCTAGAAAAAATCTTTATTCGAAACCTATTATATTTACCTTCTTTTCGTTCTATGGCGTGGACAAAGCTGCTTACGACCATTAATTCAGCTAAAAATCCAACTGAAATTGCAATCGCGCCGATTGCTCCATTCCATTGAGCTGCAAAATTCACGCCAATGATTAACGCAACCACTGTAACGATAAAATTGGCAGACTGAGAATAAATCGTTACTTTTGTTTGCTTATATATCATCAGTAAACCGTTAAAGAAATCTACAAATGGAAACACAAGCGCCATTAACATTGTAACCTGGAGCACTTGTAAACTTGCATCCAATAGTCTCCCGTTCACCCCAATCACATGCTCTAAAAATAGTCCTCCCAGCGGGGTAAAGGATAATATCCCAACCAATAAAAAAGGGATAAAACCAACCACTAGTAAAAATTTTTTTACAATGGCGTTATGGTCTCCATAAAAATTGATGACAATTTGATGGATATAGGTGAAAAAACTTAAAATTAATTGAGTCACACTCAAGGCGATGGCGTAACTAGCGATTGCCAGTTCAATATCAATTGTTTTCCCTAAAGAAATATTAATTGCCGGACCAATCATAACGACAATCACGGAAGAAAACATAAGTGGACTATAAAATTTAAAAATACTTCTCTTCGACTCTATTTGTTGTTCGTGTTTTTCAGGCATTTTACCTATTAACTTCCTAGCTTCAATGAAACTGATGATACATTCAATGATCATCCCTAATAAAAAGATAATCGCACCTGATTTTCCTGTAATTTGACCACTCTGAATAAAATACAGTGACAACAAATACATCGCAGCAAGTCTTATGACCATTCCAATCGTTAACCATTTCGTTTGTCGGTTATAAATAATAATTCCCTGTGCTAAACAACGAAGTGCAGAAAATATTGTAACAAATATGAGTACTTGATAAATCCCCTTAATATCGTCCACCATATTCGCTTTAGCTCCAAAGATTTTCGCAAATATAAAATCTCCTGCCGGAGTATAGGCAACTGAAATGGCCACTAACATTAAACTAATGATGAGGTAAAAAGCAAAATGAGACATTAATTTATACGAATCTTTATCTCTCACCAATGAAGAACAAGTTTGACGAAGTAAATTTCCCAGCCGTTCCGTAATGACAAACAGACTCATGGCAATTGCATAACTAGCTAAAATAAATTCAGAATTTTCTGCTCTAACTAATGTACTGTTGATTATAATATGGGATATCGTAACAAGACTGGCTGACAATCCTAAAGGAATAAAGAAAATAAACAAGGATTTCATACTCAGGTTTTCATCTGTTTTTTTCATTTTCTCCAACACCTTTTAGTTAGAATATCTTCCTAAATTTATTTCGATACTCTAAATTTATTCCAATTTATTATAACTCTTCTGGTTACTTGGGTATACTCAATTTTTAGAAAAACAAAAAAACACCGTCAATCACTCTTCGGATGCCGGTGTTAAAAAAATCAATTGTCACTTTCGAGTAATGGAATTTTCACCTCTACACCTAAACGTGTAAGGAGTTTCGCGAGAGTTTCTAGTCCGGATTTAGGATTGATTTTGGTTTCAAGGTAATAGGTAGTCTCTGTTCGTTTAGATTGATAGGTATGCACTTGGGTAA
Source organism: Bacillus sp. CZDM1 (assembly GCF_055502545.1). Taxonomy (NCBI): domain Bacteria; kingdom Bacillati; phylum Bacillota; class Bacilli; order Caryophanales; family Bacillaceae; genus Bacillus; species Bacillus sp. CZDM1. Next base: position 212,386 of record NZ_JBUESO010000002.1, on the reverse strand, counting down.
ATGGTCTATTATCTTTATGAATGGGTTTAAGCGCTACAGCAAAGCGTTTACCATTATCCGTTGCCCCAAGGACTACACCTTCTTCTACTAGTTGATGAAGAGGAAGATGGTGATCTTCAATCCAGTTTAAACCTTCTTTCCATAGTGCAGGTACACTTTCACCACGAATAACCGTGTTCCCTTTTCCAAGCTTAACATTGATATACAAGAATTCCCACTTTTTATTGCTTGTCCGAACAGACTCCTCCACCTCTAGTGTTAAGGTTTTTTCATTTACTTTTTTCTTCAGTTGCTCAAATAGCTTTTCAACGGTACCAATACCAACATTTTCGTATTTTGCAAGAATCACAAGTTCCTTTGGAAGCTGCCCGACACTTTCAATTTGATCATCGTTTAATTGTCTTAATAAGCTCGGAATCCCAGTGAATTCTGTTGGTGTAAGCAGAACCTTTGAAAGTTCCTCCGTAACCACGATATGGTCAGCCTTGTAAAAGAAAAACAGTTCCCCCGATCGTTCAAGTGAAAGCTTCCTTCTGATTTTTTCTTCCTCAATAAAGGTCTTTAACTCCTCAAAGAGTATTTCATCATTCTTTTCACTGTAGCGTTTTACATGTTTGTGAAGACCAGCCAGATTACTTGGCAGCTCACTCATAATCCGTGCTTGTTGCTCTGCTCCTAGTCTTATTAGGAAGGTTTCGGATTTTTCAAATCTTTGCGGAAGTAAGAAAGCATCCCGAAGAAAGTATGGAACCTCTAGTTGTCTGCCATTAAACGATAGCGTACGAATAGGGGTGAATCCTGGATTTACCTCTTCACTTATTGCGAGAGGCGTTTCCACACTTACCGCCGCTTCTGCAAGAGCAGGCTCAGTGGTGAGTTTTTGAACAGAATGAGAAAGAAGCTCTTCAAGTGACTTGAGTCGAATTTCTAGCTCAGACATATCATATCTATTTTCCATATGAGGAGATGGATCTTGATAATCTGGAACTGTAATATCTACTGGACCATACACCTCTACATACCATTTAACGATTTTGTATAATGCCTCCCATGATAACAGCGCCTCGGAAAAACGGAACATTCTCGAATTATGGGCAGCTTGATTTCCACTTTGCCTAATTAAATGCAATGCATCTTGTACTTCTTTCATTAGATACCCTTTATCGCTCAGCATATCAAGGTGATCTTTTAAATTACCACGAGGATCAATAGGCAATTGTTCCACATTAATAACCTGCTGCAAAATATTTTCCACAAAGACACGAGCATGTGTCAGCATGGTTCTTGGGCTTGAAAAAATACTATTTTCTAATTCTCTTGCAACTAGAGCTAGTTCTTTGGAAATAGGCTCAATAAATTGATAAAAATAGGATTGATGTTCCATATGATGGCTCCTTCGTACATATAATAGATTAATTTTATCATATAGAAGCATACTTGGAATATACTAGCAGATTCACCTATTAAGAAAAGCCGTCTCAACTAGAGAGCGGCTTAATTATTGACATATTAATTTGTAAAAACGGTCGCAATGATTTGGTCGTAGGACATGTCGCTATTGACTGTATATGAACCTGGTCGTAAAGCGTTCTGCAGCCCCCTGGCTTCAATATCCTGAGTGAATTTGAAAGCGTCTGGAATTAATTTTGCTTGAAAGAGTGCGTTAGCGACATCGATACTAGTCATCCCATCTGCAACATTAACTACGACTTGGATTACAGCCTTTTCTTTTGTATCAGCTGGTTTTGTTTCAGTACTCTTCGCAGCCTGCAACGTCTTTTCAAGTTCTTCCTTTGTTTGTACGACATAACCTTCAGATTCAAGTTTATCCTTCATCTGTGACGCAGTTAGTTGAACTTTTTCTGAGGATTTAGCAGATACTTTTTGTGTGGTCTGATCATCAGTGAAGTAAACAATACCACAAATCGTTGTAGTAATAAGGATTCCTGCTGCAAAGCTGCTCAATAAGTTAATTCGCATTGGCAACTAGTCCCCCTTCATCCTTTATTTTCAGATAAGGTGATAGCAGCTGTTCAATTTCAGTTTCCGGTACTTCTTTTTTCTCAGCGATGCTTTCTATCGAGTAATTACGTCTATATAAGTCTATTACTTCACGCATAAAAAGCTTTTCATCTGCAGAAAGTTGAATTCCAGATTCTTTTATGACCACTTCTATGTCTAGCTCGATATCTCGGATTGAGTCTTGAATGCTATTGATTTCTTTCATTATGGATACATGTACTAAATCAATTTGCTTTTTCTCTACCTTGGAGTCACGATATGACTTAACTAATGAAAAACCCAGCAATATTGCAGAAAGCAGAAATAATCCAAATAAAGTCCATTCCATCAAAATATTACCTCCTTGTTTTTTAATAGAACAACACAAGAATCTATTATACATCCAAAATAAATAAATTTCGATTTTATTCTACAAAATACATCAAAAGTCTGAGTCAATTGTCAAAAAGAGGAGAATAAGGAATTCATTTGTTTTATTTTTTTGTAGAAGATGGGACAAAAAAAAGCACCCACAAACTGGGCACTTATTGAATAAGGACTATGTAATTCTTAGATAGATGGTGCTTCCATTCCCATGAGGCTCCATTCTTCTCTTGAAGGACCATAAATTCCAGGAACCTGTAAACCTGCTTGACGCATAAGGACCGTCATTTGACCGCGATGGTGAACGATATGCTTGATGAGCATATTAAGCATTACGGCTCTTGGCAGTTCCATTCCAAATACGTTTTTCATTTCGCTTAACGATTGATCTGTCCATTGCTTTCCAATTGCCTCACCCGTGTTAGCACTAACATTTCGGAATGTCTCTGCAATTTCCCTAGCCGAGGTTGGAATATTGTTTTCGTCTTTTACCGCTTCAACGGTTACACCAAACTCAATAAGCATTCCTGGTGTACTTGAAACAATATGCCAAGCGATTGCACCTAATGTGCGGTCGTCTGCTGAAACTTTTTGTTGAAGCGACTCATCTGTCAAGGCATCTAACACCTTTTGAGTTGAAGCTGCTTCTTGATTCCATTCATCGATAAAATGTGAGATTGAAGTATACATGCCATTTCCTCCATTGCGATTTGTTTTTTTAATACAATAGAATAATATACCATTTCTGCTAATAAAACAAAATTCACCGTAAAAGATAGGGTTTTGTATTGACATTACATCTTATGAAATTATTTAATTTAAGGATTTTACCAATCGGCACAGTACACCATATAGTGGGTTTCAAAATTGAAGTTTTTGAGGAGATTTTCAAGAATGGCTTTGGTCCGGTCTACTTCCCAGTAATAGTACTCATCATAAGAGGTACTTCCGAAAAATGGACCTGTCCTTGTGGGTAATTCATTATGTGGTGTTTTTCTTTTCAATAAAACGTTTACGCATGAAGTATATAAATCCTGCAGGTTTTCCTTTGACACTTCATAGGAACACATATCATCTTTTCCATTTGGACAGTTTCTACAAACCAATGATGAATTTGATTTGCTTTTCGCCATGTAGCAATCTCAGCTCTTATACACCGCCAGGAAAAGTCTAATTCCTCAAAGTGCTTAATGTAATCCTTTATCTTCTCGTAGATGGCGCCCTTTTCTACTTCTAGCTCACTTAGATGGATATCAGCTGAACGAATTTCAGCCAAATTCATACCTTCAATCCTTGGAAAAGAATATAAATGCATATCAAGTCCCATTATTACCCTCCTAAAAATTTAGATTTTTAAATAGAAATCTTCAACAGAGCAGCTATACGTTTTTTTGGTGATCACCTCCTAAATATTAGGTTGATCAAGAAAGGTTTTAAGAGAACAAAACAAGGTAGGAATTGAGCTATCAATTTACTTAAATTTGCAGGAAATCAGAATGAAGATATTAAGAGGAGTATTTGAAGATTACTGAATAATAACAGAAGTATAGCATGATAAGATTAAGACGGATATAACATAATTAACAATTCACAAAACTGTAACAATTCAGTGTTTAAATTAAGATTAATTCATATTCACAAACACCCCTCCATATAAATCCTACTCCTTTTACTTATTTCATTTCATTTGAAAACTTAAAAATACTCAAAAAACCTTGAAACAATGATTTACTTCACATACAAGTCATTCTCAATAAATTAGAATATTCTTTAAAAATAGAAATCAGGTGAAGGAATGTCATTAGTAAAAGAATTTTCAGATGTAGAAGTATTATTAAACTCTTTCAGCTCACTTGGGGTGGACTGTTTCTTTGGCAGTGATGGCCAAGAATTTATGGTCTCGAAAGACTCCAATGTCCGATATTATCAGATGATGCATGAGCAGGCTGCCGTTCATGCTGCTGATGGCTACGCACGAGCAACAGGTAGACCCGGAGTGGCCCTGCTGACATCTGCTTTTGGAGTAACCAATGGAATTACGGGGATCGCAACCGCCTTTAGTGACTCTGTACCGGTTGTCATAATAGTAGGTCAAATTAAGCAAGACTCGCTAAATAAAGAAGCGCTTCAGGAAATAAATATTTCAGGGCTTACAATGGCAATCACAAAGCACTCTTTTAAAATTAACGTAAATGGTTTTAACGAAGTTCTGATGAAAGCACTAACGATAGCAGCTGATGGCAGACCAGGTCCTGTTTTAATTGAACTCACCACAGATACTGATGTAAAGGATCTTCCAACCCAGCGTCATAGTCCAACAAAAGTCAACCAGATCAACTTAGATAAATCAATTAAAGCCGCAAAAGATTTAATTGAAAGTGCCAGAAAACCTGTTCTCTTTATCGGTGGCGGTGTTATTGCTTCGGGAGCAGCCCATGAATTAAGGGAGTTTGTAGAGCGGTCTCGAATCCCTGTTGTAAGTTCCCTGTTGGGAATAGGATCAATGCAAGCAGGAAACCCATTATATTTGGGAATGTTAGGGATGCATGGAACATTCGCTGCCAATAAAGCCGTGCACCATGCCGACCTTTTAATTTGTATTGGAGTTCGTTTCAGTGACCGTGTGACGGGGAGAATTAGCGGTTTTTCACCAAAGTCTAAGAAGATTCATGTCGATATAGACCCGGCTGAAATCAATAAGATTATAACTGTAGATCTACCAATTGTCAGTGACGCCAAAGAGTTCATATTAAATATAAAACATCCTTTAGATTATCAACAAATTAACAGAAATGTTGAAATCTGGACAAACGAAGTGGTTGAATGGAAACGCACAGTCCCTCGATTTGATAAATCAAACAGTCTGCTTAAACCCCAGACAGTAATCCGACTCTTAAGTGACGATTCCAATCAGGATACCGTAGTAGTTACGGATGTCGGTCAGCATCAAATATGGACGGCTCATCATTATGCATTTACTCAGCCAAGAACACTTATTACATCTGGCGGTTTAGGAACGATGGGCTACGGACTGCCGGCAGCCATTGGAGCAGCTGCAGCTAATCCTGGAAAAACCGTAATTTGTGTCTCTGGTGATGGCAGCTTTCAAATGAACCTGCAGGAATTGATTACGATAGTGAAATACCAACTTCCAATTAAAATTGCGATTCTAAATAATGGCTACCTAGGCATGGTTCGTCAATGGCAGGAACTGTTTTATCAGGGACGATATTCAGCAGTCAAAATGATTTCTCCTGAATTTGCCCAACTCGCCCAAGCCTATGGTGTAGAAGGTTTTAAAGCCATGACTGAGGAAGAAGCTCGGGAGATTATTGCGAAGGGCTTTCAGCGTACCGGACCTGTTCTCATGGAGTTTAATATAATAGAAGAAGAAAACGTCTATCCGATGGTACCTCCAAATCAAAACAACCATCAAACCATCCTATCTCGCTAATAAAAAACGCCAACCCTTATGTATAAAAGGTTTGGCGTTTTTCTATGGTAATCATGAATGTACAATCCAACTGTCCGCCTGAGGTGGACAGTGTCCACGGTGGGTGACAGGCACCAAATTATTAGGATTTTAAGTTAGCAAATATGCCAGTCGCTTTGGCGACTAGTTCATTATTGTCGTTGAAGATATAACAGTCGAGGTGATTAAGGGTTCTTCCCTTTTTTATCATGTGTGCATCTGCAGTGAGGTAGTCTCCTTTTGCTCCTTTTAGATATGTTGTTTTTAGATCGACTGTTACTACGGATTGGAGATTGATATCATCTTCTTCAAAGATATTACATGTATTACCCATTGCTAAGTCTGCCAATAAACTAATAATTCCACCCTGTACATACCCAACTGTATTTAATAGTAATGGCTGAACAGGCAAGATTACCTTTAAGTTGCTATCACTAATTTTTTCGTATTTACATTTGAGCAAATGATCAAATGGATTTTTTATATACTGTGTTTCCAGCTTCCTCACCCCAAATATATAATAAAAAAACAGGTCGAATTCACAAAGATAGAATTCGACCTTCCTTTAACTGTGCACCACAGGCGTACAAATCAGGTGATTTGTCCACGAGCGGTGACAGGCACCCAAAAAAACAAGCGAATTTTTAATAATCGTAGAATCCGCGGCTGGTTTTTCTGCCGTAGTGTCCTGCCCGAACTAGTTTACGTAGTAAGGTGGCTGGGCGGTATTTGGAGTCGGCTGTTTCTTGATAGAGTGTGTCTAACACCATGAGCATGACGTCGAGCCCGATCATGTCGGCGAGTGCTAGTGGTCCGATTGGGTGATTTGCTCCTAATTTCATACCAAGGTCGATGTCTTCCTTGGTTGCTACTCCTTCTTGAAGGACGAAAATCGCTTCGTTTATCATTGGCGCTAAGATACGATTTACTGCAAACAATGGAGCTTCATTCACTGTTATTGATTTTTTCCCAAAGCTTTCACACAAATCTTTGGCGATCATATAGGTTTCATCCGAAGTATCATTGCCACGGATAATTTCGACTAGTTCCATAAGCGGTACTGGGTTAAAAAAGTGAGTCCCGATGACCCGTTCTGCCCGTTTAGTTGCAGATGCCATCTCCGTAATACTTAATCCTGATGTATTGGAGCAAAAGATTGTTTCAGGTTTGCAAATTTGATCAATATTTTTATACAACTCTTTCTTTTTCTCCATATTCTCGATAATAACCTCAAAAACTAGATCTGCATCATTCAAATCTTCTAATCTAGTAGTTGCAGTAAACCGATTTAATATGGTTTCTACAGATTCATCCAGCTTCTCCTTTGAGGAAAGCTTCTCTAAGCTCTTTCTGATAACTCCCATTCCTCTAGTTAAAAAATCCTCTTGAATATCCGTTAAAATAACTTGGAAACCTGCGCAAGCTGCTACCTGAACGATACCAGATCCCATGCTTCCGGCCCCAATTACACCGATGGTTTTAATAGACATGTTATAACCTCCAAAAGTTTTTCCAAAAAATTATACCCATTTAAATTCAGGTATCCGTTTTTCTAAAAATGCATTCACACCTTCTTGCATATCATCACTTGCAATCAAGTGGGCTTGAACCATGGTTTCTTGTTCTAAAAATGCCTCCCAAGGGAGCTGTACCGAATGGTTCAACATTTTCTTCACATATCGATTACTTAATGGCGGTCCCTTCAAGATTACCTGGGCAAATTCACTTGCTCCCTGAAGTAAATCACCTTCAACTACTTTATTAACAATCCCCCACGTCTTTGCCTCTTCAACACCTAAAATCTTCCCGGAAATAATCCATTCCTTGGCAATGGCAGTAGGCACACGTTCGGATAATAGCTTAATTAAACCTAAATCTGGAATCACTCCAATATTCACAAAGCTTAAACCAAACCTCGCAGAGGAGTCCGCAACGATAAAATCTGAAGCGAGTGCTATGCTAAATCCTGCTCCTGCCGCATATCCATGAACAGCAGAAATCACATATTTCTCCATATTTAAAATCACACGGGTTACATTTATCGCATTTTCTAAATAAGCAGCAATTTCGCTTTGCTTTGTAAACTGCTGCATCGTTTCTAAATCACCCCCAGCACAATAGGATTTTCCTTCACCTGATAGGACTATTACCTTCACCTCGGGATTTTTATCTAAACTTAGTAGTGCTTCTGTTAGATCCTCTACCAAATCAACAGATAAAGAATTTAACTTTTGAGGTCGATTGAGAAAAATAGAACCAATTCCATTCTCAATTTTTACGATTATAGGTTGAGCCATTGTTATTTCTCCTCAATAATATTTATTTTCCATGAAATTGTGGCTTCTCCTTCGCTAAGAAAGCTCGCGCACCTTCCTTTTGATCTTCGGTGGAACAAAGGCTTTTAAATTGGACAGCCTCAAGTTCTAAAGCCTCATCCATCGGTAAATCTAGACCCTTTGTAATCGCCTTTTTGGCAGCTTTAATAGCCAGTGGTCCCTTCTTTTGAATCTTCGCTGAAAGAGTATGTGCTTGACTTAGTGCTTCGCCTGCTGGAACGAGAATATCAACCAAACCAATTCGGTATGCTTCACTTGCGTCGATGTTATCTCCGGTAAAAATAAGCTCTTTCGCCTTTCCTGCTCCTACTAATCTTGGTAAGCGCTGAGTCCCTCCATATCCTGGAATAATTCCTAAATTCACCTCCGGCTGTCCAAATACCGCTTTGTCACCTGCAACCCGAATATCACATGCCATCGCTAATTCACAGCCAGCTCCAAGAGTGAACCCCTCAATCGCAGCTATCACCGGCACTTCAAAATTTTCAATCATATTAAAGATTTGATGTCCTGATTTCACAAGTTCATATCCTACTTCAGGAGTCATCTCAATAAACTGCTTGATATCAGCTCCGGCCACGAACGCTTTGTTACCGCCACCGGTTAAAATTACGGTTTGAACATCAGAATTCTCCCTAACCATTTCCAAAGTCTGAGCAAGCTCCTCCATAATCTGTGCACTAAGTGCATTCACTGGCGGATTTTCAATCGAAATAACAGCCGTTTTATTTTCAACATATAATTTTACAAAGAGTGTCTTTAACAAAGCTTTACCTCCTATATTCTATTAAAAAATGAACTCTATTAACTGAACAGACCAGTCTTGTCAAACTCTTCGATTTCCTCTTGAGAGTAGCCGAGATTTTTCATCACCGCTACAGTATTCGCCTCTGATAGTGGGATACCAGCGTGACGATACTGAGGAATAGACTCAGAAAATTTAATTGGATTGCCAATCTGTTTTATTATTGTCCCATTTGGTCCAGGTACTTCAACCACCATTCCTCGCTCTTCAACAAGTGGTCCCTCTAATACTTCACCTAGTGAAAGAACCGGCTCAACACAGGCATCAGCAGCACTAAATAATTCCATCCACTCATCTAACGTCTTCGTCTTTAAAATCTCACTAATCTCCTTTTTGATTTGAGCCACATTTTCTGGCTCCACTCCTCCAGCAGCCAATTCAAGTCTGCCAAGGGTTTTACAAAAGGCCTTGAAAAATTGTGGCTCAACTCCGCCAAAACTGATGTATCTGCCATCCTGGGTTTCATAGTAATCATAAAGGGAACCCCCATTAAGAAGATTTTCCTCCATCCCAATATCTTTTCCATTTACTAGATAACTAGCACCTTGCATAAACGAATTAAACGCAATCATGCCATCTGTCATCGAAACATCGATATGCTGACCATTCCCTGTTCGCTCTCGATAGATGACGGCCGAAAGAATTCCAATAATGGCATTGTTAGAGCCGGAAGCAATATCGGCTACTTGTATTCCAATCAACGGAGGTCCTGATTCTCTCTTTCCTGAATAAGAAGCAACACCTGACATGGCTATGTAGTTAATGTCATGACCTGCACGATCCCTCATAGGTCCTGTCTGACCGTATCCTGTTAATGAGCAATATATTAATCTAGGATTTACTTTTTTTAGACTCTCGTAATCGAGGTTCAGTTTCGACATCACACCTGGGCGGAATTGTTCGATGATAATATCGTACTCTCCTATAAGTTGGTGAATCACATCTACTGTGCGAGGGTCCTTTAGGTTGAGGGTCATGACCTCTTTGTTCCTGCTCAATTGTGCTGATACAGCTGACAGCTCTGTTCCAGGCAGAAAAGGCGGTAAAAAATCGACTACATCTGGTCGCGTTCCCGATTTTATCCTAAGGACCTCCGCTCCCAAATCTGCCAAACACATGGTGGCATATGGTCCTGGAACCAATGTACTAAAATCTAATATTTTTAAACCTTCAAGTGCTCCAACCATTTTTTTCTCCTTTCCATGGTCCCTGTATTTTGTTTACTTCGCAGGCAGCTGTGCTGCACCGTCTAGCATAATCGTTGTTCCATTTAGATAAGGATTCTCAACAATATGTCTAACCGTCGCTGCATATTCAGATGGTTTGCCGAGCCTTTTTGGGAAAGGAATATGCTGCGAGACCTCCTGTTTAAAACTTTCAGGCATTCCACTAGACATTTGCGTATCGAAAAGACCTGGTGAAATCGCAACGATCCTCATTCCATAATCCCCAATCTCCCGTGCAATCGGAAGCGTCATTCCCACTACACCAGCTTTTGACGCACTATACGCAGCCTGTCCGAGCTGACCGCCAAAGGCAGCCGCAGAAGCAGTATTAACAATAATGCCTCTTTCACCGTTTTCATCAGGTTCATTCCTTAGCATTTCTTGGACTGCATACCGAACCACATTCATCGTACCGATTAAATTTACCTGTATTACCTTATTAAACTTATCCATTGGAAAAAGTCCCTTTTTAGAGTGGACCTTTGCGCCAAAAATAAGTCCGGCACAATTAACCGCAACATGAATCCCACCAAAAGTATTTGAGATTTTTTCTACAGCTTCACGTACAGAATTTTCATCGCTCACATCAGTCTTGCAGAAAACAACGGATTCACCTAGTTCACGTGCAAGATTCTCTCCGCGGTCTTCATTCATATCTAAAATTCCGACCTTTGCACCTTGTTCGACAAACAACCTTGTACAAGACTCACCAAGTCCCGAAGCACCGCCGGTAATAATAAACACACGATTTTCGATTTTCATTTTTATCTCTCCTTAATAGCCCTTAAATTCAGGTTTACGTTTTTCTGCAAACGCTTTTAGTCCTTCTGCTAAGTCATAGGAGCGGACATGCTGCCTTAAATGAAGCATTTCATGGCGTAATGCTGCGTCCTGAGTTTGATCAATCGATGCGTTGGCTACCTCCTTCATCCGGCGGAGCACCAATGGACTTTTTGCAGCAAGTTTCTCCACAAAAGACTCAACTTTCTCAACAAGCTGTCCGTCTGCAACTACCTTATTAACCAAACCAAATCTCTCCATTTCTGCAGCCGATAGAAAATCACCGCTAAAAAGAAGATATTTAGCTCGATTAAGCCCGATTTTCTTTGGTAAAACCGCAGCTCCACCCGCACCTGGAAATACGCCAAAGTTAGAATGAGCATCACCAATTTTGGCACTTTCTGATGCATATACGATGTCACAGCACATGACAAGTTCCAGACCTCCTGCAAGTGCTAACCCATTAATTGCAGCAATGACAGGTTTTGGCATTTTACGAATAAGTCCGCAAACCTCATCGAACATATCAAGAAAATCCTTCGTACCAGGTTCCGAATTATTTAAAGAGGAAAGGACATTTTTAAGATCAGCTCCAGCGCAAAAGGCAGAACCTTTTCCAGTTAGGACAACAGCCTTAACACTACTATCAGCTTCGCATTCTTTTAACACTCTATCTAACTCACCCAACATGGTGGAAGATACCGAATTCATATTCTTTGGACTATCTAAAATAATCCAAGCGCCGGCACCGCGACGCTCAAATTGAATATTTTGGTATTGCATGATTTTCTCCTTTCGAAAAAAGTTATATCAGTTTTTGTTTAATTGATAATTCTGAACGGAGCAAGTACCGCAATCTTTAGCTGGTGCCCGAGCATTATCTAAATCTTGTTCCTCTTCTACCTTTTTCCGAATCCCTGTTGCAAAGTCGTTTGCAAATAACGCAGCACCCAAAGCTCCAATAATCTGGGGTTCATCAGGAATAAAAATAGACTCACCTAAGGATTTTTCTAAAGCATGAACCAATCCAATATTTTTGGCTCCTCCACCCGTCATCATCACTGGCTTCTGCAATCCAACACGCCCAACTAATCCTTTCATTCTCCCTGAAATCGCCTTATGCATACCTGAAAGAATGTCTACGGTTGTGTGACCTTCTGCTACTAAGGAAATAACTTCTGATTCAGCGAATGTTGTACACATCGAGCTGATTTTAATATCCGCATCTGATTGCATCGACAACGGTCCAATTTCAGTCAATTCAACGTCCAGCGCTCTCGCAAGAACTTCGAGGAATTGACCGGTCCCAGCTGCACATTTGTCGTTCATCGCAAAATTTTTAACATTTCCTGACGGATCGACCGCGATTACCTTACTGTCCTGACCACCAATATCTATGACTGTTTTTACTTCTGGATAAAGATAGTTGGCTCCCTTAGCGTGACAGCTAATTTCTGTAAGATTCTTACCGGCAATTTCTAACCTTTTCCGTCCATAACCCGTGCTAACGGTATAAGCGATATCATCAAGGACCAATCCTGCCTTTTCCAAAGCTTCATCAATTGCCATCATAACGGCTTTTTGACTTACAAAGCCCAATTGTTTAACGCTATGGGAAACAATCTGTCTGTTTCCATCAATTATTACAGCTTTTCCTGTTAAGGATCCGCTATCTACACCCATTGTATAAAAGGAAGAACCATCACTTTTCGATGTCATCAAACTCTCTCCTTTATCATTCTGTTTTATCTTTAAGGGATTCATTCTCCCTGATTCAACAACTTTATAACCTGTCCGGGAACCACTGTCCCAGACAGATATAGAAACTATTAACCTCTGCTTTTTTGTACTTCGAGACTTTCAATCAGTGCTTCAATACGAGTATTAACGAGTTCTTCCTTGTAGAAGGAATCGTCAACCATATCTCCTTCAAAGGAAGTAGATTGAATGCCCATCTTTTTATTCAAGTTTTCAGCTAACAAGAAATGCGAACGGGAGAAAGATCGACAAGTTCTTGCTCCATGGAAGACAATCCCGTCAATGGAATAATCTTTAGAAAGTGTCATCATTCGCTCTTCGGTAATCGGGTAGCCAAGGTTGAGCTGACATTCAAGGTGATTAATCGCAATTCCCCTTAACGGATGTTCAGGATCGATTGTATCAGGCTCATGCCAGAAGGCCATATGTGTATAACGGCCCGCAACAACTGTGGCATCATAGCTTGCGAACTTATCGGCCATCCAGCCCAACTTATTCCAATTCATAATTCCTTCCCAGAAAATACGATACTTTTCATTCGGTACAGCACTAACACCGTTGTCGAGTCTCTCTTGAACCTCGTCTTTAACCGCTTGCATAGCTTCAATTGTTCCTGGCCATGCGGTGAGATAATTGACCGGTGCAATTTGAATGGACCAGTCAAAGAAGCTGGCAGGAGCTGGTTTCGCCTTACAAAGTTCCATCGCTTCCATTCGAAGCTGACCAACTTTCTTAGTGACACCCATTAACTCTTGAAATTTATCCCAGTTATACGGTTTTCCGCTTACTACCTCTAAAAACTTAATTAAATCTTCAAACTGTCTAACCACGTATTTAACATTTTCCTCAAATTCTTCACCTTTCATATAGGTAGAACCGTTACGTCCCATATGATATGGAATAACAACATTAAACCAAGGAATTTTTTTACCAAAAACACGCTCAATCGCCCAATCCCATTGCGGACCAGTTGAACAGCCTGGATAACATGTAACAATCGCATCAGGTGCCGGAATTTCCGTTGCAATTGGACCTGGGTTTAAATCCTCAGGCACCCCTAATTCAGCAAACATTGCACAACCCATTTGTGTTCTTGCATAAGAGCAAAGTTCACGATTAAATCCGCGGTTCTCAGCAAAGGTTTGCGGTTCTTTTTCTTCGTGTCTAGCTGCTACACGAGCACCGTATCCTTCTCCGTGAATCCATGCCATATCCTGTGCTGCCATGAATGGTCCAATCGGAAGTCCAGTAGTATAAACCACCTTTTTACCAGTCTTTTTTGCATTGATAAGATCTTCCCAATACTCATTAACAAGCTTGTTAACCAATTTTCCGGACTTTAATCGATTCGCTCTTTTCGCTTCTTGTACTGCCATCTATCATCATTCCTCTCGATTTTAGTTGATTTTTCTTTATTAAACAGCCATTTCAACAAAAGCTTCTAATCTTGTTTTAATAGTTTCAATAGAATCTAATTCATGTGAGATTTCTAGGAGTAGGTGTGGGATTCCAGCTGCCTGCATAGCATCTTTGATATCTGGATAGAAGAACATATGTGGTTCACAAAATTGTGTCATCACAATGACAAGTTGATCCGCTTTGTGCTTTCTCATCGAGTCAACAAGATATTGTGGCCAGTCGGTTTTAGGATCACATCTAGTTGGGCAGGGGACGTTTGTATTTTTATTAATATAATGAGCGGCGATTGCTGCCAATGGTTCTTTGTCCTCAGCAATATTGTCACTGATATATCTGTAGCCATGAAAAAGGTCATCTCCAACCACAACAGCACCAGATTGTTCAACAAGTTCTAATATTTCATTTTTTGGTGCGCCGCAGAAACTTCCAGATAAGAAGACTCGTACTCCTTCTTCCTTAATAGAATCCTTTTTAGCCTGAAGCTTTGGAATTAGGTTCACTAAGATCTCGTTATGTTCTTCTTTCGGAATCACCATGCTTGATTTAATAATGGATAGCATCTCACTAGATGTTAGCAGCGAAGGATGTAATGATTTTAACTCGTATATCTCACGAATAAGGCTCCGGTTTTTGTTATAGATACGAATGCTAGTTAGGATGTCCTCGTCACTAATCTCTTTATCTGCGAATCTTTCTATGTCACGTTTTAGTTCAGTTAATCCTGTAACAATATCTCCTTGTGTCCACTCTTGGTTGCCAACAGGCAAGCGGAAAAACATATTATTGACCTTCGGAAGAAGATTCCCAACTACTTCTGAACCACCGACAGCCTGGATACAATAATCGCCTCCGACAAATCCATCGAGGAAGTCTAATTCACCCTTCGCTGCTTGATCGACGATACTGCGAGTCGGTCCACAGAAATAAGAAGGATAATAGGCATGCCCTGAAGTAATCGGTTCTTCCTTCACTTGAAGGACAATCGGTAAAGCACCGGCTGCATGAAGTAATTCTTCTGGAAAGTGCATGATGTAACAGCCGATGATTTTGGAGCCAGTTTCCATTTTCCATTCTTTTGCTCTTTCATAAGGGTCCGCTGCTACTTGTGCTAATTTGTTTAAGATTTCATCTGATGATAAATTTTGGTACATAATTGTGTTCCCTCCTATTTTTCATTAAAAGAATGATCAAGCACTACCCTGCAAATGAAAGACCGCCGTTGATACTTAAGGTTTGACCTGTAATTCTGTCGGATTCAGGTGAGGCAAAGAAAAGTGCAGCCTCTGCGACATCCTCAGCATTTGGTAAACCAAGCTTGGCACGGTCAACAGCTTTTTGAAAAACATGACTTGCTTCTGTAGCCATTACTGCATCAAAACCTGGAGTGTCTTGGATTACGGTTAAACAAAGAGCATTCACGCGAATCTGCCAGCGTGCAAACTCATTTGCCAGCGCTTTGTTCATCAGTACAAGACCTGCCGCCGCCGATCCAATCAGGGACTCTCTTGGGGTCGCAATTCTTCCCGCGTCAGAGGTAATGATGACAATCTTTCCATAATTCTGCTCTCTCATATGATCGAGCAATGCCCGTATTGCATAAAGCCTAGATGATTGTTGGCTATTTAAACAGCCGTCATAATCATTTGGGTCTAATTCGTGAAAGAATTTTGCATATTGAACGGTGGCACCGCCATTTGCTATTAAAATATCAATCTTTCCCATTTCAGCAACAGCTCGGTCTGCCATCTGTTTGACAGAATCATAGACAAACAAATCACATTCTAAAAATATTGCCTTTCTGCCCAGTTCTTCAATTTCGGCAACCACCTGCATTCCTGCTTCGTGATTTCTACCACTTACCACAATATCTGCTCCACTTTTTGCAAGCTTCAAAGCAGTTGCTTTTCCAATTCCATTTGTTCCGCCTGTTACGAGGGCAACTTTTCCTTCAAGATTTGTAATCATGGTTTTCTCCTTTTTTTGACAAGGTTTAATATTCAGATATTTTCACAAAGATTAAGATTGGAGTACACGGCCGATGGCCATAACCTCTGCCTCTTTCGTTCCTTCATAGATTTCAAGAATTTTCGCATCACGGTACCATTTTTGAACTTTGTATTCCTCCATATAACCGTACCCGCCATGAATTTCAATCGCCGCATTTGCGCAAAAGACAGCAGTCTGTCCTCCTAAGTATTTTGCCATAGCTGATAGTGTAAAGTCAGGTTTTCCAGAATCAACAAGCCATGCCGATTTATAGACGATATTTCGAAGTGCCTCAACTTTGACAGCCATCTCTGTTAATTTCGTCATTGTCGCCTGGTAACTGCCAATTGGGTTTCCAAAGGCATATCTTTCTTTTGAATATTTGATAGCTTCATCAAGGCATGCTTGCGAGATTCCCAATGCCTGAGCGGCAACCATCATCCGAGTAATATCAAAAAAGTGCATGAGCTGTGGGAATCCTTTCCCATCCGTACCAACAAGATTGGACTCCGGAACGCGGACATTTTCAAAGGAAATTTGTGCCGTATCACTTGAGCGAATCCCTAATTTTCCATGTAGCTTACTTCTTGTGACACCTTCACTATTTGCGTCAACAATGATTTGCGAGAAGCGCTTATGTCTTTTCTCATCTGGCTGTGTAATCGCTTGGACCACCATAAAATCACTGACCGTACCATTTGTAATAAAAATTTTACTGCCATTGATGATGAAATCATCACCGTCCCGCACTGCCCTAGTTTGGTAACCAGATGCATCCGTTCCGGCATTTGGCTCCGTAAAAGCTCCTGATGAAACCCAATCACCTTTACAAACCTTGGGTAAATATTTTTTCTTCTGCTCCTCGGATCCGTATAGATAAATGGCTTCACATCCGAAGCTTGCCGTAATAATATTTGTACCAATTCCCATGTCGACTCGGGAAAGCTGTTCCGTAATGATGGCCTGACCTAATATCCCCATTCCAGCACCGCCGTACTCTTCAGGTATCCATGCACCAACGAGTCCTAAGTCTGCTGCTTTTATTACGATTTCAGGGGTATATTTCTCTTCTCTATCACATTCCGCTGAATGAGGAGCAATTTCATTCACTGCAAATTTGTAGGTCATATCCTTTAGCATCGTCAATTCTTCCGTTAAATTGTAATCCACCGTTCCTCTTCCTCCTCTAGAATCCTAATGCTCATGCTTTTTCTAAAATATGAATGCACATCGCGGCTTCTTCGACTCCAATACTGCCGCCGCCATTTTCAGTAAGGCCTATTTTTGCTCCAATTACCTGTCTGTTTCCTGCTTCTCCTCTTAGCTGGGTAACAACTTCGTAAATTTGTGCAAGACCGGAAGCTCCGATTGGATGACCCCTGCTTTCAAGTCCACCACTC
Source organism: Bacillus sp. CZDM1 (assembly GCF_055502545.1). Taxonomy (NCBI): domain Bacteria; kingdom Bacillati; phylum Bacillota; class Bacilli; order Caryophanales; family Bacillaceae; genus Bacillus; species Bacillus sp. CZDM1. The sequence continues at coordinate 194,819 of NZ_JBUESO010000002.1, read as the reverse complement.
GTATTGATTGGAATTGATCCTCCTAGAGTTGTGGCACCTGATTCTGCTAGTGCCCCGCCTTCACCAGGAGGACAAAATCCCATCGCTTCACTTTGGTGCAGTTCACCATAAGCCGTAGCGTCATGTAACTCAGCTAAATCAATATCCTGTGGACCAAGCCCTGCTTTTTCATATGCCTCTTTTGCAAGCCTTTCACCGATATCCTCACCATCAAGGTCTCTATCCGTACCTTGACCATGGACGGAAGCAAGAATTTTTACTGGACGTGATTTCTCTAATTTTTTCAAGAATCTTTCAGAACAAACGATAACTGCCGCTGCCCCGTCCCCAACCGGCGCGCACATACTGCGAGTCAAAGGATATGTAACAGGACTGTCATTCATAACTTCCTCGATGCTCATTCTGTTCTGATACTGCGCTTTTGGATTGAGGGAAGAATGATAATGGTTTTTCGCTGCAATTGCTGCCAGTTGCCTTTGTGTCGTACCATATTTGCTCATATGCCAACGAGTCATCATCGCATAAACATCCATAAAAACACTTCTTCCAGCACCAGGTGCTGATTCTTCAGGAGGAAGTGCAACTTCTAGGTTTTTTCCATATTCCAATAACGTATTGATTTGCTTATCAAAATTTTCTACATCCATACAGCTTGAGTATGCGGATAATGATTTTGCTTTGTCTGGGTTAGTTAACTTTTCAGAACCGACAGCAATTGCGACATCATACATGCCAGCTCGAATTCCGGTATATGCTAGGTGCAGTGCAGTTGAAGATCCAGCACATGCATTTTCCACATTGGTTACAGGTATTCGGTCAATTCCCATTCCCCTGAAAACTACCTGACCGCGTATGGAATGCTGCTTATCAAACATTCCCCAAAAAGTATTTGAAAAGAATCCAGCCTGTAAATCCTCTTTACTAATCCCAGCGTCTTCCAAAGATTGTTGAATCACCTGCTCCGCCATAGTCCTGACTGTCTCACCAGGGTACTTCCCAAATTTATTCATCCCAATCCCGATAATATAAACATCTTGCATGTTAATCCAAACCTCCTTTTCTCTATTTCATATGTAACTTTTTTATAGAATGCAGCACCTGCTACTACTCTAGTATTCTAGACTTCAATCTTAAATACTGCTTTATAGCACAAGTCTGTTAATGACTCTGCAGCCTTTTGTGTTTCCATTTGACTAGTAGGCTGTCGCATTAAATGATGGCAATATCCTTCAAACATACACGCCAGTGCTCGAATCGTGACATCGATATTCATATTGTGACAGTAACCCTTTTTCATGGAGCCTTTAATATCACGCTCAATCCGTCTAAATAACCTTTCACTTATTTTCAACCATTTCTCTTTAAAGTGTTGGTCCACCATCATCGCTTCTTTTAATGCCAGGAGTACCCCGCTGTTTTGATTGTAAAAGTCTAGTATTTTTTGAGCTTCCATTCTCATGGCTTCATATAAATTTACAGATAATGTTTTGGTCTGGGCATCTTTGTCTACCTTTTCTAATAGCTCGTCTACTAATCGGTCTAGGAGGTGATTTTTATTTTTGAAGTAATGGTAAAAGGTTCCATGTCCTACATTTGCTTTTATCGTAATATCTTTGACAGTCGCTTTCATGTAACCGATTTCAGTAAACACATCCATAGCACATATCATGATTTGGTCCTGATTCAACGTTTTACGTCGGTCTGGTTTCGTAGTCTCCTGAAATTTTGCCATTTTCATATTTAAAACTCCCATTTTTTCATAAATTTTACCTTTATCAACATTGTAGTCATATATGACACGAATGTCAATATAAACTGACAATTCAAAAATATAAAAAATTTATGGAACTTTTACTGATCATATAGATACAAAAAAATAGGGTGTTCCTAAATTGGAACACCCCAGTACCTTAAATTTGAGTTAAATTGGTATTTTGTTGAACTTCACCATTTTTGACCATTTCTTGAAGCTTGAATTTCTGGATTTTCCCTGCTGCTGTTTTTGGAAATTCTTTAACAAAATACCAATTCCTTGGTCTCTTAAAGCCAGCCATATTTGCTTTACAGTATTCAGTAAGTTCAGATTCTGATGGCAGATTATCAAAGGAAGTTGGGATGATAAGCGCTGTGACTTGTTCTCCCCAATATTCATCCGGCATGCCAACTACTGCTATATCAGCAACCATAGGGTGGTCTCGTAACAATGATTCCACTTCGCTCGGATAAATATTAACACCGCCGCGAATAATCATATCCTTTAATCGACCTTTAATTCTAATAAAACCTCTTTCATCCATAGACCCTATATCACCTGAATGTAACCAACCATCGTCTTTCAGAGTAGCGGCTGTCTGTTCTGGCATATTGTAATAGCCAATCATAGTCTGATACCCTCGGCAGCAGATTTCTCCGTCCATTCCGAGCGGGAGGACTTCCCCAGTAGCCGGATCAGCAATCTTAACCTCAATATACGGATAAGGCTGCCCAATAGTTTCTGCCTGGTCCTCTGGTGAATCGTCGAGATGGGTTTGTGTTGTTCCGCCGTGCATCTCCGTCTGTCCACAGACTATTGACATTCCACAGCCAAGTTCTTCCTTTACACGTTGAACTAAATAAGGCTCAACCTTTGATGCACCAGAAAGAATAGAGTTCAAGGTTGAGAGATTGTATTTTTTGCGATCAGGATGATTTAAGATAGCTTCTACCATGGTTGGCACTAGGAGTGCAAAGGTACCTCCCTCTTTTTCGATCAAATCTAGAAATAGTCCTGGATCGAACGCATTAACAAGTACATGCGTCCCCCGTTGTTGCAGTGTTCCAAGTACAGCAAACCCACACCCCCCCATATGGACAAGCGGCATAACATTTACCCATACACCGCCAACTTCCATACCTGCGCGTTCCGCCATAAATTTAGTACTGTTGGTTATCCCCTTATTGTGAAGGATTGCACCTTTCGATTTACCAGTTGTACCAGATGTATACATAATTACAAAGGGATCATCTGCCTTCACCACTGGAAAAATAGTTGATTGGCTGCCGGTAGTCATGAATTCCTCAAAATCAGAAAAACAAATCACTTCGCGCAGTAACGGTAAGTCTTTACGGACATTGAACACAGCTTCAAGCATGTTATAACCACGATATTCATCAACAAGGAAAATTCCCGTTGCTTCCGATTGACGTAACAAGTAGTCAAGTTCCTTCTCCCTTAAAGCTGGGTTAACAGTCACTAAGGTGACTCCTGCAATCGCACATCCAAATTCAAGCAGTACCCATTCTACTTCATTTGGTGCCCAAACCGCAACGTGCTCTCCTGGTTTAAATTTGGTAAGCAAGGCTGAAGCAACACGTTCAGAATCAGCTAAAAGCTGAGAGTATGTCCATCTTCTGCGCTTCGCCGGATCCGCAACCCCTTCAACTAGTGCAATCCGGTCAGGAACCTCTGCTGTTACTTCTCTCAATGCCTGAGCAACAGTCCAATCGTGCAGCGGACGCGTAGTGTCAGCTGGCCAGTAAGACTCCGTTAATACTGTAGCATTATATACCTCGTGTTTCGCCAAATAAATCCTCTCCCTTTGCATCCATATAGTAAGCTCCATTTACCCAGTAGAATCTATAGGTGCGTGAAAAACGAATTTGTCATGATCCTCCTTTACATGAGCATTTTTATAGTTAGATCAATAAGTATGGTTTCAATAGTGTTGTTGCCTATGTGCTGATACGATAATAGTCCTTCAAAAAAAGATTTTTTCATTTTCAAAAGGTTTACATTTGAAAATTCACTTTTTTGTTTTCTTCATCACCTCCTTAAATGTTCGTCAGATTTACATTGAATTCCTTTAATTTCCGAAAAAATGACCCAACCATCAATTATGACAACACAGTCATTTTTAGGCAAAAAGAATCAAATATACGATTTAAAGTACAATCTTACTTTAAAAAGTTTATTTGTCTCTGCAAAAATGAAATTAAATTGAAAGCGCATACATAAATATTATTTTATATTTGTTTCCGAAGATTCACTCAAGCGGTCAAAAGAATAAGCAACAAAATGATAGACTCTGCTGCTTATTCTAGTAAGTCAAATGATTATTCCTTAAATACAGCTTTATAGCATAAGTCGGTCAATGATTGGGCTACCTCTTGGATTTCTGCTGGTGTTACCGGCTGTACCATTAAATGATGACCATAACCCTCAAACATACAGGTTAATGCTCGTATCGTTACGTCAACATTAATGTCGTGACAGTATCCCTTTTGGATTGAGCCTTTAATGTCCCGCTCAATTCTCTTGAAAAGGCTTTCACTTATTTTAAGCCATTGTTCTTCAAATTGCCTGTCAACCATGAGGGCTTCCTTTAATGCCAATAGGATGCTGCTGTTATTTACATAGTACTCTAGAATTCTTTGAGCTTCATATTTCATTCTTTCGTAAACAGTTAACTGCATATTCTTTGGCTGTACATAATCATCGACCTTCCCAGCCAAGTCGTCTACTAGTTTACTCAGAAGGTCCTGCTTATTTTTAAAATAGTGATAAAAAGTTCCATGTCCCACATCAGCCCGTGAAGTAATATCATTCACAGTGGTTTTCATGTAGCCCATTTCGGAAAAAGCCTCCAAAGCACCGCTAATAATCTGCTCACGTATCCATGCCTTTCGACGGTCAGTTCTTGAATAATTTTCAGCTTTCATATTTTTCTCCTATTTGAATCAGATTTCTATATATAAAATTGTAGTCATTCATGACTAATGTGTCAATATATAAAAACTATTCAGAGAATTATTTTCTTATAGATTGCGAAATCCTTGAAGAATGGTAAAAAATTGTTCCGACAAAACAAGAGTCACTAACTTAAAGAGAAAAAGACTCGCAGATATTTGCCAGTCTTTCTTCATTTATTTAATCATCAACTTTTTGGGTATAATATTGATAGCCAAGGTATTGATAGTTTTGCCTCTTATACATTTCCTTTGGAGTGTCCTGACCATCCGCGACGAGGATGACGGTCTTATCATGAAAGGTATCCATCACAAATTTCTGGATTCTGCTGCCGATTCCTTTCTTTTGAAAGGCTTCATCCACACCTAAGTTATCTATTTCAACTGTATTTTCTGAAATAATTACATCCACTGCACCAGCTGGCGTACCTTTATATAAAGCTATCAGCTGCATGATACTAGGATCTTCAAATATACATTTATTCAACTCTACCTTTTGATTAGCGAAATTACTGCCAAATACGATATCCTGCTGATACTGTAAGGATAGAAAATCCCTCAGGTTTTTTTCTGTTACAATTTGAACCTCAATGTCGGGGTTAACCTTCACTTCCGGAAACCGATTTGGTTGAATAGCATATAGTTCGAGAAAACCAATATCATAATTTTTTTTATTTAAGTAATTCACTAACTCAACTGGGACCTTTTTATCGACAGGAAATTTGAACTTCACATGTTTCTGACCGTTTCTGTGATGGTACTCTCTTAAATAACTTTCTGCGTTTTTAAATTCGACCAGTGTAGGAAATGTTTTAAACTCTATATAATTACTATCATATCTTGATAACATTTCTGGAAAATGAAAATGTTTGTATAGATTATTCTCTGCTACTACATGACTATGAATAAAGATATTTTCAAATGTAATTTGCATGAACCAGGTCCCCTTCAGCAGAAGTATTAATTCTATTCTATAAATTTTTTATCAAATGAATTAGACGCATTAAATCGTCTTTTGATACGGACATCTTTAAGACACCGCTTTTTTGAAAGTCAATGATTGCTTGAAGTGCAAGGATGGTTGGTGGTGCAAGTTTAATTTCTTTAGTTTGAAAGGCAGATAGTGCATCTTCTGGCTTAATCCAGACTGCTTCATCAATTTCCTTTTGATCTGGTTCTGGATATTGACCTTCGGGAAGCTTTGCTAGAAAGAAACGGGTATCAAAACGAATCGGACTTTCCTCAGGTGTGATAATTTGACCAAAATAGGTTAAACATTGAGGATCAAAATAAAGATTTTCTTGTTCTAACACTGTAATAAAAGGTTTTTCACCTTCTAGAAGATTTTTTCGGTATTTTACTAGCTTTTCCTTTGGCAATAGAACTGGCAAACCGTCTTTCCTGTCACCCAACAAAATCCCAGCTTCTTCAAATAATTCTCTTGCTGCAGCTATATAATGTGAAAGACTAATAGAAAGCTGGGTATCATCACGATTGACATAATCATTTTCAACATATGCATCATGTTTTTCTACGGCTCCTCCGGGAAAAACGTGAAATCCCCCCATGAACCTCATCGTGATTGGCCGTTTTGTTAAATACACCCTTGATGATTCGTCCATCAATACAACTGTTGAAGCCGGTTTTGGTGTTGCTGCCATCGAAGAATCCACCCCCACTATTTTAAAAAACACTCATTTCATTCTTGCTTTTTCCAATATTCAGTTATAAACTCTTGCAGCATTTCATTTAAACTCGACTTTTTTTGCTTTTTTAACCATTCTACCTGATTGATGGGCAGATTTACTTTTAGACTAATATTCTCATTGGGCATTTCAACCTTTCTAATTTCTTCCAATGTAACTCCCTCTTCTACATTAGGAAACCATGAACTACTCTCATTCACTCGGTCAAGATCTGCAAATTCATCAATGTCATTAAGGTCACAGAATAAATTAAGCTGCGGCAATCCTCCAGACAGGCTTTTTAAATGCATGATGGAATCAATTAATCTGCCATTTTCTAGTTCTATCTCAATAATTAAATTTTGCTCTTTTTTATATTTTCTCTCCGTAACTTCACTTACAACCAAATCCAATTCAAGCGTGTATCCCGAGTGTGATTCAAAGATATAAATCGCACTATTAAAGATATGTATATTCTCCCCATCTATTTTTACCGATTTTACAACAGCCATTAACCATTCCTCCAAAAAGCAGTAACAATAATAATCTAATTTTATACCAAAAGAGGAGACTTGTTAACTTAATAAAAAACCGCACTAACTAATATCCACCTTGTGGAAAAATCAACTTAATAATTCATAAATAATGTTAAAGAATTGTTCACAGCATATTGTGCCGTATTGCGCTAAAATGAAGACAAATAAATATGTGACGTTCTTCACAATATATGCAGGTAGAAAGGAAATTCGGTCATGTCACTATACAAACCCGATCAAATACTAGAAATATCAATTAAAAATGGAATCAAAAAGACGAGTTATCCGTTAGTAACAACCCTTCTATTAGGATTCCAAGCTGGTGCATTTATTTCATTAGGATTCCTGCTATATATACGTGTGACAGCACCTCTATCTGAAGGTATATCCGGACTTAGCGCGATTTTAGGTGCCTCAGTCTTCCCAATCGGACTGATTCTTACGTTAATTGCAGGCGGAGAACTGCTCACTGGAAATATGATGGTGGTTCCGCTGGCAAGATATTCAAATAAAATTAAAACGAAACAGGTCCTGCAAAACTGGCTTCTTATCACGATCAGCAATTTTCTCGGTGCCATCTTCGTGGCATACTTTTTCGGACATATTGTAGGTTTAACGGAAACAGGCGTCTATTTGGAAAGTACAGTTCATATTGCTGAACACAAAATAGATGCAACCTTTCTTCAGGCTTTTGTCTCAGGTATCGGCTGTAACTGGCTTGTAGCTGCAGCTGTGTGGCTATCCTATGGAAGTGATGATATGATTGGAAAAATTGCAGGCATTTGGTTTCCAACTATGGCATTTGTCGCGATTGGATTTCAACACGTCGTTGCCAACATGTTTGTCATTCCAGCAGCAATATTTGCTGGACAGCTTACTTGGATGGATTATCTAAATAATTTCATTCCTGTCTTCTTAGGCAATGCCGTTGGCGGAGCCCTCTTTATCGGTATGGCGTATTGGTTTGCTTACAAAAAGTATGAATATACTGTCATTGATGGGGCTAAAAGGACTGGAATCTTAGACAAAAAAATTGGATTATAAATATTTCACAGAAAGAGAGCCGTGGATATCACGGCTCTCTCTTCTTTCATTTATTCAAATAAAGGACTTACTGCTCTTTCATTATGAATCCGGTCAATAGCCTCTGCTAGTAATGGGGCTACAGACAACATCGTAATTTTATTAATCATCTTTTCTTCGGCTTGCTCAATCGTGTTCGTGATCACTAATTCTTGAATAGCTGATGATTCAATTTTTTGAACAGCTGATTGTGAGAGAACAGCATGTGTACAGCAAGCGTACACTGCTTTTGCCCCATGCTCTACTAAGGCATTGGCAGCTAAAGTCTGCGTTGTAGCAGTATTAATTAAATCATCAACAATAATCGTATTTTTCCCCTCAACATTCCCAATGATCGCAAATATTTCGGAAACATTAGGTTCAGGACGTCGTCGGTCAATGAGGGCAATGGGGGCATTTAAAATATTGGCCATTTTCCTTGCTCTTCCAACAGCACCATTATGTGGTGCAACAACAACTACATCCTCAAGTCCCTTTTTCTCAAAATACTGAGATAGAATCGGAATTCCAATTAAATGATCCACTGGAATATCAAAAAATCCCTGTACCTGTGGTGAGTGAAAATCCATCGTCAGTATTCTGGTAGCACCTGATTTTTCAAGTAGGTTTGCAATTAATTTAGCTGTAATCGGCTCGCGGGATCTAGCTTTTCGATCCTGACGTGCATAGCTATAGTAAGGAATAACCACATTGATCATTTTCGCTGAAGCTCTTTTTAAAGCATCAATCATAATGAGCAGCTCCATGATATGGTCATTATTCGGGTGTGAAGTCGATTGAACGACATATACGTCAGAACCTCGTACACTTTCTTCTATATTCACTTGAATTTCTCCATCACTAAATTGAGTGACCGAGCTCCTCCCAACCTCACAACCTAAATGCTTAGCCATCTCCTTTGCTAAGCTCTGATTTGAATTTAGTGCAAACAATTTAATACCTTTTTTCGATTGATATGACACTTTATGTCCCCCATGCATTATTTATTTACAATTCCTTAACGACTTATTTACCTATTTTACATGAAATGCAGTCATTAGAACAATATTTCATCCATGGAACCTTCGAACTTTATCTAGATTTATCAAAATATATATTGGCAAGAACAAAACTCGGAAGGCAATTGAAAGATTTGTTCTTCATACAGGTGCTGAAGCACAAACCCTAGTTGGTTTCTAAAAGATTTGTTCTTCATACAGGGTCTGAAGGACGAATCCTAGTTAGCTTCTAAAAGATTTGTCCTTCATATGGAGTCTGAAGGACAAATCTTAGTTGGCTTCCGAAAGATTTGTCCTTCATATAGGGATTGAAGGACAAATCCTAGAGGGCTGCTGAAAGATTTGTCCTTCATATTGTGTTTTTAAAATAAACCAACATTTTATCGAACAGTATCCTAAATTTTAAAAAAGCTTAGTGTAAACTCTTTTACACTAAGCTTTTTCAAATGATTACATCCCAACTTCATCAGGTACATACAAGTCAAATGGAGTTGCGTTGTATGGGAGTATGGATAATCTCTCTTCTATGAGCCGGTAACCTCTGCCATATGGGTCTTGCCGGTTTTCGAGTTGTTCTTTGAGCATGCTGGCATACGGAACTTCTCCCATTTTTGTCAACATGTCTACTTCTACCCATGAGGCAAATCCCTCAAGTTCCTCGATTTGCAGCTGATCCATTTGTAAATTCTCATATTGCCAAATATGGGTTAATTCATGCGCTAAGGTGGAAAGTGTATGGATTCTCGGTGAGCCATTTTCAACTAAAACCCTGAGTTTGCCATCACCATCCATGCTGGCTTTACCAGTTAAACGAGGATTACCTGCTTCCGGAATAAAAGGTAAACCGCTCGTCTTGTGAATATCCGCTGCACTTAACACGGATAGCGCTATATCTTCAGGTAAGTTTACTAAATATACATCGTTAAAAAATTGACGAACTTCTCTATAAAGCGGTTCAACTCGTAATACATGATCGATAGCAGACTCATTACAAGTAAAGCACCTTTGTCTGCCATCACTAAGTTGATGGGTTTGGGCCGCAGTAACCGTCCTGCCACAGAACACACATTGTGTTTCAGTGCTGGTGATTTTTACGATATCTCCATCTGCCATACGTCCTAGATATTCTGTTCGAACTTCTCTAATTTTTTTCCTCGTTAACAACGTATCTAAAATCGCAAACGTTTCGTATAAGGCAAGTTCCTTAGGATATTGGCCGTAACCAAAATAGAGATAATCACTTTTCCCGTTACTTTCATTTACTAACCAAAATAAATAGTCATTTAAAAGATCAAAGATTTTTTCCCAATTATGATGAATGGCTTCTAAAATACCCAGATGCACAGGTGAATCTTCAATAATGTATAGCGTGATCTTCCCTTCTTCCTCAGGATTATCTTCGACTTGGAAGGAAGGTGATATTACCTGTACTTTTCTGGACTGGGAATCTGTCTGATCAAAGAATGATTCATTCAAACGGGCACATGCCTTCACAAAATGGTGTGTATCCGGGAATAAGGATAAAAACAACTCATTCAGTAATAGCGCGAGGGTAAATTCTATTTTAGCAGAATTTTCAATTTTCCCCAATTTTGAACTTAACTCGATACGTAAAATATGACCGTTCTTATAATGCCTTGTTAACTGTTCATCTTGATGATAAGAATGGACCTTCACCGATTTCAAGTTTAACATTTCACTGAATTCTACATAACCGCTTGTGTTAACCCTCACATCGGCTTTTAGTGCTCCAATAAAGACGTCAAACTGTTCAAAAGAAATATTTTCACTCTCATAATTGCGTTCTTCTGACATCTGGCTTATTTTATACTCCGTAATAGGACGGTAGTATTTCTGCTCAAAAATGTGTTCAAAGGTGACTTCCACGACTCCATGCTCTACATCCACTTTTTGGATTTTATAATGTTCGCCATTAAATGAATGGTATTGGCCAGGAAGGTATTGTTGATAGATATGCCCTTCAAAAATCTCAGAAAGACACTTGTTGTTATGCTTAATCTGAATAAAACGAAACCCTTTTGGTAAAATCTTTTCCTTAACTGAATACGGGATCCTAAATCGTGTCTTCTTTACAAAATCCTTTTCGGAAGTATCAAAGGTTACTAGTTCCTCTGATTCAATCGTAAATCGGTATGCTAATTTAGGACCAAAGGCGTTTGAGAACAACTCGTGAACACCTTCGACAATCGAGCGGTAAGAATCAATTTTCGCTCTTCTTAAATAGCTCTCTACTTCCTCTTCCATGATATAAAAATGACATAATCGCTCCAACAGACAATAACCAATGCTCCAGAGTGATTGAGATAAGCGAGGCGCTAAAGGGGCAATGGTCCGATTGGTACTCATATAGAAATCCAACTGATCTGCTAAGTAATCTCGAATTAAATAAGGCGGGCTGATGATGTGAACGAAGGAAGACACTTTACCTGTTCCTTTCCACAAATTTAACCCCCCCACTAAATTGTAGTGATTATCACGAATGAGAAGAAGAGTAAAATCATCATTCGGAATCGAAAGGTTACTCTCCTGGATCTCAATCATTTTAACCATTTGGTCCAACGATACTAAGTCAAAACCAAGATCAAATAACGCCTTCTTCATATCCATGATTTCTTGTATACTTTCATTAACATTGGTGTTTTGTTGATTAATGAAGTGTATTGGTTCAATATTCGCCTTTAAAGCTGGCATGGATAAGACTACTTCCGCTTCTAAGTGACGATGTGAAATTTTTGGCAGAATCTTATGCTGAAACCATTTTACACCTTCATTTTTCCAAACCATATAGTGTAAGTTTTGACTTGTGCTGGACGAAGCAACGATATCTCTAGGCTCACATTGCAGGAGTGATCGGACGGTATGTTCTAATCCTTCATACCACTCTGTTAAAATGATATATTGTGGTTTTTTTCCAATTAGCTCCCTCACATTTAGGTTAAAAGCATGAATGATGGTGGAATAGGTTGGAATCAGCTTTTCTGCTTGTAACAACAATACTCCTTCCAATCTTTTTGTTTTTTCTAACTGTCGTAAGTAATGCAAAAATTGTTTCTCCTTTAAGTTAACAGGTGAAACAATTAATACATCGGAATTCGTGTTTTGTTCGAGGGCATTTAGGTAGGTGCTGACCTTCCATAACTGGTCCACCCCTGACACTTCTCTAATTCCCGTTGACACCCATTCTACCGCTTCCTCTGCTGCACCTTGGCTGTGGGTAATGATCAATATCTTCTTATTTTTGGCCAGCAAATGATATAAAGCCGGAAAGAAATACGAAGAGAAATCGTTGTAATTGACATCCTCAATCATTACATCATGTTCTTGAATGATTTCTGACATCATTGTCGTATAGCTTTCATCGATGATGATGTTCTTTTTCTTTAATCCTTCACAGATAGAGTGAATAATTAACTGATGTTCCTGGTCTGGCGAGATATTATCATAGGCGAAATGATCTTTTCGATGATGAAAATGCTCATTTTCTCTTACGATCCCAGCAGCCAGCAATCGGTCTTCCCATAATTCCTTGTATTGATGAAATAATTCCTCAAAGGTTGTAAGTCTTCTAGAGACAGCATCATTACCAGCAATAAAACCTTCACTATATGGAATCTTTTGACCATTTAAAAACCAAGCAATCTCCATTAATAGAACAAAGGAGATAATCGGATAAGCAGGCAAATACTGAATCATCGAAAGTTCGTATACATTGGCAATAATAAGAAGCACCATAAGAAGTAGCGGGAAAATAGCTGCAAACTTGAAAAAGGCAGATAGATAGGTCCACTCCTTTTTTAGATAGATCTTTCCCCGGCTTTTAAAATAAACGAGCGAAACTGCGCCCTGCTCCAATAGCTTTGTTTTCGATCTGTCCATAAGTTCTTGCGGATAAAAAATAGAACCAGCCTTTTTCATTAATTTCACAAAGGGTTTCAATAAGCGCGTATTTCCAAGAGTCGTATAAGGCAAACTTCCGGCAATTTTCCAACACCATTTTACACTCAAAACCGAGAACAAAATCGTTAAATTTATCAACAGTTGGATATTCGATAATAGAAAGGGCATTCTTTCCTTAAGAAATTCTTCGTATATACCTGTAATCCACTCATCCAATAGAAGCCAGGATAAACAGATAAATAAAGCCGCTAGCGGAAAGACAAGTTGTTTATAGCGTTGTTCCTGGGAAAAATTAGCCGTATATAGAAGCGTGATACTGAGACATAAAACCAGAAAACTTCCTAACACTTCAAGGTATACGTTCATAGTTTATACACCTTATCTTCTTGGACTCGAATTTGGTCAAGTTCATTAATATATGTTGATTGGTATTGTTCGACGGCACTGCCGAGATACACTTCAATTCTATGTCCGTTTGACTCCTGTACCCCTAGCTGTTGTAACGGAGAATAGATAGGATTCTCGATGATACTTTTTTCAAATTTAATTCCTGGTACTCTAATTTCGTGTTCAGTAGAAATCGGTCCTTTATTCATCTGAAGGATATGAAGCAACCGGTTCGTCCTCTGAACGAATTCGTCTAATTTAACTAGATGGTAGCGGTAAAGAAGATTCTCTTCCTTCTTTTTTTCCCCGAGCAAGGATAATTTATCGAGATATTTACGTAACGAAAAAAGCTTGAATAAATGGTTTAAGTAGTCATTATATTTGTGCTGAGCCTCGACTTGCATTTGATAAATGTTCTCGGTATACTCATAGGTTTGTTCTTGAAACTTCCATATGTGAAAATAAGATATTCGTTGAGTAAAAAAATACCCGCAATAAGTAACAAGAAGCGTGACAACAAAACCAATACCGTAAAAATAGGCTGGTACCTTAGCAGATTCATTTGACCCAAGCATATGCAGGAAAGGAATGAATAGGATGATAAAAGTCAGGATACTCATCATCAGGAACTGATGCTGATTTGGCAGTAACTGGAGAAGAAAATGCATTTGGTTTTTCGCGTGTGTCACAAAACTTTTCCATTTAGAAAGAGCTTCAGATATTCCTGGAGCTGAATGGATTACATCCCTTTGGACCACACCAATTTTTTGGAGGATGTCCTGTTTATAGTCATTGATTTCAATCGTTTCTTCCTCTTCTAGAAAGTCATTTCTCCTTTTTAACACATTCAATTTCCTTATAGCTTCTCTGGAATTTTCTAGCAGTTCATTTTCGCGGTTAATGAGAATGGTTTCAGCTTTATAAAGCTGATCCTCCCATTGATCATAGAATTGATAGGTAATTTTGGACCTCGCTGACAGTGGTTGATGAACATCTCTTCTCTTTTCCATACTTGCTGCCGTATATGGGGGGAAATCATCGTCTCGAAATCGATTAGTATGAAATTGGTTTTGGAGCAAAAATTGATCCTCTAATTGCCTTTTTGCTGTTACCAAACTCTTAAAATAATGATTAAGTAATGTTTCCAGCCTCTCATTTTCCAATGAAATCTGAATCACACTGGTACTTCCCTTATCCAACCGTTCAATTAGGTTTGGATGTTGGCTGATTGTGAGAAGATAATAGGCCAGTTCCATATAACCTTTCATTCGTTCCCGATGAGAACTTCGAACGATTTCCTGACGAATCAAACGAATATCACCGATTTCACTTTGGATACCCACATGAAACTTCAAACTGCTTGAAAGCTCTCTTGAAGGAGTAAAATACGTTAAAGAAGGGGTTAATGGCAGTGTGCGTATTTGCTTAATCTTTTTCTCAAAATCTTCCATGATGATATCGAGCTGACCCTTGGACATCCATTCATCATTACTCATCTTCTCTCGACGCAACAACAAAAGATCTTTCTTTTTGTCTATCTTTTTCGCTAGGCAGGTTGTGACCCGCTCACATTTCAGCTCTAAAGCCTCCATGAATTCTGCACCGGGCTGGTCTAAGATAATATCTTGAAGTTGAATGGGTTCCCCCCATTCTTCATCGAGTTGATTAATTTCCTCCTCACAGAAAGCATTACCCACGATTGGCCACTCATTGCTTTTTAACAGATAGCCATAATGGTCAAGTTCCCAATAGCGTTTTAACCCTTCCTCTATTGGTGCATAATTAGAAGTTCTCTTGATCATGTCAACTAAATGTAAAATGCTTTGAGTCGGATAGAATCCCTTGTCCTTTAAAGGGTCAAGCAGGTCTTTCCTTATTTTCGAGAGATGAGTGGTGAGTCTTAACACCCTATTTAACTCATCATCTAAGTTTAATAGAATAATCAACTGCCAATCCTTAATTCGATGACGGTCCAGATGTTCAATCATTGTTTCAACTAGCGGTAAAAAAAGAGGATAAGAGGCCGGTGCCTCTTCCTCCCAATAAAATGTTAAATCGTTGTTATTCTGCAGCTTATAAAAGAATGGCTCAACCAAATGCCAGTCCTCATATTTTTTGCCGAAATTTATAACAATTGAGTGCATCAAGTATCACTCCTTTTTAAAAGCTATACTAAAACTCGTTCTTGATTTAGAGAGTTAAGTTTATTATTAATATCATTTAACCATTTTTGGTACTCTTCTGAATCCTGTGGTGTTCTTTGTCTGACCTCGGATTCCTTCCAAAGCTGGTAAATCAAATTGGCAGCGCCCCGTTTGGCAGACTCCGTTCTCTTAACCTTTTTGAAGTATTCACAGATCTCCGTTAACAGACATTGTCGTAAACGGTCTGCTCGCTCCATTAAGGAAGGATTGGAGATAAATTCCTGGTCATACGCCAAGACCAAATCTAGGATATTCCCTATTCCAGCTTTTCTTACTTTTGAAATTTCTATGGCTCCAATAAAAAACAAGTGTTCATTGATGTTTCGGTTAATCCTGATTTGAGTTTCTTGTGTTTCTTGGAATCTTTCTAGAATTTCATCATAGATAACAGGATTATGAGGTAATGCTTCATGAAGTAAATAGGTATCTTCTTCTACCTTTTCTCCAAATTTCAATAATAATTTTGTGCCTTGATTTCCACTATATTGATAGACTCTCTTTCCGTCTGAGTTGACTAACTGGAGCCAGCCATAGATCACCCCTAGTAATAAAGCACGGTCCGTACGATTGGTTTCAAGCTCAGCTCGTTCCGGATTTAAGTCAGGCATATACGCAGGGAGATGCCAATTTCTGTCCAAATGAGGCGTAATCGTTCGATTTTCATCCTCATTCAGCTTACTTACCAAACGGTGATAAGCCTCATAATAAACACCTGGGGGTTTTCCATTTTTTCCGGCAGAAAATTTGGTAAAGTCACTGACTGATAATCCATAGTGGGCACGATAACAAACGATTTCATTCCGCTTAAAGGCATCATCCACAATTTGCTTTTCGTTAAATAACTCATTTTGCAGCTGCTCCGAGAGCAGGTTAAAACTTTCCGTATGGAGTCCCCAATATTTCAAACTTCGATAATCATTTGTAATCGGAACATAAGGTTGTGCTAGTTCCTCTATTGCCTTCATTCTTTTATAAAGATACTCATCTGGGTCAAGCCCTAATCGACCAGCCTCAATTTTGAGTGCTTGGGTGATGGTTAAATCTAATTTATCATGGTGTTTACTCGCTAATTCCTTTCGGCAAAAGTTTAAAACATTCTCTTTAAAAAATATTTCCACCTTTGTTTCCTTATAAAACTCCTCAGCCCCCCGATTGTTTTTCCGCTCAATAAAACGCTTGTAGAGACTCTGATAAATACTCTGGGAGATACTGTCTGGCAAAAAACCATGATCAACTGACTGACGAATACGATCCCACGTTTGCTCGAGCATTTCCTTATTTGCGAGAACATACATTTTCGTTGGATCGCTCACACCATCAAACTTCCTTGCTAATTGATTTATTTCCATTAGGAGCGTTTCTCTTGTTTCAATTAAATGATCAAAGAATCTTTGCCAATCCTCAATCATTTCCTTGATAGATTGATTAAGAGCTGAGTAGACTAGTTCTAACAACATGGAATATTTATAGCGATTAAGGGTACCTAGTTGATGAGTTGCCTTTTCCGTATACTCATCAATAAAATCTTTATATTGATTTCGAAATACACTGGAAATAAAGCTCTGTTTTAACGCTTTATCCACACGTCGAACCGCGTCATCTACGTCACCATCGCTGCGATCTAAATCATAAATATATTGATAGCGGCCAATCTGTTCTTTAAATCTGCGATTCTCCTCTTTTAATTGGGAAATCTTCTTTATAAGCTTATTGTGAATACTGTAAAGAAGATATCGCACCCCAACTGGATGTATAGGTGAATCTTTTTTTAGAATCCATGTGTTCAGTTGATACCTGCTTCCATTCCCGCCATTTGGCGCATGATAATCTGAGTCAATAATCTGATAGACAATAAAATGACTATATTCATTAATTTTTTTATGAATTTCTTTGGCATAGTCTTCTAGGGCGGATTCCATTCGATTAATTTCTTGTTTTGCTCGATCCTTTATTTTAAGTTTTCCTTCATCAAGTACACAATGATCTTCATAATCCTCTTTTAATTCCACATCCTCTCTCAGGACTTTTTTTGCATATTCCTCTACCTCAGCCAAGAAAATATCGGCCTTCGAAGCGCCTTTTTTACCTTTATCCTCAATTTCATGAACCTGGAATTCAAGCTGACGGAAAAACGGGTTCGGTTTTTCTTGGTCATTCACAATCTGCTCAAAGTACTTAACATAAAGCTCTCTTATCTTTGGTTTTTCATTATTAATTCCATTTCTTAAGTCATCGTCATGCCGCTTCTTTTCATCATTAAATAACTTATCTAATCGAAGCCATGAGTCATCTAATCCACTGACTGACCATTTTAAACCACAATAGTCAACAATCTCTTCATAAGGATAGGTTAAGGAAGCAACACCTGCACCGCAGTACCGTGCTTGACCGTTTGATTCGACCAAACTTCTTATTTGGTTATCCTCTTGTGAAAAGCTTCTTACTGATATCGGGCTAAAGAGTTGGAGATACACAGAACGTGCAACCTGGTCCATATACTCCGAAACATTTGTTAAATGCTGTCCTTTTGTGTTTTCGTAATCAAAAAGAAAACAAAAATCATAAGGAAGATGTTTATCTGTAATCGCATGTGCGGTTCTTCCCTCTAAATCAATTTGATTCGGTCGATATTCGAGTTCAATCGTCACATTTTGTTTGTGATTACCCGAGGCGCTCAGGCTTATCGCGTTCAGTTCTTTTAAGCTGGCGTATCCATTCCCCTGGACGGCTTCCCACTCCGTTTGGTCAACCGTATTACTTCTTACTAAAATATCAGGAAGTAAAAAAACGCCGCGAATGAGTACACTTTCCGAGTTTAACTTACGCTCTAGCATTTCACGCAGATAGAGGGCGATTTGAAGAAAAATCCCTGATCCGGTCCCGCCCACTAAGGAACTAATAATAATGACTCGGACATTATACGATTGGGCATGACTGTCGACAGGGAAAATTCGTTCAATCCCATCCCACATGGCATTTAATTTCCCTTGTGACATCGCTGAACGAAAAGCAAGTCTTGATACCGCCCGAACTTGGCCGGCTCCATCTGTCATCGTTTTCCGTTTGATCTGGGGATTATTCGGAAACCATTTTAGTACCTCTTTATTGGCCTGAAGATATTCATTAACTGAATGGCTTGTGCTTGTTTGGGTTGCACTAAATCTTAGGTGCTCTAATTTTGAAATGCTATTCGCATCCGTATCAAACGCATGAATAGCGACTCTTCCCCGCTGCTCGGGAGGAACACGGCCATATACCATATTGGCAATATTACTCCCTATTCCGCCTAAACCGATTAATATAGTTGGAACATTAAAACTCATTTGGTTACCACCTCTTAAAGTACTTTTAATGGGATTTAAATATATAAACTGAATGGTCGCTGCTTCTCTCAATTTGAATCTCATCGTTATGATAGATTGGTATATCTGCCTTTTTACTTCTTTCTTCAAGCTTTTCATGTCTCACAATGAGGTTAGGGTCCTGAGATTCTTTCACGAGTAAAACACGGTCCTTTTTTCGATCTGCCTTAAATGTTAAATCATTAATCGACTTTTTTTCCGCCAAATAGGGAACAAGCCATCTTTTAACCCAATTGGTATGGAAGTTTTCTGTCATCCCGCGAGCATCCCGCAGTCTCTCTCTTTTCCTGCTTTGCTTGTATTCTAATGAAATCCGGTTTTTGTCAAACCTTGGTTTTATGATGATTCCAATAATATATACAAAGAGAGCCAGCCAGAGTAATGCTTTTACCGCATCCTTTCCATATTTTTTCAGTGGTGAGATATCTTCAATGGTTAATGTAAACGTCTCTTTGGCGACTTCATTAGGATACTGACCGGGAAGGGTAACATGAAGCGTCACATCACCTGCCGATGTTCGAAAAATCGGCGATAAACCCTTAGGGTAGATAAAAATTTGATTCCCTTTTTGTTCTTTTTCAATTTTTAGCTGACTGGAGGTTTCTATTTTTAGTTTATTGAAAACCTTTTTAAGCTCTTCCGAAGTCATTTCCTCTCCATTCACCATTGGAGTAATCACAAAGGGAGCTGCTTCGTTTAACTTATCTAACGGTGTCCTCCAGGTATCAGTATTGGCCACAAGGCTCAACTTTCGTGCTGGGTTAATTTGAAGGCTCAATTCCTTTACCTTTTGATAGAATCCTTTAATATTAACTTTTACGTTAACAGGAATTTCTTGCTTTTGTGGTAATGTGAAATCCCCGATGAATTTATTAACCTTAGAATCATATTTAAGGGGGAGCTTCACTCCATCCATTTCAGCTTCTACTTCAAACAAACTTTTCACATCTATATCGCGTAAATCGATTTCTTCAACATTACTCTCACTTTTCAATAGAGTCGCTTCAAGCCTCATCTTACTGCCTGCAAAGAAAACTTCAGGATCACTAGTCAGTTTCCCATCACCATTGTTCTTTTTAAAGTCAACTCTAAAATCAATCGCCGGTTCTGCTAAAATCTTGATCGATTTCTGTTGTTCCTCCAATAGCGGCTTATCAAAAACTATTTTGTATGTGCCTCTTTCGATAACGCCGTCACCCTTCACGTTTTTGAAATGCGTGAATGTTCCTTTAATGGGTGGATGTAATTTTGCTGGGTCATTGGGGGTAATAACTTTGTATGGACCCTCCATTCCTTGTTCAAGCCGTTGGTTGTTCATATAAAATTCCTTAAAGGAAGCATTCTCTTCAGCCGACTGTTCAATGAGAGTAATTCTCCTTAACGGGAATGGAGACTCTAAGACTAATTGGTTCCCGTCCCAAACAGGATGTAAATCAAACTTCTCCTGTTCACTTGGATCTCGATTGGTCATGAGAGCTGCGACCTCATTAATTCGTTGAATGATATCTTGCTCACCATTGCTCACTAACACATTCCCAGCTGAACTTTCTGTCCATTGTCTTTTTAAATCAGCCATGATTTCTAACTCATCACTGCTCAAATAGGACTCAATGGGAATCAAGGTGCTGTGAAAACTTGCACCAGTTTGATCCATTTTCTCTTTTAACTCTCTCAAGCTTTCAAAAAGGCCCCTCTTGTTCTCTTCAATTTGTTCGGTGGTTAGTTTTTGTTCAAGATGGTTCAGTTCATTAAAAATTCCATCCGTCAGAACGATTAGCCAAAAATCAGAGTTTTTATTGCTATCAACAGCTTTTTTCAATTCATTTATGGCTGTATGCAAAGATTCTAGTGGAGTACTTCTTTTCCCCGTCCATGCTCGAATCTGATCAATTTCGTGCTGACGGAGTCTTTCATCTAATTCAATCGGCTCCGGTACAGTTGGTGAACTCATCGAAACAACCCTTAACTGGTCCTGTTTTTCTAAGAGCGCAACAAAGCTTTGAAGAGCGTAATTCGCATATTTCCAATTATCAATAGGATCATTTCCAGACTGTTCCCACATACTGCCTGAATCATCATAGACAAGCGCGACTATTTTATTCTTAGGAATATTGGAATCACTTTTCGCTTCCACCGCTGAAGCTAAAATGCAAAAGGAAAAAATAAACAGAACTTGCATGATAACAAGATGTTTATACTTACCTATCATTCTTTGAACTCCTTTCACTAACGAGCGCTCACGGTAAAATAACCCTTTTTGAATAATTACTCCTATCCTATTCAAAACATTTATAACGCATGACCCAATTGTAAAGGTTTAGCCAAAAACCTGTACAAATCATGGAACCTCTACTTAAACCATCAGGATAACAAAGAAAACTCCCATTCAATTGAATGGGAGTTTTCATATTTTAATAACGGTTACGACAAGTATTTTTTTGGGTTGAATTCTTGTGTATCGTAATCACAATCCTTAACAAACGGACATAGATTGCATTCATGTACGTTGCTCGTCTTAAAGTAGTTAGAAGGATCCTCAATAGAATATTTCATGACTTGTAAATAGTTAAGACCTTCCTGTAAATCTTCAGAAGTCGGCTTGAAGACATGCTTCTTTCCGTCCATAAGTGTGACCACTTCTACTCGCTTTGGTGTTCTTTTTAATACCTTTTCAGAAAAAACGATCGACAAATAATAGTAAAGCGATAACATTTCTGGCGCAGCGTCGACTAGGTACTTTTTTATCACATAGGAGGAATCAGACCACTCAGCAACATCAAAGGTTAATGATAAGTCAACTTCCAGTTCCTCAATATATGTATTTAGTTTTTCAAACAAAAATAAGGCTGGTGTTCTCTTCGATTCGGTTGTGATATTTTCCATTAGGTAATCTGTTATCTTGGCGATGACCAAATAATACTGAATCCTGGATTCAAATATTTGGGGAGAAACCTTACTCCAATATTCATCAATCAGCCTTAACACTTTTCCTGAATCACGGTGTTCGGCTGGAAGCTTGTAAAAGGAATACACAACTTTATTCACGACATGTTGGACGACTTGTCTCCAATTTATAGACTTTTTTCTCTTCTCAATAAACTCAAAGTAAAATTTATATGGACAGGTGATGAAGTCTTTTAAGTTCTCTTCTGTTATCGACTGTATTTGATTCATTAACATCCCCCGCAAAAAATCTATTTGATTTGATAATAATTGATAATGATTATCAATGTCAACCAGTTCTTAAAATTTAGATACTAAATTAATTGAATTATTAAATAGTAGAGTAAATAGTCCTCCTGTCTTAAGACAAGGGGACTATTTACTTTGTAAAATGTTGCTCTAAAGAAAGTGCAACTCGATTTATAAAAACATCCTACAGAAATGTAAGTGATGTGCTAATTTCACGTATATGGTTCTGATCTGCCCAAAGGATAAAGTAATTATATTCTGTTCCATCAATTAAAACTGGTGATGGATACTTAATGATAAGTGCTGCTTGATTTCTCATTTCGGCTGGCTGGTCCTGAGACGGATAAATGAAGCAGGATGATTGACTTTGGATTTGTGTGTGTTGAATGGTCGGTTGGGTGCCATATGGGTTGAGTTGGTGGAAGGCTTCATTTTGACAAACCACTTCAATCGGTTGGTCAGAGGCTATGGCTGCAATTTGAAAGAAACCATCCTCTCCTTCGTATCTTTCATCGTTCACTCGGTTCCAATGGGATGGATATTGGAAACGAACCTTATAGACTGAATTGGAGTATGTTTTTTTGAGAAAAGGGATTGGTAATGGTGACCATTGCAATGCGGTAATTGAGCGGCCTTCTACAAGTTGGATCGGAACAGGATGAGTTAAATCCACCGCCCAGATTTCACTGGAACTGCCTTGCTGTTTACATCCAGAAAGATAGGCAATTTTCCTGCTATCTGGTGACCAGGTCACTGGGGTCGCAAAGCAATCGGAAATCGCCCTCGTAACTTCGTTCATTCCTTGTCTTCCAGCCGTCCTTATCAGCGAGAAATATCCAATGTTTTCGAAAGCAGTTGCACTATAGGCAATACTTGAAGAATCCGGTGACCAGGTTGGGAAATAATTTTTCGCTAATGGACCTCCTTTTACTTCTAACACGTTTCCAGTCGCAAGATTTACACTATAAATGATCGAAATACTAGCACCTGGGGTCGTATATATAGCATAGGTTCCGTCAGGAGATAGTCGAACATGATTAAGTCGTCCCCCTGTATTTCGAGTGATTTGGACTTTCCCCGTTCCATTAGTTTTGATGCGAAAAAGCTGGCTTACTCCCTTGGTATCTGCTGCTTGAAAGAGTAATTCAGTCCCGCTTGGAAACCATTGTGCGTCTGTTGCACCATTACTATTTAGGTTTCGAGCACGATGTGTGGTGACATTGTAAAGAACTAACCCATTCGCTTTTGTATAAACAATTTCTTGGCTATTTGGAGACCAATCTAGAAAAACACCTAATCCGTCTGAAAACTGGTCAATTCGCGAAATACTTTTATCAACTAAATTAAGAATGGTGAGGATTCCACTTTTTCCAACAAAGGCGATCTTTGTGCTGTCAGGTGACCAAAATGGAGTCGAATATGATTCTGCTAATCCATTAGTGATCTGTTCATTTACACCATTACTAGGATTATAGATCCAAATATCATAACTGCCACTTCGATTGGAGGTATAAGCAATTAAACCTCTGTCACCGGGAGGAGCGTATGGAATGATGAGTTGCATCCCTGGTGAAATAACGGTAGATGACAAGTTATTAACCTTCATAATTAACTCGAAGTTTCTATGGCCACCTGTTATGACGTTAAAACGGTTTGCAATTTGGAATAAGGTATCTCCCGGCTGGACCACATAATAAGGAACACCGGGCGGTACCTTCAACAATTGACCAGTTTGGATTACGTAAGGGTGCTGAAGCTGATTTGCTTGGATAATAACGGAAGCTGGAACCCCAAAGTTTTGTGAAATTTGATAAACCGTATCTCCTGGTTTCACACGAATGACATCCACACCAGGGGGAACAGAAAGCTGCTGCCCCACAAAAATCGTGTTTGGCGAGGACAGATTATTCCCTGCAATCAGCGATTCTACCGGTAACTCCCAGCGTCTCGCAATCTGATAAAGGGTATCCCCATGACGGACTGTGTAAAATAATTGCATGAACATACCTCCAATCTATTTAAGTATCATTTTATGTTTTGGTTGGCTTTATCAAAGGATGGTATGATTTGTTCTACTTGCTGAGCACCATATAATTTGGATAATCACCCTCCTGCCTATTCTATTCAACTTTGGATGTAAAGTTTCGTCTATAGAAATTTTTCAATTCCTCTAAATTAATTTGCTAGTAACAAAATAAAACCAGGAAAGATGAATTCACATCCCCCCTGATTTTTATAGTTGAATATATTTTGGACCCATGGAAAAAACGAACTATATCACAAATGTTTTTTTATTTGTGCCAGAACTTCTGATGCGAGTTCATTTGTATCTTTATAGTATTTTGAATTAATCGGTTCCGAATAATGCACTGATACTATTGGATTGGTATGTTTCTCATTTTTCTCAGACAATTTGTATGAATCCTTGATGGAAACAGGAATCACCTTAACTCCTGATTTAATAGCAATTCTTAAACTTCCAGATTTAAAATCACCAACTTGAGGTCCCCTACTTCTCGTTCCTTCTGGGAAAATGGCCATTGGCAGACCTATTTTTAAATTTTCAATTGCTTGATTGATGGCCTTTAAGGAACTACGAGCGTTATTCCTATCGATAAACACACAGCCACGCTCTTTCATCCAAAAGCCCAATAAAGGAATCTTCTCCATTTCCTTTTTAGCCACAAACGCCATCGTTTGAGGAGCTGTTGAATATAATAGGGGAATATCCATATTACTTTGATGGTTCCCGACATATAATACTGCTTCATCTAACGGAACATTTTCTATTCCAGTTACGGTTATTTCAGCACCTGAAATTTCAACTAATTTTTTTGTGCATTTTAAAACTAACTTATTAATTAGCTCTAATTTTTCCTTGTTTTTACCGGCTTTATTTAGTCTATTAATCGTAAATGTTTTATTTGCTTTACTTAGTATATAACCCCACAAATATCCCTGAAATAATAAAGTACGCATATTTCTCCTCGTTTCACCTTAATAGTAACCATTACATTATCACCACTCTATTGTATGATAATGGTTATCTTTTTTAATTGATTTATATCAAGGTTATTATTATTCCAACGAGAAATTTGTAGTTTAAATACCCCGGGTTTAACTTCTTTTATTAAAGGACAATCCTTTTTCAATTGGTACATTGAGAGTGGTTACCATGTTGTTAACGGCACTAAACAAAGCTTTTACAGAAGATGTCATAATATCAGCGTCAATCCCGCAGCCCCAATATTCAGTACCATCCATAGAAGTAATACCCACATAAGAAACAGCGTTTGATCGGGAACCACTTTCTAGCGCATGCTCCTTATAAACTAAATCTTTAAATTGGATATCAAGCTGGGTTTGAAGAATGCTGCTGATGGCATCAAGTCTCCCATTCCCGTCACCAGTAAATTCATGCACTTCGTTTTCTATACTGATTGATACAATCGTTTCGTAATGATTGCCTTGAGTAGGGCTGTAATTGATAAACGTGAGCGGAGCACTAATATTCACATATTCATGAGTGAAAATTTCATAAATTTCATCTGGCTTAATTTCCTTGTGCATTCGATCAGATTCATCTTTCACCTTATATCCAAAGTTTTCACGCATTTTTGCAGGCATATCAAGCCCATAATGCTGTTCAAGGATGTAGCCAATACCCCCTTTACCAGATTGGCTGTTAATTCGGATGATATCTCCTTCATACTCTCTGCCAATATCCATTGGATCAATCAATAGATAAGGTACGGTCCAGTACTGACGTTCTTCTTCCTCACGCCATTTCATCCCCTTGGAAATTGCATCCTGATGGGAACCTGAGAATGCAGTAAAGACGAGGTCGCCGCCATATGGATGTCTTTCATGAACTTTCATTCTTGTCAATTTTTCACATTTCTTGATAATTTCTCGGATATTTTCAAAATTAAGCTGAGGATCGACACCATGCGAATACATGTTTAATGCAAGCGTGACGATATCTACATTACCAGTTCTTTCCCCATTTCCAAACAGTGTACCTTCGACTCTCTGCGCTCCGGCAAGCATTCCCAGCTCTGCATCAGCAACTCCGGTTCCCCTATCATTGTGTGGGTGTAATGAAAGGATGACATTGTCCCGGTAATTTAAATGATCACCCATAAATTCAATTTGGCTTGCGTAAACATGTGGCATGGACATTGACACTGTAGCTGGAAGATTAATAATCACCCTGTTCTCACCAGAAGGCTGCCAAATATCAAGTACCGCGTTACAAACCTCCAGTGCAAACTCCATTTCTGTACCCGTAAAGCTTTCTGGAGAATACTGGAACTGGAAGTTCCCTTCTGTCTCAGCTGCATATTTTTTAAGCAATCTAGCACCTGTTACGGCAATATCGATAATTTCTTCATTCGATTTTTTAAATACCTGCTCACGCTGTGCTACTGAAGTAGAATTATATAAGTGCACCACCGCTTTGTTCACACCTTTAAGTGCTTCAAAAGTCTTTTTAATAATCGCTTCTCTAGACTGTGTTAACACTTGGACCGTAACGTCCTCGGGAATCAAATCCTGTTCAATCAATGTACGTAAAAACTGAAATTCTGTTTCTGATGCAGCAGGAAAGCCCACTTCGATTTCCTTGAAACCTACTTCCAAAAGCAGCTGAAAATATTCCAATTTCTCTTCAAGACTCATAGGGACAACTAATGCTTGATTTCCATCCCGCAGATCCACACTACACCAAGTAGGAGCCTCCGTTATGTACTCCTTCTCTGTCCATTTCAAACTTTTAACTGGGGGCATAAAATATCCTCGGGAATACTTTTCAATATTTCTCATTCAAAACAACCACCTTTTCAGATAATTTTATAAACATAAAAAAGCCTATCATCTCATAAGAGACGATAGGCTTTGCCTTCGTGGTACCACTCTTTTTGGCTCGTTTAGAAACAAACGAACCCACTTTAAGACTTAATGACGGCGGTCAACCGTTAAGACCTACATATCAGCCTTACCACTCCTGGGCGAGTTGGGGAATTTATTGACTGTCTTTCACCAGCCGACAGCTCTCTGGGCAATAAATATTCCTTATTACTCCCAATCATCGTGTTTTCATCATTTGAATTTTATTATTTTCTCTATCTTACAGTAAATTCAGATAGTTTCCAAGACATATTATTCAATTTTTGAAAATTATCGGAACCATTTTTTTAAGAACCTTTACCTATTTAAGAAAAAATTAATACTTAGTTTAGAATCCTTTTATATTTTCCTATTAGACTAGTGTTTGTAGAGCAAATCATTCAATTTATAAAAGGAGTAATTTTAAATGACACACGCACACTTAACATCTCTTGTATTGTCGCTAATTTTTCTAATCATCATTGCTGTTCTTCAAAACAAAGGTAAAAATATTAAGATATGGCATATGGTTTTGCGAGCTACCTACATTCTCGTAATCATCACAGGTTGTATTCTCATCTTTTCAGCTTATTCCATTCCACTATCTTACTATTTAAAGGCAATACTCGGTATAGTAATGATTGGTCTTTTCGAAATGGTGATTGTCCGGAAACAAAAAGGAAAGACAACAGACCTAATCTGGATTGCATTCTCTATCATCTTTGTTATCCTCTTTGTTCTAGGATTTACACTCCCACAGGGATTTGATCTAATAAAATAATAAAAAGGAGTGGTTCACGGTTCCTGACACCGACGAAACACTCCTTATATTTTTATCCACGATATTAAATGCCAGTGCTTTTTTCATAAACCTTGATCTGCCCGCCACTTGGTCCATACGCAAATCCATTATGTAACCAACCATATTTTTCATAAAAATTTTCTAGATCCGTCGTCAAATAAAGCTTCTTATACCCTTTTTTAGCAGCCTCGTTCAAACCGTGCTCCAAAAGCTTCGCACCGATTTCACGTCCCCGGTATTCTTTATCGACGAATAGGCATGCAAGCCACGGACATAAATCCTGGCGGCTATTAATATCATTTCTCAAAATAGCATACGTGCCAATAATATTTCTATTATCTACTGCGACATAGAATCTTGGAAGGTCTTCTGAAGTTTCAGCAGAATGAAGAATACAATCCTCATAAAACTTATAATTATCTTCAGTTCCCCAAACGTTCCAAAATACCTCAATGCCTTCCTTCAAAAATGCATTCTCCTTTTGAAGCTCAACCATTTTCATATACATATTCCCCTTTTACCTTTCTTGCATTGTGCGAGTCACGAATTATGTCATTCATTATAAAGCATTTAACACGATTTTTTCCTCGGCTTTTTCCTCTTTGATCATAATGGCTCCTGCCACTCCCATCAAAGAAAACAGAACAGGAATGATAAATCCATAATGATATCCAATATTGATAGAATCTTGAGGAAAAAAATCTAGTACCTTTCCGAAAACAATCGGCAACAAAACAGCACTTATAAATCCACCCATATTGGAGAATCCTGTCACAACCCCAACCTCTTCAATAGGAAAGGATTTCCTCACCACTGCAAATGTCAATGCACTTGCACCATTTCCAAAACCTATGAGGAAAAACAAAATGACTACTAGTATAAATGAAGGGTTCACACCTGATAGAACCAATCCTCCCCAACTTAAAAAGGTAACGATGTGAACAAAGGTATAAACTTTTTTCATTGTCCCTAGTCTGCTTGTTATCCAGCTAATTAAAGGGCCGCCAAGAATAGCTCCAAAGAGACCATACATCATTAGCTGGCTCGCTTCTGAACGGGATAAATCTAGTACATGGATTCCATACGGTACTCCCCATGAACCGATAAATCCTACATACGCCCCAACTAGCCCAAAGTGACATAGAAATGTTGCCCAAGCTTGACGTGCGGCAATCGTTCGGCGAAGAATCACCCAAACACTTTCTCTATTTTTGGCACTTTTCTTTTTCATTTCGATATCATCTTTAAAGATTCTTTTAGGTTTCAATACAAGCACTGTATATAGAAAATAAGATAATAATACTAAAATGATACCTATCGTGAGAAAAGGTGCTCTCCAGCCTGCGAATGAAATCCACACAGAAAAGGGAACAGTAGCCATTAATGAGCCTAGGCTCGAAAAAAGCGAGATTACACCCAATAATTTTACAAATTCGTTGGCTTTAAACCACTGGCTCAAAATGATAACCAGATTGACAAAAATCATCGAATCTCCTACACCAACCAAAAACCGAGAGAAAATCAATACATATTCATTTGGCGAAAAATTGTAAATAATGCAGCCTATGCCAGTAAGAATGGTGCCCAAAATAAGAAATCGATTGGGACCATACCTATCTGATAATAAGCCGACCGGAATTTGAAATCCTGCATAAGCAAAAAATTGAAAACTGCTCATGAGACCTATGACAGCAGCTGAAACATGAAAATCCTTCATTAACTGATCCGTTATGAGTCCTGGAGCAGTTCTCTGGCTAATTATGATAAAATAAGCCAATAAGACGGTACTAAACACGACCCATCTATAGCTGCTTTCCTGTTTGTTCATTTTAAAAATCCTCTTCCATATGTATTTTGATGTTAATAACATTATAAACTAAAGAATATTTCACTAGTGAACATCTGCCTATACTTGAAGGTTATTTATTGATTGATAAATGAGGCTAATCGTGCCCTTGGGTCGTTAAAATAGGAAGATGAGGGAACAATGCTGTGAGAACCGTTCCCTTGAACTGACAAATATCAATAAAGAGGGAACGATACTGAGAGAATCGTTCCCTTAAACTGATAATAACCAATGATGAGGGAACGATGCAATTAGGTTTTGTTTTGATCCACAGTTATGACGATATTTCCCTTTTTGTGTCCTTGCTCGACATATCTATGAGCTTCAACAATCTCTTCGAACGCATAGTTTCTATCAATGACCACTTTTACACTGCCGTTTTCCACAAGTTCTTTAAGAAAGTTTAGTGCTTCTGCAGTTTCAGGTGAATTTCGACTCAAAATTAATTTCTTCCTGGTTGTCAATTGAGTCCATAGCATTCTAGCACTTGGCAGAGGTTCAGTGACATTTATATAGGTACCGTCCCTTTTCAACAGTTTCATACAATCTGTAAAAGAACTCTTGTTTACGGCTTCAAAGATGACATCATACGTTTCACCGTTACTAGAAAAATCTTCTGTCGTGTAATCTATTACCTTATCAGCGCCCAGTGATTTTACCAATTCTACATTCGACGTACTGCAAACCCCTGTAACTTCTGCTTCAAAATACTTGGCAAGCTGTATGGCATTACTTCCTACACTGCCTGAAGCACCATAGACCAGCACCTTTTGACCTTTCTGAATGTTAGCTTTTCTAAGAAAAAATAAAGCTGTGCGGGCTCCAATTGGAATGGCCGCAGCTTCCTCATACGTGATATTGGAGGGTTTAATACTTACAGGACCATCTTCCGGCAGACACTTATACTCAGCATACGCACCAAACCCCGCTAGAGATGCTGCAAAAACCTCATCACCTTCCTTAAATCTTTTGACATTCTTCCCAACTGACTCGACTACTCCAGCTAACTCCATCCCCAATATCTCTTTTTTCGGTTGTTTGAACCCAAGTGATATTCGTGCCGGCAGCCAGAAAGCGGGAGGAACGGTAAAGCTCCGTGACCTAATATCTGCTACAGTTACAGTTGTCGCTTTTACTTTTACCAATATTTCATTTTCTTTGGGAATAGGTTTTTCTATCTCTTTCAGTTGAAGAACGTCTGGGGGACCATACTTTGTATAAACAATGGCTTTCATTCATCATCCTCCTACTCGGTATAGATTATTAATATCAGTATCTACTATTTATTAGAACAACAGTTTGACAAGATTTGATAAAGAAATAAAAAAGCAGACAGTTTACAAGTTGTGAATAAAACTTGCAAACTGTCTGCTTTTTGATTAAAACGCTTATTATTTTTTGCATCTAATGAACTAACTGTAAACCAGTTCTTTTTCTGTTAGGCCGAGCGACTGCTCAGTCGATGAATGAATTTCGCGTAGTAACGCTGGATTTTTCATTAGTGATACGCCATAAGAAGGAATCATTTCTTTGATTTTCGTTTCCCACTCACTGATATGCTGCGGGAAGCATTTTTTTAGTATTTCAAGCATTACCTGCACGGCAGTAGAAGCACCCGGAGAAGCTCCTAGTAATGCTGCAATCGATCCATCGGAAGCAGTTATGACTTCAGTACCAAACTGAAGAGTTCCTTTGCCTGCTTCAGTATCTTTAATAACCTGTACACGCTGGCCCGCTACTACTAAATCCCAATCCTCACTATTAGCGCTTGGAATAAATTCACGTAACTCTTCCATGCGCTGTTCTTTTGATAACATCACTTGCTGGATCAGGTATTTGGTCAAAGGCATTTCTTTTGCACCTGCAGCTAGCATCGTTAAAACATTATTCGGCTTTACGGAGGTTACTAAATCGAGCATAGAACCTTTTTTCAAGAATTTTGGCGAGAAGCCGGCAAATGGTCCAAATAACAAAGATTTCTGATTGTCGATAAATCTTGTGTCTAGATGAGGCACAGACATTGGCGGAGCGCCGACCTTTGCTTTTCCGTATACTTTTGCATGATGCTGCTCTACAACATCAGGATTATTACATACCATAAATATTCCGCTTACAGGGAAACCGCCAATATTTTTCCCTTCAGGAATACCGGATTTTTGCAGTAAATGCAGGCTTCCTCCTCCGCCTCCGATAAAGACGAATTTTGCAGTATGGCGTTTGACAGTACCGCTAAACTGATTTTGTACTTTCAGTTCCCATAAGCCATCGCTAGTGCGTTTGATATCATTAACACTATGATTATAATTTACATCTACATTTTTACTCTCTAAATGGTTAAACAACATGCGCGTTAACGCCCCAAAGTTAACATCCGTTCCAGAGTCAATTTTTGTTGCCGCAATAGGTTCATTCCATGCACGGCCTTCCATAATTAGCGGAATCCAGTCCATCAGTTTTTCCGGATCTTCAGAAAACTCCATCCCTTGGAAAAGTGGATTTTTTGTGAGCGCTTCAAAACGTTTCTTTAAAAAACTCACATTTTGTTCCCCTAGTACCAAACTCATATGAGGCAATTGTCTGATAAATTCCTGCGGATTATCTATCAGGCCACTGTTTACAAGGTAAGACCAAAACTGCATGGAAACCTGGAACTGTTCATTAATACGTATCGCTTTACTAATATCTACAGATCCATCAGGTTTTTCGGTGGTGTAGTTAAGCTCGCACAGTGCCGCATGCCCCGTACCCGCATTATTCCATTCGTTAGAGCTTTCCTCTCCCGCGTTTTCAAGTTTCTCAAACACTTTTATATCCCAATCTGGTACTAATTCTTTTAAGATCGTCCCTAAAGTGGCACTCATGATTCCGGCGCCAATTAATATGACGTCTGTTTTAGTTTCCCCGTTGCTCATTTTTATCAACCTTTTCACTAAAATTTGCAGAAAAAATATAAGCGTCACACCAAGGTAGGAGCGACCGAGTCACACACCTTTTCTGTCTCTATTACTACCATATACATTTTTTATATATTAATTATATACTATTATATGATAATTATAAATTATTTAAAAGATTTTAAAAAGGAAGAAATCCTCAACACGTTCTAGGTACACGTAAAAACCAAAGCCTTAACCCAGCTTTTGCAATGGTTAAGGCTTTGGTCTCCCTATTATTTCTGCTGTTTTTTACCACTTTCGAGGATTTCCTCTTCTTCATCGATGATGGAAGTGGCTGTTCGTCTGAATTCGGATAATGTTTTTCCAAACGCTGACCCAATTTCAGGAAGCTTTTTAGGTCCAAAGATGATTAAAGCGATGATCAAGATGATAATTAACCCTGGGATGCCTATATTCGATAGCATATTTTCCTCCTTATAGCCTTTATGCTAAAATCCCACCTTTTTGCTTATAGGATAGAATCCCTTCAGCCGCTCGATAAGATAATGCCCCAACTGTGCCGGTAGGATTATAGCCGCTATTATGCGCGAACGCAGTAGCTCCAACAACAAAGACATTCTCAGCATCCCACATTTGCAAATAATTATTTACGGCAGATGTGGCTGGGTCTGCTCCCATAATGATACCGCCTGTGTTATGGGTCGATTGATAGGTGGTAATATCATAAGGACCCAGTTCGTCCAAAGTATCAATATGGTCTGCACCCATTTCTTTCATGATTTCTACACAACGTTCAGATAAAAACTTGGCTAACTGGCGATCTTGCTCTTCAAAATCATAGGTGATCCGAACTAACGGATCGCCAAATTCATCCTTGTATGTAGGATCAAGGTCAAGAAAATGATGCTTAAATGGCATGCTTGCGCCTTGTCCGCCAACGGATAGAACCCGATTGGCATATTTGACCGAATTTGTTTTAAACTCTTTACCCCATGTCGGAGTACCTCGTGGAACCTTATTATTTGAAATCGGACGAAAACCGGTTTGAGAAATGGCAATTGAGCCTCCATGAATAAAATTAAGATTGGAGTGATCAAAGTTATCACCATTATAATCATCCACCGTCATGCCAAGTGCACCTGCGCCAGCAAAAGTATTAAATTCTTCCTTTTCAAAGAAGCCAGTCGCATTTCCTTTTTGAACTTGATAGGCGTAATTTTTCCCGATCACCCCTGCCCCTGTTGTTGGGTCATATGGGCGGCCAATACCCGATTGTAACAATAACCGAACATTATTAAAAACATAACTTGTTAACACAACAATATCGGCGGGTTGTTCAATCTCTTCTCCCGTTGTCGTATCCACATACATGACTCCGGTTGCTTTGTTCCCAGTTTTCAACACGCGTCTCACATTGGAGTGCGTGCGAATTTCAAATTTCCCTGTCTTTTTGGCAACTGGAATAACGGTCACAACAGGATCCGCTTTTGCTCCATATTCACAGCCAAATCTTTCACAATAGGCACAATATTGACAGGCTGCACGCGCTACCCCATCCGGATTTGTATAAGCTTCGGAAAGATTTCCGGAAGGCCGATTATAGGGATGGAGTTTTAAGTTGGTTGCTGCCTTTCTAAATTTCTCAAGTGCTGGTGTTGTTTTCATCGGCGGTGTTGGATACGGACTGGACCTTTTTCCGGCAAGAGGGTTTTCTTCCCCTGAAATCCCCGCCATTTTTTCAAATTTATCAAAATAAGGCTCCATTTCATCATAGGTAATGCCCCAATCTTGAATGGTCATATCCTTAGGAATCTTTTTTTCACCATATCGTTCTATGGTTTTGCTGCGAATTTCAAAATCGTAAGGAAAGAAGCGGTATGTTTGCCCGTTCCAATGAACGCCCGCACCCCCTAGGCCATCACCCAATATAAAGGAACCATATTGCCGCATTGGCAGAGCCCTGAGTTTTTCATTTCCTCTGAACGTAATCGTCTCCTTCGAAAGATTCTGCATCAGGTCGTACCTTAAGGCATAACGAAGTTCATCGTGTACCATAAAATAATCCTCAGTTTTTCGTTCTTTCCCTCTTTCCAATCCGACACAATTCAAGCCTTGTTTCGTCAGTTCGGCCGCGATAATCCCGCCAGCCCATC
This sequence comes from Bacillus sp. CZDM1, assembly GCF_055502545.1. NCBI lineage: Bacteria > Bacillati > Bacillota > Bacilli > Caryophanales > Bacillaceae > Bacillus > Bacillus sp. CZDM1. The sequence goes on along the minus strand of NZ_JBUESO010000002.1, from coordinate 160,144 downwards.
CAACGCCAACGATAACAACATCAACTTTTGGTAATTTCTTTGCCACTTCATTCACCTCATTCATATTCGATTTCGTACAATATCCCTATGTACTATTAATGTCCTAGGTGGTCCTTTAAACTTTTTGGAGGTATCACCTTAAATTCTTTATCAATGATTTCATAGTAGGTCATTTGACTGCCTGGATAATTCCGCATTTTCCAGCCATCCATGTTTCGATTTCCGCTGTACAATGGATCACTATAGGCACCCTCTAACGTACTGCTCCTCAGCATATTAAAAAAGCCGCTTGGAGAAATCGTGGTAAGGGTAACCTTGTCCTCTGCAAAATCGGTTAAAACATCGTCTTGCTCTTCTTCACTTAGTTCTACAAAATTCTTTTTATACTTGGTTAGACTGTGATTTTGCAATTCTCGTAAACCAATATCGAATAATTCACGTCGTCTAAGCCGACCTTGATAACCTTGGACTTTCTCACCTTTGAAGAAGGGCGGCTGCATGTATTCCCTTGCATTGAAGCCCCAGTCACCGCTCAATTGATGATCGATAAAGTAGGTAACACCTAAATCTTTCGCTCCTGGACCATTATCATCGGAAGGAAAAATACGCTCCGTTGCGGCTTCTACCATTCTGAATTGCTCTTGAGTAAAATACATCAATGCCTGAGTATAGTTTTCAGCCACCCGCGGGTTTTTAACATCTAGATTATTCGTTGTTTTGTCTTTAAATGGAAGTAAACTGCCTAATGCACCGCCTACAGCCAATCCGCCAACCGCAATACCAGAACTCTTGAGGAATTTTCGGCGTGATAGCGATTCTTTCTTTTCCTGTTGGTTGGAGTTTTCTGCCATAAAATCCACCTCCTACATTTTAAGGATAGATTACCCCAAAAAAATCCATTCATACATAAAAGTATGTTGGGCATAATAACGTAAAATCTATTATTTAGAGGTGGAAAATAATGAAAAAAATTTGGAAAAATGCGGCCTTTGTTTGTGCAGTCTTATTCCTTACTGCATGCTCAGGTCAACAGAATATGATGGATGAATCCGTTAAGGCAGAAGAAGGTCAGCATGAAACGCATAGTGCTCATCAAACAAGCGTCTATGATAAAAGTGTTTCAACCAGAAATATGAATGATGGCTTAATTATTCCTAGTGAAAACGGGGAAAAAAGACAGACAACGGATGAACATGGGGGAACCTCTCATGGGGCGGGAACAGATGTATACAGCATGATTGGAAGTTCAGGTTTGAATGATGGCGGGATTTCTTCTCATCTTGAATCAAGATTGGGCGGTGAAGGGATAACTGGTATTAAAGTGTTTGTTTTAGATGACACGGTCATTCTTGCACGAGCAACCCCAGAGGTGACTTCCAATCAATATGATTCTATGCAGGAGCATGTCCTTAATGGTGTCGATGGAATGTCTAGAAAAGACCAAAACAAAAAAGATGCTGCTAATATGAACAATACAGCTGCTCAAGATGTGGATGATAACCTAGAGAAGGCAAAAAGTTATATGACCAAGGTCTTCAATGGTAATGTCCAAACACTAACAGTAACAAATCCGCAAGCAGTTGTGCTAATTGAAAAGATTAAAAACAATTTAAAAGCGGATTCCGTTCCTTATGATGCTGTTTCACAAGATATTATTACCCTCGTAAAAATGACGAGGGAAAAATAAGAGGTTGGGAATAGTGCTAAAATGACTGCGTTTTTCTAAGATTGTATTATTAATAGGCTGTGTTATTATTCAGTGTTGATTTTCGAGTAGGGTTGATCATTCATAGGCGGAGAATTTCCGGCTATTGTAGATAAAGGAACCTTAACAAGCAGATATAAGCGGAAATATTCCGGTTAACTGCTTTAAATTAGACAAAATCCAATGATCTAGATACCATAAGCGGAAAAACTCCGCTTATTATGAAGGAAATAGTGGGATTTCACAATTTAACCGGAAATTCTCCGCTTATTTTCCAAACCAGTCAAATCAAACATTCAGCTTTAACACAGCCTTAAATAAAAACGAGTGTTTCACGGTTTTCTTGACTCCGATGAAACACTCGTTTTTTATAGCTAGTGTAAATATTGTTTTTCCACACAACAAACCAGTTAACTAGGACAGTCAATGTTTTGCCGACCCCAGCAGTTTGATTGTGTACTTATTCATTTGCTCCAGTCCATTTCGTAATAATCTCCTTAACCTTTATAGATGATGTGGTAAGGTGATTTTGTCTTGCATCTAACCAGTTTGCTAATTCTTCCTGTTCCTGTATTCGAACTTTAATTGTTTTTTCCATCCTGCTTGGACTTGGTCCACCTTGTAGATCTCGGATTTGAACAAAGTATTCAGGACTTAAGCATTGTTTTAATTCTTTTTCAGTTAAAACAGATTCCTTTCCTACAATCTTTGTTGATTGCTCGTTCAAAAGTTCCAATGTTAATGATTCTAAAGAAGTTTTTCCATTTTTTGTTAATTCCTTTACCGTTGAACTTACAACATGGTGTGCCTGACGGAATGAAAGTCCATCTTGTCGGACAATGGTATCAGCCAATTCAGTCACGTTCGCAAAGCTTTCTTTTGCTCTTTTTAAAAGTGTCTCTTTATTAACCTCCATAGTAAGTAAAACAGACGTTAATAAATCATAAATGCCGCCGAGTCTTTCAATTGCCTTCCAGATATACGGCTGCATATCATCTTCTGTGTCAACAATATCTCCAAATGGTGTATTATGCACCATAAGTAAGACTGTTTGACAATCCCCTGCTACACTAGATAAAAGTGCTCTCATATGCTCGATTGAAACAGGGTTTCTTTTTTGCGGCATAATGGAACTAATTTGTACATATGGTGCGGATAGAAGAAATGCACCATACTCCTGTGTCCCCCATAATAAGAAATCTTGCATGGATCTTCCTAAATTTAGTGCGGACAATTGAACAGCAGTCGCTGTCTCGGCTATATAATCCGCACCTGCAACGGCATCCCAGGCGTTATCAATCATGTCATCGAAGCCAAGGAGTTCTTTCATACGTTCCCGATTAATCGGAAACCCCGAAGTTGTTAAGGCTGCTGCTCCCATACTGCTGCGATTCACCGTTTTATAGGCTGCTTGAAGTCGATAGATATCACGTGTAAGCATATCGGTCATCGCATTTAAATAATGACTCAATGTAGTGGGCTGCGCCTGTTGGGTATGTGTATATCCGATCATCACCGTTTCTTTATGCTCGTCGGTCAATTCGATAAGTCCTTCGCGAAGTGTTAACGCCTTTTCTACCAATAGTAAAAGTTTCTTCCTTAGTATCATTCGGTAAATGGCAATCCCCATATCATTTCGGCTTCTTGCTATATGAAGGTTACCAGCAATATCGCCTGCATCTTCGATTAAAGAATGCTCCACTTCAAAAAATAAATCCTCAAACTCACCGGTATAGCTTCTTCTTTTGACATCTTCTATATCTAAATTAGAGATTGCTTTCGCAATTTTTTCTGCTTCTTCTTTTCCAACAAGCCCTTGCTCGACAAGCATGATTAAATGGGCATAATGAATTTCCACCATTGAGTCTATAAATTGTTGCTTTGCCTCATCATAGGCAGGTTCAAGTACCAAGGATTTATAGGATTTAGAAGGAAAAGTTGTACCTTCTTTTTTTAAGACTTGCTCACGAAGTGAGATTTTCACATTGGTCCATCCCCTCTGTTCATCAATATTTATAATTTAAAATATGAAAAAAATTTACATTTTGTGTTTTTGCCTAGGATAGAGGAAAATAGCGAGAAATTTTCATAGACCTTGTAAATAAAGAAAATGACGTGCGCAATGCACGTCATTTTCTTTATTCCTATCAATTGGATAAAGGTGGATAATTTGATGCTAAGTATATAGAAAAATAACTTTATTTCATTTTTTCAAGGGGGATTGGAAACATCTTTAACAAAAATAAAATCCAAATAACAGATAATACCCACGCTAATAGAGGTTTTTTATGATGTATGAACAACATTGGAAACATGACGATATTAAATATTACGGACCATGTCATACTCCAGCCATTATGATGTCTTATTAAGTATAAATAATGAAGATTTATGTATTCCAATATGGAATAAAGAAACACCCAGAATGAAACCCACAATCCTTGCTTCCATCTTACATTTGGAAAACGGCCTAGAAAAAGAAATATCGTTGATGGATACCCAATAAAAATAATCATTAGGTTAATGATGGTATGATTTCGTAGGATATTTTCCAAAAACATGGTTTCTTTATATGTCCACATCCAGTGATTATAAAAGATAAAATTTTTCAAAAGGTCCCCAATCATTAAAAATAAAATGGTTGGATAATAATCACTCCAATTTCTCCAATCACCCCATTTTATTGCTGCAAGAAGGAAAAGTGCGACATATAGTAAGAGCATTCTTTACACTCCATTTTTTATCTATAGTTTCCCCCATTTTGCCAGCAAATTACACTTATTTTAAATTTTAGCTTGACTCTTTTTAGAGTAAAAATGCTTTCTCTTTATACAATTTCCATGTTCTCAAATATTTCTTTCTTATATTCACGGCTTAAGAAATGTGCATTTTTATGGAGTGGATTTTTTTTACCACCTTTTAGTATTCCTACAAAACGTAAGTCTGCCTTCCCCTCCAAATTTTCTAGTAAGTCCTTTATTTCTTTCATATAAGGCTTTACAACTGGTTCAAAAACTGACTTTTCTAAATCAATATGTATTCCCTTCGCAAATGGCTCTTGGTCGGTAATAATAGAGGCCTTCTTAATGTTTTTTCTTTTAATCATCCGTAAGGCATCTAGCAGTGCTAGGTATTCACAAATAGTAGTTTTAGTCGTCTTGATATTTCTAACATTTGAGTAACCAGTTACAATTGTTCCAGTTACAATTGTTCCATTTTCAACTAGTACCATTCCAGTCCCCACAGTATTATTCTCAAAATTATAGGAACCATCCACGATAAAAATGGGATTAGTAGTTTTTAGATTTTGGAGAAATTCTTTATTTATCGACGTTATTAAATTTCCATTGATTCTCGGTTGCGGCTTAGCAACTGCATTTTTTTTCTTATGTGAATTTATTCTTACAATGTTACCATTGAGATTGTTAGAAACAAGATCACCTTTACGAAAGTAATTCAATATATCTTGGATATGGAAAAAGTCCTTATCTCCTACTGTGACATACGGCATTCCTTTTTTACAAAGGGATCTTAAGTTAACGTAGGAGATACGCAATGTCGCTAATGCTATCTCTCCAGGCACGTATTCTTTAATCGTTCTTCCCTGTTTATCACGGAATTCCCTTTCCAAACGTTCTTGTGAGGGTTTGTAGGTCTCTAACCATTTCAATACTTCTGTTTCTAGAAAACGATATTCTTGACCGATCAAATAGTGTGGCATGCCTTCCTTCAGGTATTCAGCCATTTGAGCTTTCGTAACTTTCAAAGATTTAATCATTTCATCCCTTAACAGTAAAACCGGTGTGGATGTGGAATTCTGTTTTTGTTTCGTAGTGACTATGATACTCACCCTCTATGTTTTTATGGTTTATTATTTCATCTAGATTTATTGGAATATAATAAAATTCGACAAATACTATTATTTCCCCTTCACTGTAGTCAAAACTATATTTACCTTTGGATAAACAAAATTAGGCTACCTTTTCAAAGTGTTCTGATAAGGTAGCCTAATGAGTTATGTATCATATCTTCAGTCTAACTGTTTATCGTTTTTGACAAAAGATCGATTGCCAGCCTTCTTGTTCGTTCTCTTCAAAATAAAGAACCTTCCAATCTCCAAATTCTGCTAACAACTCATTTGACTTTAGTTTATATTGATTGGAAACTCCTTGTTCCTCTGTGTAAGGTGATTGATAGTAGGTTTCCATAAAGAAATATCCGCCATCTTTTAAAACGTTCTTTACAATTGGAAACAATGAGCGATCTAGGTAATAGGACATTACAATAAAGTCAAAGGGGTTATTCGGCCAATTTAACGTATCCAAATCTGTTAGATCCGTTACTCGAGGCTGCACACTTAGATTATCTTTGGCTGCCTGTTCTTGGACATAGTTAATCGCAACGTCTGAAATATCAATTGCTTCGACTTGATTGTTCATTCCTGCAAGAAACAAACTGTTTCCACCAAGACCACAAGCGATATCCAAGGCCGTTCCTCCTTCCTTAAAATAAGAAGCCAGCTTCTTTAATCGTGGGTTTGGTTGAGGTTCCTTTAGCTGAGTTAATCGATCCATATGTTTCAAATTCCATTTGTCTTTTGTGTTCATGTCACAACCTCCTAAGTTTATTCCGAGATGACTCTCTTCCTATTTTACTAGATTTTAACATATTTCTACGTACAAAGAAGAAATAGTTTGATAATTCTTTTATATTAATGAATACTTATTCACTTTGTGTTAAAATTTGACAAAGGGATGGTATGAGGAGGTTTAAATTTATGTTATTAAAGAAGACTTTTAACCACAAGACGATACAGGGTGTTCAAGCAGCAAACGGGACGGTCGCATTTCAAGGGGTAAAATTAAATGTTCATTGTTTTGTCGTAGATGGGGTTCTCATTGATACGGGTTCCGCATCATTGGAAAAGGAGTTTAAACCGTTTTTTAAGCAACAAGATATCGACCAAGTGGTTATCACGCATTTTCATGAAGATCATACAGGGTGTGCAGCTTTTTTACAAAAAGAGTTGCAGCTGCCTATTTATATGAATGATATTAAGCTGGATTATTGTAAACAGAAGCCCGATTATCCATTGTATCGAAAGGTTTTCTGGGGAAAGCGCAGACCTTTTCAGGCTATAGGCATTGGCAAAACCTTTTCATCCCGCAATGCAGTTTGGGACGTGATAGATACACCTGGTCATGCTATTGATCATTTAGCCTTTTTAAATCGTGAAACGGGCCAACTATTTACTGGGGATTTGTATGTCCAGGAAAAGACAAAGGTTATTTTACAAGAAGAAAGCATTCCAACCATCATTGGTTCCTTACAGAGAGTAATAACCTATGATTTTGGGGAGGTATTTTGCTGCCATGCCGGCTATTTAAAGGATGGGCGTGCTGCTTTACAGAGAAAGCTCGATTATTTGTTAGATCTCCAGGGGAAAATTATCAAGCTCTATGAAGATGGCATGTCTCCAAGTCAGATTAGCCAAACCCTTTTTCCAAAAAAATATCCCATCATCTTTCTTTCTAGAGGGGAATGGGAATCTATGCACATTATAAATTCGATCATTCAAGACCATCATTTAAAAATCAAAGATTAATAGGCTTATAAATTTTAGAAAAAATTAGGACCATGATTGATATAAACGGCCAAATGATCTTCTTCTTTAAAAGGGACTTCAGCCATTACAAAGATTTCGAAAAAGAATGTAGAAAAGGGGATAAAAATCATTATAAAAATTGTACCAATGATAATATTTTTCTCACTGAAAGACTCCTTATAATCATGCTTCTTCCTCATACTATTCTATTAGACTTGACAAAATAATCCACTAAAAAACCAGGAACATCCTTTATTAGATAGTTCCTGGCTCTGGTTTCCTTTTAACATCCAAGTTAACATAATATTATTATGTGAAAAAGTTAGGGTACTTCTTGTATAATAACCCTTCGAAAGATGTATTAAGCTCTTGTTTCCGTTAGAGGTTTTACTCTTCTAACTATACTAACACCTTACATATTTGCGTTTGAAACCAAGCTTCCCTCTATCTAGTTCCTTTTGAATATTTTCGGAAGCTAGCAGGATGCTTGGTTTTTTCTTACCCCGGTTCATCTCAACTGGACCTACTGCCTTTGCGGTTTCAATTGCCTTTTCATGGAGCGGCAGATAGGAAATTGCTACTGTGTAAGTGAAATTATTCATAGCAGATTTCGTTCGATCAGGAGAATCGTGAATCGTTTTTTCCACCTGGTCAAGCATACTGGAAAGCTTGCTTGCGCTAAATTCACTATCCGGACGATTACCCAAAAGCCAGCAGTAACAGCTCCAGCCTGCCGACATTCTAAGTTCTTCTCCGCTTGCGATCCATTTATCGGCAACAACTTGTGCAATATCAGCTTCTGCCAAAGTGACTGCGACCACATAATCTGACAGCATATAAAAATACGCGCCATCGATCCAACGATCAAAATCAGCTTCCGTCATTGCTATTGGGTCAGCAATGATGCCGGCAAAATTCATGGCATCGTAGTTCCCAGTGGCGTATAGCTGCTCGGCCAATGGCTGATTAATCTTAATTTTTTTTGCAATCGGCTTCATTTTGCCTGTTGCTGCACCAAAAAGCGGTTCCTGTGCACCATTGCCTATGTACATCTTTTTCAATCTTTCATTGCTGAGAGCTTCCAGTTCCTGCATTACCGTTTCAAAATCCATCGTGTGCACTACCTCCTTTTCATCATCTATTTGATAAAAAGCATCTTAGTTAACATAATATTATTATGTATCATGTGCTTTATTTTTATAAACACTACGTTAAGCTATAATTTAGCCTGAACAGACTGTAACTTTCGCTCCATTGTATTTTCTTTGTCGCGCCGATCATCAATTCGAACATTCGTACATACTCTTTGTAAACCTTTCTGAAACGGTACCTCATGCAGTTCTTGAACAATCTCAAGCAATAATTTTAAATCACCTTCAATTAGCGTACTCATTGGGGTTAACTGATACTTCACTCTTCCTTCATACTGTTGTAGAACTTTTTGTATTTCAGCTACATACTCACTGACACTTGGTGTGCCTGTCCCAACCGGAATTACTGTAATATCAACAATCGCCATTCTTCTACCTCCTGATTTCTTCATACTTCATTAGGATATCATGAAATTAGGCGGGGGAAAAATCTAAATTTTGCTGACTGCGATAAGGATAACCTTGGTGCAGATGAAATTGATTTAGCAGATACATACTGTCAGGCTGACCCAAAAATGGTTTATAAAAGATTTTCAAGATTACTAGACTTATATCCTGTTACTACCTTTGTTGGTCATTTCCTTGATACCCAAAAGATAGCCTTGGCTAATGTGAAAGCAGCCATGGAAGCGGGAGTCACAAAGTTTGATAGCTCAGTAGGTGGTCTTGGTTGGATATCAATATTCAGCTTCAGCCACTTGGAATGTTTCAACAGAAGAATTTATAAAGATGCTTTTGCTTATGGGGTGTCAAACGGGAATAGATAAAAAAAGCCAGGAACCCATTTCGGATTTTCCTGGCTTTACATTATAATTTTAAGACAATTCTATCGGTTTTTTCAAAGCATTCACCGTTATTTTTCGAACATACTTCATCGTTTCCTCTACTGCCTCTTCAGGCTTATAGTCTCGGCGATTGTTTAAAAATGTCGTTAACATTCCCCGCCAAATAAGGATAGTCATATTACTAATTTCATCAATCTCATATTGGTCTAGATATCCTTCTTCTACGGCCTTTTGTAAAACAACTTTACTCCTTTTAGTAAGACTATATTCAAAAATTAATGGTTTAATTTCGTCAGAAAGTCCGGTTAGATCATTTTGATATACTTCAAAGTAATGGCTCAATAGCTCTTCAGGTTTTGCTCCTAAGTCTGAATTGAAGATGGCATGATAAATTTGAGGATTATTAAATGAATGCTTACAAAAACATTCCCAGCTTAATAAATATTTTTCTATACTATTCTCACTTTTAGACATATAATAAGAAAATTCCTTTATATAGGGATTCATAAATCTCATTGAAGCAAAGAAAATCAGATGGGAAAGTTCTTCAAAATAGTTATAGATTGTTGAACTTGTGTACCCCGCAATGTCAGCTATCTTTCGTATCGTGACATTCTCTATACCTTCCTCTTCAATAATTTGAGCGGTTGCATCAACAAAATATTTCCACATCCGCTTCATTTGTATCTCTTTACGTCCCATAGCCTAACACCTCAAAATTACTCATATTTAGGAGAACTTCCCTGTTGCGCACAAACCCTTTACATATGCTAAAATAATCTTTAAATAATATCTACTTCCCTTTAACCCTACAATATTTTAAATATTTAGTCAATCTTAAGAAAGCTTTGGTCGTTAAAATAGATAATTTCAGATAGAAACTTACAACCTTGTATGTTATTAAATATATTCCTTGCCTCATCTTCCTTGTCAAATTCAAACATGGTAATGTTGGAATTTGAATATACCGTCACTACCCACATAATAACTCCTCCATTTATACATACGTGGTTTTTTTCAAAGAAAAATAGTAGCGTATAACTAGGTCAAAGTTCCATTGATTAGGTTAAAGCATAAGGATAGCATCTGATGGTTTAATCCGGCGATAGGTTTCCGTTACTCGACCATTGGAAACTAAGGCTTTACGTTCCATCACCAGCTGCTTAAGTACATCTACAGTTAACTCTTCAGATATCTTAAGGGTGGATTGGACATACCCTTCTACATCAGAGCAACTTTCGATACTTAGATCTCCGTTATCAACTCTTCCACCTGCAGAGTATACTAAAGTACTGACGATCCGAGATTCAGCACTACTGATGGTTTCACGTAAGTAAGACTTATTAGAAGGCAGGGTATCTTCAACTAGGAGCCGGGTTATTCCACGATCATTAATTGCTTCCAAAATAAGTTCCGGGTCGTCCTCTAAAATCACTTCCTTATGGGTCGGCCAAATGTCCAACCAATAATAATTTAGATGTCGCTTTCCTACATAAAAAATGAAGAAGTCCGGGTAGATTCGTAGTTTATCAGGCTCGTTCCCTAACAAAGGACGGTAAAAATCGTAAAACCTTGTAATAGCTGCCATAAGGAGTCCGCTTGCACCAACCCCTCCACCAGGGCGCCTAACCACTATCCCTAAACGATCATTCTTATTAAAATGGGGGAAGATGTCCTCAAGGACACACGCTTGACCGTTAATTTTTATCGTAAAATCCAAAGAGTTGAGCACCTTTGTGGTGTGCAAACTTAGAGACCTCCCTTTTTGTCACTATGACTTCTAAAGGCTTGCTGCTAATTCGAGTCCCTCAAGAATGGCTTCCTCTACCGTTCTCGGTATTAGACTGTCGCCTATTCGATAGATATTAGGCACATGCTCTTTAAGCTGATGAAATAGATCATTTTCCTGTAAAAGACCGTATGCTAAAACAACCGTATCTACGTTTTCCTTTTTCAATTTTTGTCCTGTATAAATATTGGAGAAAATTACTGATTGTTCATCAACTTCGCTAAGCTTATATTGGGAGGTCATTTCAATCTCTTTTAAAAATAATTGAGTCATGGTAAACGTTCTTACTTTTTCCTGGATAGAATGACCTACTTGATAACAAGATGTAACCAGTTCCACTTCACATCCTAGATCTTTTAAATAAAGAGCAACGCCAACCCCTGTCATATCCCCTTTCCAATCTGCAACCACTACTTTTTTTCCTGGTTCCTTTTGTCGGGATAGGATGTCCCAAGCTGTTACCACATGTGGCAGGTCCATCCCTTTAGCATGCGGGACATATGGATTGGCGCCCGTAGCGATGATCACTTCATCCGGATTCAAAGCGAGAACCATTTCTTTCGTGACTTCTGTATTTAAACGAACTTCAACACGGAAGTAATCCAAATCACGTTTTAAATTTGAAATCAACTCTCCAAACTCTTCTCTTCCAGGAATTTTACGGGCCAGCTTCACTTGGCCTCCTAATTCATTGCTTTTTTCTAATAAAATTACTTTATGACCGCGCTCCGCAGAAATAGTTGCCGCCTTCATTCCAGCTGGACCACCGCCTACGATGATGACTTTTTTGATTTTATTCGCTCTCGGCATTTCGGCATACTGGAGCTCTCTACCCGTTACTGGGTTTTGCAAACAACTAATGGGAATGTCCTGTTGCATATGTCCGATACACGCCTGATTACAACCAATACATACCCGTATACGCTCTAACTCCCCGCGTAATGCCTTATTAGGCATGTGAGGGTCACAAATCATCGCCCGCGTCATCCCGACCATATCGGATTGACCGTTTGCTAGTACATTTTCTGCAATGACGGGATCATTAATTCGACCTGCTACAAAAATTGGTACTGAAACCTGCTTTCTAATCTTTGCCGCATGTGAGGCGAAATGTGCGGGAGGAACCGGTGCAGGAGGGACAATAAAAGCGGAACTAGCATAAGTTGCAGAGCTGCCGCCTGTTAAGTTGAAATAGTCAAGTCCACCAATTTTCTTATCAATATATTGTAATATCTCTTGTACTTCCCCGTATTTGGCGCCTTCATCCTCCAGGTCATCAACACTAAGACGTAAACCGACAACAAATTCTGTCCCTACCTTTTTACGAACCTCTTCCACAATTTCCTTTAAAAATCGCAAACGATTTTCGATCGATTGTCCGCCATATTCATCCTTTCTATAATTTAAGCGAGGTGACCAAAATTGACTAGGTAAATAACCATGTGATGCGACAATTTCTACACCATCCAACCCTCCTATTTTTACCCTTTCGGCGGTCTCGGCATAGCCTTTAATAATGTCTTTAATTTCCTCCCATTCAAGTTCTTTCGGAATTATACGGAAGCGGTCAGCAGGAATAGCTGAAGGAGCTACTGCAACCGAAGTTCCAGAAGGAAATACCTCTCTGCCTGGATGGAAGAGCTGAACAAACATTTTTGTACCATAAGCGTGGACTCCCTCAGCTAATTTCTTATAATATGGAATAACCTCGTCCTTAAACGCGCAAATCGTATCTGCGGTGAAAAATGCTGTCGGGTGAACAGCATTTGCTTCCACAATAATTAAACCTGCTCCGCCTTTGGCTCTCTCTTTATGGTAAGCAATTAAGCGGTCAGTAGGAATTCCATTTTCTACATAAGAAGTCATATGACCGGTACTTAATATCCGATTTTTTATCCAAAGTGAACCGATTTTTTTAGGAGTAAATAAATATTTAAATGTGGTCATTATATATTCTCCGCCCTTCCTTACTTTCCGCCACTTTCTACTAATGAATTTACTACCTCGGCAATATCCCTCGTAGCGATATTTGTACCACGTGTCTGGTTTAGGGATCCAATGGCTTCTTCCATCATGACGAGGCAAAAAGGGCAAGCAGTCATGGTTGCACATGCACCCGTATTGACTGCCTCTTCTCCTCTAATGGTGTTAATCTTCTCACCACGTTGGGCGGTTTCAAACATTGCTCCACCACCAGCACCACAGCAAAAGGATTTTTCTTTACTTCGTTCCATTTCGACGATTTCATATCCAAGCATTTCTAAAATGTCCCTCGGCGCATCAAAGATTCCATTTTGCCGACCCAAGTAACATGGGTCATGATACGTAACGATTTCCCGTTCTTGTTTTTCAGGTAATTTTAAACGCCCATCACGAATGAGGTTATAAATAAATGTTGTATAATGCGTAACCTCAAAATCGCCTCCCAGAGCAGGGTATTCATTTTTGAACATATTGAAGCAGTGTGGGCAAGTGGTGACAATAGATTTCACCTCATGCTCTTTGAGTGTTTTAATATTGTACTGTGCCAATTCTTGAAATAGGTTTTCATCACCCATTCGCCGGGCAACGTCCCCTGTACAACGTTCTTTCGTCCCTAAAATGGCGAAATCAACATTTGCTTTGTTCATAATATCTGAAAAGGCACGAGCGATTGCCTGAAGTCTTAAATCATAAGCTGCTGCACATCCTACCCAAAATAAAACCTCCATTATTAAGCTCCCTCTTTCTTTTTATTATTTTCTTTACTTTCTAACACTGGTACATTTAGACCTTTGCTCCAGTTCTCCCGATCAGACCATGGTTTTCCATAAACGTTATACTGTTCTTCCATTTTCACTAACGTATTTTCTGCTTCCTGCTCGATCACTAGATTTTGGACTAATCCGCGACGCATTGATAATATTAAATCTATATGATTGATTGAGACCGGGCAGGCTTCCACGCAGGCACCACAGGTTGTACAAGATTGAAGCTCTTCTGGATTAATAAAAGATAGTACTTCTTGATCTTCATGCATATGATCACGGATTTTCGTCACTATCGATCGAGGTGCCAATGGTTTACCGCTGTTATGTGCCGGACATTGGCTATCACAGCGGCCACATTCCGTACAGGCATCGGTACTTAGCAGCTGCCAACCAGTGAAATCTGTTATTTTATTTACGCCTTGTATTCTCATAGATTCATATCGTTGCTCTTCTGTCATTTCTTCTAAGTTATAAGGTGTGCCCACCTTCCCTGTACGCTTAACAGGTTGAAAAAGAATATTGATAGGAGCTGTCAGAAAATGAAATAATTTAGTGTACGGAATGATTGCTATAAGGATAAACGCTAATATGCAATGGCTTAACCACCAAATAGGATATGATTCCGCTGCAAAGAACGAATTACCTTTAAATAAAAGTGCAAGCCCATAACCAATAGGTGACCATGCTGCGTGGCTGATTTGTGTCTCGGATAGTCGAATTCCTTCTATTATATATCCTCCAATTCCGATGAGAAGTAATAGGAGGAGAAATGCTTGGTCAGCCATTCCATTCTTTAGTCTAGGTCGTACCTTTCTGGCTCTAACCACCATCGCCAGCACTAGACCGATAAGAAATAAAACACCAAAAATATCTAAAACCAACTCATAAACAAGATAAAAATTGCCCTGTAGCAATGGAATTTTAAAATCATAATCGATTACAACCAACACCGTGCCGATGAACAAAATAACAAATCCATAGCTTGTAAAACGGTGCATAAATCCATACAATCGATCTCTTTTTATCTTTTTCTGCACAATTGCAGTTTTATAGAAAAAATGAAAGTTTGTTTTCACATCGTTCCAACTAACTTTTTCCCTGACTCCTTTTCTCCATAAGCGGAACCGACGATAGAAACCATAAACAAAGACACCTATTGCAATCGTTGCGAGGGCATACATGGCGATTTTGTAATCGAAGGAAATCATCCAAAAAGTATCACGCTGTACTGTCTGCATCATCTAACCCTCCATTAACCATTTTTGTAATTTCTGTGATATAAAATGGATATTCTGCTCATTGACATTAGAAGCAACTTTTTCTCCTGATTGTTCCTTCTGCTCCTGAGCCAGCCCCATGATTTTTAGCAGCCGAAGCTCTGGAGTGAGACTGTCATTCGGGATGTCAAAATAACGAATATTCGGCTTTGGTTCAGATATCTTAACTACGCTTATATTCGATTCTTCTATTGGTTCTCTTAGGTCCTTGACCTCAATTTTCTTTTGTGTTTGGTACGAACGAGAATACCGAGGTATATAACGCTTTCTCCCTAACGAGTTAACCACACCAATCAAGATTGGTAATTGCACTTCATATGTTTGGACAATGCCTCTATCTTCGCTTCGTTTCACTTTCCAGGTTCTTTCCGATTCGATGTCTATATGGAAGATGTTTGTTAAGCATGGAATATATAAAAGTTCAGCCACCATTGCAGGTGTCACCCCTAAATTTTCATCATCACTGACAGAACCACACATAATGACATCAAAAGAGTACTTTTTTAATTCATCTGTGAGTAATCTTGCTGTTTCACCACGATGTTTCTTTAATTCTGGCTGCTGTATGATTACACATTTATCCAAATTATATTTGAGTAATCTTTTCTGATCGATCACTATATTCGTATCGGCTGCAATTAATACCGTAATATTTGCACCATTCTTTTCCTTGTATTCACAAGCCCACTGTAATGCTTGAAGGTCGGGTGCATTAAAGGTGTTGCTTTCAAACGAAAACTGCTGGTTTAGATAATCCCATTTAATGGATGCTGGATCCATTACTGGCTTAACCAATATGCACATGTTCAACATTTTCTTCACTCTGCCTTTCTGCTTGAAGAGATTGCACGAGTCCTGGAATGACTTCTTGATAGTCACCCACTATACCGATGTCACAGCGCTGAAAAATGGCAGCGGATGGATCATTGTTAATGGCAATAACATGTTTCACTCCTTTAATCCCTTCTAGATGCTGTGAAGAACCAGAAATCCCGATAGCAATATAAATATCAGCCTCAATTGTTGAACCACTAGCCCCAATCCTTTTTTCTCTAGGAATCAGTCCCAATTCATCTGCGACTTTGCTTCCTCCAATGGGAGCATTTAAGATTTCTGCCAACTGCAATATAGAGTCAAGCGAAGCTCCACCGTGCACTCCTCTTCCAATCCCTATGACTACTTTTGCTTCTGTTATTTTCAATTCTTTCCAATTCATTTGTGACTCAGATAGAAATGTAATAGGGCTATTTACTTCTAGTTTTATATCAATCTCTTGTACGATGGTCGGTTTCCCAACTTCTTGTATACCGTACAAGATCGAGCTTTCAAAGGTTAAGAATTGCAGTTTATTATCTAAAAACGTAACGAATTCATGAGCCTTTTCCTGATAAATTTCACGTTTAACCATGATGGTTGAGGAATCATTTTCATCCATCGTAACTTCCATTGCATTTGTGATAATGGGCATCCCAAAGCGAGTAGATGCACGAACAGCAACTTCCTGATAGAGCGGGTGCGATGAAAATAAGTATATTTCGTTATCATTACTGAAATTTGCCTGGATCATTCGGAATGCCTGAAAATGGTAATCTGCTACTTTCCAATTATTTAGTTCTAATTTGACATGATAAACTTCATCAAAGGGTAATTGCTCTAGTTCATTAGAAAACAAACCTGAGTGAACAACAATAGCTATCATTCTGGTTTTATCTGTTGCAAACGCTTTTGCTTGCTTCACCAATCCCCATGTTTCTTCAGTGAATTTAACACCGTTTTTTACCGGAAGAAAGCAGATAACATTGTAACTCATCTTCCCTTTCACCTCACTTAATCAAGAGTTGTCATCTAACCCATTTAGTCAAAAACTAAATGGGTTAGAAAACTTTCAATCTAGTTTTTTAATGCACGCCAGTTTACAGGAAACAGGGTAAAGTAGAATTCCACTTCTTCCGTTGTACCGTAGGTGATTTCTGCACCGTCTTTCATAAAATAGATATCTCCTTGCTTGGCTTCAATCTTTTCTCCGTTATGGGTGATGTACATACTGCCCTTTGAGACATAAATCATTTCATCATATTTGATTTGCCAATCAAAATGACAGTCTTTCATCCGGCAGATTCCCCCACCCATATTCGTAGAAAGTTTATTGATCACAGGGGCTATTTCTTGGACCTCACCTTCAATGCCTAATGGACTGTATTCCATTTCAGACCCTTTAATCAAAGTGACCAAATCTTCACCGGTATCCTCATAAACCACATTTTTCTTTACTTCTTTCCAATCAACAGGATAAGTTGAGAAGAAAAATTCTACATCAGAATCGGTACCGTACGTAATGACAGCCCCTTCTTGCATGAAGAAAATATCCCCTTGTTGTGCTTCGATTTTTTTGCCGTTATGTCCAATATACATGCTCCCTGTTTGTACAAAGATGATTTCATCATACTTAAGTTGCCAATCAAAGCTACATTCCTTAATCTTGCAGATTCCTCCACCCATCGTTGTTGATAAGGGGTTAACCGCTAATGCAATTTCTTGCACCTCAGCGTCAATACCGAGCTCACTGTACTCAATTTCCTCTGCTTTAAGTAAGGTTACTAAATTTTTTACAGCGTTTGTCATTTTCTTCCATCCTCCTTATTGTTTGAATTCCCTATTCATCTCGTGTTATGATTCTAATTGATTGGTGTCAGCCTATTAAATTAATGTGTGCAACGGAAATTTTTTAGGCTGATATTCTTTGGTTCTCTTTTTAGCTTCAATACAATGGAGCCTTCAGTTTCTTCAATAACATAGTTTCCGATTGAAACTTTATCTGGACTAAACAAAGATTTTCCTGTCTCTAAATCAAATTCCCAGCCGTGTAATGGACATCTAATAATTTGATTGTCACAACCATAAATAAATTCACCTGGATCAGATGGAAGCATAGCTCCACTAACTGCTCCGTAAACCATTTCCACACCCTGATGTGGGCAGCGGTTCCGAAAAGCATACAGCTGTCCATCAACATTCACCATGGCAATTTCTACTCCATCTACAACAACAATTTTACGCTGACCCGGCTTTAGCTCTTCTGCAGAACAAACTACTACACTCGTAAATGTACCTCTTTGCATTGTTTCCATCACATTGCCTCCCTTCATATTCTTTTATAGTCGATAAGTTTTTTTAGCGTTTTCGTAAAAGACTTTATGTTTTAATTCATCTGGGAAATGTAAGAATGCCCTGTCACTTTCGTCTCCGTCCCAATGAGGGTAGTCACTCGCAAATAAAAGCATATCTTCTGCCTTCGACATTTCAATTAATCTCACAATATCTTTTGGATGGAATGATTCTTCTATTGGCTGTGTACCTAAACGAACGTTTCTTCTGATATACTCACTTGGTAATTCCTTTACCCATGGAATTTCACTGCGGAGTGCCTTCCAGTTCTTATCCAATCTCCACATAACCGATGGTAACCAAGAAAAGCCATATTCGATAAAATTGAATTTCAAATTCGGAAACTTCTCGAATACCCCTTCGCAAACGAGACTCATAATTTGTCTTTGGGCGATAAGTGACAATGTTGTATGCCATTCTGCATAGGTTGAAGCAGGTCCTACTGCGCCAGGAGGAGCATATTCAGCCGTCCCCTCAGTATCCGGATGAAGTACAATTGGTAGATTGTATTCTTGGGCTACTTCATAAAGCGGCCAGAAATGGCGTTTTCCTAAAGGAATATTGATGCACTGCAAATTGATTCCTACAATTCCTGGTTTATGACCGATTCGTTTAATTTCTTGAATGGCCAAATCCGGGGCAACCGGCGTAACGGACATCGTCATCTTAAAACGAGAATCGCTTTCTACCCATCGATCATAAAGCCAATCGTTAGATCCTGATGTATAGCCAGCTGCAATCTCAACATTATGATAACCTGCCATCGTTCCATGTCCGATATTCAATATCCCGAAGGTGTGATTATGTTTATCTAATAAATCTTGTACAGCAAAGACCGGATCTGATCCAGGAACTCCGCCTCCTGGTGTAAGTGCATCCAAACGGAGGACATGATTAGGATTTGCATATCGTGCTTTTGGAAAGGTAAATGAACCTGCATTCATATTTGCCAGCATATTTTTTTCAAATTTCCCGATATTCATATGCCTTTGAACACCTTCATCTAAATATGGAATTAGTTCATTGAAATCATCTAAGTAAGGATGAATATCGCAATCAATAAGCCCTTTTACATTTTTTTTAGGCACTTCTTTTTCTTTTAGAACAGTTTCCAATTCCGTTCACCTCTCTAATTTTCTGATAAATTCATTCGAACACTGTCATAAAATGATCATGATCGTATAAAGGGTTAAACTTTTTCTTTTACTCTCTCAATCTCTACTTCTAAAGCTTTATTATTTTTGACCAAAAATTGTGGTTTTTTTAGGAAAAGTAACAACATTCCTATAAAAATCAGAAGTCCTCCTGCAATGAAACTTGGTGAAATGGCTTCTTTTAAAAAAAGCCAGCCGAATAGTCCTCCTATAATTGGTGCAAAGAAGTAAAACATTGATCCGACCCCTGCTTCCATAGATTCCATTCCTTTATTCCATAAAAAGAAAGCTGCTGCTGTAGCAAAAATGCCTAAATAAAGTATTCCCAATAGGATTGGATATTCTTTTAGTATATTAAAATCTTGTTTTTTAATATCAAGGAACATTGCAGGTGTCATCATAATAAGCGCGACTCCTGTAGCAAAAGTGGTGATTGTAAGAGCAGAATACTTACTCCCAATTTTTTTGACATCTACACTATATAAAGCCCATGCGATGGCACCAAGAACCAATAACAGATTTCCGAGCAAATGCCCTTTTCCAACTCCCTCTTCAAACCCAATCACCAGAATTAAACCAAAGGTGGCCATCACGACAGAGATGATTTTTTTCAATGTTAGCTTTTCCTTTATTAGGAAGTATGCTAAAAGCAAGGCAAATGCAGGAGAAGAAGATGAAACCAATGCCCCCATATGAGCCGATGATAAATGGGTACCGATGAATCCGCTTGCATTTGAAACAATATAACCAGTAAATCCTAACCAGATGATAAGTGGTAAATCCCTGCTCTCTATTTGCTGCTTCTTTTGAAAGAACCAAAACAACCATAAAAAAACAAAAGCAAGGAAATAACGAAGCCAGAGAAGAACAAAGGGGGAAACATACTCTAACGTATATTTACTAACAACGTACATTCCTCCCCACATGCCTGCTGCCGCCAATAAACACAAACTACCGACAAGAACCTTAGACATCGGACCAAACTCCCCCATAAGACAACAGAAGATACAGGGTTCAGATACTGGCTTGTATACTGTTATCGAATAACCTTATGAAATCTTTACGTATTTATGGTTTAACAAAAACAGTTTTAATGGAAGTAAAGAACTCAATCGCTGCTTGACCCTGTTCTCGTGAGTGTGAACTAGATTGCTTCATTCCGCCGAAAGGAGCTTGCAATTCAACACCGGCACTTTCGGCATTAATACGAACCAACCCTGCCTCCATGTCTTGAACGAAGGAAAGCATATTGCCAATGTTTTTAGTGAAAATGGAAGCACTAAGCCCGAATTTCACGTCATTTGCCACATCCAAAGCTTCCTCAAGAGTATCCACTTTCATCAGCGCTAATACAGGTCCAAAAATCTCTTCTTGAGCAATGGTCATATGAGATCTTACATTTTCAAAAACAGTTGGCTGAACATAAAATCCTTTTGCTAGTTCGCCTTCATCGATTCTTTTTCCCCCAAATAACAGTGTTGCACCCTCATCGATGCCTTTCTCAATATAAGATAACACTGTATTTAATTGGCTTTCGCTGGCACATGGACCCATCCATGATTCATTCTCTAATCCATTACCCACTTTTATTTCTTTTACTTTGGTTAGTAATTTTTCCTTAAATTCTTCGTAAACATCAGTGACAACAATAACCCTGCTCGTTGCCGTACATTTCTGCCCAGTAGAGCGTAGTCCTCCACTAATTGTTGCTTCTACTGCTAAGTCGAGATCAGCATCGGCAGCGACGATAACTGGGTTTTTCCCACCCATCTCTAATTGGTATTTTGCACCTCTATTAAAAGCACCTTGTCCAACTCTCTTTCCAACAAAGTCCGAGCCAGTAAAAGTAATACCATTAATATCAGGATGATCAATCAATCCCTGACCGATTACACTTCCAGGTCCTGTTACAATGTTCACTACTCCAGCAGGAAATCCGGCTTCATGAAAACACTCGATTACTTTGATAGCGGTTACAGCAGTTTCCTGAGCAGGTTTTAGAACTACACTATTGCCATATATGAGGGCTGGGGCCATTTTCCAAATTGGAATCGCTACTGGAAAATTCCATGGAGTAATGATTCCTACGACCCCTAATGGAGATCGCGTGGTGAACATTAATGCTTCAGAATCAGTAGATGGAATAATATCCCCTATTTTCCTCATACCTTCCCCAGCATAATATTTAAGGATATTAATACCGCGAACCGTCTCTCCTTTAGCTTCTGGAAAGGTTTTCCCCATTTCACGAGTCATGCTTTCAGCTATCTCATCCACTCTTTGTTCCATAATCGCAGCTGCCTTATAGAGATATTCTCCTCTGGAGGCACCAGATAATTTCCTCCATTGCCTTCCTGCTTCTTTGGCAGAAACAACAGCATCATTTAATTCTTTTTCCGTTGATTCTGGAACATAACCAACAATTTCATTTTTGTCAGCTGGATTTATGCTGGCATAAACTTTGTCATTTGAAGACGTAACCCAATCGCCATTAATGTAGTTTGAATACTTTCTAACTTTTGTGTGAATCCCCATTCTCCTTTAACCATCCCTCTCAAGTTTTGAATGATGAAAAAATCATGATTTTTTAATTATCATGATTTTCATAACAGTATATTAGCACACAGTAATTTATTTAACAATCTAAATTTTTAAAATATTTTAACCTTTCTATCACGCATGCAAACTCTCTTAAAACTAAATATGAAAATTCGTAATTTTTCAAAAAGATAATATTTTCTATAAATTTATCTTGTCTGCTTTTTGCATTTATAATATAATCACTGTCATGATAGTGTTTTTGAACACGATAATTAAAAAATCATGATTTCTTAATTGTGTGCTCATGCAAAATCATTGTAATTTTCTTATTGATCAGACATCATGTAAACGCTTTTAACAAAAAAAATTGAAAGGCTGTGATATTCCTATTCATTTATTAGAGTTTTAAAACAGTAATGGATATAGCTGAAATGTAAACATTTTTTATTAGAACATATTGGGGGGGAGTTCTTTGATTAACAAGAACAATATTATCGCTGTTGCCTCTATGAGCTTAACGTTAGCATTTATTATTTTGGGGATATTTTTTACAGATGGTTTAAACAAATTTTTCTCCTCTGTATTAAGCATTACAACCAATCATTTCGGTTGGTTCTATCTATCGGCAGCATTCTTGTTTCTTCTTTTATGTGGATATTTAATGTTTTCTAAATTTGGGAGTGTCAAATTAGGGAAGGATACGGACAAACCTGAGTATAGTACGAAGTCATGGTTTGCTATGTTATTCAGTGCGGCGATGGGTTGTGGATTAGTATTCTGGGGGGTAGCAGAGCCTGTCATGCACTATGTAACACCACCGCTTGGCGAAGGTTCAACTGCTGAATCTGCAAATACATCCATGAAATTTGTATTCTTTCATTGGGGATTTAATGCTTGGGCCATATACGCAGTTGTTGCTTTAGGACTAGCTTATTTCCAGTTTAGAAAAAACCTTCCTGGATTGATAAGTTCCATCTTTTATCCAGTTATTAAGGACAGGATCTATGGACCGCTCGGTAAATCCATTGATGTTTACGCTACTTTTATGACTGCCATTGGGGTATCTACTGTTCTAGGGGTAACAACATTGCAATTAGCTGGAGGTCTTAATACAGCTTGGGGTGCTCCCAACACTTTAACCTCCCAAATTATCATACTATCTATTGTAACCGCTCTCTTTATAGCTTCAGCTTACTCAGGTTTGAATAAAGGTGTTAAAATCTTATCAAACTTAAATATGATTATTGCATTTTCCCTCATGTTATTATTATTTGTCCTTGGGCCAACTTCGCAAATCATGAGGATATTCGTCAATTCGACTGGAGAATATTTACGAGATATTATACCAATGAGCCTTAGATTACAAACATTCTCTGAAGACGCGTGGATTGCAGCATGGACAATTTTTTATTGGGCATGGTGGAGCACATGGGCTCCATTTGTAGGTACTTTTATTGCAAGGATATCAAAAGGAAGAACAATTAGAGAATTTCTCATAGGGGTATTGGTAATACCAACTTTTATTAACTTTATGTGGTTCTCTGTTTTTGGTGGGTCCGCTCTACATTTAATTCACGATTTAAAAGAGACTGCGTTAGTGGAAGCGATAAATAGTGATGTTACCGTAGCCCTATTTTCATTCTTTGATTACTTCCCTTTTAGCTCAGTATTAAGCTTTATTGCCATTTTGTTAATCAGCAGTTTCTTTATTACTTCTGCTGATTCAGCTACTTTTGTTTTAGGAATGTACAGTGGGAATGGAACTCTGAACCCTTCCACCAAATTAAAAGTGATTTGGGGATTATTCATCTCAGCTTCAGCGATTGTTCTATTGATTAGCGGTGGTGTAACGGCCGTTCAAACGGTATCTACTGCGGTTGCATTTCCGTTTTATGTTCTCATGGTAATCATGTGTTATTGCATTTATAAAGCGGTTAGAAAGGAGAAACTTGGTAATCTCACTCATGAAAAAGGGGCAAAAGTGATTACAGCGATCACCTCATCTAAATCAGAGTTCCCACAAACAAAAGTAAAGTAAATATTTCAATATAAAAGGGAAGGAAGCGAACTTTAGCTTCCTTCCTTTTTATTAATGTTACGGGTATTCAATGGCTTTCCCTGTCCCGACATGTATAACTGTAATATCAACACTAGATTACTTGCCTGGGCAAACGATTATGTCATAGAAAATCAGGTCATAAGTTAAACTTTATAAAAATGTAACCAAAATGACTATATATTTGTAAACTAATTAAATATTTATAATTAGAATTATTTAGAGAAATGGATAAGGTGAGTGAATATTGAAATATCTAAGAAAATTAATCGGATACCTTTTTCGGCAAAAAAAAGAAGCAAGTCTTCGTACAAAAATAATTAAAGTGTCCAACGGAGGAAGAACAATCCAATTAACCGTTCAAGTTGCAGATACTCCAAAAATAAGAGACAAAGGATTAATGTTTGTTGAAAAATTACCTGAGAACGAGGGGATGCTGTTTGTGTTTTCCGAGGAAACATATGGCGGTTTCTGGATGAAAAACACCTTAATTCCTCTTTCAATTGCATTTCTTGATTCAGAAGGGAAAATTCTAAAAATACTGGATATGGTGCCATGTAAAGAGGAGTTATGTCCTACCTATGATCCGGAAATTACTTATCATTATGCACTCGAAGTGAATCTTGGATGGTTTGAAAAGAATCAAATCAAAGAAGGTGATCTTGTAAAACTTAAATAAAAACCATCACATCTCAAAGACATCTTAGATGTGCGATGTTCAGAAAAAGCTGCCCACTTTTGGCAGCTTTTTCATAAAGATAAACATGACTCTAAAAATTCCCCGCGTTTTTCATGATTTGATTTTCACTCATGGTCCTTAATTTCTTGATATCAAGACGAATGAGGATTGATACCGCCAGAGCGACAATAAAGATTCCTGAAAAGATTACTAATGTCCCCTGATAGCTTCCGGTTGTTTCCCTGACCCAGGATACAAAGATTGGTCCCGCTAAACCTGCTGCGGCCCATGCAGTCAAAATATATCCATGAATAGCCCCAAGCTGCTTGGTTCCAAACAAATCGCCAATATAGGCAGGTATAGAGGAAAAACCACCTCCGTAACAAGTCATAATCATATAAACGATTAAAGAAAATAGAACAGCTACTGTTATATTTGGAAGCATAAAAAAAGCAACAATTTGAAAAGCAAAGAATAGTGTGTAGACATTTGGTCTTCCGATGTAATCAGAGATGGCAGCCCAAACAATCCTTCCTCCTCCATTAAATAAACCCATGATTCCAACCATTGTTGCTGCACCAGTTGCTGTCATACCTACTAACTCTTGCGCCATCGGCGATGCAACAGAAAGAATCGCAATTCCACAGGTAACATTGATAAATAACATCAACCATAAAGCCCAAAACTGTCTTGTTCTGACTGCCTCATTGGCGGTTAACTGACGCAGATCCTCTTTCAATTTCATACGTTCTGATTTTTGTCCTGCTGCCTCGATACCTTTAGGTACCCAACCCTCTTTCGGAGGAGCAAGATACTGAGCAGAACAAAATATAATAATGAAGTAGGCCGCTCCTAGTAGATAGAAAGTGTTGGAAATCCCATAGTTCACAATTAAATAATTCATAATCGGACTGCTGATTAAGGAAGCAAATCCAAATCCCATAATCGCTAGTCCAGTAGCAAGACCTCTTCTGTCAGGGAACCACTTTACCAGCGTAGAAACCGGTGTAATATATCCAACTCCCAACCCAATTCCAGCGATCATTCCATAAAATAAATAGAGTAATAGCAATGATTCTAATTGAATAGCAAAACCTGCCCCTGCAACTCCAACTCCAAAAAACAAAGCACTTAGCGTTCCAGCTGCTCTCGGACCATACTTTTCTACAAAATGGCCTAAGAATGCTGCAGATAGACCTAAGAATAGAATGGCCAAGCTAAACGTGAAGGAAATTTGCTTTAATCCCCAGCCCATTTCTTGTTGAAGTGGTTTAGTGAAAACACTCCAAGCGTAAACCGAACCAATCGAAATATGTATGCCAACCGCCGATAGAGCGATTAGCCAACGATTTTTTGTATGCATTCATCCATCCCTCTTTCAAATTGTATTGTCTTGTTGCGGATGATCCAATGATTTATTCATCAAACGTGACAATCATTTTAGAAGCTGCTAATTCCGCTCGTTCTCTAGCCTGATCCACAGATTCCCCGTTGCTTAACACAACACCTATTCGTCGTCCCACTTTTGTTTCAGGTTTTCCAAATACCCTAACCTGTGTATGAGGGACGGATAAGCTTTCAGCGATTCCAGATAGTTGGTAGGTCTTACTTTCTTTTGTAGCCTTAATCGTATAACTTGCACCTGGTTTCAATAGCTGAACATCCGGAATCGGATAACCTAAAATCGCCCTTACATGTAAAGCAAACTCAGATAGGTCTTGCGTAACCATGGTAACCATCCCCGTGTCATGTGGTCGTGGTGACACTTCACTAAAATAAACTCCATTTGAAGAAAGGAATAATTCCACTCCAAAAACTCCGTATCCGCCGAGTGCATCTGTGATTTTTTTTGCAATTGCCTGCGCCTCAAGAATTTGTTCCTTTGACATGTCATGCGGCTGCCAAGATTCAATGTAGTCCCCATCCTTTTGCACGTGTCCAATAGGAGCACAAAAGGTTGTTCCGGAAGCGGAGCGGACAGTTAATAAAGTGATTTCAGAATCGAAATGGATAAATTCCTCTACAATCATTCGGGCTTTTTTACCTCTTCCTCCAGCAATCGCCTCATTCCATGAGCATTCTACATCCTCTATTGAATGGCAGACTGTTTGCCCTTTTCCAGAGGAACTCATGAGCGGTTTAATCACACACGGTGTCCCCATTTTAAGTACAGCATTTCTTAGTTCATAAAGTGTATCTGCAAAGGCGTACTTGGCTGTTGGAAGCCCTAATTCTTCGCTAGCCAAACGGCGGATTCCTTCCCTATCCATCGTTAAGTTCACGGCATTCGCTGTCGGTACGATACGGAAACCTTCTTTTTCAAGTTCCACTAGTGTTTCTGTCGCAATCGCCTCGATTTCAGGAACCACCAAATCTGGTTCCTCTCTTTCTATTACTCTACGAAGTGCTTCTCCATCAAGCATGTCCACCACATAAGAACGATGAGCAACCTGCATCGCCGGAGCATTTTCATAACGGTCAACCGCAATGGTTTCCAGTCCAAGACGCTGAGCCTCAATAATCGTCTCTTTTCCAAGTTCACCTGATCCAAGTAACATTACCTTTTTCGTCTGGATACCAAACATCTAACACAACCCCTATCGTTTGTCTTTTGATTATAATATCTTAAACTTTCATCGATGACAAGCAAATATTTTCAGTAAAACACGAACATTTTTTTAAAAATAAAGTATATAATTCGTATTTATAACAAAAAGAGATATCTTAATATTTATTTGTTGACAGATTGGCTGAACACGTGTAATTTTACAGGTAATTAAATAGGCAAGAATACTCTTATCAAGAGAGGCGGAGGGACTGGCCCTATGAAGCCTCGGCAGCAGACTTATCAAAAGTACTGTGCCAATTCCAGTAGAAAATGCTTGAAGATAAGAAGAGATTAGTTATGGCTTCCCCCTCTTCTTATTTTTAAGAAGAGGGTTTTTTATTATTTAGAAAGAGGGTAATAATAGATGACAAAAACACTAGTGAAAGCTCCGTTTAAAGCCGATCATGTAGGGAGTTTTTTGAGAACCGAACCTATTAAAGCAGCAAGAAAGGCTTTCGTAAACGGGGAAATTGATAGAGCAGCCCTAAAGGTAGTAGAGGACAAAGAAATTGAAAAACTAGTAGAAAAACAAGTAGAAGCAGGTCTTAAATCCATCACGGATGGCGAGTTTAGACGTTCATGGTGGCACTTGGATTTTTTAGCCGGTCTAAAAGGCGTAGAATTCTTTGAAAGCCAATATGTTAGTGCCTTCAAAGGTGCCAAAACAAGAAATAATGCGATTAAAGTGGTTAGTAAGGTCGACTTCGATAACCATTTTATGATTGAACACTTTCAATTTTTAAATGAAGTGGTTGAAAAATATGGGGATGGAAGCCAAGTAGCGAAGTTCTCAATTCCTAGCCCGAATATGCTATTCACTAGAATTCAAGGTGATGAATATTACAACGACAATAAAGAGCAGTTTTATGACGATACAGTCGCTGCATACAGGAAGGCCATTCAAGCATTCTATGATGCAGGCTGTCGGTACTTGCAATTAGATGATACGTCTTGGATTGATTTTGTCTCAGAAGATCGGATTACAACAGTGGTTGAAAAAGAAGGCATGGACGTACAAGATATCATCAAAAGAAGAGTAGCATGTATCAATGACGTGATTGCGGACAAGCCAGATGATTTGTTAATAACCATGCATATTTGCCGTGGAAACTTTAAATCCACCTACATTACAAGCGGAGGTTATGATCAGATTTCTGATGCAATTTTTGCTGAGTTAAATGTTGATGGACTATTCTTAGAATACGATGATCAGCGTTCCGGTGATTTTGAACCATTAAAAAGTTTTAAACGTCCTAATTTAACTGTTGTTCTGGGATTATTTACATCTAAATTTCCAGAACTTGAAAATCCTGACGCCATTAAAGCCAGGATCAACGAAGCTAGCCAGTCTATTCCTTTAGAAAACTTAGCATTAAGTCCGCAATGTGGCTTTGCTAGTACAGAAGAAGGAAATCTTTTAACAGAAGAAGATCAATGGAATAAGATAAAACATGTTATTAGCATTGCTAATAGTGTGTGGGGAACTATTTAAATTATATTGAATTAAATATTCACCTTCATTGCCTATAGTCTCTTTTATACATATTTTACTATTGAATAAATTTTAAATATGGATATAATTTATGGTAATTGTATACGTAAATGTTTTCTAGGGTTCCGCAGCCACTGTGTTGGTCTGGACCGAGAGAAAACTCACAGCCAACGCTGTGTCACGGAAGGATAAAAGCCTGGGAGATACTGTTTAACAGTGATCTCTTAGGCTTTTTTTGTTTTAAATAGATGATTATTGGAGGTAGTAGGTAATGAATACAAACTGGATTAAAGTGTTTATTGGGGCGTTTTTTGAAGTGTTTTGGGTGATAGGTCTCAAACACGCAAATGGCTTTTGGACGTGGACAGGAACTGTGATCTCGATTATTGTGAGTTTCTATTTAATCATAATGGCTGGACGAAAACTTCCGGTCGGTACGGTATATGCAGTTTTTGTAGGATTGGGGACAGCAGGAACGGTCATCTCTGAAATCATATTCTTCGGAGAACCCATCAAGGCGGAAAAAATGATGTTGATTATACTTTTACTAGCCGGTGTTCTTGGATTGAAGTTACTAACAAAAGATAATTCTCAAGAAGGAGCTGAGTTCTAATGGCATGGATATCATTAATCTTAGCAGGATTATGTGAAGCATTTGGTGTGGTTACCATAAATAAATTGAATAATAGTCGTAATTGGCAATCCTTATTACTATTAATTCTCGGATTTGGAGCTAGTTTTCTTTTTCTTGCCTACGCAATGAAAACACTGCCTATGGGGACAGCTTATGCAATATGGACAGGAATTGGCTCAGCTGGTGGTGCACTTTTAGGAATCATGATTTACGGAGAATCTAAAGATTGGAGAAGGATCGCATGTATTGCATTAATATTAGGTGCAACCATTGGGCTAAAACTTGTTGGCTAATATCTGGGGTTAGCTGCGAATAACTAGGTTAAGTTGTACAGGCACCATCCATTTTCTGCAGACCTCAAGATTCATTGATGATATACTTATAAAATATCTAAAACATAATGGTGATAAATGTGATTTATTTATTGATCTTGATCTGCTTCATAGTTTGTATAAGTTTATTTTTCACTTTTAAAAAAATATATATTCGAACTTCAACCATGGCGGTGGTTATGGCAATTGGGATTGTTACGCAAGGAGTTCTATTAAACTACTTTGGTATCCATTTCTTCCAACACATTTTTGGAAAAATTCTATCCATCATTAACCTTTCCCTATGGTCTGCCTTTATTTTCTCTTTTTTCATAGCTAGTTTGGATGGAAAATTTAAGAGCATTCATTATGCCAATGTGATCAATCGCTTTGGGATTGGTACTTGGGTTGCAGGCACTTCCATAAGTGGCATTTTATTTTATAAACAATTTTCCCATTGGGGATTCATTTCTGTGATTATTGCTTTTATAAATATTATCCTGTGGATTATTTATATTTGGATTAGTGTAAAAACGTTGATAGAAATTTCTCGGACAAAATCCTATCAGAATGTCCATGGCATTCTTCTGCTAACTACGGTAAGCACACAATCGATTGTCCTTTTACTTAACACCGTTTTTAAAGATTTACCGGATATCTTTAACCTATTTTTACTAATCATCGGATTTTGTTTTTATCTGGTTTGTGTTTTCTTTATTTTATCAAGATACCTAAAAACTTCTTGGTCGATTGAAATGGATTGGAACAATACAAACTGTATTCTACATGGGGCTATATCCATTTCTGGGATTGCCTGTTTGGTCACCGGCATCATTAGCATTGATATGATAAGATGGATATGGAGGGCCTCTCTTGTTATATTCATTGCGGTTGAGGCTATAGAGCTCTATAGGCTTTTTAAACGGATTCGACATTATGGGTTTAGAGGTGCGATCATAATTTATGATGTGTCACAGTGGAGTAGAGTTTTTACCTTTGCAATGTTCTATACTTTTACATCGGTTATCCATACCTATTTATTTGCTGGTTCTTTTGTTATTAATACAATCCTAAAGGCGGGTGTGTGGGTAGTTATCATTCTTCTATCGATTGAATTAATGCTTAGTTTACGTGATGCTATCAAAAACTATAAACCATCAAGGAGAGAAATAGATAAAGAAAACGAAGCAAGCACTCCCTACTTCAACTCTTAACTATTTACTCTGAATGAATGGTAGAAAACACCCACAAAGGTTGTGGGTGTTTAAGTGTTTGCCACAGGAAGAAAACCACATAAATTGATAACGGAACTGGGGTTATTAATGGAGCCCCTTTAAACCTTATAAGCATCATAATCGCTACCCTTTCTTTATCATCAATACTTCTCAAAACACCCCGCAATAGCAGGAAAGCTATTAAATTCGTTCCTCATATCCCGAAACGAAATCACATCTTTCCCTCTAGAAAGCTGAAAATCTAGTGAATATTCGTGACAGTTCAATGGGGTTTGATGAAATGTTTTGGTATAGAACTGGATGGCCTCTTGCAGGCTGGCTGCAAAGATAAAAACAAAATCCTTCTGGTTCATCTTCAGTGAGTAGCTGCGAATTTTACGAATACCTAATACATTGTTTTGAATCATTTCCCTTACTGTCTGATGATCGGCCTGTTCTAGGTCTATCTTGGACATATCATCATCCAATGAAATTTTCTCCTCTCCGTGTAAATGATGGATGTAATGGGCTAATGCAGATTCTTCAAAACATAAACTATCAAAGTAAGCATCTTTTACAAGCATGCGGGGACACCTCAGTAATCAATTTTTTTGGCTAATGAAAGTTTACAAGGGAATGACTCTATTCCTTTTGGTTCTCAATACTTCCTGTATGCTCGTTGTAATTCACAGCGATGGCAGCTACCGGGCCATTCCGGTTTTTCGAAACAATGATTTCTAAGGAATAATTCTGGGTTTCCTTTTCATAATACGATTCACGATACAGGAACAATATGACATCAGCATCCTGTTCCACACTGCCCGATTCCCTAATATCAGACATCATCGGCCGTTTATCCATTCTTGATTCCACCGATCGGTTAAGCTGCGCTAAACAAATAACGGGGCAATTAAAATCCTTTGCCATCGCTTTAAGAGATTTGGATATTTCCGTTACTTGTAAATGGGTGTTCCCTCCGTAAAATTGTCCAGAATGGATCAGAGTTAGATAATCGATAAATAGAATTGGTTTCTTGTGTGGAAATTTATTCATCATTTTTCTCGTTTTCGCTCTCATTTCCGCTATCGTTTGTCCAGTGCCATCAAAAATTTGCATATGCGTTTCAGTGAGATCTCCAATCACATCCGACCATTGATTCTTTTGATTTTCATTCAGCTTCTTTTTGGATCCCGCATTTTTCCACGGTTAAATCCCCCTGTGGAAGCAATTAAACGAGAAGTGATCAGCTTTTCAGGCATTTCCAGGGAGAATACGAGCGGCAAATAACCCGCCCAGCCCGACATTTTTGCAAAATGAAGCATGACATCGGTTTTCCCCATCGATGGTCTTGCTGCTAAGATTGTCACTTCCCCATCCTGAAATCCTCCCGTCACTTCGTCGAGCTTTTTAATGCCCGGTGTTGCACTTCTCAGTGTTAGTTGATCCTCCCATGGTGCCTCATAGATATCTGATAACGCCTGCTGTAAGGACGTGTGATCATCCATCTTTGCTTGGTTAATTTTATCCAATTCGCCAATAACCTTAGCAATCTCCCAATCATTTATGGCTGCCACATTTAAGATATTTCTCTTTTCCCGCTCCTTCCACAGATCAAGAATGATCTTCTCCACACCGTCAAATTTCTCCAACTCTGCAAACGATAGCAACTCCGAAAGATAAGACATTCCACCTAATGTATCGAGATTGGGTAAAGTGGTGAATGTGATTAAATCAATTTTCTTTCCTTCCTGGGTTAACTCCAGCATTCTTCGCATGATTTCTTTATGCCGTGTACTTCCCAGTTGTTCAGGATGGATTACGGTATCCTTAAGCAAGTATTCCGCCTTCAGCAAGCTTCCTAAAAAAGCCTTTTCTGCTATACTCATCACTCTTCACCTGCCGTAAGGTCAAGTACAAATCCCACTGGTATCGCTCTTCCTGCAGATAACGGTTGTGTTGTTTGCCTATGCTTAAGTACTGGCTCTTGGTTCTCATGGTAAGAATCAACTTCTTCAATCGTCAGTAACGATCCATTTTCCCAGTTTTTCAGAATCCCAATCACATAGCTCAGCCTTCGCTTGTTATTGGCACAGGCAATATTCATCGCTTTTAAAATCATTTCTTTCGGCTGTATAAAGCTAGAATCATCCAGCCAAGATAACAACTGCTGTTTCGCATTAACGTTGGTAAAACCAAATCCATTATCATCCCAAAACCCGATAATATCTTTCACATCTTGTTGATTCTTCTTTAAGGGATTTTTCATGGTTGAATTATTCGCTATGTCTTGATCAAGAGCTTTTTGTTGCTGGTTTTCTGGTTGCACAATGGGCATTACATCTTCAAGCTCTTCCGAAACAATGTCCAAATATGTATCGCCTTCATGTTGATTGATATCTTCATGGTCGTTACCTATTCTTACTTGCTCACAAAAGGAAATATATAAACTACGAATTTCCTGTTTCTGAATAGGCTCTGACACATATTGAATCAGTGAGGTATCCTCGACTTCCTTTAATTCGCTAGTAATACAATCCATGACTGGTTTTCCTGCTCTATACAGGTTGTCTTTCCCCCAGTTTCTAATCGCGAGTTCTCTCGTCACAGGATTGTAACGAATCACCTTGTGATGGTGAATGAATCGGTCCATCACTGTTTGAACACTCTCCATGGAGAAGCCCAAATCAAACGCCATTTGTTTTTTGGTAATCTTATAGATTCCAATTTGAGTTGTATTTGCATTCGTAAGTAGGTAAAGGTAAAATAACTTGTCCTCTGGGCTCATCTCTTCCAGCACAATCGGGTTCTTCCAAAAATCCGTATGTATTAATCTAAACTTTGCCATCTTCCATCACTAACCCTTCTTCTATTAAAATCTTTCATAGGTTATATATGAAAAATTGAAGAAAACGGACAGGGTGATTTTCATCTAGATGTGAATAGTTTGTGACAAATCAATACAAGGTTCCTATGACTCCTCTTTTTAGCTTTTGAAACCGTATGTGAAAAGAATCGAATCAATTCCTTCTACTGGTCCGGATTTACCTCTATACTTGGATAAAGAACTTGTTGTTGTTTTTCTTTTTGTTTTTCCTTTTCTTCTTCTTTTTCTTTTTGTCCACGTATCGTAAAACAGTGCATGAACGTATCGTCTAACTCCTAGAATTAGAATCAATTTATGTATCATTTTCATCTTCGTCGCGAACTTCCTTGCAGAAACCACATCTCTTCTTGTTTCAAAAAGAGTCATAATGCCTACGAACGTCCTGTTTTTGAATGCATCCATATACATATTTAAACCAAATTTTTTCATACTTTTTTACAAAAAAAAACACTCACAACCATTGATTAATCAAGAATTGTGAGTGTTTTAATAACAGGAGATTTCCTCCAAGACCTACTTCATTATCAACAAAGAGCATTGTTATGTATCTTTATTAATGATCTTGTTCTTTCCTCTTGGTTTAATTAAAAAATAAGAATTGATCCAAGCAGTAATCGGAATAATGAGAGCGACACCTATTCCCGCACAAAAAATGGTGATTAGTTCAGCACTAAATATTTTTGAATTGACAATTTCCCCCAGAGTATAATGTAAATCTTTAAACCAAATGAGCAGGGCCAAATAACCTCCAAAGAAAGCAAAAAATAACGTATTTGTACTTGTTCCTAAAATGTCTTTTCCAATACTAATTCCAAAAGCAAATAATTCTTTTCTGCTTATGGATGAATGATGGTGAAACATTTCCCTCATAGGAGATGAAATGGCTATAGCTGTATCTGTAATTGCACCAATGGTACTCATAATAATGACAGAAGCAGCTATTTTAACAAAATCCACCCCAATATATAGGGAAAAGTAGGAAAGTTCCTCAATTTCTTCTGCGCCAAATCCTTGAATCATAGCACTTTCTGTCACAATCAGAATAAAAAAGAGCAGTATAACAACTGTAATAATAGTAGAAATGAAAGCTGTAATTGTTTTGTTATTCACTTCATTAATATAAAAGAGATTAATGCAGCTAATAACGGTTGATGCAATCAATGTTAAGATAATAGGATCAGCTTTGGGTATGGTCATAATAAAGATAGTAAAAAAGATTACTCCAAAGTTTAGGAATATCGCAATGAATGACCGTTTCCCTTTATTACCGCCAATAAGAATCATCAGGATTAATAAAATGGCTGCCAGCAGCACTAATACATTCATACTCTTGCCCTCTTTCGATTAACGAAAAAAATGGTAGTATACAGCCCTATTGGGATTGTAATGACGATTCCTATACCGCCTGCCAAGGCACGTGCCATTTCCAAAGATAGATTCATGGAAAGAGTGAATATCAATGGGGAATTATTCTTAAAATACAAAATAAGCATTGGAATAGAACCACTGATATAGGCAAAAAACAAAATATTCGTCATGGTTCCCATTATATCTTTTCCAATCTCCATTCCTGAAGTTTTAAGTGCTTTTATTGGGATGTTGCGATCCTTCTCATACAGCCCAAAAATAGAAGAAGACATGGTAATGGCCACATCCATTACGGCTCCTAACGATCCGATAAATAACCCAGCCATAAACACTTCTTTATAAGGACGAGTTAAAAATTGCATTTCCTCATATCGAAGTCCTTTTTCAGCTGTTAACCACATCACAAGATAGGTTATGAACAGCGAGACAAAAGTTCCCAATAATGTTGCAACAATTGCGGCATATGTTTTTTCATTAAAGCCGTTAACGAGCAATAAAGAAATGACCGTAAATAATAGAACACTTATACTGCATATCCATAACAAACTGATGCCTGATGTTTTTAAATAAACATCCAATGCATAGGATAACAAAACGGCATTGACAGCCAAGCTGATAATAGAAAACAACCCTTGCTTTTTTCCCACGAAAAGGAGAGTGAAAATAAACATCCACGCTACCAACAATATGTATTTATCCCGCTTTACGTCCATTATGGTTCCACTTAAATCTGTATTTTCCTTTTTTTTCGTATCAATTGAAACAAATAATTCATTTCCAATATGATATTCTTGATCATACGCTCCTGATACGGAATACTCATTTGTTAAATGGATAAGCTGTCCTTTGTAATCACCATTTCTTATTTCGGCTATGATCCGTTGAGTGAAAAGACGATCTTTATTTTCATGCATATCGATCACTTCCGTAGAATCGCCCAACTCTATTTCAATGACCTCAGCTATTGGTCTTTCGTAAAATGAATGATTGTAATAGACAAAGAACACGGAGGAGACAAAAAGAAGTAAGATGATCGAATACCAAAATATTTGTTTGTAAGTCATTTTCTTAAATAGATTGACTATAACCTTCAAAAAAAAACCTCCAGCTTTTGGGATAAACTCTTTAACATAAGGGTATTACAAGTAAAACAACGACCTAAGATAACCTTAAAATAATGCAAAGGAGGTTCATATAACAAAGGTATATGGTTTACAATGGACTAAGAATAACAGGAATGATTTTGAACCGTCAAGGAAACACATACTATTCATTACTTTCTCCATTTTTCGCAAATTCTTTAGGAAAAGGATCGTAAACCTTTTAAGTCTGTAGAATTCCTTTTCTAAAAAGCTGTTTACAATATATAATTTAATAATAAATAGTTCCAATAATTCATGATGATTTTTTTCATGAAACGCATGAACGTGGAGTGGTGAAAATGGAAACGAGACAAATTCAATACTTTCTGGAAGTAGCAAAAAGAGAGCATGTAACAGAGGCAGCAGATGCGTTGCATATTGCCCAATCTGCCATTAGCAGACAAATTTCCAATTTAGAAGAGGAATTAGGTGTAGAGCTTTTTATACGTGAGGGAAGGAATGTAAAGTTAACGCCTCTTGGCAAAATATTTTATGAACGGATTAAACATGTCTGGTATTTGATGGAGGATTCAAAGAGAGAAATTAGAGAATATTTAAATCCTGAAAAAGGGACCGTTCGAATTGCTTTTCCGATTAGCATGGCAGCCCACACATTGCCTCACATCATTTATTCTTTTCGTACTCGTTTCCCCGAAGCGAAATTTCAAATGAGCAATGCCCTTTATTATGATTTAATAGATGGTGTTATACATGGACAATTTAATTTGGCGATGATTGCCCCCATGCCAAATCTGGAAAAAGAAAAAAAGATTAAAGGGGATATTTTATTCACAGAGAATATCGTTGCCCTCATCCCTCTTCATCATCGATTATCGGACCGGCCATCGATTCGATTACGGGATTTAATGAATGACCCCTTCTGCGTTCTTCCTGAAGGGTTTGTATTTCGTGAACAAGTTGTTCAAGCTTGTAACAGTGTGGGTTTTTCACCAAACATCGCATTCGAAGGGAAAGATATCGACGCATTAAAAGGGTTAGTATCTGCAGGTTTGGGTGTAGCCTTAATGCCTGAGATGACATTGGTAGATAACACACCAAGATCCACTGTCGTAATTCCCCTTTCAGATTCGAGACTCACTCGAACAGTAGGTGTCATCTACCCTGTAGAACGTGACCTGCTTCCAACTGAAAAGCTGTTTTATGATTTTCTTATAGATACTTATGAAAGATTGAATGAATTTAAAAACTAGCAAAACAATCGTAGGTAAAAAACACCAAAACAGTGCATAAAAAATGTGTCACAATTCTATGTAGTTTTTCCTACAAGGATTTCTGACACTGTTTTTATTGTTTAACATTCTAATATGGATCTACTTATTTTGCCTTAAAAAGGCATGTCACCCATTCTAAAAAAAAATGAGCTGCATATTTGCAGCCCTTTATTAAAACACTTGAATTACGCAACTCACATCGTGCAAATATCGATTACAAACCGATACTTCACATCTGAAGCTAGAACACGTTTATATGCTTCGTCAATTTGATTGGCCGAAACCACTTCAATGTTAGGAACGATGTTATGTTCCGCACAGAAATTCAACATTTCCTGCGTCTCACGGATGCCACCAATCATTGAACCTGCAAATGAACGGCGATGACCAATGAGAGAGAACACATTTAATGACAATGGCTCTGCAGGCGCACCAACATTTACTAGCGTTCCATCTAGCGCTAATAAGGAGAGGTAAGCACTAATATCGATTTTTGCACTTACCGTGTTAATGATTAAATCAAAAGTACCGGCAAGTTTCACGAATGTTTCAGGGTTGCTTGTGGCATAGTAGTGGTCTGCGCCGAATTGCAAGCCATCTTCCTTTTTATTCAATGTTTGTGACAGAACCGTAACTTCAGCACCCATGGCGTGTGCAATCTTGACAGCCATATGACCAAGACCGCCCAGGCCAACAACCGCGATTTTTTTACCTGGTCCAGCTCCCCAATGGTTTAATGGAGAATAGGTCGTAATACCTGCGCAAAGTAATGGTGCTGCTGCGTCAAGCTCAATGCTATCAGGAATTCTCACTACAAAGTCTTCCGTTACGACAATGTGAGTTGAATAGCCGCCTTGGGTAGGCTCGCCGTATTTGTCAACACCTGCGTATGTAGGAACATTGCCTTTTAGACAGTATTGTTCTTCTCCTTTATCGCAGTTCTCACATTCGCCACAGGAATCTACCATACACCCGACCCCTACTCGATCACCAACCTTGTACTTTGTGACCTCTTCTCCTACATCAGTGACAATTCCCGCAATCTCGTGGCCAGGTACGAGAGGATAATTTACTGGACCCCATTCTCCATGTGCAGTATGGATATCAGAATGACATATTCCTGCATATTTAATTTCAATTAGAACATCATGTAAATCAAGATCGCGTCTCTGAATTTCAGCAGCTCGAAACGATTTGTCTGGACCGTCGACAGCTCGTGCTTTAGCGGTTATCATAATAAAACCTCCAATAATTTATCATTTTTCAAGATAAAAAGTATGTACTGGGTAAATTTCTAACCAGCTTCTTTCTCTTGTAAAAACAATGTTAAACCTTAGAGTTAACTCTAGGTCAAGAGATTAATTAATATCCCTCTAAAAAATCTCACTGGCGAAAACAAGCCTTGTAAACTAGCCTATAGCAAACTATTTTTTTTGACTCTGTTATTATTCATTATTGATTTTCGTGTAGGGTTGAGAATTCATAGGCGGAGAATTTCCGGCTATTTATATAGAGCCAGCGTAGGAAGGTGATATAAGCGAAGATAATCCGGTTAACTGCTTTAAATAAGACAAAATCCATGGATTTGGATACAATAAGCGGAAAAACTCCGCTTATTTTTAAGGTAAAATGGCTATTTCCCAATTCAAACGGAAATTCTTCGCTTATTTTCTAAACACAGTGAAATCAACATTCAGTTTTAACAGAGCCTTTTTTTAAAAGTTAATCTTAATTAAACAGGGCAGATTTCTACTATTCTAATAAGTGACTTTGACATTTCTGTAAATACCGTGATAAAATCCACTCAATTCATAGAAGGAATCCGGGAGCCTATCGATCATTAAGAAAAGGAGATAAAGGATGAAGACATATTCAATCAGCGAAGTAGCAAATGAATTAAATCTTACCGTATATACCTTGCGTTACTACGACAAAGAGGGTCTTATGCCTTTTGTAGAACGGACAGCCAGCGGAACACGCTTGTTTAAAGAATCCGATATCGAAGCTTTAAGAATAATAGAATGCCTGAAATCTACTGGAATGCCTATTAAGGAAATTAAAAATTTCATTGTTTGGTGTTCTGATGGAGATTCCACGCTGCATCAAAGATATGCCATGTTTTTGGAACGAAAAGCTACTGTAGAAGCACAGATGGAAGAACTAAAAAAAACAATGGAAGTCATCGAGCATAAATGCTTATATTACAAGACTGCTTTGGATGCCGGCACGGAAGATATTCATAAAAACAATAAAATAGAGATTAAGAATTAACAGAAAACCACCTGTATTTCATAAATGTGTATATGAAATACGGGTGGTTTTCTAATTGTAGAATATTAGAGGTAATAAAAATTTATACCTAAAAAAGTCGATCTAGAAAATGGTTTAGAAACCTGTCTGCTTCTACTTGTGTACATACTTGAATTTGCTGCTCACCTTCAGCGTGCGCTACCGTTCTCCCGTATTCTTCCCCTTCTAAGACAACCTTAACATTCCATTTTTCCTTCTTAACGAAACCAGGGTCAATAACAACACCTACCGCAAGAGGGTCGTGTAAAGCACAGCCGCCAATACCTGGGTGGAACCTTTCATAGGATTGCATATAAAAACTGGTCATATCTGCAAAAAAATGGGATACATCTGTATCTAGGGCTCGCCAATCAGCTAACCTCGCGTTCGGCAATAGTGTCTGCATCGTCACATCAAGACCTACAACCGTTACTGGCAGCCCTGATGAAAACACACAATCAGCTGCATCCGGGTCAGAAATTATATTAGCTTCGCTATATGGGGTGACATTACCCCTTACAAAAACAGCACCACCCATGATGACTACATCTTTTACAAGTGAAGCTATTTCAGGTTCCTTTTGAACGGCGTGCGCCAGATTCGTAAGTGGTCCGACCGCAATGATCGTAATCTCGTGTGGGCGCTTTTTCACTTGGCTAATGATAAAATCCACAGCGCCTTCAGTTTCTGCTTCCCTGATCGGAGCTTTTTCGAATTTGTTACCCAGACCGTCTTCACCATGAACATGTGTAGGGAATTCTTTTCTAGCACGTTTTAGCGGTTTATCAGCTCCTGAATATACAGGGACAGTTTTTCCTAGTTGCTCTAAGATCACTAATGTATTGCGGGTGGTATATTCAATAGGCCCATTCCCAAAGCATGTTGTCAGACCAATGATCTCTAACTCTGGAGAATTTAATGCATAGGCCATCGCTAACGCATCATCTATACCTGTATCCACATCCAATATAACTGGCTTCATTAAAACTCACTCCAATTAAACCGATTTATGTACCTGTAAAAATTCTTCGACTTCCTTTTTGGTTGGCATCCCAGTTTGTGCCCCTAGCTTCGTAACCGAGATAGCCCCAACAACATTGGCAATTCGACACGCCTCTTCGATCTCAAGCCCCTCACATAAAGCTGTGGCCAATGCACCATTAAATGAATCTCCTGCACCTGTTGTATCAACAGCCTCCACCTGGATGCTGGAAATTTCTATTTTTTCACCATTTTTATAAATCATAACGCCTTGGGACCCTTTTGTTACAATACACTTTTTCTTTAATTTTTCTAATTCTTGATCCGTCCCGTCTACGGAAGCAAACAGCAGTGCCTGTTCATGTTCATTAGGTGTTACATAATCCACCAACTCTAGTAATTCTTTGGGAAGCTTTTGAATAGGTGCTGGATTTACTATCGTTAGGACCCCATGCCTTTTGGCAAGTTCTACTGCTCTAACGACACTTTCTAGGGGAATCTCTAATTGTAAGAGAAGAATATTGCTATTTTCGATTGCCTCTTCATGTTTTTCGATTACTTCCGGAGTTACATGGTTATTGGCTCCGGGTACAACAATAATACTGTTGTCTCCTTCGGATAATATAATAGTAGCAATTCCAGTAGAAGTATCCTTAACTGTCATAATCCTTTTAGTGTTTATTCCTTGGTTTGTTAAATGGTCCACTAGTGTTTTACCAAAAGAATCGTTCCCCACAGCGCCAATCATTGTTACATCCGCTCCAAGCCGGGCTGCGGCCACAGCTTGGTTAGCCCCCTTTCCACCTGGAATGGTATGAAAAGAATGACCTAACACCGTTTCTCCAACCTTAGGTATTTGAGTGGTACTCGTGACTAAATCCATGTTAATACTTCCAATTACGGTTATTTTTCTACCCGCCATATCCCACCATCCCTTTCTTTACTCGGAACATGCTACTACTAAAATTGCCTAAACATCATTAATTATGTCATTTAAGTGATTTAATCATGATAAAGTCTATTTGTTCTTCATCACCCATATAAAAGGAGTGAGCACCGGCTTGTACGAACCCTATTTTCTTGTAAAAAGCAATCGCGTTCTCGTTCCTTTCCCAAACACCAAGCCAGATTTTGTTTTTTTCTTGTTCCACCGCAATTTCTATCGCCTTATTAATGAGATATTTACCAAGCCCAAGTTTTTGAAATTTGGACCTTATATAAATCCTCTCGATTTCAAGGGAATCCTCCCCCATATTTTCTGACTGAGCATCCTTGGTATTCACTTTTAAATATCCAGCCACTTCATTATTAAAAATAACAAAGAAGAATTGCGAAGAAATAGTAGCTAATTCTTTTTCTAATTGGTTTAGGTTAAATGCCCTCTCCAAATAAGCATTCATATTTTCAGGTGAGTTCTGATCCTTAAATGTCTCAATAAATGTTTCGATACTCATTTCTTGAAGTATGGATAAGTCTTCAATGGTACAATGTTTTATATTTATACTCATAATAGTATGCCGCTCCTTTATCTAATCAATAATTTCTCTTGTTTCCCTTTTTTACATGTTCCCAGTCTTTTTCTATATTCTTTCTTACTCTTTGAAGAAGATTAAAAATGGTGTCTATTTCTCTTTCTGAAAATCCCTCTAATGCAACGGTATTGGAATAATTATGTTCTCTTTTTATAAACGGATACACAGTTTTCCCTTTCTCTGTTGGAAAGAGTTTTTTAATTTTCTTGTTATGTTGGTCGTCTTTCTTTTCAATAAAGCCATTCATTTTAAGTTTTTGGATAGCGCGTGCTGCTGTTGTTCGGTCCACTTTAATCATTTCAGCTACCTTTTCTTGAATGATTCCAGGGTTTTCACATATCCGCACAAGGTACAAATATTGCCCTTTCGTAAGCTCCAATTCTTTAAATTCAATATTACTTATCGAATCTAATGCTCTAGCGATCATTCCAATTTCGCGCAAAATTTCCTTCATAATTTCTCCTTAGATGAAGTTTTTGTTGCAATTACAACATATTTACTATAAATTAAATTTAACCTAATATTATTGTAAATACAACAAAAAAAATAAAGGATTGAAAATAATGAGGACAAAAAGAATAACGATGGAAGAAGATTTAAAAAAGGCATTTCAAATTAGAAAAGAGGTATTTGTTGAGGAACAAGGCGTACCCTTAGAGGATGAATTTGACGAGTTTGACAATCTGAATGGTCAATGTGAACATCTCTTAGTTTATTTCGAAGAACAACCTGTCGGAACAGGACGAGTACGATGGGTTGATGAATTTGGAAAATTAGAGAGAATTTGTATTCTAGAACCATACCGGAAATTCGGTCTAGGTAAGGTAATTATTACCGCATTAGAGGGAAGTGCACAGGAACGAGGCGCGAAGAAGGTCAAATTACACGGACAAACACAAGCAGAGGGCTTTTATAAAAAACTAGGTTATCAGAGTTCATCAAACATTTTTATAGAGGACGGAATTCCCCATTTATTGATGACGAAAGAATTATTTAATCGGTAATGAACTGCCTAGTGTTTACACACACTCCTCATATTTTAGAATTTCAGCAGCAAGG
Organism: Bacillus sp. CZDM1; assembly: GCF_055502545.1. Taxonomy (NCBI): domain Bacteria; kingdom Bacillati; phylum Bacillota; class Bacilli; order Caryophanales; family Bacillaceae; genus Bacillus; species Bacillus sp. CZDM1. Next base: position 116,741 of record NZ_JBUESO010000002.1, on the reverse strand, counting down.
GCATTATATGCAAAAAAAAGCACTCACATCTATTGATAAATCAATAATTGTGAGTGTCTTTATCATTTTCAATAGATACTGTATTGTTAGTCTGGGTCGATCAAGAGCATGAACATTGACCCTATACGAATTAAACTCTTTTCCTTAAGCGAACTACAAGAGGTATAACGATTATACCTGCTATGGCAACCTGCATAATGTTTCCAGGGATGGAGCCGAATGGCTGTAACCAGTTACCATAAAGGAGCACTTCTGTAAAATAATAGCCAACCACTTTAATGATGAGTGCAGTAGCAACGGCCAGAGTGTTAACATAGATCCTTTTGCCCGGTACTTTTTCAGAAATAAGTCCGGCGACGAAGCCCATTGCACCTACAATGATAAATGTAAATGGTGCCCAAAGTGCCCAGCCAGAGAGAAGATCGAATAAGCCCATTCCGAACGCACCTGCTACTGCTCCCGTTTTTTTGCCGTAAACAAAGGCTGCTATAAAAAGCGGTACGTTACCGAGATGGATTAGGCCTCCGTTACCCATTATCGGGAGCTTTATGTTGATGAACATCGTAGCCACTAGGGTTAATGCGATGAAAAGTGAATTGATGACGATGGTTTTTGTTTTTGTTGATACTGTCGGTGCGGATAGTGAATTCATAAAGACAACCTCTTCTGTTTTTTTAAAATAATATCATACAATTCTATTTTTTTAAATAGAAAGTTCCGAATAGTACATATAGTCCCTAACCGCTCCACATCCACTTATTGGATTAATTGCTAAGAAAATAGATAGCGATCTTCTCTATAACTACCATAATTATTAAACTACTTACTTTAAAAACTATAGATGATCACAATAGTTAGTTTACTGAATATACAATGTTTGCTAAAATTTTGTTGAATTACGAATGCGTTTTCTTTTAATAGAACTGTGAGAAACGGTTATGAAAATGGAGGTAGTATAATGGTACAGACAAATGAATTTGCACACCGTATGGCGAGCAAGACAATCAAACTTGTCGATACATCAGGATATCCAGTTGCAGGAAAGGAAGTATCACTTAAGCTGACAAATCATAAGTTCTTATTTGGCTGCGGTATTTTCGATGCAATCGAAGTAGCAAACAAAAATGTAGCAGCAGACAGACTTGTATTTTTGGAAAATAAACTGGAAAAGTTCTTAGATGTATTTAACTCTGCAACACTACCTTTCTATTGGGGAACATTCGAACCTGAAAATGGAAAACCACGGACAAACGAATTAAAGGCTGCTGCTCAGTGGTTAAAAGAAAGAAATGTAGCAGTAAAAGGACATCCTCTTTGCTGGCACACCGTTACGGCCCCATGGCTTCTGGATATGAGCAATGAAGAAATACTGAAAGCACAGTTTGCTAGAATTGAACGTGAAGTATCAGATTTCAAAGGTTTAATCGATATGTGGGATGTGATCAATGAAGTTGTGATCATGCCAATCTTTGATAAGTATGACAATGGCATCACAAGAATCTCTAAAGATCTTGGCCGCGTTGGCATTATTAAAGAAATGTTTGCAAAGACCCGTGAATTTAATCCTGGGGCAACACTATTATTAAATGACTTTAATACTTCTATTAACTATGAAATCTTAATTGATGGCTGCTTGCAGGCTGGTATTTCCATTGATGCGATTGGCATTCAGTCACATCAGCATCAGGGATATTGGGGACGTGAGAAATTAGAAGAAGTACTAGATCGTTTCTCCCACTTTGGACTTCCCCTGCACTTTACAGAAAACACACTGACATCCGGGCATCTTATGCCGCCTGAAATAGAAGACCTGAATGATTATCAGATTCCTGAGTGGCCATCAACACCAGAGTTTGAAGAACGTCAGGCAAAAGAAGTTGAAGAAATGTATTCTATACTGTTTAAACATCCTCAGGTAGAAGCCATTACGACCTGGTCCTTTAGTGATGATGGTGCATGGCTTGGTGCTCCTGCTGGATTTGTTAGAAGAGACAATAGCCCAAAACCTGCTTATGAAGTATTAAAGAAACTCATTAAAGGTGACTGGTCTACAAATGTGACATGTAAGACAGATCAAAACGGTTTCGTTTCATTTGAAGGATTCCTTGGTGAATATGATCTTGTTTGTAGAGATAAGAAAGTAAGCTTTAAATTAGATAAAGATGCTGAACCAGTACAAATTACAATCTAATCGATGTACTTAAAAAAAGCTTCCGTCCAAATTCTGGCCGGAAGCTTTTCATTTATCTTATATTCTATCCATGATTACACTTTAGTGAATGCTAAGCGTTGTATTTTTCGCCAATATTGGTTATCACCGGATGTAAAGTGCACCATACTTGCATCAAAAACTAGCTCACGTTATTATTTAAGATTGGTAAGACACTTTTCAATCTTGTTTTTTTAACTCCTAGGAGGAAACGAAATGAATGTCATCGAGGTTCAAAATTTACGGAAAGAATTTAATTCATATACAAGCAGGCCCGGTTTGGCTGGAGCGTTTCGAGATTTATTTACGAGAAATTATAAAGTCCATGCGGCTGTTGATAATATTTCACTTACGGTTAAACAAGGGGAAATGGTTGGTTATATTGGTGAGAATGGTGCTGGTAAATCAACGACAATTAAGATGTTAACCGGCATATTGACTCCCACATCCGGTTCCATTATCGTAAATGGGATGAATCCCCATAAGCAGCGGGAGGAATTCGTGCGAACCATTGGCGTGGTGTTCGGTCAGCGGTCACAGCTATGGTGGGATATTGCGGTTCAAGAGTCTTTCCGGTTATTAAAAAAAGTATACCGTGTTTCGGATGACGACTATAACCATCATATGGGCCATGTGATCGAGACGTTAGAAATCGGTCCTTTACTAGATAAACCGGTCCGAAAGCTGTCTCTTGGACAACGGATGCGCTGCGAATTAGCCGCTGCTCTCGTACACAATCCTCCTCTTCTCTTTTTGGACGAGCCAACGATTGGGCTAGATGTATTGGTGAAATTAAAAATTCGAAAGTTTCTCCAGGAAATTAACGAACAATATAAAACCACCATTCTCTTGACGACACATGACTTAACGGATATTGAAGCTCTTTGTGAACGAGTGGTGTTATTAGATGAAGGAAAAATTATTTATGATGGCAAGTTAAATCAACTTCAACAACATGCCGTGGAAGGAAAACAAATCGAATTTGAATTTTTGTCAGAAGTTCCTCGCAGCTCCCTGCCTCGTGTCGAGAATATTCAATGGGAACAAAAGGATGCTACCACCTGGCTCGGGTATGTCAATGGGGATGAACAAATGGTCTCTCGATTGATTAGTGATGTCATCCAGAGGAATCCGATTAAGAATGTTCGAATCAATGAAGTTTCTACGGAAGAGATTGTACGGAAGATTTATGAAGAAGGTATGGCCCTCACATGAGTATGTATTTAGAAATGATTCGAGTGCGTTTTTTAATGATGCTCGCTTACCGGACAAACTATTATAGCGGGATTTTAATTTACAGCATTAATATTGGAGCCTACTATTTTTTATGGTCAGCGATTTATGGAGGGAAAGAAGAGATCCAGGGATTATCCGTCGCTCAAATGACTACCTATGTAGCAGTCGCTTGGATGGCAAGAGCGTTTTATTATAACAATATTGATCGTGAAATTGCGGCTGAAATCAAAGACGGCAAAGTCGCGATTGAAATGATCCGCCCTTATAACTATTTAGGGATGAAAACCATGCAGGCACTTGGGGAAGGCGTCTTTCGCTTATTGTTTTTCTCTGTCCCAGGTATGATTATTGTTGCCTTAATATTTCCAGTTCGCTTTGATGCTAGTTTGACAACGTGGATATTTTTCTTTATCTCGCTTGTTTTTAGTTTTATTGTTAATACGCATATCAACTTATTAACAGGTATAATGACGTTCTTTTTATTTAATAACACAGGGTTGATTCGAGCAAAACGTGTCGTGATTGATTTGTTCTCAGGATTACTTCTCCCAATCTCTTTTTATCCAGTATGGGCTCAGGACGTAATGTCGTATTTGCCCTTTCAAGCGATCAGCTATGTTCCTAGTATGATTTTTACAGAAGGCTTTGTTGGTCAAGAAATCTATAATGCTTTGCTTTCACAAGTATTCTGGGTGGTCATTTTACTGATTCCTATCCGCCTTCTATGGTCGCAGGCAAAAAAACACTTAATTGTACAAGGGGGCTGACCAATGTTTTATCTATCATTGTTCTTTCAATACGCCTCTCAATATTTAAAAACAAGGCTCACTTACCGTGTTGATACGATTATTGAAATCCTTTCTGACCTATTATTTCAAGGTGTCAACCTACTTTTCATAATAATCGTTTTCCGCCATACAGCTTTTTTAGGCGGCTGGAACCGGGATGAAATCATTTTTATTTATGGATTTTTCCTTGTTCCTTATTCGCTATTTTCGTCCTTTTTTAACATATGGGACTTTAATGAACGCTATATTGTCAAAGGCGAAATGGATCGTATTTTGACACGGCCGGTTCACAGTCTTTTCCAAATTATATTAGAACGAATCGAGCTGGAATCTTTATTCGGTGCGATTACAGGCTTATTGGTTATGGGTTATGCCATGTCGAACCTAGAACTTACTATTGCTTGGTACGATATTTTGATCTTTATTCTCATGGTGATTGGCGGGGCATTTATTTACGCTGGAGTCTTTATTTCGATTGCAACGATTGGATTCTGGTCAGACAGCCGTACCGATATTATGCCCATGATGTATAACATCAGCAATTACGGCCGCTATCCTATTAACATTTACAACAAGGTAATTCAATTTGTGTTAACGTGGATTCTACCTTTCGCCTTTGTCGGTGTATATCCAGCTTCCTATTTTTTGAATCGTGAAGAATGGTATGGCTACGCCTTTTTCACACCCGTTATGGGACTTCTGTTCTTCGGGATTGCGATTTTGCTGTGGAATGCTGGAGTCAAGAGGTATCGTGGGGCTGGGAATTAACCTTTGAATTAAAACGATAGAATCATATAGCCAACTCCTAAAACTATAATAAGCCCTTAGAAGCCATCAAGGCTTCTTAAGGGCTTTATTTCTCATTATCCCTTGAATGCATTCTGTAATTCCACAAGATCAAATTTCTTCATTTTAAGAAATGCTTTTGTTAGGCGCTCAAGTTGCTCCGGTGTGCCCTTACTCATCATCTCGTCCATCTCACTTGGCACAATCTGCCATGATATGCGAAACTTATCTTTCAGCCAGCCGCATTGCTCGGCTTCTGGAACTGCAGAGAGCCTGTCCCAGTAGTAATCAATCTCTTCTTGTGTGTCGCAATATACCATAAATGAGATAGCTTCGTTAAAATTGAATTTATGCTCATGCGCACTATCCATTGCAGCAAACCACTGATTTTCTAAGCAAAAGTCAGCGAACATGATAGTTCCTTCTTTATCAGGTTCCATGCCATCAGAGTAGCGGGCGATATGTCCCTGCTTTCCGTTCTTAAATACTGATAAATAAAAGTTAATCGCCTCTTCTGTTTTGCCGCATTGATCTCCGACAAACAAAAGTGACGTCACAATTGCAGGCCGCTCTTCACCTTCTGGATTGGAAAGCATTAATTGCCAGGATAAACCATACTTATCCTGAATCCAGCCATATCTCTCACTGAACGGATACTGATCAAGTGGCATTAAAGCTGTTCCGCCTTCGGACAATTTGTCCCAAACCTCATCTAATTTTTCACTCGCGTCTTTTTCTCGAGATGGGTCAAAATTTACGATAAAGGACACAGATGGATTGATCTTGAAATAAGGTCCTGCGCTGATTGACATGAACTTTTGCCCCCAAAGCTCAAAGGAGACGATATCGGAGTCGCCTGATGGTGTGTCATGGATCGTTGTTACATCCGTTATTTTTGAGTCCGGGAATATAGAAGCGTAAAACTCAGCTGCTTCTTTTGCTTCCTTGTCATACCATAAATGCGGAACAATTTTTTGATTTATTTTTGACATAATTAATCCTCCTTTAATTTCTACCATTTTTAGACAACATGGTTATGACCAAAAATCCAGTATAAGGCATCATTCAATATTATATTACCATTTTCCATCTGTTTGTAATTACTAATCATTTCTAAATGAAGCTATTCTCAACAAGAAAAGTGACAAACCCTATATGCTTGATAGGTGGAAAGACTATAATACAAAAAAACACTCGCAAACATTGATATAACAACGTTTGTGAGTGTTTCAATATCCAAGTAAGTGCTCGAATTGGTTTTTAGTTACCGTTATTATTATTGACCTTGCGACTTACCAATTATGCTGCTGGGTTAATTTCTAATTCAACCTTGATTTTGATGTCTTTTCCTACAAGCACGCCGCCTGTTTCAAGAGCTGCGTTCCAAGTAAGACCGAATTCTTCACGGTTAATTTTCGCTTCTGCTTCAAATCCGTAAACTTCTACGCCCCATGGGTTTGTACCCTTACCATTAAATTCAACAGCAAACGTTACTGGTTTTGTTACGTCCTTAATCGTTAAGTCACCAGTTACTCTGTAGTCATCTCCATCTCTTGTAATGCCTGTAGATGTAAATTCAATTGTTGGGTTACTTTCAACATCAAAGAAATCTGCAGATCTTAAGTGGTTATCACGATCTTCGCTGCGTGTGTTAATGCTTGCTACATCAAATTTGAAAGAAATTGAAGTTGAAGTTAAATCTGTTAAATCTGCAGCTTCTACTTCCGCAGTATAGGATTCAAATTGTCCTTTTACTTTGGATACCATCATGTGTTTTACTTCAAATCCTACGCTTGAGTGTGATTGGTCTACTGTCCATTTTGCCATTTTAAAATTCCCCCATTTTGTTTTATTGTTATCTCGAAGTTGAGATATATTACTAAAAAAATCGTTTACCTCAAAATTAAAGGCAAACTTGTTGAGATCTACAAATCCGAAAGTATAGTTCAGTTTATTGTCTCGAAATTATTTATCTCTAACTCGAGATAAATTTATCATATATTCCTTCGTACTGTCAACACTTTACGGAAATATTTTTTTGATCCAATAATTTTTAAAAAATCCTTGTACATTTTCATACAAAAAAAACACTCACAAGCGTTGAATAAACAACATTGGTGAGTGTTGTGTCTTTTCTAATAAGGCGGTATTGTTAGGAGTAATCTGTTTCTTTACTCCTACTCCTTTCATTCCCTCCAATATCCCCCATCATTTTTTTAAAGTCATTACCAGATGGACTCTGGAATAAATGAAGTCCAAATTCCGGTGCTACCGCGAAGAGATGATCAAAGATATCGGATTGTATGGTTTCATATACATCCCAGCGAATATCATTGGTAAATGCATAAATCTCAAGTGGCAATCCCATTTCAGTTGGTGCTAGTTGTCTTACGAGTAAAGTCATTTCCGGACTAATTCCTGGGTGATGTTGAAGATATTGATTAATATACGCTCTAAAAACCCCGATATTAGTAAGCGCACGGCCATTGACTGGATTATTCCGATTTATTTTATTCTTGGCATTGTATTCAGCAATTTCATGTTCCTTCGTAGTTATGTAATCTGATAGAAATTGGATCGTTTTAAATTTCTCTATCATTTCTTCTGTGCAAAACGTAATACTGTTGGTGTCGATAAATAAAGACCGCTTAATTCGGCGTCCGCCAGAAGCTTGCATCCCTCTCCAGTTTTTAAAGGAGTCAGAAATAAGAGCATAGCTTGGGATTGTGGTAATCGTTTTATCAAAGTTCTGAACTTTTACCGTATTCAAAGAGATATCAATAATATCTCCATCCGCATCATATTTAGGCATTTCAATCCAGTCACCCACTTGCACCATATCATTGGCAGCTAATTGAATCCCAGCTACAAGTCCTAAAAGTGAATCTCTAAACACGATTAGAAGAACAGCTGATAAAGCACCGATCCCGCTAAGAAGAATAAAAGGACTCTCCCCCATCAAATTGGCGATTACGACGAGTCCTCCAAGAATGAAAACAATAATTTGGACAACCTGAATATATCCTTTGATTGGCTTAGTCTTAGAGATTTCAAAGGTTAAATAAATATCATTTACGGCTTTTAAAAAGCTATTAATGACCATTAACCCAACAATAATTATATAGGTAATGGCTCCTTTTTCTATTAAGTGCTGATAGGCTGGAAAGGTGGTTGAAAAATAATAAATAATAATTGCCGGAACAATATGGGATAACCTGCGAAAAACCTTCCTTTCTAAAAGGATATTATCCCACTCGAATTTGTTATTTGTAATGATATGAGTTATGACCCTCAACACGATTTTCTGCGTAATAAAATTCGCAATAATACAGAGAATGCTTATAAAAAGAATCATAATAATAGCAGCAAGATTATCAGTAAGGACTGGATTCATCCCATATTCAAGCAGTTGATTCCGAATAAGATTCATATTTTCCTCCCTTGTATATCATCACATGTTGTCAGTTCGTTAAATACACCACCCTAATCACTCATTCTACATATATTTTTCCTAAATTGCATTTCAAAATACTCCGTTGCAAAATAGAAACATTAAACGCTACTGTAAGCTACTCAAGTGCTTCTTTTTCCATATTACTTTATTCAAAATTTTTAATTCAATCTAAAAAAGTCGAATTCCTTACTATTCTAAGGATTCGACTTTTATTAATGAGCTTTCCTAACACTATAAAAATTTACTATTATCGATTCTTGATGAATTACTCCCCTTAACCAGCTTCAACGTCGCTACGATAAGAAAGCTAACAATCACTAATAAGAGCCATGAACTCACCTTTCCTAGATGAACGAGACTCCATGCATCGCTTTGATTTGGGTATTCCCAAGCTCCAAAGAACGTGGCAATATTTTCAGCTATCCATATAAAAAATCCAATGAGCACAAAAGAAAGTGCCAGTGGCATTCGGTAACGGGTTCCACCAACCACGTATGTCACCCCTGATTTCCAAAAGACGATCATGACAAAAGCAGATAGCCACCAACGAACGTCAATCCAAAAATGGTGAGTGAAAAAGTTCAAATAAATCGCAGCTGCAAGAGGTACAACGACTAAAAACGGCGGCCACTTAACCAGTACTACCTTTAACCTCCTCCACGCCTGACAAAGATAACTCGCTACACTTGCATACATGAATCCGCTATACAACGGCACAGCTAAGATTTTGAAATATCCTTCTTCTGGATAAGACCAGGAACCCATGTGAGTCTTGAAAATTTCAAGCGCAAGTCCAATTAGATGGAACAAGGTGATAACCTTTAATTCATCTCGAGTTTCAAGCCCAGATCGCACCATCCACCACTGCATCAGAAGACAGATGATGAGCAGCCAATCATATCTTGGCAGGAAGGGAAGCTGCACAATCTGTGTTAAAGCCAAAGAGGCAAAAATAACAACAGAAAACAAACATGATAGGGCTTGCTCCCAACCAAAAAAAACGAGTTGTTTTAGTGCTCTCATAGTTTGTGCCTCCAAAGGGTTATTTCAGAGTTTGACTATCCTGTTTATGGGGTGTCTTCGTCACTTCGATATTCTAGAATATCTCCAGGTTGACAATCTAAGGCTTTGCAAATTGCCTCTAATGTAGATAATCGAATCGCTTTGGCTTTTCCATTTTTCAATATAGAAAGATTGGCCATCGTTATTCCAACCCTCTCCGAAAGTTCGGTGACACTCATTTTCCTTTTTGCCAACATCACATCAATATTTATTATAATTGCCATTGTTTTCACCTCAGACCGTTAAGTCATTTTCAGATTTTATATCGATCGCTTCTTGTAAAAGTCTTTGAAGAACGGCAGCAAAGACGGCAATCACCATTGAAGCGAAAACAGGGACCATTCCGACTATGACGAGTCCTGGTGCATCATCCAGGTCTGCTACGAGAAAAACAAATGGAATAATTAGCACATACAAACTACTGATTGTCATTGCACAGAATTTGATATTCTTTAGAGCTTTAACAGACAATTCAGAGAAGGCTTGGTTACTGTCTATATAGCTTAAAAGTTTAAAAGCCTGATACAATGCAGCGAAAAACGGTATCACTGATACATACATACCAATTACAATAGGATATAGCATATGGGCATATTCTGGATTTGCTGGATTTTTAGGTAACCATGTTAACCCAAATATACCCAAAGCAAGAACTGGAGTTCCAATAAGAAAAACAGCCATCCTTAAAAATAATGTTGAACCTCGTTTCATAAAAAGCACCTCACTAATTTATTTTCTATTTGATATTAACATGACATTTATCGTTTTACAATAAATTATTATTCTTTTTTATTATACTCTTATCGTTATGTAAAAATCCTTTTAATTTTAGACAAAAATAAAAGCAATTCCCTCATTACAATGAAATGCTCTTTATCTTTTAAGTATTTTGGAAATATTTTCAATAAAAACTTTTTAACTGCATTGATATTGAAGGAGAAAAAAGTACTGGCATAGAAATATTACCTATAGACAAACGAAAGGTGTGAGTGTGCAGTGGCGAAGATGGTAATTATGTATGAGGAACCAACGGATAAGGAGAAATTCGATCAGCATTATTTTGATGTTCATGTTCCACTTGGCAGGAAGATTCAAAATATTATTAAAGATTCTGTGCATCGCGTTGTAGATTCACAAAACACAAATTTAAACTTTTATCTGATGACCATATTAGAATTCGAGAATATGGAAAAACTTCAAGAAGCATTTGCAAGCCCCGAAGCAAAACAAGCAGAAGAAGACGGTCCAAATCTTTTTACATACCTGGAAAACCCTCCGATTATACGATTATTGAATAAAAATAAATGGGACGTTTCTTTTCCTCTATTATGAAGGAAAGACTCGTCCCATTTTCAGATTAGTTATTAAAGGAATGCTCATTACTTCCAACTACTTTTTAAATCCTTAAGAGAATAAAAGGTTCTTTTCCAGCTAATCCCTCCAGTAAATAACATAATTAGGCTAGCAATTTACATTTTCTTTATATGATATAGAACATGTGTATTTAAAGGGCTTTTTATCTCAACCTTCGGGTGATTAAAATATTTAATAAAACTCATACCGATTTTTATCATTACGTTTTTCGAAGGAGTATTAACATCAGCAGTAAAACTATAAATATTACTAAAACCCAATTCCTTAAATCCATATTGTAAACATGCTGCCGCTCCCTCGGTTGCATATCCTTTTCCCCAAGCCTCTTGTTTCAAGCGCCATCCAATTTCTACACATGGTGTAAAATCTGCCTCGAAGTTTGCCCGATGAAACCCTATAAACCCTATAAACTCTTTATTTTCCTTTACTTCCACGGCATATAACCCAAATCCACATTCTATAAATTCAGAGATAATTGATTTATAAAACACGGTTGTTTCTTCACTTGATAAGGTTTTAGGAAAATACTTCATAACCTTTTCATCCGCATTTAGTCGACTAAATGGCTCTAAGTCTGTATCTTCCCAGTCGCGTAGTTTCAATCTTGAGGTTTCTAAATAAATCATCATACACCTCCAAAAAAATTTTTATTTGAGAGTTTCATCACACTTTATTGCAATCTGAAAAGTATTAATCCAATGGCTTTTCGTTCAAAACTAAGGAATTCGAGCTTCGAATTCTAATCCTAGAAAATAACTAAGTCTACTTGCTTTAAAAAGATCCTCGAGATTGAACTCATTATAACATCCATCAATTTCATGATTTGCAATTGTAAGGTAAAATCTTTATAGAATCAAAAAATTGGGCTATGAAGCTTATTAGTAAAATATTGATCTGACTAGTAATAGATCTCGTGAAAAATATTTTAGAATAAAGGGGGAAGATAGGAATGACTGAATTAAAAGATTGGAAAAATGGTGCTAGCGGCCATAAATTCATAGCTTCTTTTAGCGGTGGAAAGGATAGTATCTTAGCGCTATATAAAGCTAGGAAGGATGGAGAAGCACTTGGACTGATTGTCATGCTGGAGGAAGAGGGGAAACGTTCGAGATCCCATGGAATGCCACCGGAGCTCATACATGCCCAGGCTAAATCAATAGGTTTGCCCGTATATACTGCAGCTGCAAGCTGGACAGATTATGAAAAAGTATTTATAAGCCTTTTAGAAAAAGCTAAAAACCAAGGAGCTGAAGTGTTAGTAACTGGAGACTTGGATATGCCTGCTCATGGCTGTTGGCATGAAAAAGTTACAAAGAATGCTGGATTAAAGCTGGGGATGCCCTTATGGGAAATGAATCACCGTGAAGCTGTCGAAGAGTTCATCAATCTAGGATTTGTAACGATCCTTGTTACTGTAAATCTATCTCTTGGAATGCTCGAAGAAGATTTAGGGAGAACATTAACCCATGAATATGTGAAGGAGCTTGAAGCTCGTGGGATTGATCCCTGCGGAGAAGGTGGAGAGTTTCATACCACAGTCATAGATGGTCCTATTTTTAAACATCACATTCCTGTTCGTAAATGTGAAATTATCAAGAACGGAGAATATGCTTTTTTACCTTTGGAGCTGGATCAGATGGCTGATATGGGTACCTTATAATAAGGCTCTTTTCGTAAATTTAGTTGTTTTTTTTGTACAAGATCCTGGACTAAGGACTAATCCTTATGGGGCACGCGAGATTTGTCCTCAAGACCCTGGATTAAGGACTAATCCTTATGGCGCCATGTGAGATTTGTCCTCAAGACCCTGGATTAAGGACTAATCCTTATGGCGGCACGTGAGATTTGTCCTCAAGACCCTGGATTAAGGACTAATCCTTATGTGACTCGTGAGATTTGTCCTCAATCCCATCGATTAAGGATGAATCTTCCTTGCCGCATTCAAACTGGTTTGGTAAATTCGAAGGCAACCGAGACATATTCAGCGGCCTTATCAAAATCCTAGAATTAAATCTGTTTGAAAACAACAATCAATACGAAAACAGCCTATAATAAAGACTTCCATCAGTGGTTTTTCCTCATCCCCCACTGATGGTGAGTAACATTTATAATAATTTCTAAGTAGAAACCTTCACAATAAAATGAATCATCATGGTTTTAAGATAACCTTTATGCAATCATCTTCATGATTATTAAATTTTTCATAGCCTAAACTTGCCTGTTCTAATGGCAAGGTATGTGTAATGATTGAGGTTGGATCAATTTCCTTTTTTACAATAAGGTCATAAATTTCAAGCATTAAATGTCTAGCCGGCGCTTGCCCCATTCGAATGTTTACGTTTCTTGTAAAGAACGGACCTAGTGGAAACATATTGTAAAGACCCCCGTAAACACCTGTGATTTGAAGTGTACCACCTTTTCTTATCGCCTTCGTTGCAATTTGGATCGGTCCAAGCGTACCGCCTTGTAGTTTTAATTTCTGTTCGATAAATTCTAACGGAGACTTCTTTCCATCCATACCGACACAATCAATTACTACATCTGCTCCCCCCTTTGTTACTTCTTTCAGAACTTCCCCCATATCTTCATGTTCGGTAAAGTTAAAGATCTCCACCTTGTTTTCACGTTTCGCGTGCTCTAGACGATAAGGAAGATAATCAACAGCAATGACTCTTTTAGCACCTTTTAACCACGCAAACTTTTGAGCATATAATCCAATCGGTCCACAGCCTAGTACGATGACGGTATCGCCCTTTTTCATCCCTGAATTGATTACACTCCAATACGCCGTGGGAAGTACATCTGATAAAAACAATAAATTTTCATCCTCTAATTCACAATCCTTTGGAACCACAAAAGGTGTAAAATTGCCAAAGGGAACTCTTAAATATTCTGCTTGACCTCCAGGGTAATCCCCAAATTTTTCTGAATAGCCAAAATAACCACCAGAGTCATAATGTGGATTCGAGTTATCACATTGGCTTTCTAGCTGATGATTACAGTAATAACACTTTCCACAACCAACAGTAAAAGGAACAACAACCCGGTCGCCCTTTTTCACTTTCGTTACATCAGGTCCGACTTCTTCTACTATTCCCATTGGTTCGTGTCCAATAACATATCCGATGGGAAGTGGAAAATTACCTTGATACAAATGTAAATCAGATCCACAAATAGCCGTCGAGGTAACTTTAATAATCACATCTTCTTTGTCTTCTATAGTAGCATCATCCACATTTTTAACGGCAACGGAATGTTTCCCTTGATACGTAACAGCCTTCAATTACAGATCCCCCTCGTATTCATTTACTCCTATTGTTTCCAAAAAGGTATAATTATAGCTACTAATGTTTAAAAAGAGATCCAATTGACTAATACGATTATTAATTAAATCATTCAGGCTCAGAGCACTTAGCCCTGAGCCTTCTGTGATTCGTATTAAATGTTCAAGTTTAATTCTCCATATTATCTACATAGAATGCATATTCCCAGTAGTTATCCTTAATTAAATGCACTTTCGTCCATATAAGCGATTTCCCAGATATGACCATCTATGTCTTGAAAGCCCCATACATACATAAAACCATGATCTTGCGGGTCGCTATAGGATTTCCCACCTGAAGACAATGCCTTATTTACTAACTCATCTACTTGTTCTCGACTTTCAGCTGATAGGCAGAAAATTGCTTCAGCAGAAGTAGTAGTATCCACAATTTCCTTTTTAGTAAATCCTTTGAAACGTTCTTCAACCATGATCATAGCATAGATATTGTCATAGATAATCATACAAGATGCAGTCTCATCGGAGAATTGTGGGTTGAACTCAAAACCTAATTCCTTGAAAAAGTTTGTGGATTTGTTTACGTCTTTCACAGGAAGATTGACAAAGATATTTTTGGATTTAAATTCCATTTTTTTCACCTCTTGCTGATACTATCATAGGCAATAAAGGCAAGTCAAAATGCTAAAAGAGGCCCTCAATGGACCCCTTTAAGAGTTATTTAGACATATATGAACTGCTAACCCAAAATATTGTGAACAAAGATACATTAATCGATTTCATTTACTTTAGTGGAACGAATCGACAGCCACGGATCAATCGCAAAAGCAAACTGTCCGGTTAGGCACAGAGATACATGTCCTGCCTCCACATGCTGATAGGTTTTATCTTCACTTGAAATAAGGTCCATGATTGGAAGGCTTTGTGATTCTAGCACTAATTCATCCCTTGTAGATGTTATTACCAATGTACTGCATTTAATATTGGTTAAATCCACCTTCTGACCGCCAATCTTCATTTCTCCTTTTACAAGCTTGTTATCTTTATATAATTCATTCATCATTTGCTTAAATGCTGCACCCGAAAATGTAACGGCATCATTCATCCATTTGTCCATATGCCGCCACTTATCAACATACTTTTGATCGTGAGCACGGGTGACCAGATTAATGATTGGTCCGATGTTAAATCCTTGGAGCGCCATAAAGATTGCATATAAAAACTCTGATGGAATCACTTCGTAAGCATCTGCAAACCGGTCAAAATTGATTGTCCCGTTTTGAAGTGCTTTAACCCATTTATTAGGAACAATGGCGTCGCTGTAGTCAACTGGTACTGCGGCCAGAACGAGATTTTTGATTGGCAGATCTGTTAGTGATGTTAGCACTGCTGAAAGCATTCCACCAAGACAATAACCCACCAAAGATATATCTTCTGCACCTGAATGCCTTAGGGTTCGTTTTACCGCAACTTCCAGATAGTCGATAAGGTAGTTATCTAAAGTGAGATCCTTGTCTTCCAAGCCAGGAGAACCCCAATCTAGTAAATAGACATCGTACCCCATTTTTGTAAGGTTGCCAACGACACTTCCTTCCTCAGAGATATCCAGAATATACGCTTTATTTAATAGAGAATACACCAAAAACAAGGGGGTCTTATACTTTTTCTCTGGAGCAGGGTGATACCACAAAACAGATTTATTTTTTTTCCAGACTGCTATTCTAGGTGTAGACTTAATTTCTGGCTTTGGTTCACTCATGACTTTATAAATAGTGTTCCACCTCTGCTTCTCAGTGTTAAGATTGAGAACAGGGATATTTACTAGTGATTTAACCGCCATCATTTATTCCACCTTTACATTATTTTCCTGTCAGAACTGGTTCTTTTTTTTCTTTCTGCAAAAGCTTCTTCATTGCCTCAATCTCATTTTGCATTTCAGATAATTTTGTAAGCTCCTGTGATGCCTTTTGCCATTCTGAATGGAGATGTTTGGTGAATTCTATTATTTCAGCAAGCATTTTATTTTGTTCCTCCGTAGCTAAAGCAAAGCTTTCTTGTAAATTCCAGATTTGCTCTTCGAGAATATCTATTTTTTCTTCAGCTTGGATGGTTTGTTTGACCGCATTGGCTACATCATTTTTGGTTGGTAGATTCATATAATTAGCCATTAATTCCCGATTTCTTTTTAACATCTCTATATATCTAGAATTTGCCTGAATGCCAACCTTTGTTATTTGGATCAATGGGTTGTTATTAAGGGATTGAAATAGTAATCCATTTAAACCTTTTTCCCACATTCCACTTACTTGTCTAAATGAATCGTAAGGATTATTTTCGGACATGAACTCTCACCTCTGTTTGATTTTTTTTGTTCTCCAATACATGTTTTTCGATTGTTTCCACTTCACTCCTATCAATATGAATGAGTACTCATTCATTACTTATTACCTGTATTTTACATTGGAAAATTGTAACTTACAATAGCCCAAATTGAAGATTCTGAAAACATTTATAAAATTGTTTAGAAAAACACCAATCAATGCGAAAACAGCCTTACAAAGTCCCCAATTTCTTTTACGGCCTTTTTGGCTTCAGGTAGTTTATTGCTTATTTGCCATACATGCCACATACCCTCCCAGACTTTTAAGTGTACCTCTACCCCAGCCTTACGAGCTTTATCCGCTAATAATTTGGCATCGCTTAACAAAATTTCAATACTTCCTACTTGAATAAACAATGGCGGAAACCCATTTAAATCAGCAAAAACGGGAGAAATCAATCTATTGTCAAGTGACTCCTCAGCTGCATATGCTTGAGCGGTCTTTCGCACAAGTTCCTTCACTAAATACGGATCTTTTTCCTTGTTTTCGATGTAGCTTTCACCCGAGCTTGTTAAATCAACCCAGGGAGACAGACAAATTACTGCTGCAGGGAGTGTTTCAGATTGATCTCTAAGCGCCAACGCAGCTGCCACCGATAAGCCCCCTCCTGCTGAATCACCTGCAAATATGATATTTGAAGATTCATAACCTTGCTTTAGAAGCCATCGATGAATTGTGAGAGTATCTTCAATTGCTGCAGGATATGGATGTTCAGGTGCAAGTCGATATTCAGGAAGGAGAACTTTTACACCTGATTCAATCATGATTCTTGCAGCCAACGATCGATGGGTATCTGCTGAGCAATAACCATATCCTCCTCCGTGCAAATAAAGAATCACCTTACCTGCCTCCGACTGATTGTTAGATATCCACTCAGCGTAAATTCCTTCAATCTGAATTTGTTCAACCTTACAGTTCTTTGGCAACTTGGAGAATTTCCGGGCAAATGAATCGATGACGTACCTGCTTTCACCAATATCCTTTTCCTTCAAATTAAGTTTTTTGGCGCCTACTTTAATACCTTTTTTAATAAAATAGCTGCTTACACTTGGCAAAACAATCCTCCCCTTTATAAAATAAATACAGGATGACTACTAAGCTAGTAAAATATGTAATTGTCTTTACACCTAATTTTACCAAAAACTATTTTTAGGCAAATAGTCACTTATGACAATTTTCGGAAGAACCATATTAAATGTCTCTCCCTTTAACTATTCTGTAACAACTTCCCATCAAAAGAGATGCACTGAAGTGGTCTGAAAAAAACTATCTAAATAGTAAAAAACCTTAGTCCGCATTCAATAGTCTAAGGTTTTCTTGATTTTGTGTTTATTGTATTTAGTAGATCGGGTGACAACCACGGATACCTTGTGGATATTTCCACCAATGTACTGGATTTAATATTGGTTAAGTCCAGACGTTAATCTATATTTTGCTTATATGCCGGTCCAGAAAATATAAAGGTGTCTCCATCTATTGGTCCAATAAATGAAGACACCTTCATATTTAAGAAAGGCTACCGTTTTTTAGAAGACTTGTACATAGTGAAGTACTAATTACTATTGGGTCTAAACCCAAAACATCGACAGTGCTGGAAAATAAGTAATTATTAATAGGTCACAGATCATTACTAAAATAAAAGGTACAATTGATTTTACTATCTTATCATATGAGACATTCGCAATACCTTTTACTATAAAAAGATCCAAACCAACCGGGGGTGTAATTAAACCTATAGAAAGATTAACAACCATGATAAGCCCAAAAAAGATAGGATCAATTCCTGCTGCCAATGCAATAGGTAAAAGTAATGGAGTTAATATTGTAATTGCGGCAGATGCGTTCAAAAAACATCCAGCAATAAAGAAAATGATATTGAACAAAATGAGTATAACGTATCTATTATCAGATATACCAGTAACAAGTTGAGTAAGATATGCTGGAATTTGTTCAGCAGTTAAAAGCCAGCCGAACAGGTTTGCAGCGGCAATAATAAACACGACCATTGCAGTCATTTTTGCAGCATTCAAAAATGCATGAGGGATATCCTTCCAATCCATATCTTTATAAACAAACTTATTTATAATAAATGCATATGCTGCGGCTGCGGCACCAGCTTCAGTTGGAGTGAAAATTCCTCCACGGATCCCAACTATAATAATTAAGGGTAAAATTAATGCCAATATACCTTCAAAGAAAGTTTTCCGAAATGACGAAAATTCAAACTTACCCGCTTCTTCAGAATAACCGTTCTTTTTTGTCAGCCAATAGTTTAACATCATGATAGATAGACCGATTAATATTCCTGGAACAATTCCTGCTGTAAATAAATCCCCGATAGAGACCCCCGCAGTTACTCCATAAACAATCATTGGGATGGAAGGTGGAATAACAACTGCAATCGTACCCGCACTTGCAACCGTTGCAGCAGCAAACCCTTTATCATATCCTTTACTTTCCATCATCGGAATCATCATTTTCCCAACAGCTGCTGTATCCGCAGCCCCAGATCCAGAAATCCCAGCAAAAAACATACTGGTTAATGTAGAAACTTGTGCTAACCCAGCTCGTACCCAACCAACTGCTGCAAAAGCAAATCCTGCTATTCTTCGACCCATGCTGCCTGACATCATTAATTCACCCGTAAGCATGAAAAAGGGAATGGCTAGGAGTGGAAACGAATCTACTGAAGTTATTAGTCTTTGAGGAATTACTTCCAATGGAATATAATAGATGCTGGACAGAAAACCCGCAACAGAGGCCATAATGAGAGAAATAGCAATTGGGACACCTATCATCATTAATATTAGTAATACTATCAGAACTACAATAGCTACTGTCATTGAAACTCCTCCTTTGTTATCCTATATTGGTACCTTCCCCGGTAACTTCGACACTAGTAATTTCACTTTTAGAAATTACCAATCCTACTAAATTAACTAAAGAATGGATGAGGCAAATTATGAAACAGATAAGTACTGCTCCGTAGATTATGGTCATATTAAGCCCCATTGAAGGAGAAATTTGTTGACTAGTAAACTTTAATATCCTTGAACCAAAAATGATTAAAAATAGGAATAAACTTGAATTTATTACTTCGATAAGTATTAATAACTTACTTTTATACTTTTTGGGTAAATAATGATGTAAAACTTCTACTTGTGCGTGTTCCTTGCTCTTGTAAACAACTCCAATTCCCAAAAAGACAATCCAAACAAACAAATAACGAATCAGCTCTTCAATCCAAGTTAAATTAAATACAGAAAAATCGACCATTGGAAGAATTTTTTGAACAAAAGCACTTTGCAAAACAAAACGTGAAAATACTTGATAAACAGTAGACAAGAAGGCAGTAACAAAAAATACAAATATGACAACTTGACTGGCTTTATTAACTGTTATACTCGTTTTCTCCATAAATTCTTTCAATTCACAGCCACCTCCACATTTTTATTTTAAAGCTTCTATTTTGTCGAATAATTCCTTACCAATAGATTCTTCGAATTCCTTATATACAGGTCTAACGGCCTCTCTAAAGGAGTTTAAATCAGGGTTTTCTTCAATTTCAATCTCCGTTTTTCGTAAATTCTCTAATAGCTCATTCTCATCTTCTAATGCAACTTTCCTTTCGTATTTAATAGCTTCTTTCGCAGATTCTTTCACAACTTTTTGAAGTTCTGCAGGTAAGGTATCAAATGTGGTTTTACTCATAATAAAAACAGCTGCATCATAATTATGGGCGGTTAATGTTAGATACTTTTGTACTTCATTAAACTTATTTAAATAAATTTGAGCAAGCGGATTTTCCTGCCCGTCTACAACTTTTTGTTCTAGAGCAGTATAAAGTTCTCCAAATGGGACTGGTACGGGAGTTGATCCAAGCGCTTTAATAAAGGAAATATATGGTGGTGATTCTTGTACCCTAATTTTCAAACTAGACGCATCCACACTCGTTTTTATTGGTTGTTTATTATTTGTCATATGCCTCCAACCGTTTTCCATAAAACCAAGATTGATTAAGCCTCTGTTTGGTAAATTGTCCGCAAGATCCTCTCCAATCTCCCCATCAAGAACTTTAAATGCATGCTCACGACTTTCAAATAAATATGGGATATTGAGTACATTAAACTTAGGAGCAAAGTTTGTAACAGGAGCGACAGATCCTATATGGAAATGTATTGAACCAATTTGAGCTCCCTCAATCTGATCTCTACCATTCCCCAGTTGACTGCTTGGGAATATATCAATTTGTATTTTTCCATCAGATTTACTTTCTACAAGTTCCTTAAATTTTGTTGCTCCTTTATGGTAAGGGTGAGTCACTGTTTGCAAATGTCCCAACCTAAGTATATATTCGGCCTTCGTTTCCTTGCTTGTTACATTGGAGCATCCACTTATGAACAAGATCACCATAAAAATTAAAATGGAAATAAACCTTTTCATTTAACAACCTCCCACGGTAATTGTAAGCCTTTTCATATTTTAAGGTGTAACAACTATCCTCTGTCCCCCTTCTCCCAAGGTACGGTCACCCAACCAATATATTCATTTTATTTTTAATTTTCTCAAAAATCAATCTTTTTTTATTTTTTTTATTTAAGATTAATAATTTTGTTGATTAGTTCATTTTAAAATGATTTAATAATAGTATGCAATATTGGTTGGGTCACCTAACCAATGGCACCAACCAATATTAACTCAGGGTTTTTGAAATTTTTAAAAGGAGGTAGAAGATTGAGTAATTTAGCTATGGAAAAAATAAAAGAAAAAAGTAATTCGATTCCTCTTTATTCCTACAAAAAAATCAAATCCCTAAAAAATAAAAAGGGATGGATACAAGGTTTACTCTTAACAATGGTACTGGCACTGCTATCTGGGCTAATAGCGAAAATTCCTGTTTTTTCTGTAATGGGTGTGATGATTATTTCCATCCTTTTAGGTATGAGTTGGAAAGGATTAATGGATGTTCCAGCAGGTTCTGATAGTGGAATTACATTTAGCAGTAAAACTTTACTTCGTGCCGGGATTATATTAATGGGATTACGATTAAATATTGAACAAATCATTTCAGCTGGTTTTTCTATTATTTTAATAGACATTGCAGTTATTACCTTCACACTTATCGTCATGATGTACCTCGGTAAGATTTTCTCCATTGACCGCCATCTTTCAGCTTTGATTGCTGTAGGAACAGCCGTATGTGGAGCTGCTGCTATTGTAGCAGTAGCTCCATTAATCGGAGCGAAAAAAGAGTTGACCGCAATTTCCGTAGCATTTATCGCCATAATGGGAACCGTCGTAACCATTGTTTACACATTTTTATACCCTTTTCTTGGATTAGACTCATACAGTTTTGGATTATTAACAGGGGCTACTCTCCATGAACTAGCACATGTAATAGCAGCAGCTGCTCCTGGAGGTGACATAAGCAGTGACACAGCATTACTTGTAAAATTAGGCCGTGTTGCGCTTCTGATTCCCGTTGCGTTTATTTTAGCAGCATTATTTAATAAAAAGCACCCTGATGCTCCAACACAAAAACGTAAGTTAAAGGATTTACCTATTCCATGGTTTATATTTGGTTTTTTACTAATGTGTCTTGTCAATACAGTCGGTATTTTATCCGAAACCATTACTCAAATGTTAATTGCTTTAAGTATCTTCTTATTATCAATGGCGATGGCTGGTTTAGGATTGAGCGTGAATTTTTTAGAATTTAAAAAGCTAAATAGTAAAGTTCTTCTTACCGGAACGATAGGATCAACAGCGTTAATTTTATTAGGATTTCTTTTCACAAAAATGTAGGAATGCTGCCTCAATTGAGGCAGCTTTAACATATTTAAATCATATAAAGTGATTTTTGTAATTACATTTGAAAATCCCTTTATGAGATGATTTAATAAAAAGGTTGGGCCAATGGAATACGGTATTTTTTTTATAAAGATAAATAAAACCATTCGAATGTAACTGGGGGTTAAGATTACTATGGAACTTAATAGAAAAGGTATTTCTGAACAAGTAGCCGATAGCATAAAGAAAAAAATTCAAGATGGAATATATAAGCCTGGGGAAAAAATTCCAGGTGAAAGGGATATGGGTATAGAGCTTTCCGTAAGTAGAAATACGGTGAGGGAAGCCTATAAAATTCTTGAAGCCTATGGATACCTTACTGCTAAACATGGTACAGGGGTTTTTGTTGCTTCACCCGAACATCAAATTCAAAAAATGGCCGAAGCATTTTTTGTTTCCTCCGATCAAATCAAAGACTTTTTCGCTGTTCGTCAAATTCTCGAAGAATCGACCGTAAAATGGGCAATCGAAAATTCAAATGTTGAACAAATTAATGAGTTAGAACAAATTATTAATGAAGCGAATGAGATCCTAGATGGCAGAATTGATTATAATCGTCTTGCGGAGTTGGATCATAAATTTCATATAAATTTAGCGAATAACTCAAAAAATGCAGTGTTAGTAAGACTCATGTATTATTTAATTGATTTACTATCAGAATCTCGAACGAAGTCCATTCAAATTCCCGGTCGAGTCAGACAATCAGTTCAAGAGCATACAAAAATTCTAGAGGCGATGAAACAAAAAGATATACCGCTTGCACAACAATATATGAAAGAACATTTAGGTAGTGTTGAGCAATCCATTACCCAGGCCACCACAACGAAATAAATAAAAAAGCTGATCTGTTTAAGGGCTCTCATACGTCCTAACCACAGACAGCTTTTATTACGTTTATTGGATTTTCTCCAGGGTAGCAGGTATAGGAAACCTTACATTAAAGTTCTTGCCTAATTTGATTAATTCCTCTTCGACATTTGCCGATAGTTGAATTCCTTCCACTAGCCGTTGCTCTCTATCTCTCTTTCTTCTTTCACCCGGATATCTAATTTCATTCGTTCCTGGTATTTTAGGAATATCCTTCATCTCACCTAAAAGGGTTTCAATTAACTCGAAAAAGCTATTTAAATCCATAAACTTCTCAATGTCCATCAAAATAAAGAAATGACCTACATTTGCTTGTTCTGTTTCATTATCATCGTAAATATTTTTTACATGAGGACCAAAAGCTGCACCTGATAGGATCCCAGTCAGAATTTCCACCGCTAATGCTAAGGCTGCACCTTTTGGTCCACCTAATGGCAAAACAGATCCTTTTAAAGCTGATTCAGGATCGTTTGTTGGCTGGCCATGTTCATCAATTGCCCACCCTTCAGGGATATTATTCCCCTGTTTAGCAGCTAAAATAATCTTCCCTCTTGCTACAATACTTGTCGATAAGTCTATGATAACAGGCTGATCATTCTTTGTAGGAAAGCCAAAAGCAATAGGATTCGTACCAAAAAAAGCATTCTTTCCACCCCAAGGAGCAATGCCTGGAGGAGAATTTGTAAATCCGATACAGGCAAGGTTATTTTCGCATGCTAATTGGCAAAAATAGGAAGCAGTTCCAAAATGATTGCTATTCTTAACAGCTATTGCAGTAATACCACTATCCTTTGTCATTCCAATCCCTTTTAAAATAGCATGATAACTAACTACATGCCCCAATCCATTATCTCCGTCTACTAAAAGAACAGAAGATGTCTTCCTATCCATTTTGAGGTTTGGATTTAGATTAATCCTTTTATCGAGGAAACGTTTGATATATATAGGGAGTCTGCTGATTCCATGACTATCAACACCTTCTAGATTTGCTCTAATTAAGGCATCAGCTACCACGGAAGAATTCTGTTTAGTCATACCCATACCTACTAATACATCTTCACAAAACACCTTAAGATCAGAATTACTATAAGTATTCATTCATATACTCCTTAAAATTTTGTCTAATTTCTACATACAAAACTTAGTGGCTAAAAAAGCTATCTCCCTACGCATAAAAGTGTAGGGAGAGAAAGATCAAGCACTTCTATATAATTTTGTCATGACAAATTCTCTATGTCCTAATGCCTCTGCACACGTGAGACGACCATTAACAGTACGAGCAATCATCTCCATTAACTTATCTCCAGCTTCTTCTAAAGAAATCTGACGAGAAAGCAAACCTTGCACGTCAACATCAATATGTTCACTCATCGTTCCTGCAGTAATTGGGTTTGCAGTAATTTTAACCACAGGTTCAATAGGATTACCGATAATATTTCCTTGTCCGGTAGGGAACAAGTGTAGTACAGCACCAGCAGCAGCCATTAATGTAATACATTCTGCAGCGGCTGAGGAAGTATCCATAAAGTATAGACCATTTCCATTTACAGGTTTTTCAGCAGGCTCCAGTACGCCAATTACTTGTTTTGTACCAGTCTTTGCAATATTTCCAAGTGCTTTTTCTTCAATAGTCGAAAGCCCGCCTGCGATGTTTCCTTGAGTCGGTTGGGATCCTAATAAATCGACACCTTTCGATTCAATTTCACCTATATAATCATTGTAGATATCCATAAATTTGTTTTTCAGTTCCGGAGTTGCCATACGCTGAGCAACTAGGTGCTCTCCACCTGTTAATTCAGATGTTTCCCCGAAGAATACGGTTGCTCCTGCATCTACTACCCGATCAACAGCTTGAGATACAGTTGGGCAAGAACCCAATCCAGTTGTCGTATCAGATTCACCACATTTAATACTAATTGTTAAATCTTTTAATTCGATTGGTTCTTTTTGCAGTTCTGTAGCCCATTGAACATACTCTTTCGCTTTCCAAGATGCCGCCCGAATTGTTTCTAAGTCTCCATTTCTTTCAATAGAGAAATAGGTTACTGGCTTACCAGTGTCTGCAATACCATCAGCAATTTTCTTTGCCCAATTTTCCTCAATCCCGATAACAACAACGGCTGCTACATTTGGATTAGACCCTGTTCCAATCATTGTTCTAAAATGCAAATCTAGATCCGGCCCATATTGAAGTCTGCCATAAGAATGTGGCAGAGCCATAGTTCCTTTTACTTGGTTTGCTACTGCTTCACAAGCTGCGTTTGATATGTCATCTACAGGTAAAATAATTACATGATTACGAATTCCAACCTTACCATTTTCTCTGCGATATCCAAAAAGTTGTGTCATTTTTTACCACCTCGCCGTTTTAATATTTTGAGTGTGAATATAGTCGCCGACTTCCCATTTAGCTGTAGTTATGCCGATTTGAACACCATATTTTAAGACAGGCTCTCCACAGTCTAAATTGACTAAAGAAATCTTGTGACCTAATGGAATATCTCCCTTAGCAGTTACTACCACATCAGAATTATCATCCATATAAATGCCGACTACTTTCTCACCCGTTTGAATAGGACTAGTCGCAACACCTACATGATCACCTCTATGATGGATTAAAAACTTATGAGTACTTACAGGGGTTGATTCCTGCTTTTCAGTCAAAGTGCTTGATTGACTATTGTTGCTCATTATATAGCCTCCTTTATTATTGGTTGGGTGACCCAACCAATTGGTATATCCTTATTAAACCACCTAAACCATTAATAGTCAATAATAATATTCAAATTTTCAAAATATTTTAATTAAATGGTTATATCGTACATAAAGAAGGATTTCCTTTTAAGATTTTTGCTACTTCCTTAGCCACTAATAAAGAGGTTCTTATCTGTGATTCATTCGTCAATCCAGCAATATGCGGCGTCAAAATGACTCTTTCACATGACAAAAGTCTATTAGATTGTGAGATTGGTTCTATCTCGAGGACATCTAGAAATGCTCCAGCAATGGTATGATTATTTAAAGCGATAGATAGTTCATTCTCATCAATAATTCCACCCCTGGAGGTATTAATAATAACGGCTGAAGGTTTCATCCTATTTAGTTCCGTTTCAGAAATTAGATACTTTGTAGCGGCGGTTAATGGAACATGTAAGGAAACAAAATCCGATACCGATAATAATTCTTCTAAAGAGTCTTTTACCTGGACACCCGTTTCAGAAACGATATGGTCATACTCAGTGATAAACGGGTCGAATCCAATTACCTTCATTCCAAAAGCGTTTGCTCTTTTAGCGACACGGTGAGATATTTCTCCTAACCCAATTAAGCCTAATGTCTTATCAGCTAGTTCTTCACCTGTATTTTTTTTTCGATTCCAATGCCCTTTTCTAATATCATAATCTGCTAGATGAAGTGGTCTATTTGCACTTAACATAGCAGCCATTACGTATTCAGCTACTGAGGTAGCATTTGCATGACGAGCGTAAATAACTTTAATGTCTCTTGCCTTTGCTGCAATTGTATCTATATTATCTAGACCGACCCCAAGACGACCAACTACCTTTAAGCGATTTCCAGCCTCTAAAAGCTCTTGATCTACTTTCGTTTGATTCCTGACTATAATTGCATCATAGTGCTTCACCACTTGGAGCAATTTTTCACGATTTCCCCATAAATTCTCATCATAATCCACTTCTAGTCCTTGTTTAACCAGTTCCTCTACTCCCTCATTCCAAATAATTTCTGTTATTAGTATTCTCATTAACAATCTCTCCTTTGTCTTAATTTTTTGTAAATTCTTAATTTATATAATACCATTTTAAATACATATGGTACAGTGACCCAACCAATTTATTCAAATAAATCTGCTCTTTTTTGTCAATTTCTTCCCCTTTTAAAAGAATAAAAATAATGTACATTAAAAAATTATAAAAAATTGTGGTCGTTTTATTTGTTGTGTTATATAATAACTAATAATAATAAACCTGTTATATAACATTGAGAAAAGGGGTAATGAAAATGAACAAAACAGATTCAATCGCACGGAGAATTCTTGGTTGGAAGCTAAATAGATGGGACCGCTGGTTTGATTATGAAAAGGGTATTTTCATTCATGATTCTGAATTTCAACCTGAGCAAAATCTTGAACATGCCATGATAATCGTTAAAAGACTAGAGGATTTCGGGTTTACTTTTTCAACAGCTGGAGAATCCGAAGTTAGCTTTAATAATATCCGCGCGAAAGGTGAAACATTAGCACAAGCGATTACCAATGCAGCCTATTCCATCATTGAACAACACTCCGTCGCCAATACCACTAGAATCTGGAGCACACTGTGCTAATATGTGAAATTCCTCCATTTTACTAAAACAACTGTCAAATGCCTAAATATATGTTAAAATCCAGTAGATATTATTACCTAGGAGATTACTACTATGATATATATTTGGGCGATTATTGGAAGTTTAATTGCTACTGTACTATTTGATATGATTTATTCCAAAATTGAGCTAGATAGAGAAATTGAAAAATCGTGGCAAGCTTTGAATGATCAGCTTGAACGTGAAGGAAAACCTCGCTGGGATCAAATGGACCCTGATGATGAAGGTAAAAAATAAGAGTCCAAAGACATGAAAGTCTTAGGACTCTTTACATAGGAAAATTTAATTTCTAATCCTAACCATTTGATTATTCACCAACAACAGTAAATCTTTCATTAAGATGCTTAGGATTTTCAACTTCATCTACCACCGCGATCGCAAAGTCAGCATAGCTGATATAACTTTCATTTTTTGAATTAACAAGAAGATGATCTTTCCCTGACTGATAAGATCCCGTTCTTTTTCCTTCTGGATTGAAAATAGCAGAAGGGCTGATAAACGTCCATGTTATATCAGAAGTCTCCTGTAATTCTTGTAGGTTCCTTGCTTGACCTTGTGCAGTTGGTTTAAACATATCCGGAAATTCAGGAGTATCGATTACTCTAACTGTTTTGTTCTCGTCGACAAAAAGACTTCCCGCACCCCCGACAACCATTAATCTTGTACTTGTTCTTTTTAACGCCTCGATTAAAGCATGGCCCGCATCCACATGAGCTTGTTCCTCTCCAAGCGGCGCTCCAAAGGCATTAATAACAACATCAAACGCTTTTAAATCATCTGATGTTAAATCGAATACGTTTTTCTCAATCACTGCAACATTTTTATCTTGAACTTTAGATACATCTCTTACGATAGCTGTTATGTTGTGTCCCCGATTTCCTGCTTCTTTCAAAATCAGGTTTCCTGCTTTTCCACTTGCTCCAATTACTGCGATGTTCATAATGATTTCCTCCAATTATATAATTTAGTTGCTTGTTGCCTTTTTTATCAATGGAACAACCTCAGTTGCCAATAATTCAATATTTTTGGCTACCTTATTAAAAGGTAATCCGCCTATATCCACTTGCGCTAGAAAACGTCTATGGCCAAAAAGCTCATGCTGATGAAGAACCTTCTCGACAATTTGCTGCGGACTTCCTACGAACAAAGCGGTATTTGGACTTGCCATATGTTCGAAGTCGGCCCTTGACATCCTTGTTCCCATTCCTCTTTGGCGATTCACATAGGACCAATAGTTTGAATAATAAGGAAAGAACTCGTCTTTGGCTTGCTGGGTAGTTTCAGCAATGAAAGCATGGCCTGTTACACCCACTTTTAATACATCCGGTGAATGACCTGCTTCCATTCCCGAATTACGGTAAAGATCCACAAGGTGTTTGAAACGCAATGGATCTCCGCCTAAAATGGCCAGGGCCATTCCAACTCCAAATTTCCCTGCACGGACGGCGCTATCAGGCGTCCCGCCAACACCAATCCAAATCGGTATTTGCTCTTGTATAGGTCGTGGTGAAATTTCTGCATTCCTTAAGGGAGAACGAAAATCACCCGACCAAGTGACTCGTTCATTTTTATTTAGCTGCAATAGCAATTCCATATGTTCAGAAAAAAGCTCATCATAATCATTGGTACTGTATCCAAAAAGCGGGAATGATTCTATAAATGCTCCTCGGCCAGCCAAGATTTCTGCACGACCATCTGAGAGCAAATCCAATGTGGCAAAATCCTCGAATAAGCGAACTGGGTCAAGCGTACTCAACACACTTGTAGTACTGGTTAATTTAATTCGATTTGTTGCTTGTGCAATAGCAGCTAAAATGACTGCAGGAGAAGAGGAAGCATAATCCAAACGGTGATGTTCCCCTACCCCAAAAACATCTAAACCAGCTTCATCCGCAAGCTTTGCCGCTTGTATCATTTCCTTCATTCGTTGTTTGGGAGTTATCGTTTTGTTCGTCAAGGGATCCGGACCGATATCAGCAAGTGTATAAATTCCTATTTCAATGCCGTTATGATTACTAGTAGACACTGTGAGTCCTCCTTATCTATACTGCTAACTCGACTTTGTTTCCAGAGGGGTCATAAGTTATAAAAGAATGGTTTACTTCCATTACATTAGCACCAATCTTTTTCAAATTAGATACTACGTGATTACGTACTTCTTCATTAGGCAAAATAAGTGTAAAAGATTCTAAACCTACACTATTTAAGGAAGGCGTTGGTGCCCCTGCTCCATTCCATGTATTTAGCCCAATATGATGGTGGTACTTTCCAGCGGAAAGAAATAGCGCCTGCACGCCATATCGATTGACAACATCAAATCCAAGTCCTTTTACATAAAATTGTTCCGTCTTCCTTAATTCAGAAATGTGTAAATGAATATGACCCATTACCGTTCCTTCCGGCATACCCTGCCACTTTTCACCTGGTTTAACAGTAGTCAATAGATTTTCAAAATCTAGCGGGTCCACTGTCATACCCACTTCTTCGCCTTTCCAGTTCCATTTAGAAGGCTCCCGATCGATATAAATTTCAATACCGTTTCCATCTGGATCATTTAAATACAATGCCTCACTTACAAGGTGATCGGAAGACCCAAATTTTATCCCCTTGTTCACCAAGTGAATCACAATATTGGCTAAATCCGTTCTTTCTGGTAAAAGGATAGCAAAATGATATAAACCTGTTGTTCTTCCTTGTTTTGGAATGACATTGTCAGGTTGTTCAAGTGATAAAATACTTGTTTTTCCATCACTTGTTAGTTTTACCGTTGAAATGGATTGCTCCAAAATATCGAAACCAAGAACATCTTGATAAAATTTTAATGAACGCTCTAAATTTTCTACCTTAATTTTGACATGCCCCACAAATGTAGTTGGTTTTGTGTGAAATCCCATAAACCCCCTCCTTGAGTCATTTTCTTATGATAATTTGTCAGCTAAAAACAAATAACATGTAGTTACTTTATGTAAGTAAGTGTATTATTGTTATTATGTATTGTCAAGTAACTAGATTTACTTTTGTTAACGAATAACATTTTGTGCTATACTATAAATAAGAGAGGTGTAATGTAATATGAAACAACCTACTATATGTCCAAAATTTGAAAAAGCCATCTCACTACTTAGTCAAAGATGGAGTGCATTAGTTATTTATCAGTTATTATCTGGTTCGCAACGGTTTACTGAAATACAGTCCGCCATTGGCATAAGTGGTAAAGTATTATCCGATCGTTTAAAGGATTTAGAACAACAAGGCATAGTAAAACGTAAGGTAATACCGGAAACACCAGTCATTATTGAGTACTCATTAACCAATAAAGGTCGGTCGCTAGAACCAGTCTTACGAGAAATAGAGAGCTGGTCTCAGCTTTGGGTGAAACCGGAACCTGAGTTATCTTAAATTCCAATTCATAACCTTTTATGGAAAAAAAAAAGAACGAATAAAGACAGTATCTTTTAATAACAAATAAGAGCAGGATACCTTGGTAAGGTTCCTGCTCTTTTCATTTTCCCTTTAATTTTCGGTGTACATATTCAATAAAAATTAACAGTGCCTAAATAAAATCCAACACAATATTTCCACTAATTCCTATTAATATAAAAAATTTTTAGGATTCAAATGGAAAGTTACTAGCAATTTCCTCAACTACAGAGATACTCTTTCTTGATAGAATATCAAACATTACCGAAGTTACCGAAGCTTCTGTGATAAGTTCGTCCGCTTGATTATAAATATATTGTTGTAATACAAAACTCTTATTTCCTAATTTTTTCGGAAAAGTCATGAATTTAAGCGTGTCTCCAAGTCTAGCTTCTTTCAAAAAGATAATATCCATCTTTAGGATAACAGTACCAACTTTTTTATTTCTCATTTTCTCATAAGAGATACCAACTCTTTTGTACCATTCACCTCGTGCATCCTCGAGGTAGGCTACAAATCGAACATTATTGACATGCCCAATGACATCAAGATCCTCTTCTTTTACTTTCATTTCATATAGAATCTCCACTTCATATTCCTCTCCTTTTATGACACTACATTATTATAGGGCTGATAAAAAGTTGGCTTCCAGCGGACAATATTTTGACCATTTACTCCAAAGATTTCCCCTGTTTCTTCAATATTACTGTCCTCTATTAATTTTGTAATAAACATCGCAACTTCATCAGAAGTTCCAATTTCCCAAAGTAGTGAAAGCGGTTCCCCTTTTTCAGCAGCTTTTTGTTTTGCTCTCTCGACATATGGCAGTGTCTTATCTGTTAGCGCTGCTGGTGCTATGGCGTTTACAATGATATGATCCCTTTTTAATTCTTTTGCCAGTGTCCAGGTCATTCCGTTTATCGCTGCCTTTGCTGCACTATAATTTATTTGTCCGATATTTCCCTCTAACCCGGAGTTTGACGTCATACTAATGATATGGCCACCTCCTTTTTGCTGCTTTATTTCTTGAACGAAAGGCTTTGTACAATAAAATGCACCTTTCACATGAACATCAATAACATCAGAAAATTCATCATCTGTCATTTTATAGGAAATTTGGTCATGTATGATACCTGCATTATTAATTAATATTGATACCTTTCCAAACTTATCTTTTGCTAGATCTACTAATTTTTTACCTGTCTGTGGATTTTCTACAGCCCCTGCTAGACCTGCTGCCCTGCCGCCCATAGAAATCAATTCATGTACGGTTTGGTTAACCTTTTCTTCATTACGCCCGTTGATGATAACAGCAATACCTTTTTGTACAAATGATTTTGCTATACTGTATCCAATCCCTTTTGTGGATCCAGTAATAATGGCTACTTGTTCATTTATTTTCATAAGCAGACCCCTTTAAATTAAATTAGTGTATTTGATCCGTTTACCTATTTAGAAATTGCTTCGTTCTTTCAATTGCTTCTTCAGAAACCATTAATTCCCCAATACTTTTCGAATCAGATATCAATGCGTCGTCTAAATTCATTTCTAGACCATTGCAAACAGATGATTTTAGAGAAGCAAGTGCCCCTGAAGGGAATTGTGAAATTTTGGTTGCATAATCAAATACGGTGTCTAGTAATGACTCTTGTGGAGTAATCTTTTCGACTAAGCCCATTTTTTCCGCTTCTTGTGCTGAAAAAATTTCTCCAGACAACATCAAATATAACCCCATGCCCTTACCAACTAATCTTGGCAGCCTTTGAGCACCACCATATCCTGGGAATAGACCTAATTTTATTTCCGGAAAACCAAATTTTGCATTATCGGATGCAAAGCGAAAATCACATGCAAGGGCTAATTCGAGTCCTCCGCCTAAGGCATACCCATTAATAGCACATATGACTGGTTTATTTAATCTAGAAATAGAAGAAAATACAGTTTGACCAAATCGTGAATTGTCTTGAGCAACTGTAGAATTTCTAAATGACAAAAATTCCTTAATATCTGCCCCAGCTACAAACGATTTATTCCCCTTCCCGGTAATAACGATTACTTTTACAGAATCATCTTCTTTAGCGTGATCAAGGTAATACTTTAATCCATTCATGACATCTTTATTTAAAGCATTCAATACTTCTGGTCTATTAATCGTTAGAAATAAAACGGCTTCCTTTTTTAATGTTTCGATCATATATGAACCTCCTTAAAGAAAACAACAATGTATTAAGTGTTTAATAGATTAAGAAAAGGATTAATGGCAAGTTTCTTGATGGGTATAGCATATGGACAAGGACAGCCAGCACAATCTTTACATTTTGTTATCCCTAGTTGTTGTGCTTTGTCTGTATAATTGTGCTCATTTTGAGGATGATTCTGAAGTTGTGCCAACTTGACGAAAAACAATGGTCCTGCAAAAGAATCCATATCTTCATAGATAAATTCCGGACACGCTGACATACAAGATTGACAGTCTGTACATTTATTTAAAATGTCAAACTCTTTCGTTGTGATAGGGTCTTTTGAGTGATTTAGATTTTGAGGGAAAAGTTCCTTATTTTTTATCATTTCGGTAATAAATTGCCTTTCAACAACTAGATCCTCGTGGACAGGTAAATTTTCTAATGCACCAACGACCATTCCGTCTTTTATTTTGGTCATACATGCCATTCTTGGACTCCCATTCACCGAAACCGCACACAAACCGCATTGTTTAAAACGGCACCCATATCGAATCGCTAGTGAATCATCTATGTTTTCTTGGACGGCCTGAAGTCCTTCTAAGACGGTCGATTCACCTGGGGTTATGGGAATGATAAATTTCTCTACTTTTTCTCTTTGCTTGCTATTTTTTAAGGTGGATTTCCTTTTTATATAAAACGATATTTCACCCAAAAAGTTCACCCCTCCACGAACAACTTTTCTTGCGTATATTTAACTAAAACATTTTTCTTTTGCCAAATTATATCCTTAATTGGGTAATCACCTCTATAATGACTTCCCCTTGATTCTGTCCGCTGAATTGCGCTTAAAACAACTGATTGGGCAGTTAATAACATAAATTGCAGCTCCATTGCTTCTAAAAACTGATGGTTATAGCTATGCTCAAATGAAATATGGATGAATTTTGACTTCTCTTTTATTTCATCTAGAGCCTTTAATGCAGATTTTAAACTGCTCTCTATTCGAATGATTCCGGCATTTTCCCACACTATTTTACTTAACTCTCTTTTTAAGCGAATTGCCTTATATTTATTACCATAATTAAATTGTTCGAGTATTTTTTGCTTCTCAAGCCTAAACTCCCCTTCTTCGATTTGATCTCCGTTGTTCGTATTTTTTATGATTTCCTCGCCAACCACTTTACCAAACGCTAATCCCTCAAATAATGACATCGATCCCATTCGACCCGCACCATGAAAGCCGCCTGCAGTTTCTCCGGCAGCATATAGACCAGAAATATTTGTTCTGCCAATTTCATCTATCTGAACGCCTCCCATGCAATAGTGCTGAGTAGGACTAACTTCAAACTTCTCTGCCCATTGCGCCGCTTTCGATCCATATGCCATTTTGAGAGTATTGGTCGTCCCTATCGACTTCCAATGCTGCCAGTTCTTTTCGCCATCTTCATATTTTCTATTCTCTGTTGGGTCTAACCAAAGTCCTCCATGAGGTGAACCATTTCCCTTTTGAACTTCTAATGCAATAGCACGGCTGACAAACTCTCTAGTTTTATTAGGTAAATTATCAACCACTATTTCTCCATTCCTATTCCTTAAGACACCATATGGACCTGCAGCCGAGGTATCTCCAACTTCTAATCCCTTCATGCCTTCCGGGTATAAAATACCAAATGGGATGAATTGGATTTGTTCCATGTCAATTAACTTCGCTCCAGCCAGTAATCCTAAAGCATATCCATCTCCCGTGGCACTTTTCATATTGTCTGAATGAGGATAATAGATCATTCCACCTCCACCACATGCTAGGATAATATTGGAGGAGACAATTCCGATCCATTTGTTATTTACCCAATCGTAACAAAGAACCCCTCCAGCCTTTCCTGCGCGAACCATAATTCTACAAACTACAACTTCCTCTAATGTTTTTATATCCATTTTTAAAAACTTGCTTCTTAGTGAATTAGCAATGGATATACCACGATTGAACGATTTTAAAGTTCGAGGAATAGTATGCCCTCCAGGTTTAACTAATTCTTTTTCACCCGGTTTGTCTGGGTTGCGTAAATAAATATGTCCCCACTTTTCTACCAAATCATTAATTGTTTTACTTCTGCTTAACAGTAATTCCACCAATTTTTTTTGATTGATATACTCCCCTGTCCTTAATACATCATCACATAGGGCTTTTTCATTTGATTCATTGGTGGTTACAATTCCACCTGAAATACGTGTATTTCCCCAGCCAATTTGATCTTTTGAAACGACACAAACATTTAAGCCGCGTTCCGCTGCAGAAATAGCTGCCATCATCCCTGCCACACCACTGCCAATGCAAACAAGATCATACTCATATATTTCCACTCGAAAGGCACCTCTGTAATAGAATTTTAAAAAAAATGCTGCAAAAAACTAAGGAGGTATGTATCCATATCCCCCTTATTGAAATAATCGTTTGGTTAATACATCTTGCTCGGTAAGAATAAAGCAATCTCTGGGAACAAATAGAGGAGAACAATCAGGATAAGGATTGGGATCATAAATCGAAATGCACCCTTAAAAATCACCTCTAGACTTAATTCTTTCACCGTACCATTTAGTACAAAACTATTCATACCCACCGGCGGGGAGATCATCGCCAGTTCAATCACCACGACTACAATTACACCAAACCAAATAAGATCAAAACCTAAAGCTTGCATAATTGGTAAGACAATTGGAATCGTAATCACGATCATCGCCAATGCATCCATGATTGCTCCCAGTAAAATATACATTAGGATAATTAGAGCAAAAGTAAGAACCTTTGGTAACGATAAATCTGAGAAAAAGTCGGCTAATAAAAGAGGAATTCTCGTAATGGTGAAGAAATAATTTAGAATAAACGCCATTATGATGATAGCGAACAGAAATCCTGTTGTTTTTAGTGTGCTGGACATCGCCTCAATCAGTGCATGAAACGTAAGCTTTTTCCTGATTAATGCAATGATAAAAGTAGCAAATGCACCAATCCCTGCCGCTTCTGTAGGATTAAATAATCCTAAATACATACCTCCAATTACAATGATAAATAACAGCAAGATCCAAATGGTTGATTTCAATGAGACAAATCGCTCTTTCCAACTTCCTTTTTCAAATGTAGTCGGAGCTAACTTTGGTTGAATTAATACAGAGACAAATATGGTTATGCAATATAATGTCATAAGCAGTATTCCTGGAAAAATCCCTGCTATCAATAATTGTCCTATTGACTGCTCTGTCAGCATTCCATAGATAATAAACGTGGTACTAGGCGGAATTAATATTCCTAATGTTCCCCCAGCTAATATGGAGCCCGCTGTTAGAGTCTTATCATAGCCTGAATTTAACATTTCTTTAGAAGAAATAACACCCATCGTAGCCGTAGTCGCTAGACTAGAACCAGAAGCTGCGGCAAAAACAGCCGATGAGGTTACCGTTGCAATCCCCAATCCTCCTCTTAATCTACCAAACCATGCTCGAAATGTTGTAAACAACTCACCACTAATTCCAGCTACAAATAAGAGTTCCCCCATCAAAACAAACATGGGGATTGTACTCATTGTGTAACTAAAACTGTGGGTCCAAACTATGGTTTCAACGGCTGTTGTCAGTACATCCCAGCCCCTAAGATAAATAATCCCTAAAAATGCCGGGGTAACCATCGCTATGGAAATGGGAACTCTTAAGAACATCAACAAAAACATTAACAATATTCCAATTAAACCGACTAATTCTACTGCCATATGCTGGGATCTCCCTTTCTCTTTTTGTCAGCGTGAATAAAATTAGTAATGGATGTAATCACCTTCAACAGTGCTTCTAATCCCCACATAAAAAAGCCAATCACAATAATAAAGTCAAACGGATAATAAGGAATGCTTAGGAGGTCTGTGCTTAATGGCATCGTTGTTTTATGTTCCATACCGACTCCAATAAAAATAAATCCGATTACTATCGTTATCAAAAAATTTAATAAGGAGCCAAAAATATCAAGGGCGTATTGGATTTTTTGAGGCAGCTTATCTACAATTAGACCTATTGAGATATGACCATCAATATTCTGGGTATAGGACAACCCAAACATAATTAAAATTACCATGCCCAATCTAACAATCTCTACATCACCCACAATGGGCGTAAAAAACATTCTTGTCAAAACAGCTATGGCGATAAATAACATCATCATACCCATTGTGATTAAAGCTAACCACTTTGCATATCTTGTCAAACTATTAACGGTTTTTGAAAACATCAAACCAACTCCTTACATATTTTTTATTAACGGCTTCTAACTCTTTCTTATTAAAAAGAGTTAGAAGCCGATTATTTTCATTAGAACGGAGTTGGATATCCTTTTTCTTCTAGCATTTTACTGAACTCTTCAACCATTTTTTCACCATCATACCCTTTTGCATTTGCATCTTTTATCCATGCATCCCAGGCAGTATTCCCTGCTTTTTTAAAATTCTGCATTTCTTCCTCAGAAAGCGTTATAATTTCACCTTTCTCTGACACTTCCTTTTCTAACGTTTTATAGGATTCTTCTAGTAAACTTGTATAATTCTCAGTAAATAATTCGGCGAATTTAGGGTTTAGGTCTTCTTCGAAAAGTTTTTTCAAATCATCAGGAAGTTCGTTAAAGAAGTCCTTATTCATAACTGGAACAAGCGGTGTTACTGAGACGCCCAGCTTTGTGATATAAGGGGCTGGCTCAAACATTTTCATGCCAATAGACCCAATAGGAGTGTAAAAAGCTGTATTAATCGTGCCCTTTTCAAGACCTTGATAAATTTCTTCTGTTACTAATGATACAGGGACACCACCCAATGCCTCAACAAATGCCGGTTCACTTTTTCCGTTTACACGCATTTTTAATTTTTTTAAGTCGTCAACAGATCGTATCGGACCACTGGAAAATATGTCATAGGCGTCTGTAGAAGTTGATCCCATTACTACAATATCCTTCAATTTATTCTCCGTATATTTTTGGGCAAATTGCCCTAAAACTTTATGAGCACTTTCAGAGCTATCAAAAGCAAAAGGTAAGCTACCGATTGTATAGGGAAAGAAACCAGTATCATAAAAATAGTTAGCAACCACTAAGCCAACATCATATAGCCCTCCTTTTACATCTTGATAAACTGAACCTGACCCGCCTAAGGCACCACCATGGTAAACATTTACCTTCACTCGTCCATTGGTTTTTTCTTCGACATATTTCTTCCATGGTTCATATACATTTGTACCCCAAGAATGAGTAGATGGATTGTAATTGCTTACATCCATTTCAATTACTTTCGTATCATTGCCACCACTTTTCCTGGATGTACTATCGCTTCCACAGCCAGCTAAAACAATCGAAACCACCAACAAAAGACTTACCATAAACAGAAGTTTCTTTTTATAGAACATTCAGTAGTCCTCCTTTTTAAAAATAAATAAAAATGATGAAATGATAATCGGTTATTTAAGGCTGCTGTTTAATATTTCAATCTTCTTCAGATTACTGATTACACAATTTGCTTCTTCTGCGATGATTTTTACGACATCCTCTGCACTTACAATTTCGTTTATTAAGCTTACACCTTGCCCTGCACTAGCCCAGCCATTTTCCAAATCCCCTTCAATTACCGCTTTTCTATTTTCTGTTCCGCGAACATAGGGTAATATTTCTTCAATTAAGTTAGACGTTTGGTCCACCTTTTGAACTTTGGTTGTATAGTTTGATTTTAGTGCTCGTATCACTCCACCTATTTTTCGTGTTAAAATAGTTGTCGCATCATCAGAAGAATCGATCAGATATTGCTTATAATTTTCATGTGCTTCACATTCTTTTGTCGCGACAAATCGTGTTCCGAGTTGAACACCATCTGCTCCTAACGACATTGCTGCCACCATTCCATGGCCATCCGTAATTCCTCCTGCCGCGACAACAGGTACGTCTACCACTCTTGTAATGTGAGGAACTAATGCAAATGTAGTTAATTCCGCCCCTCCATTATGACCGCCTGCCTCATACCCTTCACATACAATGATATTCGCACCACTCTTTTGAGCTTTCAATGCATGCTTAGCAGTCGCCGTTATCACCATCACCACTAATCCCATTTCCTTAAATATAGGAATAAAAGGAGTAGGGTTGCCTGCACTTATGCTAATAGCTTTAATCTTATCTTTATGTTTCGCTATTACATTTATATAGGGTTGATTGTCCTTGTGTTCACTAATAGGTAAATTCACCCCAAAAGGATATTTCGTTTGTTCTGTTGCAATCAAAATTTCCTCCTCAAAGTTTTCAGGAGTTCTCCCTGCTGAACCAATCTGCCCGAATCCACCTCCATTTGATACAGCTGCAGCCAATGCTCCATTTCCGACGTAAGCCATTCCACCCTCAATGATGGGATACCTAATATCAAGCAATTCACAAATCCTATTTTTCATCTTTATACCTCTCTAACATTAAAATAGTAGATACATAACCCTATAAAAAACAGGAGAAAGTATAAATCTTTGACTTTCTCCTCTAATTTTAAGGATTATAAGGTTCAATTTTGCCATCCTTAACTGTTAAAAGAGCATCCTCTGCCTGAGCCTGACCCTCTACGAAATCAACCATTCCTCTTGGTGATTCCCACTGGGTTTCATCTAAAACCTTCGAAATGGCATTATGATCATCAGTGGACCCAGCTTTATCCATCGCTTTTGCTAAGAACCAAATAGCTTCAAATCCAAGAGTCTGAATTTTTTCTGGCAGATAATTATATTCGTTCTCAAAGGCGGAAACGAATGATTGATTAAAGTCATTGTTTGCTGAATTTAGATAAATATCGGCTGAGATCGTACCCTCTACTGCCTCTAAACCTGCTAGCTTTATAAATTCTGTATTGAGGTTTCCAGGAGCCAAAAGTTTCAACGTATTTTCGTGGCCTAACTGATGGGCTTGTTTAAAGATTGCAGAATTAATTTCAATAGCAGAACTAACAACATAAATGGCTTCCGCATTTGCTGCCTTTAATTTTGTTAGCGGGTTAGTAAAATCTGTTTCCGTTAATTCGAAAAACTCAGTTCCGACTATTTTAGGTGCTCCATTTCCGGACCAATTCTTTTTCAATATTTCTAACTCCACTTGCCCATAATCTGTATTTTCAGCTATAACAGCAACAGTTTTAGGCTTTAATGTATCCTTAACAAAAGTATGGAATACCTTTCCTCTCATATCATTTGTCGTGTTCAAACGGAATCTATATGGATCACGATCGGCCATAATATCTGGGGCCGAGGAGATCGTCACAATATTGATCAGTTTATTTTTGGCTATATCCTTCTCTGCAATGGAAACTGAGCTGTTCACCCCGCCCGTAATCGCATTCACTCTGTCCTTGTTGATTAATTTATTGAACATACTGACGCCATTTTCTGGTTTTGATTGGTCATCTTCAACGACTAATTCAATTCTTCTTCCTCCAAGGATTCCCCCTTGGTCATTGATCATTTTTGCTGCTAATTTCCCACCTTCTTCAGCCTGTTGGCCATACAAAGCAGCAGGACCTGTTAAAGGGAGTACAACACCGATTTTTATTGGTTCTTTACTTGAACCTGACCCATTACTGCTGCTATTTCTGGTTGTTTGAGAACAACCTCCCAGGATTAAAACCATCCCTATTAACATCAACAAATAAACTCTCCACTTTTTCATTGATAACCTCCATTTTCATCAGAGAATTTCTAATGACGAAACCATGCTTAATAGGTATTTAGATGTGGAAAATTTAATATTTCTGCCGAATAACTGTAAAAGCCAGAGTTGGTTTTTTTACCTAAATACCCTGAATAAACCATATTTTGCAGTAATGAACATGGCAAAAATTTTGGGTTTCCTGTTCCTTGGTATAGGGAGTTCAACATATTTAAAACGTTATCTAATCCGATTAAATCTGCAAGCCGTAAAGGACCGAGCGATAGACCAAGTGCTAATTCCAATTCTTTATCGATATCATGTGGTGAGGAGATTCCTTCATTTAATAAATGTATGGCTTCATTAATTAAAACCACCGTCATCCTATTTAATAAAAACCCTGGGGAATCTTTTACAATGGTTATTTCTTTACCCATTTGAGACATCAGCCAATTTGCCTTTTCTAAAGTCTTCGTGGTTGTATGAATTCCTTTCACTAACTCTATTACTCTTGACTTTTCAAATGACTGTAAATATTGCAGTCCCACCACCGTCCTGGGATCCTGAATAAGTGAAGCGATTTTAGAAACAGAGAATAATTTACTCGTTGTAAAAAATACACTGCCAGTGGATGCTTCAATATAAAGCTGTTTAAGCAGGTTTATCTTCTCTTCGTTGTCAGGTAAAAAATCGAAAATAATCGCTAACCCTTTTGTTTCTATGTCAAAACTGGAAGTAAAGATAAACTTATTCATACTTCCTGATATTTCTCGTAGTTCATTGCCTAACTCATACTGAATGTTTTCTAGTAACTCATGGTCTTTTTCTATAAATGTAATGAAGCCTGCTTTATTTTTCCATGATAAGGCTAAGTTCAACGCATCCTCATTCGCCCCAAGGATTACGACATCCATCTAAGTCACCTCCAGTTCGTATTGAGTCGTTTATTTCAAGTTAATGTTAAACTTTTTTAACTTTTTATAAAAAGTTCTTCTGCTTACCCCAAGTCTTTCCATCGCTGCCGTTCTGTTATATTGTGATTCTTTTAAGGCTTCAATAAATTTTTCTCGTTCATCTAAACAATTTTCCTCATCACTGCTTATTTCTAGGTTTTCTTCCATTTTCACGTCACTAAAACTTCGATTTTGAATGATTTCTGGTGGTAAATGTTCAATCTGAATAACGGATTCGTCACATAAAATAACCCCATGTTCGATACTGTTCACCATTTGTCTTACATTACCTGGCCAAGAATAGGCTTTCAATGTTTCTATTACTTGCTTAGAGATAATTAACTTTTTATTATAAATATTCGAAAAATAATCTGTATAATAATTGGCTAATAATTCAATGTCCTGCGGCCTTTCTCGAAGTGCAGGTATGTGAATGGGCATGACATTAATGCGATAATAGAGATCCTCGCGAAATTGTTTCGTTTTTATCAATTCAGGAAGGTTTTGATGAGTTGCAGCAATAACTCTAATGTCAATACTAATTGGCAGTTCCCCTCCAATCCTCTCAATCTCTCTTTCTTGTAAAACTCTTAGTAATTTGGTTTGAGCATTGAGAGGCATGTCGCCAATTTCGTCTAAGAAAATCGTACCACCATCAGCTAATTCAAATTTCCCTTTCTTACCACCCTTTTTTGCACCTGTAAAGGCACCATTTTCATAACCAAAAAGTTCCGATTCTATCAAACTTTCTGGTATGGCGGAGCAATTAATTTTGATGAAAGGACCATCTTTCCGAGGGCTGGAATCATGAATAGCCTTTGCGAAAACTTCCTTTCCTACCCCGCTTTCCCCCCTTAATAAAATGGAAGCGTTTGAAAAAGCAACCAAAGAAGCTTTATTTAAGCAGGTCAAAAAAACAGGGTCACTTCCGATAATCCTTTTAAAAGGATCCTTAAGTTCATTTTTTTCGTTATACTCTTTTTGTTCTCTCTTTTTTATCTCATTTAATTTCGTAAGAGCATTATAATATCTAACTACTTCTTTGACCTGTTTAAATACGGTAACACCGCCAATCATTTTTCCATTACTGTAAAGCGGTGTTGCATCCAAAATAACTTCCGCTTTCAAATGATCCAAATAAAGAGGTTCCTGTAAGATCGGAACACCGGTTTCCATTACTTTTAGAATTCTTGCATTAGGTTCCACGTTTTTCATTTTCCTCCCGATGACTCTTTCCACTGGAACTTGCAAGATTCGAGTATAAGACGGGTTGGCATAGACGATGACTCCCTTTTCATCTACTACCACCACCCCATCATGGATATAATTCAAAACCTGTGCCAAAGGGAAGTCATGGACTGATGTTGGGCTAAAGCTTTCTTTATAAATAAATTCTTGTAAGGAATTATTATTTAATAGCATGATTTCCTGTTTTCCTCCCCTATTAATCAATAATTGCTAAAGCGCGCACTTGTCCTCCAGTTTTGCCAATGTACGGAATGGGGGCTCCAGAAAATGTAAATCTTGATTTAGGAATTTTATTGATATTTACCATATTTTCAATGATGGCAATAAAGTCATCGTTTGGTAAACCTAAAATACGCGGCCGAAGGAAATTCATGTGAACTGGCATGGAGAGGTGTCCGCATGCATCTACATTACAATTGTCAATTCCAACTGTTTTGACTTTTTTTTCCCTAAGCCATTCACCAGCATCCCTTGATAATCCCATATGTTGGAATGCATATATTAATGGATCATTCACAGTTGACCAGCCAGTAAAGATTAACACAATATCACCAGGCAAAATTTTCGATCCGCTCTTAAACTCAGCTTCTTTTAGATCTTTAGCCGTAACGATTTCTTTTGGGCCAAATCGATGGGACACATCCAGCCAGACAGCATTTCCATAACCACATTCAAGCGGCATTCTTTCAATGGTAAATTCTGATTCTGGATCACCATGGTAGCATGAATCCATATGGGTACCTGTGTGTCCGCAGATAATGATTTGCTCATTTTCAAACGAAATGATATCGTTTTTATCATATTGATTGCGTCTATTAAAATCTTTGTAAGCTTCATGATTTCGAGTACCTGATAAAAATAACGGTGTACGGCCATGTGCTGGATGCTGTGGCATTCCTTCGGATATTCCCATTGTTAAATCAATTATCTGCGTCAATGTGCTCCCCCACTTTGTATTAATTTGTTTTAATTAAAAACATTCAGATATTAAAACCCAATATGCGATCCGCCGGAAATGTTTAACACGTGGCCTGTAATATAATCAGAGCCGCTAGAGGATAAAAACACAATACCAGGTACAACGTCATCAACTTTTCCAAAGCGATTTAATACTATTTTACTTTTGTACGTATCCGCAAATTTGTCACTGCGAATCGTTTTTGTCATATCGGTTTCTACTACTCCAAATGCCACCGCATTAGTTTGAACTCGATATCTGCCCCACTCGCGGGCAGTAGACATGGTAACACCAATCA
Source organism: Bacillus sp. CZDM1 (assembly GCF_055502545.1). Taxonomy (NCBI): domain Bacteria; kingdom Bacillati; phylum Bacillota; class Bacilli; order Caryophanales; family Bacillaceae; genus Bacillus; species Bacillus sp. CZDM1. The sequence goes on along the minus strand of NZ_JBUESO010000002.1, from coordinate 72,318 downwards.
CACCAGCTTTTGCTGCACTATAATTCACTTGCCCAATCGTTCCTCCTAATCCCGCGGTGGAAGTAACATTTATTATTTTTCCATTTGATAACGCTTCAGGATTTTCTTTCCCTCTTTCAATAAAAATCGGAGCAACTGCTTTTATACAATTAAATGTTCCTTTTAAACTAACGTCCAGTACCATATCCCACTGCTCTTCTTCCATTTTGTGAATCATGGCAGGTCTTATAATTCCCGCATTATTTACTAGAATATGAACTGTCCCAAAGGTCTCCCTTGCTTCCTCTACTAATCTCTTTGCGTCCTCATATACAGCCACATTTCCTTGGACTCCAATGGCTTCGCCATTTTGGTTTCTGATTTCTTGGACTGTCGCTGCAATATTTCCTTCATCAATATCATTGACAATCACTTTGGCACCTTGATTGGCTAAACCAATTGCCGTTGCCTTTCCAATTCCGTTTCCTGCTCCCGTTACAATTGCAACTTGATTTTGTAATAACATTCCCGCTTCCCCCTAACCTTTCATTTTCCTTATAAACTAGTGATATTAAAGTCCCAAATACGCTGTTTTTATTTCCTCATTATTTAACAATGAATTAGCCTTATCTTCTAATACGATCCTTCCCATCTCTAAAACATAAGCTCTGTCAGCTATCTTTAAGGCCATGTTCGCGTTTTGTTCAACTAGCAAAATACAGTGGCCTTTTTTGTGTAAAGTCTTAATGATTTTCACTACATTTTGTACTAACACTGGGCTTAAGCCTAAAGAGGGTTCATCGAACATCATGAGCTTAGGTTCAGACATGATCCCCCTTCCAATGGCAACCATTTGCTGTTGGCCTCCACTTAAGCTACTAGCAAGCTCTTTTCTTTTGCTGTACACATCAGGGAAGTATTCATAAACTCTTTCTAATAATTCTTGTAAACTTGCACCCTTTTTCGATTTTTTATATCCCATTTCTAAATTTTCCCTTACTGTCATGTCTGGGAATAATTGACGTCCTTCCGGTACAAGAGTAATCCCTAAATTATTAGTTTTATAGTAGGGGAGGTTGGAAATATCCTCTCCATTAAATTTTATTGCACCTGAATCAATGGATTCGATTCCTGCAATAGCTTTTAACGTAGTGCTTTTACCTGCTCCATTAGCACCGATTAAGGCAATCATTTCACCTTCATTTATTTGGAGAGATATCCCCTTAATTGCTTTAATGGGACCATATGAAACATGGACATTTTCTAAACTAAGCATATTCCACACTTCCTTCCTCTCTTGTGTGGTGATCATCATCTGGTGTACCCAGGTAAACCTCGATAACTTTTGGATTATTACTAACTTCTAGTGGAGTGCCTTCTGCGATTTTCTTTCCTTGATCCAGAACAATGATATAGTCACATAGATTCATAACTACCTTCATATCATGCTCAACAATTAAAATAGAAAGCCCTTGATCCTTAAGTTTCTTAATGATTTGGACTAATTTAGCTGATTCTGTTTCATTCATCCCCGCTGCTGGTTCATCCAATAATAATAATTTTGGATTTGCTGCTAAGGCTATGGCAATCTCAAGTTTCCTTTGTTCACCATAAGGAAGATTCTTAGCAATCAAATTTTTTTTATCTTCTAATTCCATCAATTCTAATATTTCAAGTGCGTTCTGTTTCATCATTTTTTCTTTTTCCAGATATCTTTTACGATTCAAGAATGCCAGCTTTAATAAGCCATTTGCTTCTAAATGTTGTCCAGTCAAAATGTTATCAAGTACAGAAAGTTCAGAAAACACACTGGTGTGCTGGAAAGTTCGAACCATTCCTAAGGATGCCGTCTGATGTGCCTTTAATTTGGTAATATTGGTCCCACTGAAGATCACTTCTCCCTCTGTAGGGGGCAAGAATCCGCTAATCAGATTAAAGAACGTCGTTTTTCCGGCACCATTTGGTCCGATAATACCCACAATACTTTCTTCCTCTACCTGGAAGGAAATATCCGAATTTGCACTTAATCCTCCAAACCGCTTAGTTAAATTAGAAACTGACAATAATACCACCTTATGACACCTCCTTTTTTTCCTCGGTAACATATTGAGAATTCATATGCCTATCCTTTGTCATTTTTGTTTTGATTATCTTAATAAGATGGGCAATCCCCTTTGGCATAAACATTATGGATAAAATTAAAATTACACCGAACACAAGCAATTGTACTTCTGGAGTCATCCATAAAAATTCTGGAATAACCGTGAAAATAAAAGCTCCAAACAATGGTCCAAGTAAAAATCCTTTTCCTCCAACGATTACCATTAATAAAGCCTCGGTTGTATAATGGACAGATAGCAAATCAGGCGTAATAATTCCCACAAATGGCCCATAAAGAGCTCCAGCCAAACCAGCAATGACAGCCGAAATCGTAAAGGCAATAATTTTATATTTGGATACATTAATTCCAATTGAACTTGCTAAAAGATTCCCTTCACGTATGGCAATAATTCCTCTTCCAAACTTTGTACCTAATATTAATTTCATGAAATAAAGGACCCCAATTAATATGAAACAAACAAAATAATAGTAATAAGTCGGTTGAGAAAGTGAAATTTGGGTAAAGGGGATCGTTGGAGAAGAAACACTAAGTCCCATCGCACCTCTGGTGATATCCGTTAAATTCAGAATAACTAAGCGAAAGACCTCCGCAAAGGCAAGTGTAATAATCGAAAAGTGAACACCTTGGAGTCTTAAAGATAAAAATCCAACACACATTCCAACAAAACCAGTTAATAATAAAGCGATAATTAAGCTAAACCAATATGGAATACTCAAGCTTTGATTTATTAAGGCAGTAAAGTATGCACCTAGTCCAAAGAAAGCAGCATGGCCAAACGAGATTTCACCTATGTAGCCAACAATAAAGTTTAAGCTGAAGGCAAATATCGAGAAGATCCCAAATGTGATAAGAATATTCAAATAATAAGGATTATTTAAAACAAACGGGAGAGAAAGTAAAACCAGGGATATGACGGCAATGTATAGTTTCTTCATTATTGAGACCTCCTTTGAAGCCCGAAGATACCTTGAGGTCTTACCAATAAGACAAGAATTAGAATAAGATAGCCAATAATTTCCTTCCAGGAGTTCCCTACTATGGATGACGCACCTGTCTCAACAAAACCTAGCAGCATCCCGCCAATAATGGCACCCGGAACACTTCCTAATCCTCCCAAAATGACAATAACAAACCCTTTTAGCATGACACTCATTCCCATGGTTGGGGTTACGAATGTGGTTGGTCCGATTAAGATCCCTGCCAGTGTAGCCAAAGAAACACCAAATATAAAAGTAAAGGAATAAATTCTTTTGATTGGAATTCCTGAAACCTTTGCCCCCATACTATTTTGTGCAACGGCCCGCATGAGTTTCCCTATATGACTGTGTTTAATAAAGAGGTTTAATAACACGATTACAACTAGCCCCAATAGTACGACTAGTATCTTTTGCTGGGTAATAAACACATTTCCGAAATGAATGACTCCATTAAAAGGGCTGTCAATTTCTCTAGGAGTGCTTCCATACGCAATTGTTACAATGTTTAATAAAACGATACTTAAGCCAAATGTTGCCAAAAGGGAATTTAGATGATCTGTTTCCAGTAACGATCTCAGCGTATAACGTTCAATTAACCAAGCAATTAATCCAATAATTATGATGGTTACTATTCCAGAGCTAAAATAATTTAAGCCTAATTCCTGTTGGAGGATATACGAGCCGAAAGCCCCAAGCATATAGAATTCACCGTGGGCGAAATTGATCATTCCTAAGATACCGAATATTAAGGTTAAACCAAGAGCAAATAATGTATATGTTAGTCCAATGACAAAACCATTTGCTAATAATTGATTAACGATTTCCATCAATAAATCCCCCTTTCTTCTTGTTACGGACATGTTCATTCGATTTAAACAGAAGGATGGCATATTTCGTATCTAAACTAAATAGCTTCCAATAATAATAGAAGCTATTTAGTTTTAGGGGTGAAGTTCTACTATTGATAACGAACGATTGAATCATCTTTAACAGTTAATGGGATTACTTCCCCTAACGCTTGACCGTCTTCAAACTTCAAATCGCCTCTTGGTGACTGCCAGTCATTACTTTCTAACGCTTTTGCTATTGCCTTATAATCATTGGAAGACCCTGCTTCCTCCATTGCTTTAACAACAAACCAGATGGATTCAAAGCCTAACATTTCCATTTTTTCTGGTTTACGGTTATATTCCTTTTCAAATGCTTCCACAAAATTTTTATTCACATCATTTTCAATGGTATTTTGATAGAGATCCGCTGAAATAATACCTTCAGCTCCGTCTCCTGCTAACTCCACCATTTTGGAATTTATATTTCCCGGAGCAAGCAGTTTCATGGAATCATTAAACCCTAGCTGATGAGCTTGTTTAAAAATGGCTGAATTTATTTCTATTGCCGCCCCAGCTACATACAAAGCGTCAGCATTTGCAGATTTTAACTTTGTTAGAGGATTCGTGAAATCTGTTTCCGTTAATTCAAAAAATTCTGTGGCAACAATTTCGGGTGCATTACTGCCTGACCAATTTTTTTTCAATGCTTCTAACTCCGCCTGACCATAGTCAGTATTTTCTGCGATTACAGCCACGGTTTTTGGTTTTAGCTGTTCAGCAATAAATGTATGGAACGCTTTCCCATCCATTTCATTTGTACTGTTTAGCCTGAATCGGTATGGATCACGATCAGCCATAATATCCGGGGCTTTAGAAACTGTTACAACGTTTAACAATCTATTTTTCGCAATCTCTTTTGTTGCCATGTTAACTGAACTGTTCACTCCTCCTGTAATGGCATCGACCCTATCATTTTCAATTAATTTCTTGAATTTATTTACACCCAGCTCAGGTTTGGATTGATCATCTTCGGTAACTAATTCGATTTTACGACCTTCTAGTATCCCGCCTTCATTATTAATCATCTTTACAGCCAATTTAGCACCATCTAAAGTTTGCTCTCCATACAGTGCTGCAGGGCCAGTTAAAGGAAGGACTGCACCAATTTTCACGATGTTTCCGCTTTCATCTTTTCCCGAACCATTAGATGATTGTGCGCATGCTCCTAGGATTAATACGACAATTAACATTAACACTAATAATCCTCTTTTTCTCATTTATAAACCCCCTTAGTTTTACTACTTATAACCAATGCAATTTTCATGCCATCTATTTAATAGGAAAACTTGTTTGATTTACATCCCTTTTCATCATTTTTTTGTGAATTTATGTAAATGTTTTGTATACTATTTTTTTCTTCTATTTACAGGGGAAACAATTTGTATACTCGTTCGAAAAATATTCTGTATGTAATCATTTGTGACTCTATTAATCTTCTAGGAAACTGTCCAAACTATAAGCTTCCACTAAAATTTTAGGGGGGGGGAGGATAATCCCCCCCTAGAATAGTGATAAACATTTGTATACCGTTATTGAAATTTACTTACTTCTACATAGGCTTTCCAAATACCATTTACTATTTTTCCAGGTCCATTGCTGCCGCCAATTTTTATTATTGTGTCGCTCTCCCCAAGAGTAGTATTGGCATCAAATCCTCTAGCAGAAACAATAATTTCAGGCTTGAAATCTAAAGGTATGCTTATGCTGGCATCTTTCTGGAGGAAATGAATTTCACCTTCTAAATCGATTGAAATCTCAGTGTTATTTATGATTTCTACATTTTTTTCTATCAATTCATTTAAAATGTCACTACGATTAATGAAGTCGATATTTAATCCATTTGAAAGTTTACCAGACCTGGCAATTACGACAACTCTATTATTTTTGTCTGCTAAATAATTTGCCGCTTCTAAACCAGCACCTCTAGATCCGAGTATCAATACGTTCTTGTTTTCAATTTTATAGTTTTGCAATACATCTACTACACTCACAATAGGTATTTTGGCCTTTAATAATTGGGGATCTAGTTTTGGGACCATACCTGAAGCGTCAATGACATAATCAATCTCCATTTCAGGTAGATCCGCTTCATCCATTTGTTTATTTAAATAGGTTGTAATATTCGGTAATTGTTTAATTTGATGAATCAAGTATTCTTTAAACCATTTCCAATTTTCTTTACCGGGGGGAGCACTGGCAACATCTAATAAGCCCCCCAGTTGGTTTTCACGTTCATATAGCAGTACCTCAAATCCCCTTTTTGCAGCAAGAATGGCAGCGTACATTCCTGTTGCCCCTGCACCAATTACATGGACCTTTTTGCAGGGGTTTACCACCCGTTTCATTTCCGGTAAAGATAATTCACGGCCGGCTCTAGGGTTCACAGAGCAGCGAATACTTTGGTGCTGTCTAAGACGGTCCGTACAATAGCCGCATGTGGTACACCTGTTGATATCCTTATAATTTCTATTGCGAGCCTTTTGCGGCCATTTTGGGTCAGCAATCAAGGCCCGGCCTAATGCAATAAAGTCTACCTTTCCTGATGTTATCGTTTCATTTGCAAACTCTGGCTCTCTAATGACTCCGACACCAATTACGGGTACATGAACGTTTTCTTTTATTTCTTTTGCCAATTGAATCCGCCAGCCTTGTTTAGCAGACATCGGGTCAATATTTTTGTCATTTGATTCAAAGGTTCCAGTTGATACGTGTATGGCACTAACTCCATAACTTTCTAAAATCTTGGCAATTTCAATGGATTCTTGCAGTTTCAAACCGCCTTCTACAAATTCATCTGCACTGTATCTGACAATGACTGGGAAATCTCTATCTACTTTTACTTTAATTCCTTGGACGATTTCTTGGATGATTTTCGTACGGTTTATCGTATTTCCTCCATATTGATCCGTCCTTTTGTTGGTGTATGGTGACAGAAAGCTTCCTAGTAAATAACCATGTGCAGCATGTAGTTCTACACCATCATACCCAGCCAATTTTGCTCTTCTTGCCGCTTTCACAAATTTTGTAACTAAATCAGATACTTCTTCTGTTGTTAATTCTTTTGGTTCTGCCTTCATAACTTTACATGCAATAGGAGAAGGGGCTACTGGTTGAAAACCCGTTATTTTCGGATTGGTTTGCCTTCCAGCGTGGTGAAGCTGAAGGAACGCTTTACAATTATACTTTTGGATTTCTTCAACTAAATAGGTATGCCCTGGAATATAGCCGTCATGATCCATAACCAGCTGTGCTTCCGTCCCCTTCCCAATGGGAGAATCTACACAAGTAAATTCAACGATGATGGCTCCAACGCCGCCTTCTGCTCTTTCTTTATAGTATTGAATGACCCTATCGTTAACCTCTCCATTTAAGGATGGCATATTGGTTTCCATCGGTGCCATCATAATTCGATTCTTTATTTTTACTGGACCAATATAAAAGGGAGAAAATAGTCCTTGTGATATATTTACAAGAGTTGAGTTCACCAAATATCCACCTCATTAATTCCTATTAAATCCGTTCAATTATAGTGGCGGTTGCCATTCCTCCTCCACAGCACATAACCTGAAGTCCATATTTTTTATCCATATCCTCTAATTCATGTAGAAGTGTAGTCATAATCCTTGCCCCGCTTGCTCCTGTTGGATGTCCTAAAGCAATTGCTCCGCCTCGAGGATTAACCTTATGAATATCAGGATTGATTTCTTTAATCCAAGCTAAAGCAACGGATGCAAATGCTTCATTGCATTCAAATATATCAATATCCTCCACCGTTAAGCCGGCTTTCTTAATAATCCTTTTTGTTGCAGGTATCGGACCCGTTAACATCAATGTTGGATCAGATCCTATGACATCCCTCGCAATAATCCTAGCTCTTGGCTTTAACCCTAGTTCTAACGCTTTTTCCTTAGACATAATCATCACGGCTGCAGCACCATCACTAATTTGACTTGAATTTCCTGCCGTAATGTGTCCGTCATCAAAAAATGCTGGCTTTAGTGAACCGAGTTTTTCTAGTGTAGTGCTCGGTCTAATTCCTTCATCCTCCGTCACTAGGATTTTTTCTCCGTCTCTTTCCACTTCAATCGGGACAATTTCCCTTTTAAAATCTCCATTACTCCTTGCTTGATACGCTAGTTTATGACTTCTTAAGGAAAACTCATCAAGGTCAATTCGGGTTATATCCCATTTTTCAGCAATCCTTTCTGCAGATTCACCTTGTTGAATCATTTCATACTTTTCAATTAACTCTTTAGGGGCTTCAACGCGATCGGAGCCTAATGGATGCCGGGTCATATTTTCTACACCAGCAGCAATGACAATATCTTGATCACCAGCAATAATGGCTTGAGCTGCTTGGTTTATTGCCTGCTGGGAGGAGCCGCATTTTCTATTTAACGTGGTCGCCGACGTTTGAATATCGAGCCCGGCCATTAGCGAACAAATTCTTGCAATGTTATTTCCCTGTTCTTCATTTTGTGTAACACAACCCACGACTACATCATCAATTTCCTTCGGGTCAACACTTGTACGTTGTAAAATAGTTTTAAGAATTTCACTTAATAAATACTCGGATCTCGTCTCGGAGTAAACCCCTTTTCTCCTGCCAACAGGTAATCTTAATGCTTCAACAATAACTGCTTCTCTCATCAGTATCCCCCCTATTCCTTTGCCAAAAGAATGGCTTCACCTAAAATAACCGCTTCATTATGTTGGTTAGAGGCTTTAAGTTCCAGGGAGATTTCTTGATTCCCTTCGCTTATCACTTTTGCTTCACAAGTGATTGTATCCCCCAGCCTTACCATTGCCCGAAACCGAACTTTAAAATTTTTAACTTCTAGATCATCCCCGGCAATTTGCTCTAAATATTGACCTACAAAACCCATTGAAAGCATTCCATGAGCAATCACGCCATTTAATGGAGAATTATTAGCAAACTCTTCATCAATGTGAATTCTATTAAAATCTCCAGATGCTCCGGCATACTGGGCAAGTTGTACACGTGTGATAGGAATCTTTACTAATTTTGGTATTTCTCTATTTAGTAGTGTATTAGATTCTATTCCCATAGTTCATCATCCCCTTATTACCAGTGTCTGGCGTTCTTTAAATACTAATTGATCACCTTCGTCATAGCCTTTTTTATCTCTAACAATAAACGTTAATTTTCCGTTTCGACCAGTCTTTTCATACACATCTGACACTAGTTCAGTACATTTCAAACGTTCACCGGCATAAAAACGTCTAACATAAACATATTCCTGTTCTGCATGCAGCAATTTACTTTTATCTAGTTTTGTATACCATTCCTGTTCTATCTCACGAAAGGTCGTTGGAAAGGTTAGTGGCGCCAGAAGTGATGGATACCCCTTTGCTTTCGCAGCCTCTTCGTTATAATAAACAGGATTCTCATCGCCTATTGCACGGGCAAATTTACGGATCGCTCCTTTTTCAATCTCCTGATATACTGGCTCACTACTCTTGCCTATTAAGCTCTTATCTATCATCTTTCACACCTCACAATAATACTTTTTCTAGACTTTCATCTATAAAGCTGCCATTGATCATCCCCCGGCCTATGACCATATGTTGAATCTCTGTTGAACCTTCATAAATAGCGGCTGGCCGTACTTCACGGTAGATCAGTTCTAACGGGTTCCCTTTAATCATCCCATACCCGCCAAAAATCTGTTGACCTTCATAGGCAACCCGTTGCGCCACTTGACTTGCATAAAGCTTAGCGATGGCTGCTTCCTTTGTCACCCGATTTCCTAAATCTTTACGATGTGCAGCATAGTAAACTAAATTTTTGGCCGCTTGTATTTCCGTGTACATATCTGCTAATTTAAATTGAATTGCCTGAAACTGGGTTATTGGACCACCAAACGCATGCCGCTGCCTGGCGTATTCTGTTGCATGTTCTAAAGCCGCTTCAGCAAACCCTACTAATTGAGCACCAACTGATGAACGGAACATATCCAAGCTTTGCATCGCGTATTTAAACCCGCGGCCTTCTTCGCCTAATAGACTTTCTTTTGGAACTCGGCAATTATGAAATGTAAGTTCCCCTATAGGATGAGGGGCAATCATGCTAAGTCTTTGAGTGACCTCAAGCCCAAAATTATCTGCCTCCACAATAAAAGTGGAAATCCCTTTTGATCCAGGTGCATCACTCGTACGGGCAAAAACAACATAAACTCCTGCATCCCCAGCATTAGATATAAATATTTTTTTCCCATTGATTACCCATTCGTCACCATCAAGTACTGCTGTTGTTTGTAAACTTACGGCATCAGAACCGGCATTTGGTTCTGTCAATGCAAAGGCAAATACCTCCTCACCGGATGTCATTTTTCCTAAGTAATGCTTTTTTTGTTCCTCAGTTCCTGCAAGCAATATAGGGTAACTTCCAAGACAGGTAACGGAATAAGTGGATTCAGCTAATGGACATTGTCTCGCAAGCTCTTCTCTTGTAATGCAAAGCATCGTCGCATTTGCTTCATCTGCTCCATTTAAACCGCCATATTCGACGGGAATATGCATACGATAGAAATCGTTTTTTGCCAGTGCCTGAACCATATCAAAGGAAAGGACATCCTGTTCTCCGAATTTTTCCTGAATCGGAATTAATTCTTTCTCTGAAACTTCTTTAATTTTTTTAATTAGCGCCTGCTGTTTTTCATTAAATCGAAAATCCATAATTTACCTCCATTTGATTAACCCCGATATTGTTAATGACATATTTGGCGATGTCGATCCGCTGCATCTCAGAAGTATGGCCAAAGATTTCTGTCAGACGCTGTGAACGATATAATTTTGATACAATCGAATCTTCCAACAATCCATGGGTTCCAAAGATCTGAACGGCATGGTTAACCGCTTTATTGGCAACTTCTGTTGAATATACCTTTGCCATCGACGCCTCCGTCCCCATTTCTTCGTTTCGGTCAAGCTTTTGTGCAGCAAGATAAAGTAACGATTTTCCCGCATTGATCCCTACCGTGATTTCAGCTATCTTAAATTGAATCGCTTGATAATCACCTATGGATTGCCCAAATTGCTCCCGGCTTCTGGCTCGTTCTAATGATTCCTTTAATGCAGATTCTGAAATGCCAATAGCTAAAGAAGCAATTGAAAGTTTGGCAATAGAGTTTGCCGGATTTAAAGCTTCAAAACTACTATCCAAATAAACAAGTAAAGATGAAGAGGGAAGGGTTACCTGGTTGAAGATCACTTTTGATAGTTTAAGTCCCCTCAGTCCCATTTTCTTTTGTTCCTGAATAACTACACCATTTGCATTTTTGGGAACTTTGAAAATGGAAAATAACTGACCGGGTATTTTTGCCAGTACTAAGAATTGTTCCGCCAATTCCGTATTAGTTACGAACCATTTTTCACCCTCTAAGATCCAGGTGTCCCTCGTCTTAACCGCTTCAGTTTGAATTCTTGTTAAATCAGATCCAGCTTTCTCTTCAACAAAAGCGGAAGCGTAAAATTTCTCATCAAATTGTTCTGCTAAGATCGCTTTACTAAAGATTAAATCCGGAAATAAACTGGCAAAAGATGGTGATACTTTCGCTAATTCATTCAAAATCGTCACCTTTGTTACCCAATTCGATTCCATATTTAATAAAATATCCCACACTCCAGAATCCTTTAATGCTTTAATATCTCCGTCTCTTATTTCTCCATTGTCCTCAAATTGATTCACATTTTTTACTACGTATTTTTTTATAAAGTCAATGGTTTGTTCTCTCAACTTTATTTGATGCTCGTTTAATTCGTAGCTCATTTTATCCCGCCTCATTTCTTTTCTTTTTTGTACCCTACTAATTTTTAACTGACCAATTTTGATAATCTTCCTTTAAATGATTCTTTAGGACCTTTCCAGAAGGGTTTCTTGGCAACTCCTTTAGAAACTGAACATACTTTGGTACTTTGTAATCTGCTAGATATTTCCCAATAAAATTGCGGACATCCTGTTCTTCCAGTGTATGTCCTTCTTTCAGGACGAGGGCTGCTAACACTACTTCTCCAAAAACTTTGTCTGGTATGCCTACAACAGCTGCTTCTAAAACACTTGGATGATTAAACAGGACATTTTCAATTTCTGCCGTATAGATATTCTCGCCACCGCGATTAATCATACTTTTCTTGCGATCAAGCAGAAAAAAGTATCCTTCGTCGTCCACATAGCCAATATCTCCTGATTTCCAGTACCCATTATCCACAAATTCTTTATTAGTTGCCTCAGGGTTATTCCAATATTCAGGAATAACGGTCGGACCTTTTATGCATAACTCACCGATTTGTTTTGGCCCCAGTTCTACACCTTCGTCATTCACAATTTTCCAATCAATAATTTTTGTCAGCATTCCCACTGAATCAGGTTTTGTTATGGCTGACTTTGGCTTCGAAAACGTACAAGACCCCGTGCATTCCGTTGCACCATAATTATTGATAAAATTCATATTGGGATAAAGACTCATCAATTGCTGAATGGTGCTGACTGCCATAGGTGCCCCGCCAGTTACAGCTAATCTTAAATTACTTAAGTCATACCGGTCCCTTTCAGGGTAGTTTAAGAGGAAAACAAATATCGTCGGCACTGTATTAATGTAAGTAATTTTTTCTTGATCGAGCAGTTCCAGGAAATTTTTAGTTTTATAGGTGTACATCAATACCGATGTTCCTCCGACGGAAACCATATGACTAAATCCTGCAATCAAACCAGACACATGAAATAAAGGGATATTAATTAAGGTGCGGTCTCTTTCATCCGTTTCTAGGTTCAAACTAAAATTGACTACATTCTGGGTGATACCCAGGTGTGTTCCTAGTGCACCTTTTGGTAATCCTGTAGTTCCGGATGTATACATAATGAATAACGGGTCGGTTCTTTTTACTTCAGTCATTTGTGCGGGCTGGTTTTCCTCTAATAAACAATCAAATGACAGCCAGAAGTTCCTTTTCTTTTGCGGAAGCCCTCCGGAAACGAATACTTTAACGTTGAGATTCGCTAATTTAAGGGATTCCTCTGCAGTTTCTAGGAGGGCATCCTCTACAATCAATACATTTGTTCCTGAATTCTTCAACATAAACTGTAATTCTGAGGGGCGTAGTCGGGTGTTAAGCGGTACCACGATTCCTCCAAGGTAGGAAGCAGCAAATACACTAATACAGAATTCGATAGTGTTATTTGACAAAATGGCAAGACGGTCGCCCTTTTTGAATTGGTAGCGATGTTGTAAATTCGCAGCCATTTTCAAAACCAACACATAAAATTCACGGTACGTGATCCTTTTTTCTTCATAAACGAGTATTTCTCGCTCTGGGAACCTATCCACGGAATTTTTTAATACTTCATTCAGGTTTTGGCATGCATTTTGATAGACTATTAAATCTCGTTCGTATATCGTTTCATTTTGAGTAAGCGCTTTACCTGACATTGAAACTACACCTCCTAAACTAGAATACTATGTCACTATCATTTACTTTTTTCTTACTTCCCAATAAAGTTCGGTTTTCTTTTCTCTTTAAAGGCTTGAACTGCTTCCAAATGGTCCTCTGTTTGTTGGAGAATAGCTTGAGCATAATTTTCATATTGGATCGTTGATCTTAAATCCTGGTTTTGAGACTTTTCCATAATCGACTTCACAAAGACCATTGTTTGAATGGGACCATTAGCTAATTCTTCTGCAAAACTTATCGCTTCGTTAAGTGCTTCTCCCTCTTCTACAACCCGATTTACAATTCCATATTGAACGGCATCCTCCGCCGATAACACTGTCCCTGAAAAGATCCATTCCTTTGCTTTCCATGGACCGACTATTTTCGGTAAAAAGTGTAACAGTCCGCAATCTGGAATGAGCCCAACCTTAGAAAAACTTAAACCAAATTTTGAATTATTCTGTGCGATGATAATATCTGCAGCCAGAGCTAAGCTAAATCCTGCGCCCATTGCATATCCATTTACTGCTGCTATCACAGGCTTTTGTAACTCTGAAATCCTCATGATGATCTTAGTCGTGTTTGTAATTTTTTCTACAGACTCAATGGTTGTCCTCTTCCCCATCCCTCTTACATCACCACCTGCAGAAAATGCTTTTCCTGTTCCAGTGATGACAACAATTTTCACCTCAGGGTCCGCTTCAACTAAATCAATCCATTCCATTAATTGGTTCTTTATGTTATGGGAAAGAGCATTGAGGGATTCGGGTTCATTTAAAGTAATAATTGCTATTCCATCGTTACATTCATATTTCACACTTCGAGTATCTTCCAAATAGACCACTTTCCTTTCTTCCACATCTAAACCTTCAATGTAGCAGCCCTTAAATCTTTCCTAAAAATCGGATGGGCGATTGAAATAAGTTCATCGAATCTTTCATTAAGGGATTTTCCGAAAAGGTGTGCAACACCATACTCAGTCACGACATAATCGATATCCGTTTTTAGGGATGTTACATAGGCAACTTTATTTGTTATTCTTGATATGGAATTATTTTTTGCTGTTGATGGCAAGGCAATGATGGATTTGCCACCAAGAGATGCCTGAGAGCCTTTAATAAAATCCATTTGCCCTCCCACGCCAGCGATTGGATAGGAACTATATTTTTCGGCGTTAATTTGTCCGGTTATATCCACCTCTAAAGCTGAATTGATAGAATAAAAGTTATCAATTTTTGATATAGTACTAATGTGATGAGTATAATCTACAGGGTGTAGTTCTATTAAAGGATTATTATGAACAAAGTCGTATAACTTTTTTGTGCCAGCAATATTGGTTGCGATAATTTTTCCTTTATTCAAGTTCTTGTATTTGTTCGTTATTACACCTTTTTCAATTAATTTGATGATTCCATCGGTAAAGGTGCCGGTATGAATACCTAAGTCTTTTTTGTTCTCCATATTCAGCAGTACACTTTCAGAAATGTTACCGATTCCTATTTGAAAGGTAGATTTATTTGGAATAATCTCCGCGACATTTTCTCCTATTTTCCGTTCTACTTCTGTAAGTGGTTTAAGCGGCATTTCAAGCAGTGGTCTTGATGTCAAAACAAAAGCATCAATCTCATTTACATGGATGGTTGTATCCCCAAATGTCCAAGGTACATTGCTGTTTACTTCTGCAATAATGTTTTTTCCGTATTGAATGGCTGTCTTGATATAATCTACAGAAATTCCAAGGCAGCAAAACCCTTTTTCATTCGGCGGTGATATTTGAATCAGAACAGTATCATTTTCTTTTTGCTTGATCCATTCTGGAATTTTAGACATATTCATCGGGATATAATCACATTCACCATGTTTGAAAGCAGTTTGCAATAATGGTGATGACAAGAAAGTTCTGATCTTAAAATACGGTAAGCATTCTCTTTTTGCGAAAATACACTGACTCCCTTGTACCATTGTGTAAATAGTAGCGTTTTGTATCCGATGTCTCTGTTCCACTAATTGTTCCACTAATGTTTGCGGCTCGTTACTAAGAGGTGCAATTAATATCGATTGGTTGGATTGAATCGTACTAATAGCTTGTTCTGCTGTCACTTTTCTAGATTCGTAATATCTCTCCCACATCTTGAATTTCATCACCCCCCTGAAATTAGACTAAATCTGTTTATGGTTTTGAAATGTGGTCTACTTTTACCCGCTCGTAATATAGCCTGCTTAATTTATTGATGAAGGGAATAACTTTTTTTCTTGGAAGATTTTAAACCACTTATTTATCATCCATTCCGTGTCAATTACTTCATAAAACCCAGCCTGACGAAGTTTAATCGTTGACACTAGGAGTGGATGGTGCAATTGATTAAGGTATCGATCGGCAAATTGAAACGATTTCCCGACAAATTCTGTTAAGTTTGGAGCATTGAGATTGTATTTAGCACGGATTTGATCCCATTCGGCTGCCCTTTTCGGCATTTCCTCAGCCAATGAAATGGGAACGGTTTCCCCAGGTTCCATACCAAGTGCCTCTGCAATCGCAGGCCAAAGGTTTTTCATCACCATTACATCTCCATTGGTTATGTTAAAGGTTTCATTGTTAGCTGTTTCTGTTTTCCCTGCCCATTCGATTGCGTTTGCTAGTAAATCAGCGTCAACAGCCTCCATTAGAGATGTTTCCTGTCCTGGATAGTACAATGGTTTTCCTTCCTCTTTAAGAAGGGCTCCATAGACACCAAGAGCAGGGATTAGATTCATCGCACTGCCAATGGACTCTCCGAAGATAATTTGCGGTCGAAAAATGGTCCAATTCCAATTCTTACCTCGGTGCTTTTTCTTAATATAATCCTCTTGTACCCAATAAAAATTTGGGATATCACGTGCATCAGACTTTCCTTCACGTGCAGGCACCTTTATGGGGCGGACATGTCCCCCATATGCTTTTGTTCCCTGTAATAAAGTAACATGTGTTAATGTATCTGCAGTCGCCCTCTCCAATGGTTCAAAAAAGTTAGATAGCATCTTTTCATTTATTAGAATTTGATCCTGCTCCAGCCATCCTGTGGTTAGATTCTGTTTTTCATAAAGAGCAGCATAAACAATATGAGTGATATCAGTCATTTTTCCGAATACTTCAGCGCATTCCTTTTCATTTGTTAAGTCCACAGAAACAAACTTTGCACCATAACAATTTGCAGGTCTTCTGCGGGATACTGCTATCACACTCATATTTTGATGGTTGGCAAAGTGCTTCATAACAGCATTTCCGACAAGCCCTGAGGCACCAACTACTAAAACCTTTTTAGGATTATCCATTTATTCCTCCTTAGCAGAAGATGCATAAGATTAAACCTCTACATGAAGCAATCGGTATAAGGACATTTATAAGAACTTTTATTTAGTGATAATTCTTACTATTCAAACCTTTGGAACATTTCGACATTTTTAGTCGGATTACCTGTTAAAACAAAAAGAATAGGATTATTTTACTACATTTTGTATGGATAACGATGATGTAATCAATGGCCATAAGTTATAAGATCCATTTGCCAATACTTCCTCACCCACTAGTTCAGCCCATTCACTTTCCGTTCCGTACTCATCTTGCCACGACCAAAGTCTCCTTGTACTGAGATGAAGCGGATGTTCGTCTGTAAAGCCCATGGCCCCATGAACCTGATGAGCAATTTTAGTCACAATTGTAACTGCTTCGCCAACTTGAATTTTAGCCATTGCCAATTCATTTTTTAATCTTCCATTGCAAAATGCCTCCACAGCGGCACCAGAAGCTGTACTTGATGCGACTACTTCACCAGCCATAACTGCTAATTGTTGTTTAATAGCTTGGAATTTTCCAATCGGTCTGCCAAACTGTATTCTTTCATTCACATATGCAAGGGATAATTCTAATACTTTTTCTAGCGCTCCTGCCATAAGGACGATTCGTGTTAGGGTACTAATGTTCCAATAGTCCTCTTCTTTTACCTTTGGGTTGATTGTTACGTTTTCGTTTGGAATAAAGATGTGATCTAAAATCACTTCGTCCCTTGGTTCACCTGCGAGATTTTCACCTTTATTGATTTGACAATTTTCAAGCAGGGTCGACGAAACAATCGATTTTCCATCCTCTGTTTTACCAAAAAGGACAATTTCCTTAACACTGCGTGCCCAAGGTATAACTCTTACTTTCCCAAAAACAACAAATCCTTCAGGTGTTTGAGTGAAATTTAATGAATCTTCTTTTCGAACTGGAGCAACCGTGACCGGATCATTAAATACGGACTTCCCTGAAGAACTCATTAGCCAATTGGCAATAAATGTTTCACCTAATGGAATGGGAGCGGAATATTTGCCTGCGATTTTTAATAGACTTAGGAAATCACCAACATCTCCTCCTACCCCGCCTGCATTCTCAGGAATTCCTGCTAAGGTCATCCCTGTTTCACTCAATACATCCCATAATTCCAAAGGCCAGATCTCTCTTTCTGCTTCCATTACTAACTCTTTTGTACAGAGGTCTTTAAAAACTTTATTAGCCGTTTCAACTATCATTTTTCGAATATCGCTCATTAAACTCCCAACCCCTTTGCAATGACGCTTCGTAAGATTTCAGTTGTGCCGCCGCGAAGTGTAAATCCAGGTGCATGTAAAATCGACTGCGCTAATAATACCTCAAGCCTGATTTTCGACTTTACGGAAGGCCGAATTGAAACTAGATCTCTCGTAACTTCAATGACTTCCTTTTCAAATTCTGTCCCTAAATCTTTTACTAACGCCGCTTCAATATCTGGTGACTTTCCTTCCTCTAGTAAACTGGCAACTCCCAATGACATCTGTCGTAAGGTCCAAAGCCTTGCAACTAATCGACCAATTTTATTTTTGGCATGGAGGTTAGGACTATTTTCAATCGTGAGCAGCAATTCTTGAAGTAACGGGTAGGTACTCAGAATCCGTTCTGGTCCGCTTCGTTCGTATGCTAACTCGGCCATACTTTGTTTCCATCCGTCACCTAAATTACCCACAAGCATATCTTCTGAAATTTCAACATCCTCGAATATGACTTCATTAAAATGATGTTCACCCGTCATTAAATGAATCGGACGGATGGTCACCCCAGGCAAAGAAATGTCTACGATCATTTGACTTAATCCTGAATGTTTTTTCCCTTCTTCAAGCGGTGATGTCCTAAGTAATACAACCATAAAATGGGCATGATGTGCACCACTTGACCAAATCTTGCTTCCATTAATCACCCACTTATCTCCAACTTTTTTTGCTCTTGTAGAAATGGATGCTAAATCTGACCCTGAGTTTGGCTCACTTAAACCAATCGCAAAAAACAATTCACCTTTGGCCATTTTTGGAAGGAAAGCCATGCGCTGTTGTTCAGTTCCATATTTTAATAGAAGCGGTCCTGTTTGACGGTCCGCAAACCAATGAGCTGAAACCGGTGCCCCAGCAGCTAAAAGTTCTTCTGTAAGAACAAAGCGCTCCAACGAAGAACGCTCATGTCCGCCATACTTTTTCGGCCAAGTCATTCCTAACCAGCCTTTATCTCCTAATTTCTTACTGAATTCTGCAGAATAACTCCCTAGCCAGGAATCACAACGAGGCTGAAAAGTACCTGCTAACAATTCCTCCTCCAGGAATTCTCGAACCTCAAATCTAAGTTTCTCAGCATCTTGTGGTAGCTTCACTGCTGGTAAATTAAGGATTTTCAATTTTACTTAACTCCCTTCTATTAAAGATGAATCATCTTTATTCGAAATTTGGTTTTCTTTTTTCAATAATTGCATTTAGACCCTCATGATAATCAGCGTGCTCCGTAACAAGTGCCATAAAGGTAGAAACACTGTCAAGTGATGTTCTTAAATCTGTTTTTAATCCTTGTTGAACCGTCCTTTTAATAAGACGAATGGCTTGCTGAGGTCCTCTTGCAAATTTCTCCGCCAACGTATAAGCTTCCACTAAAAATTGTTCATGTGGATACACATGTGTTACAAGGCCGATATTTTTTGCTTCTTCAGCACCTATAATTTTTCCCGTCCACAGCATTTCAAGCGCTTTATCCAATCCAATAATTCTTGGCAGGAAGTATCCGCCGCCATCTCCCGGAACAAGCCCTAATTTTACATAGCCTTCGCCGAATCGTGCTATATCAGATGTAATTCGAATGTCACATTGTAAAGTCATATCTAATCCTGCACCAATAGCATCTCCATTGATGGCAGCAATAGTTGGTTTATCAATTTCTTCCATTAATAACGGAATTCTCTGCACATACTTCCACAAGCTATTTTTTCGATTTAGTCCTGTAGAAGAAAGATCTATATCCTTATGACCCTCCTTATTTAAAAAACCCTCGTTATTTTTTAATGCCTTAATATCTCCGCCAGCACAAAAGGCTTTTCCATTTCCAGTTAACACCAACACCCTGATTTGATCATTGTCCCGAACTTCTGTGAGTGCCCTGATCCACTTTTCAATCATTTCCACACTAAATGCATTTAATGAATCAGGGCGGTTTAGTGTAATGGTTGCTATACCATCATTTACTTCAAAAATTAAATCCTTCATAATCATCACACTCCAAATTTAAATTTATTTTTATAAAATAAATAACTATCTTATATAATTCAGAAGTTACTATTGCCAATCTGTATACCCTATGTATACACTTTAATCCTCAAATCATTTTGATATATACATTTTGTTTACATTGATATTTGATGATTAAACCTAATATTAACAATAGGGATGTAAACCACCATCAAACTAAATTAGATTTAAACGTCACTTTCTCAAATGCTGTAAATAGGTTTACATTTTAATATATCATCTCCTCTTACTTATTTTATTTGCAAGAAGCGTGCCAATTTTTTTAGGATAGACACAAAAGTACAAATAACAAATCGCAACGACATTTGCCGTAAGTGAATCAGTTACTCTCTACTTTTCGTGTGATCAAATAAAAAAGCATGCCAATTTGACAATTGGCATGCTTTCATACAATTTAATAGTCTTTATTCATTTTTCGTACATCTTTTCTAAACGCTCTTCACGTTTGTGGCTACTGCTGAGATTTTTCGTTTCTTAATCATCTGACGAATATTGGAGATACTGAAGATTCCTAATGCGACCCAGATGAATGTAAAGGTTACAGCATGGTCCTTCGTAAACGATTCTCCATAAATAAGGACTCCAAGAAATAAACTAATGGTCGGTGAAATATATTGTAAGAAGCCCACAAGGTAAAGTGGAATCTTTTGTGCCCCAATACCAAACCATAATAGTGGCAAAGCTGTAGCAATACCTGAACCTAGTAATAATAAATCATCTTTAAGAGAACCAGTTGCGAAGCTATGCTGACCATTTACACCTAAATAGGCTAAAAATAATAAAGCAAACGGTACAATAAACAATGTTTCCAGCAGCATTCCTAAAATGGAGTCTACTTTTATTAGTTTTTTTGACAATCCATAAAAACCAAAGGATAAGGCTAATATCAGTGCAATCCATGGGAATGTTCCAAGTGATAGCGTCATATAGAGTACACCGATTCCGGCCACCACAAATGAGATTGTCTGCCACACATTGGTTTTCTCACCTAATATAAAAAAACCTAACAATACGGTGACAAGAGGGTTAATAAAATAGCCTAAGCTTGCCTCAACTATGTGGTTCGAATTCACAGCAAATATATAAACAAACCAGTTTATACTAATTAATAGCGAAGCAAGGAAAAGTCCTACCCAAGTTTTTTTCTGCCTCATTTGAACTTGAAAAAAGTTTTTTAATAGTTTTCGCTTCAAAATGCCTACGATCAGTAAAACGAAAATAAAAGACCAAATGACTCGATGAGCCAAAATTTCAAGTGCTGAAACTTGATCGATAAACTTCCAATAGATCGGTAAGACTCCCCAAAAAATATACGCGCCTGCAGTATAGTAAATCCCTTTTGTATTTTCACGTTCCATTTCTTTTTCCACCTAGTTTCTGTTTAACATAGTTGTTTAATACGCTTCAAAAAACACAAGTAATTATATCATACTATTCTTTTTATGGTAGGATTCATTCTTATAGAACTTAATTTTGCCTGGGCCATTACCACGATACCCGATGGTTGGGAGATGGGCGATTTATTATCAAAGCCGAAAAATGCTGCAGCTAAATTTAACTGCAGCATTTTTCGGTTGATCACTAATTCTTAATGAGAATACTTTTCTGCTCTCGATTTGCGGATGTAATGGATGATAAAAGTAACCAAAAACGATAGTACCAAGAATCCGATAAAAATTTCGTTTGCAATGTGAATATCAACCAAAGTTAATCCCATTTTAATCGCAATAAAGGTGATTAAAATATAGGCAGTTGTTTCGAGTTCTGGTACCCTGTCCATTAATGCAATGAAGAATGTTGCCACTCCCCGCATAAGAAGAATACCAATCATACCTCCAAGTAGGATGACCCACACTTCTTCTGATACAGCGAGTGCAGTCAGAATACTATCTACTGAAAAGGCTAGGTCCATAAGTTCTACACTAATAACCGTTGCCCAGAAGAAACCAAATATTTTTACTAACCAGCCTTTTGGTTGAACTTGTTCTTCTTCATTACTTGTTTCTTTTTGACTAAGTTTGTCTTTAAAGAATTTAACTGCCAGCCATAACAGGTAAAGAGCACCGATTAATTTAATCCACCATAGTTTAATTAGAAATGTTCCTAATCCGATAAAGATAAAACGGAATATATACGCTCCCCAGAGACCATATACCAATGCCTTCTTTTGCTGCTCTTTCGGCAATGGCTTAACAAACGCAGACAATACTAACGCATTATCTGCCGATAAGATACATTCGAGTACCGCTAGAGAAAGGATTAACCCCCAAGCTTTTGGGGAGGTTAACACCTCCGCCCACATATGCCAATCTAACATTGCCGCATAGGTTGATACAATGCCTTCCCACATTCTCCATTTCTCCTTCTGTATTTAATGTTTAGTCCATTTTTTCCAGCAATTCATTCAACTTCTTGAGTCCAATAATGATTTCATTCAATGATTGGTCTGTTTCCCCCTGAATGGAATTAGAAATCTTCTCGATTAATTCTTGATTGATTTCCTCTACCACACTTTTTCCCTTTTCTGATAAAGCTACCTTTACCACTCTCTCATCGAATTCATCTCTTACACGTACTATAAGTCCTTTACCTTCAAGCTTTTTACACATGGTTGAAATATTGGTTCCGGCAATATGTAACCGGCTGGCTAAGGTGCCGATTGTATGAGAACCATGCCGATCTATTTCTAAAAGAATTCTCCCTTGCAATGTAGTTATCCCATTGTGTTCACATAGAGTGATAATTAAATTATTAGTTCTTTCATTTATTTGCCTGGTATAGCTCCAAAGGATATTTTTAAAATCGATTACATCCATGGGTACCTCCTTTTATATATAATTTATAATATATATGATTTATATATATTATAAATTATATACTTAATAATATCAAATCGTTTTTTAAATGAGTATTTATTAGAAGTAGTTCAAACAATAATGATATTCCGTAAGAGGAGGAATAACATTGGAACATACTTGGCTTTCTCTCGTGCCCTTTCTAATCGTTATCGCCATGTCGATTTGGCTAAAAAATATCTTACCTGGTCTTGTGGTCGGTCTTGTCGCAGGCTCATTGATATTTACTTCGAATATATTAGATGGAACCATTCAAAGTGTTACTTATATGGTGACTACTCTGTCGGATGAAACCAACATAAAAATCATTGGGTTTCTATATTTATTTGGCGGTCTTGTGGGGATGATGAACATTTCTGGAGGGATTAAAGGTTTTTCAGAATGGGTGGGGACAAAGATTAAAAGTGAGCGCGGACTGCTGGGGCTGATTTGGCTCACCCTCCCTTTTACCTTTATGATGCCTATGTTTCGGATTATGATGATTGGTCCCGTTGTCAAATCCCTTGCAAAAAAAATGAACGTCTCGAAGCAAAAAGTTGGGCTGACGATGGATATTTCTACTGAATCAGTCATTGTCCTTTTACCAGTCGCGACCGCATTTGTGGGCTTCATGGTTTCTTTAGTAGAAGGCAGTATCCGCGACTTGGATTTTGGAATGTCACCCTACGAAGTATTCTTATTGAGTATCCTGTTTAACTTTTTTGCGATCATTACGCTTGTTATTGGATTAATCCAAACAATATGGAACCGTGGTACTAGGAATACAAATGTAAAAGGAATCCAAGAGCAGCTGGAAGAAGAGGAGCATGAATTTCACCGCGTTGGTATCAAAAAAGAATTATCCATGGTGAAAGCTCAGCCGTGGAACTTGATTGTCCCTGTCTTTTTATTACTAGGATTTTCTCTGTTTCTGTTGTGGCAGGATGGGAGAAGTAAAGGAGCAAAAACAGTTTTTAATGCTTTTTCGATTGCAGACGCCACTTTTGTTATGCTTTTAGCTGTCTTTATCACTCTCATCCTATCATTTACTTTTTATATTATCAGACGGCAACATCTTAGTGAGCTGTTGTATCATTTTTATGATGGCGGGAATCAGATGATGGAGGCAATTAGCTTGCTCGTGCTGATTTGGTCATTAACCCTTTCAGCCGAGGATCTTGGTTTTTCTACCTTTATTAGCTCAACTTTAGGGGCATTCTTACCAGCTTGGTTAACCCCTGCCACCATCTTTCTGCTTGGCTCGGTTGTTGGCTATTTTATCGGATCCTCGTGGGGGACTTGGGGATTGTTTATGCCACTAGGTGTTTCATTAGCGGTATCGACCGGTGCTTCCATCCCATTAACGGTTGGTGCCGTTTTCGCAAGTGGAGCCTTCGGGGCGTTGGCTTCCCCATTGGGCGACACCACCATAACGACAGCTTCCATAATGGATTTACCGATTGTTGAGTATGCTCGATATAAATTGAAGGTTTCCGTAATTGGCGGAATTATTTCAATCGCTTGCTATCTTGTAGTTGCCTTCTTTATTTAGATAGCTACACAAAATTACTCGATAAATAAACACGAGCGGCTGCATCCACTCGTGTTTTTATTATCTATCAAGAAAAAGGGAATATTGACAAACGGAATATCTGTTGTTTTACTATTTAATACATAATAAATCGAATGGTTGTATTTGCTTACTTCATTTTATCCAAGGTAACTTCGAAAATCATACATAAAAAAAGGGAAAAGGGAATCGAAACTATTAATGCCAAAATTGGTCTTGAAAAATGCAATCGAATGACCATAAACATGACTACCACAAATAATAGTGACCATCCGAGATTCCACCCGTTGTGATAAGAAATTGCGCCTAATCTAACAGATACATACTCTAAAACAATAAATACTAAAATAAAAAATGAAATATAAATGCCCTGCTTGTATATACCTGATTTATATGGATATTTAGATAAAAAGACCCATGTTGATAATGGCATACCAAGTAGAATAAGCAACAACATAGGGATCATTGAGTAACCTACCCCATTTGGTTCCATTTTCCACAATTGAAATTTATAACAAAGGACTTCATACAAAGCATTCCCAAGCGCAGCAAATAACATAGAAGGATAATATTTTCTCCAATCACGATCTCCAAATTTCATTGCAGCGATAATCCATGAAATAGAGAGAATAATTGCTACCATAACCGAACACCTACCTTACCGGTAGTTTTCCAATAATAGTAAATATTAAACCCCAAAGTCTATTTCAGCACACAAAAATAGACCAACAATTTGTTGACCTATTACTTTTGCTTCTTACGGCTTATGACAGATATAGACTATCATTTTTATCGGTAATTATTATGAATGGGTTCAAA
This sequence comes from Bacillus sp. CZDM1, assembly GCF_055502545.1. Classification (NCBI taxonomy): domain Bacteria; kingdom Bacillati; phylum Bacillota; class Bacilli; order Caryophanales; family Bacillaceae; genus Bacillus; species Bacillus sp. CZDM1. The sequence continues at coordinate 47,062 of NZ_JBUESO010000002.1, read as the reverse complement.
CAAGTTTTCTTCACTTTTTCGAACCACTGCAAAATTGTCGACATTGTAATGCCCATGCAATGTTTTATTATGATGGTCTATGATTTGTACAGCAGTTAGGACGGTTGAGTCTTTTGTAGAATGACCATCTGCTGCTAAAGTTACATCAAACCCATTGATTGTAGCGGTTCTCACTGCCGAATCAATACAGTATTCAGTTTGACATCCCATAATAACAAGGTGTTCGATTGCATGTTCTTTCAAATAATCAAGCAAAGGTGTGCCATAGAATGAATTGGTAGCTTTTTTATCAAAAATCATTGATGACGGTGGGACCTTAATTTTCTGGTGGACTTGAAACCCTTCACCTTCACCGTCAGCCACATCTTTATCTCTTACAAAAACAACTAATGCATCAGATTCTTTTGCCTTATCAATAACCAAGTTAATATTGTTCAAGAGTTCCTCTTTTTTAAAAACACTACTATCAGATTCATTTCCTTCTATTAATTCCTGCTGGGCATCAATAACAAGCAAAGCTTGATTCACTGGCGCAACTCCTCTCATTACAATATTATCTAACACTCAAATTACTTTCATGGCTTTATGTTTAACAAATAATAGATAAAACTTCAATACCTTTTCACCTGCAAGGTATTTATCACTTTCGTATACATTTGTGCATAATTCTCCAAAGTAATCTACCAATACACCCTCTCCTCTAAAAACATAATATTCTGATATATACTTCCACAGACTATCATAGCAATCCTTTTTTAAAAAAATATTTATGACATAGCAGAGATGTTTAAATAAGTATTGTTCGAATCAAGCTTATATTATTTCATTCTAATTTCAACTGACATGATCATTACTGAAAGCATGATTCTTACCGAAATTGGGTCACAATTCACCACGAATTGTAACCCAAATTATGTATCTTTTTGATTTTTGGTAACCATCCACCCGCTATTGTAATCCAACTATTACTCTTGGACGATTTTCGGATACAATTCCTAACAAATCGTTAAATTTTCTACTACTTTCCTTCGTTTTCCTTTTCCCACTTAGCCACTTCCTCACGAACAATCGGTGCCACTTCTTTTCCCAGCAGTTCGATCGATCTCATGACATCTTCATGAGGCATGGTTCCAACTGGACAGTGAAGCATAAAGCGTGTGACTCCAACATTCTTTCGCAGGTTAATGATTTTTTCAGCAACCGAATGCGGATCTCCCACATACAAAGCCCCGTGTAGACTACGAGCAGAGTCAAAGGTTGTTTGATCATATCTTCCCCATCCACGCTCTCGCCCTAGTTTATTCATGGCCTGTTGAGTTGAAGGGAAAAACTTCGCTGCAGCTTCCTCTGTACTTTCTCCAACAAATCCATGTGAATGCGAAGCAATTGGCAGTTTTGAAGCGTCATGGCCAGCGTGTTCTGCTGCTTTCTTATAAAGATGTACAAGCGGTGCAAAATGCTGTGGACTTCCACCAATGATGGCAAGTACAAGTGGCAATCCAAGCAGGCCTGCACGGATGACAGATTCCTGATTGCCGCCACTGCCTATCCATACTGGCAGCGGATCCTGAACTGGTCTTGGATATATACCCAAATTATTGATAGCTGCCCGATGTTCACCTTGCCAAGTTACCTTCTCTGACTTCGTTATTTTTAAAAGTAGATCCAGCTTCTCTTCGAATAACTGATCATAGTCCTTTAAATCGTATCCAAACAAAGGAAAGGATTCGATGAAGGATCCCCGGCCAGCCATGATTTCCGCACGTCCATTTGAGATAGCATCAAGCGTTGCAAAATCCTGAAATACTCGCACTGGATCGGCAGAAGATAGAACCGTAACCGCACTGGTCAAACGAATTCTGTTTGTTTGTGATGCCGCGGCAGCCAGCACAACAGCAGGAGAGGACGCGGCATAATCCTCGCGATGATGCTCCCCTACTCCAAAGACATCCAGCCCTACTTGATCTGCTAATACAATTTCCTCCACCACTTCACGAATTCGTTGTGCATGACTTATGACTTTACCGGTCTCAACATCCGGTGTTGTTTCTACAAACGTGCTTAACCCTATTTCCACAAATAGCCCTCCTACTAACATTTAAACTGTTTAATCTTATCATTATCTTAACAATCATTTAAAATTTAACAAGAAATTGGCACTTCGTATCCTTCCTATATTTTATTTGAAGTATAAAAACAGCAGTTAATTACTTTCCTTATGTAGACCTTCAAAGTAAAAGTATGGCTAAAAGCTGAAAAAGTAGATATGCTGTCAATTCCTTAAGATTATTACCTAATTGATGACAAGCGATTTCTCATGCTTTCCCTAATCCAACAGCCAATACCGTATTTTCCGTTCTTGCGCGAAGTCCATTTTCCCACTTCAGGTGCCAATGGTGTGCTTGCATTGTAATCTAAGTAAATTTTTTGCATTCGGTCATCCATTCCTTTTCGAAGATAAGCCTTTATCTAGTTATTAATCTAGTTATTTCTTATTCTACTAAAAAATGATTATAACTATGAGGAGGAGATACAAGGCTGCATTCAGACTGGTTGGCTGATTCCTAAGGCAACCGCGTCCAAATCAAGGGGGTATTCAGACAAGGTAGGTGAATTCAAGAGCTACCGTGTCTGAATCAGCCTCCTAAAATTAAATCTGTTCAAAAAACAACAATCAATGCTAAAACAGCCTTTTTCTACTACTCACCAAAGCTTTTCTCTTCATATTTATAGGAATTAAAATGGAATATCTCTACGTCCACCTTTACGTTTTTTAAGGAGTTCTTATCTAAATAAAAGGTTGAAGTTTTCATTAACTTTTGATACTGCTGCGGGTGTTCTCGATACCATTTTTCACCCACGTTTAATATATCTGTATTTTTTTCCAGACCATCATTATAGATTCTCATTACTTTCGTTTTAATATCTGCTTCAATTAATTTGATTAATTCGTCTATGGGAATATCTTTTATCTTTTCTAGCAAATCTGCTTGTGTAGAAATTTCTATCGAAAACTTTGGTGAAGTCTTTCCTTTGACGTATTTTATCTTCATTTTTGGCGAACCAAGCTTAACTGCAGCTACAAGCTGTTCATCTTCTTCCACTTTTTGATCTATAGAGACACGCTTTTCTAACAGCCAATTAATATAAACAGCGTCATTCATCGAAAGGTGTTTCATAAACTTTTGCTTTTGAAAAATAGCATATCCATCAAAATATAACACTGGATAGTCTTTTTCAGCCTTCCAGGTATCATGATCAATCTTTACAGAAGGCAGTTTCGCCACCCCCATCGGCTCATAAAATTCTCTTAAAAAATGCATTAACCTTGTTGGCTTTATTTCATCCTGAAACATTTCGTCGGAATTTTTTTTATAGAGAACCGTATAAACGGCTGGATAATTAAATAATGCTTTGATATTAAAAATATCTGGTATCTTTTCTTCAGTTGTTATGAGTCGCATCGTGTGCCGTAACGACCGATTTCTGCCTACTTCCTCAATTACTTCTCTAAAGCGGTGCTTGATGAGTCTTTTACTCAAGACAAGTGTTTCTACATGGCCGAAAAAAACAGGAGGCTCTGACTTTTTATATAGCTTACTTACTGCTAAATTTAGTGTTTCTCCAGTTGCTGAAGCGATAAAAATTGGGATGGGTTCAATAGGTTTAGCTCCCTCTTGCTTCGCAACATTAGCGAAATTTAAGCCTTGAAGATAGGCGGTATATTCCTGCTTTTCTTCATCATAATCCAGTCCGATTGCCACTATATATGTTAAATCTTGAATATTTTTTAAACCTGAACAACCAGTAAGCATTAAACATCCAGTGATAAAGGGTATAATCCACATCCTTCTCATGATTGGTCTCCACCCCTTGTTGGATCATCTGGGCTTGTGTTGGTTGTTCGCGATTTATAGAATTGACGTGGAGCCATGAACAATGATTTGATAAATTCATTCACACTGATAGATGAAACTGCTCCTATATATGGAGCTCCAAAGGATGAAATGGTGGAAAAATAAAAGGTTGTTAAAATAAAACTAACAATGACGCCAAACAATCCAAAAAAAGTACTTAATAAAATTATAACGAATCGTAAGATTGTAATCGCTGTGCTTAAGTTTTGATTCACCAAGGTAAAAGAAGAAATATAGGTAATAGCTGCCACTACCAGCATCGTAGGTGAGGTTAAGCCAGCACGTATGGCTGCGTCCCCTACAATTAACCCTCCTAACACAGCTACGGTTTGACCAATGGCTCTTGGCAGACGTACGCCTGCTTCATTAAATAGTTCAAACAAAAAAAGAACAATAAACATTTCTATGGGAGTTGATAAGGGCAGTCCAAAACGCGAGACTGAAATAGTCGCAACAAGTAAATATGGAACTTGTTCTATATTAAAGGCAGAAAAGGCAATCCATGCCCCAGGTAAAAAAGCAGATATAATTACACCCAACAACCTGATAATTCTTTCTAATGAAACATATGCATAACTGATGTAAGTGTCCTCAGGTGATTTGATCTGCAATAATAAATGCACTGGAGCCAAAATGACATTGGGATTTCCATCAACCAAGAGTGCAAATCGACCTTGATTCAGTGCCTGAACAATAAAGTCTGGCCTCCCGGTATAATCCATACTTGGGAAAATTGAATACGGCCTGTCTCTAACATACGCTTCAAGCTCGTAAATGCTAGTCAATATATCTAGTTCTACTTTATCTAATCTTGTATGGATTTCATCTAGTACTCTCTGATCAATTAAATCTTCTATATAGATGAGAACCACTTTTGTTCTACTTCTTTTACCAATCGTGTATTTCTCTAAACATAATGACTCGGTGTTAAGTCTTCGGCGGATTAGGGAGATATTGGTTTTTATATCCTCTACAAATCCATCCTTTGGGCCTCTAATAGATGTCTCGAGAGCTGATTCTTCAGGTGTCCGTTTAGGTAAATCACCTGCTTTAATACTTAAGAGTGCATTCCCCAATACGAATAGTACGTTTCCTTCAAAAAGCAAATCAGATAATTCATCTAATGATTTAGAGATAACCTCTTCTGCTTGAAAGAAAGATTTAAGCTTATTTTCGACAGTACCTTGCTGATGTAATCCAAGTTTTGGCAAAATATATTGATCTAAATAATGACTGTCAATTAAGCTTTCAAAAAAAATCATTTCAAATGGTTCTTTATCAGATTGGTGCACTTTACAAAGCAGGTCATCACTTTTCATAAATCGCTTTTTTAATTCTTCGCCTTTTTCCTTATACCTTCCATTACGTAGGGGATTCGAGCTTATTGTTTTTCCCATGTTGTTTTTCATCCCTTTTCTTTAATACTGAAACAATCAATGCTGATAACAGGATTTGAAGAAGGAAAAATATCATACAGACAGGTAAAAAATATTTATAGATGGCAAAATAAAAATAATAAGATTCTACTTTTAATAACATCAGTCCGAATAATATAAGATAGATGACACCAACTAGTTTCGGATTTAGTCTGTAATGTTTCATTTTCTTGGAGAAAAATGTGCCTAAAAGATACATGAATAAACCGATACGAATTAATGCTCCAGCAAGCCATTGATATAAAGCGAAAAAATCTAAATGAGAAATATACTCCCCTATGCTTAATACACGCCACTGTTCATATGCTGGATACCTAAAATGGGCAGCTTCAGCTGGGCCAAACTCCATGATTGCAGCAGAAAGTGGGCCAAATATTAAGCCTGTTAAGGCAGTCAATAAAATAAACAAATGCTTAAATTTTATTTGTTCCTGGGAGAATGGCTGTAACAATATCACGATGTAAATTTCAAGAAGTCCGGAAAGTACATAGATTACTCCTTTCAAAACAGGAACATATCCATCCGCCAGAATAGGAAATAAGAGATGCGGATCCTTAACCGTAGTATTTGTAAGTGCAATAAATATTCCTAATAACATAACTAGGGGGAGTAACAAACCGCTCGAGATTGCCATTGATTTGACACCAGCAAGAGTTACTAAGAAACATGCTAAAATCAGGATAAAACTAATGACAAAAACAGCCGTCTCACCAAGAAAATAAGCTTTTAACCATATCATTAAGTCCCTTAATGTAATAAAAGCGCTAAGGAATAAGAATAGCATGACCGGAATAGAGAATAGGATGGAAAAACCCTTTCCTAGACGTTGTGCTATCATTGAAAAGAACCCTTCATTAGGACTATTTTTAACAATAAAATAGATTAGCCAAAGGAATATAAGAGAAATAGGATATGCAACAATAACGCTTACCCAACTATCCCTGCCTGCTGCCTGAAGAAGATTAGGTATCAAGATGACATGATTTAGTAATCCTGTTGAAAGAATCAGCAATAAGAATAGTTGCCGTGGAACTAAGATTTTTATTAAACTTTGCATGAGGACCACCGAATTTCATCATTTTGCTACTATTATTCACCAAAAATTTGAAATATATGTTTTTACTGGAATGAGTCCATAGTAGCGTCTTTGCATAAGTTATGGAATCCGGAGCAGGCATAATGAAAACAAGCCAGTTCAAATGGAACTGGCTTGTTTTCAAACTTTTATCTATCCATCCAAAAAATAAGCTTTTTGGATGGATTCCTTTGTCAAGTTAACATAATATAATTATGATTAATTATAGATTTTTTTAAGACCTTCCAGCTGTCATATCGTTATACGGCAGGATTAGCTTTTTCACCTTTTCATAGTTCATTGAACTTATCTCTCTCATTAAACGTGGAATTGCTTTTTCAGGATACCCATAATCCCGAAGCAACTTTTCCATCTTTTTCATCTCTTCCATCCTGATACCTCCAATTACATTATATTTTCATCTTTACTATTCCCTTAAATATGATTGAGCTAAATGGAAATATTTTATTCGATGCTTATTTCCAGCAATAAGACTGTATAGTCTAATCCAAAATACATAACCTATTGCTGTTTAGGAGGTGAAACAGGATGTCTAACCAAAAGCAAAACAACAAAGGTGTTGCAGAAGGTATTAAAGAAACAGCAGGTGCTGCCTTTCACACTCTTCATAGTGCCTTGGAAACCACGGAGAATGTCGCTATGAATGCTGTAGATGCGGCTAAAAATGCTGCAAACAATTTAACTGGCAATGGAAAAGGTCAACGTAATCATGATTAAAGAAAAAAAGCAAAAAATCCCTTTATGAAGGGATTTTTTTATCGCTGGAAGTATTATCATTTTAGTTGCTTATTATTTTGTAATTTTGTAATTTTTATGGTTTACAATCGTGATCAGGGGTTCATCCTTTTCTTTCGATACACCATATTGAACCATAACAGAATTTTCCCTTACGCCAGTAACAATACCTTCGAAAGGATTTCCCTCCCGTTTAAAGGAAATCTTATCGCCAACTTTAGCATTAGCCATTCTATCACCTCGACTATATATTTTCCAAAAATACATGATAAAATACTTGTTTGCCAGTGCTTATTCATCTATTTCGGGGTAATTGATTTTTATAAAATCGAAAAAAACGGTAGGATGATAATAGTAAGAGTTAGAAAAAAAACAGCCAGTGCACTTATTTTCTGATTCTCCTTCCAAAGAGTGATACCAAAGCCAAATGTATATAGTGTAATCAAGATTAATGCAACAAAAATCAATATTTGCAACCTACTCCTCCCCCAACTTTTTAGCACTTTTTGTTTGATTCCCAAAATCAACAATCTCTATCTCCGCTTTTACATCAATGTCTGCACGAAGGTATGATTTTGCCCAATTGAATTTTTGATATTCCTGAAGCGTTGCAAAATATTTCCTAGCATAGAGGGAAAGAGGGTATGGTACACCTTTTAATTTTGTTTGTGTCTTTTTAAATAGTTTTTCCATCACTTCCTCTATATGGTTCGCTATTTGTTTCTTTAAAATTTGCCGTTTTTTTTCGTCTAAATAGTTGGTATCGGAAGGATTCGTCATAATTTCCAACTTTAAAGGGATGGTGATGGAGATTCTTGGTGTAACCCCCTTTAAGTTCATTCTTACTTTATTGTTTTCTGTTTTCAGAATTCTTGCTGCAAATTGTTTCGGTTCGGCAGAAAATGGGTCGGGTATATTCACCAATATATCCTTTATATTCGTTGTATCATCTAGAATATTTACCGTACGTGTTTCTTGTCCGGTTAGTTTACTAATCATTACGCCACTCTTGAAAACAGCTGAGCCAATGAATTGTGTGTTATCCAATTCACCTGTTGCATTCAATTCACCTGCCAGATAGTCATCTTCCATTTTGATTTCAGGATTCTTCTCCCTTTTAGCCGTTGTGTACATTGCCAAAAAGAGATCAGTTCCTCTATCTGCAGTTAGAAAATAACGGAATAGTGTGGAATCGGGGATGAGCCCATTGTCAATTCCATGATTGACCATAAATTGAAAGTATTTATGTGGTCTTGTCTCCATTTTCGGACGATTATTTAGAAAATACTCATTCGCCTTTTCACTTGAAACCGCTAGATAACTATTTAGGCGAATTTCTTTATCTTTTAAAACTTCGGAAAAAGTCACATGAAAATTGGAGTCACTGGCAAATTCCTCTGATACAACAAAAATTCTTAATAGTTCATAACTTATATTACGAGAGATAATGGAATTAGCAGTTGCTTTGGCTGCAATAAAATCATTGGCATCAAACGAGATAATTTCTCGCGGCTTCTCCGTTGATCCCCCGCCGCCTTGTATACTCCCCACTTCGGGATTGGCAAGTAACATGGTGACTTTTATTTTCCCATCTTGTTTAGAAAGATCAAGTCCTAGTCCAATGACATAGGATTTATCTTCCAGTTCTTCACGATCCCAACAGCCTGTTACTAAGCAAACCATTACTAAAAGCAATAACATTCTACATACTGTTTTTGTTTTTTGCATGTTTAAATTCTCCCTTTATTAAAGCAGCCAGCCAAATACTAATCGAAATGCCGGCGAACACAGGACCCGCAATATTCATTATTATAGGTCTAAACTTTAGCGCGACATCAATAGGTGCTTCTGGAATGATTCCAATCAACAAATAAATCGTTGCCAGTGACGGGATTAAGTATTCAAAATCTTTAATATTAAAAAGATGACCGAACATAAGGGCATTTATGTACAAAAATGCAGTAAATCGAATAAATACGCACATAATCCAGACAATGAAAAAGATGATTTCGACATTCGGTATATACTCTCCTAGAGAAATAAAACGAATGGCTGTGTGGAATGGATAGGCAATTCCCGCTAATGAATGATCAAACATGCAGATATAAATTAGAATGGCTGCACTAATTTGGATACTAACGTAAACAAACGCAATCCATGTGCCTTTTTTGAATGCTTTGTTTGACGTTAGATACGGGACGACCATGGTCAATAGAAAAAAATCAGCAAATAAGGTTAGCTTTTGTGAACCTTCCTTTACTACTTCAATTTGTCCTGGACCCCAAATGGGAAACATCGAATTTATATTGCTATGCTGAGTAGCAAGCCATAAGGCAAGATAAAAAGTGAGGATTGCTGAGAAAACGAGTAGATAGGAAGCCGAACCAATATGTTGAAGTCCTTTCTTAGCGCCATACGCCGTAACTAGCATTAAAAGAACATAGATGATTAGATTAGGTGTTGTTGTAAAATAAAAGGTTCGAATGATATTTGTATACGTTCTTGTATCAAACGAAATGGCATATGAACTGATTAAAAATATGCTAAGACAAACAATAAAACCAAGATATTTTCCGAGTAATATTTTAATAACGGAAAATAAGCCTTTATCTTGATACAACGATATCGTCTTTATTAATAAATAAAGAGGGATAAAAAAGAGTCCGGCTGATAGGATTGGGATCATCCAGGCTGCGTTTTGTACCTGACTATACAGATTGGCTGGCGTATCCTCTGTAGCTTTAGCACCAACCATTAAGATAGCAATCGAAACAAATTCACGAATTCCAAGTTTTCCAGGTTTCTGATTCATATGTTTTATCCCTTTCTTTGTTTAACCATATCCTTTGGTTTTAAATATCCTGGGCGAAACCTTTCTTTCCTTGGTACATGACGGATAAGTAAGTCCTTTGACGATTGGGAATGTGGTGTCATCGGTGCAAAATATTGTGTTCCAAAGGATTTCAGTGAGAGTAAATAAAAGAGTCCAGCAATTAATAAAGCCATCACTCCATATATTCCGATAAATCCGGCAGAAAAAATAAATAAAAAACGGGTAATCCGAATCGCAAAATTCATGCTTATATCAATGATAATAAAAGAGCTTAGACCGCTTAAGGCAATAACAATAATGACAATGGGACTAATGATATTTGCTTGAACAGCCGCTTGACCCAAGATTAACGCACCAACAATCCCAATTGTTGGACCAATTGGTGAGGGCACTCGTAGACCAGCTTCACGAATAAGCTCAAAGGCAATTTCCATCATCAAGATTTCCATAATCGATGGAAAAGGCACTCTCTCCCTAGTTCCGGCAATGGCCATTAATAAATCTGGCGGAATCATCCCAACATGAAAGTTTGTAATGGCAAGATAGAAAGGAGAGGTGAATAGGGCAACAAACAGCGCAAGAAATCGTAAAATTCGAATGAAATTACCATAGGGTGTACGTAAATAATGATCTTCTGGCGAATGAAACATCGCCCAGAAGGTTGCAGGCAGGATTAAACAACTAGGTGAATTTTCCATTAGCAAAATTATATGCCCTTCTTCGATAAATGCAGCCGCACGGTCAGGACGTTCGGTATAGACTATAGTAGGAAATAAAGACCTTGGTCGCTCTTCTAGATATTGCTCTAAAATACTTAAATCGATAATACTATCAACATCAAATGAATCTAGCTTATCTATTATGGTTTTTAGCAGTTCTTCATTTACAAGGTCATTTTGATAAACCAGAAATACATTGTTCCTGGATCGTTTTGAAATAGTCTGAGTTTTAACGAGAAGATTTTCATTTTTTATTTTTTTACGGATTAAAGCAATATTGTCGATTACCCTTTCATTAAAAGCTTCTTTTGCCCCTTTTACAATTACCTCATTTTCAGACTTTTCAATCGAACGGCCACTAATTTTGGTCGTTTCAAACAAATAACATTGGTCATCGCCATCCACAAATAAGGCGGTGTTCCCACTAGTAATAAATTCTGTAATCTCCCCAATATTTGTATTTGTACTTATAATAGGATAGGAAACGATATCTAGAATTTTTTCTGACGGGTGCTCGTTATCAATTAATGGCTCCTGGATACTCTGCATAATAATTTGTAAATCTACCATTGTGCTCAAGTAAATAATAAAACCCTTGCGTTTAAGGGAAGTGATGGTGAACTCACGCACTTTGACATCAATATTATCGGGAACAGAAAAAAGAGACTTAAAAGTCGCTAAATTTCGCTCATAACATGTGCTTATGTCTTGTTCTTTTAATTCCAGTTCCTCAGTATTGGGTTTCTCCTTAAATTCTGACTCTGTATTTAGACTTTTCATCAACAACTTGGAGATTTTTTTCCTCATCCTAAACCCCTCCCAGTTTTTATATCGTTTTCCATTTCTAGGTGTTTTATGTATGTATAGGGACTTAAGAAAATTTGAAAATTTTTATTTCGAAATACGAAAAAGATGGTACAATACATGTTATTAAATGATGGGATTAGGAGATTGTCATGAAAAAGAAATGGATAATATATGGAATGTTGTTTATCGCTACAGCCACATGGGGAAGTGCGTTTATAGCTGGTAAAATTGCGGTTCAAAGCTTTGAACCGTCAACGGTAGCATTTTTACGTTTTTTAGGGGCTGCGGTCCTTTTGTTTCCAATTATGTGGATCATGGAAAAAAACCGAAAGAAACCTACACTCAAGGATTATGGATTATTTGCTGTTCTCGGATTAACCGGTATTGCACTCTATAATATCTGCTTTTTTATAGCCACCAAGCAGGCACCGGTTATTAAGAGTTCACTATTTATTGCCTCAAACCCAGTATTAATTGTTCTTTTATCTGGGGTATTTTTAAAAGAAAAAATCACAAAGAATCATATTATTGGCATGGTAATAGCCCTATCTGGTGCTGCCTTTATTATCACAGATGGACATATCCTCACATTGTTTCAACTTGGATTTGAAACCATTGATTTTGTTTTACTTGGTGCCGTCATTAGCTGGGCTTTATACAGTGTGGTGGGTAAAGTGGTGTTGAAAAAATATAGTGCCGTGGAATCCACTACTTACGCGGTTGCGTTCGGTACGGTATTTTTAGCACCTTTTGCATTTGTAGAAACATCCTGGCAGGATATCGCTCAGGCTAATGTTTCAACTTGGGTAGCCATTGCCCATATGAGTATTTTTGTAACCGTCGTTTCCTTTATCATGTATTATTACGGAATCAAAGAGGTTGGTGCAGCCAAAGCTTCTATTTTTATTAATGTCATGCCGGTATCGGCAGTATTAATGGCTACCATCTATTTAGGAGAAACCTTCACCTGGGCTCATGGAATTGGGGCTGCATTTGTATTAACCGGAGTTTATATTGGAACAAATACGAAGTTATTTAACCGTAAATTACCTGCTGCTAATGTGGTAGATTTCCATTAAAAAAACCAAGAATCAATGAAGTCCTTGGTTTTTCTAACTAAATTAACTATACTATTTATCTGCTAACTTCTCTAAGTGAGGTATCCTTCTGTTCAGTATTTTCATATCCTACCTGGAGGTAGTTATAAACAAGACTCAAAAACGTTTTTCCGGCCATAAGCATTGCCCGTTCATCAAAATCAAAACGAGGATGATGGTGCGGGAAAACGAAATTTGGGTCTTCCATTGCTGCACCCGTAAAAAAGAACATTCCTGGGACATGCTGCAAATAGTAAGAATAATCTTCAGACGCCATTAAAATTGGCGGCTCCGTAACCTTACCTTCACCAAAATTATTTATAGCTACTTCTCTAAAAAACTCGACTTCTTTATCATGGTTTATAATAGCAGGATAGCTGCGTGTATAATTGATCTTCGCAGTAGCATGAAAGGTAGAACAAACTCCATTGATAATTGATTTGAATTCTCTTTCCATCAGATCTCTAACTTCCGGACTTGTTGTTCGGACTGTCCCTTCGAAAACAGCTTTATCAGCAATCACATTTGCGGCATCACCCGCATGAAAAGTCCCAATCGTTAACACAGCTGGTTGAAGTGGATTAACCTGCCGGCTCACGACTAATTGTAATTGATTAATGATTTGTGTAGCTATAATGATAGAATCAACGGTTTCATGTGGGGAGGCACCATGTCCACCTTTACCCTGAATCGTAACTTCAAATCCGTCTATCGATGATGTTAGAGCTCCTTTTCTCGTCCCTAAAATTCCTGAAGGCGTCATTGAAGATAAATGAGCACCGAAAATTACATCTACCCCATCCAAGCAGCCATCCTCAATCATTTGGATGGCGCCGCCTGGATGGTACTCTTCCGCGTGTTGATGGATGAGCACAACATTACCCGATAAGTCTTCACGTACGTCGCTTAAAACTTTCGCAACTGCTAGTAGGGTCGCTGTATGTCCATCATGACCGCAGGCGTGCATGACTCCTGGAACAGTAGATTTATAAGGAACATCCTTTTCGTCCTGAATTGGCAGGGCATCGAAATCTGCTCTTAATGCTACCGTCTTGCCGGGTTTACCGCCTCGAATCGTGCCGACAACCCCTCTTCCGCCGACACCAGTCCGGACTTCAATGCCATAACTTGTTAATATTTCAGCAATCATTTTAGGTGTTTCTATCTCCTCAAATGAAAGCTCTGGATGCTGGTGAAAGTGCCTTCTCCACTCCACCATTTGTTCATACATTTCTTCTAATTTCGTATGTAAGTTAGTCAACATTAGTAAACTCTCCTTTATAAAGACTTTTTCATGAATCACATTGAGCCTTATCTCCATCTAGCTGGAAGGGTATCCCAAGCATAAGCAGATCGTATTCTTTGGCCTCTTGGGCATGCGAAAAATAATAGAAAGTAACCACCCAAAAGATAACAAAAAAGGAAGTCATAATCCTATGTGCATAAAGCTGCCCAAGACCAGGCACAAATAGCGACCATACTACGGCTATTATAGGGTTTCTTTTATCAAGATAATTTATTTCCACTGCTCCTAGGCTGAAGGTATTGAAACTGTGATCCTCACTGTCTGCCAGCAGATAAATTTTGTTCATATCAACCGTTGTTCGATAACTATCCCATATGGTAAAAAGGTAAACTGGAATATACATTAAAAGCCATCTTGTGTCTAATACTTCCTTCGCCATATCGATATTTCCTTGAAAGGAATAAATCATAGCTAGATTAACATGGGCTTTAATATTCACGATAACTTCCCAAATAAATAGTACATACCCTCTAAGGTACTTTGATAAAAGCAAATGTCCGAATCCTGGAAAGGCAGCGGACCACCAGGCAATTATATAAGGATTACGTAAGTGAATTTGAGAAATGCCTAAAATGCTAACATGTGCTTTGTATCGTCTAGCAGTGTTATCATTGGTATAGTTGTTCATTTGTGCACCTACAGAAAACAATTAATTTCCAATAGTTTTCCAAATAAAATATTTATTATCCTATTTTTACTTTTATCCTACTGACTTTAATCCAAAATAAAAACTCGTCCAAGTGAACGAGTTGTATTACGAATTATTTATCTTAACGGTGTTTTTTTCCATTTCAATCATTCTTTTTAAGTATTCATATTCTGATTTTTCGAGAATATCTATTTCCCTGTTTGTTGCCAGCAGGATTTGGTCCCTGCATTTAGCGACTCTTTGAATCATCGGATGTATGGTTAAACTTGATAGATTAACAAAGTCATATAAATCATTTAGACACACGGGCAGTTTATAGCCTTTATTGCTGGAGGCAATTAATAATCCCTGATCGCGCAGCTTCGAAACAATGTTGGAGCGAAAATAATGTTGTTTGATTTTGTTGATTCTGATGGCATTCAGGTTATCAAGAATTTCCTCCGTATACACATACTCATCCGGATTTTCTTTCAGATTAAATAGAAGAAACTTTAGTAAATCAATTCGGACTCTTTCATCCTCTTCTTCACTTTTTCGATGTTCCTCAATGTATTGATAAGCCAAATTAACAGCTTGTTTAATGATAATCTGATCGGTTTCTGAATCCGTTTTTTCAAAATGGTAGTCATAGAGATAGTGCTTATAATCATGTGGCCACAGATTTATGGTGATGATTTTGTTTTTCAAAAGTTTATAAAACGCTGGATACTGTTTTGAGTGATGTTTTCCATCATACCCTTTTGCTATCGTCCCGGCAATAAACTCTGACAATTCAAGAAGAATTTGTGATTGGCTATTGTTAAAACCAAACGTTGAATAATTAAATAAATCCGGGATGCACCTCTGTTTTACGTAAGCGATAAATTCCTGCATAAACTCCTTTGGTCCATGTTCATCAGCGACAAGATCAAGGGTTTCAAAGGTACGATATAAATCTTCAAAAATCTTACGATTAAAAAATTTAATAAACGTCTTTTCATAGGTAACACCGCTGTCCTCCCTAATTTTCCGTTTATCAATGACATACGCATACACTTTAAAGGGTAAATCCTTTAGGTCTTTTAGGATTTCTATTCGAAGATTATCGTCTATTTCACCGTGTTGAAAGTGTTTTAATTTAATTCTTTCTACTTCTTGCTCAAGGATTTCTTTATCAGAACCTTTTACTAAGATAGAAACGATTATAAAGTGGGTCGAAGTCTCTAGTTGCTCAAAATCGAATCCATAATGGCCATATTCATTTACAAAAGCATATTGGATATCATTCAATTTTATCCCACCTCGCCAATGGAAAAACTTATTATACTTAATTCAACAAAAAATCATCTAAACCCTTTTAAATCTGCTAATTTCCCCTTAAAACCCCTCCGGGACTTTAGTACCTATTGTAAAAAAAACTTATATTACAAATTTCTTGAAGGATACTATGGTATATATTTGTTTTTGCGAAAGGAGAATCATACGCAAGGTGAATGTTCAAAAATACGAAATTAGAAAGTTAAATCCTCATAGTGACGAATTTACTTTATTACTTTACCTAGATGATTCGTTAACTGAGTTTGCTAACGAACTGGGCAGCGAACCCTCTACAGATATAAGCCTGCAAGCAACAGCCAAGCAAATTATCAAAGAACGGTACCCTGGTTTAAAAGTAACGTTGATTAAGGTAATCCTAGGAGGTATGGCGGTAACATCAATCTCGTTAAGTACAAATGATAATAATTCTGTTCAAGCAGCAGAAACCCCTGCAATTGCAGCTCAAACCGATGGAGGTTCGATCACTTCCTACACCGTTGTGGCAGGCGATACTGTATATGGTATCTCGAAAAGGTTTGGAACAACACCTGAGGCTTTGAGACACACAAATCATTTAGTAACTAATTTTCTTAGAATTGGTCAAGTATTAACCATCCCTTCATCGGAAACTAAACAATACACTGTGGTCGGGGGCGATACTTTATATAGTATTTCTAAACGGTTCGGATCGACTGTTGCTGCCTTGAAAAGTGCGAATAACTTAACTAGTGACATTCTTTCAATCGGACAAACGTTAACGATTCCAGGTGCCGGCGTTACACCTGCTCAGCCGTCTGCTCCTGCACAATATACAGTAGCTGCTGGGGATACTTTATATAGTATTTCGAAACGCTTCGGGTCGACTGTTGCTGCCTTGAAAAGTGCGAATAACTTAACTAGTGACATTCTTTCAATCGGGCAAACGTTAACCCTTCCAGCTGCTGGCGCAGCACCTGCTCAGCCGTCTACTCCTGTACCTACACAATATACTGTGGCGGCAGGGGATACTTTATATAGTATTTCGAAACGCTTCGGGTCGACTGTTGCTGCCTTGAAAAGTGCGAATAACTTAACTAGTGACATTCTTTCAATCGGACAAACGTTAACGATTCCGGCTGCTGGCGCAACAACATCCCAACCACTTGCCCCTGCACCCGCACCACTTATCAAAGAACTAAGAGATACCTTTACATATTCCGTCAAATCTGGGGACAGTCTTTCCGTCATCGCGAAACAATTTGATGTTACTGTTGACAGTATTCGAGCCGCGAACCATTTAAATAGCGATTTTTTACAAGTGGGTCAAGCTCTAACAATTCCTGATGGATTGAATACACCTTCTCAGACAGGAATCAACACCATTACCTACACCACACATACCGTTGCATCTGGTGACAACATATGGGACTTAAGCGTACGATATGGAGTTCCTCAGGCCGATTTATTAAAAGCCAATAACCTGACAACGAGAAGTATGCTTTCAGTTGGTCAAAAATTGAAAATACCTGTACACAACATTGGAGTAAAAGAAGTTGTCAGTGAAAGACATGGGGAATTGATGGATTGGTGGACCGAGGCTCAATATATTTTTACCATTGGAAAGACAGCAAAAGTGACAGACTTTGAAACGGGAAAAAGTTTTTATATAAAACGAACGATTGGTGCAAACCATGCTGACAGTGAGACAGTTACTACGAATGATTCCAACATTGCAAGAAGTATTTGGGGCGGATTTTCCTGGACACCACGAGCAGTAGTCCTCGAAGTAGACGGGAGAAAAATTGCGGCCAGCATGAGCTTTATGCCCCATGAACGAGAGTATATTGCAAACAATGGCATTACGGGACATTTTGACGTTTATTTTGGAAATAGCACACGTCATGTCGATGGGAAAGCGGATGCCAAACATCAAGCGCAGGTTGAAAAAGCCGCTGGCATTCGGTAAATGGGGCGTTTTTTGGTTATTTTCAAAAATAATTAGGGATTGCGATGATTGTGTGCTATACTAAGTCTACCATTTGCTTTACGTTTTACGTTTTTCGATTACCCGCCCTGCTCAATTTTTGAGCAGGGTTTTTTGTTAAAATATTTTCTATTCGTGACCGTTTACCTTGTTTTTTTGAGATGATGGGAACGATTTGCTCCTAATCGTTACCGCTATCCAGACTATTCCTTGTTCATGGTAACGATAAACTCTTAATCGTTACTGATAGTCCGACTTTTCCTCGTCCAAGGGCACGATTCCCTTCTTATCGTTACCGCCACTCCTATTTTCCCTAATAAACGGGCACGATTAGTTTCAGAGCTTTTTCAGGCACAAAAAAAAAGACTCTCGAATGAGAGTCTTTTTATATATGTCGGTTCTAATTATGCTTTACGAACGTTAGTAGCTTGGGGTCCACGTTGACCTTGTTCTACTTCAAAAGTAACTGCTTGACCTTCGTCTAAAGTTTTGAAACCTTCGCTTTGGATAGCTGAGAAATGTACGAATACATCGTCTCCTGCTTCTCTTTCGATGAATCCGAAACCTTTTTCTGCATTAAACCATTTTACTTTACCTTGTTCCATTTGTTGTTTCCTCCTCGTGTGCTGTGCACACATTGTGTTACTATCCTTGCTCAGTTCTTTAGACGTAAAGTTTGAAAACTTTTTAATCCAACTGACAAACAAAAATAATTCTTCTTTACTATAACAGAGATATCCATTTAAAGCAAATTAATATCCCAAGATTTTTTCTACACTGTTTCCAATACCTCTTGTAACATTGTTCCCTGCTGAGAAAAATTGATATGCCAAGAGAAGGCTTTTTCTAATACATGCGGGGTTTGACCGCCTCTAGTCAAAGCTTCTTGGTAATATTCACGAAGCTGCCCACGGTACATTGGATGGGTACAATTCTCAATAATTAATTCCACCCGTTCTCTTGGTGCAAGACCACGTAAATCTGCATAGCCCTGCTCCGTCACAATCACATCCACATCATGTTCTGTATGATCCACATGTGAAACAAAAGGAACGATACTTGATATGTTACCGCCTTTTGCAATCGATTTTGTTACAAAAATGGCCAAACGGGCGTTGCGGGCGAAGTCTCCAGATCCACCAATACCGTTCATCATTTTTGTACCTAACACATGGGTAGAATTTACATTTCCATAGATGTCTACTTCTAACGCTGTATTAATAGAAATCAATCCAAGTCGACGGATAATTTCCGGATGATTTGAAATTTCCTGCGGTCTCATGATTAATTTGTCACGGTACTTTTCAAAATGAGCAAATACCTCTTTCATTTTTCCATCTGAAAGAGTAATCGAGCAGCAGGAGGCAGTCCGCACTTTCCCGGCATCAATCAGATCAAACACCGCATCCTGTAATACTTCTGAATAGACCTCTAAATCTTGAAATTCGGAATCAATCATCCCATGTAGAACTGCGTTAGCGACGGATCCAATTCCTGACTGGAGCGGTGCCAAACGTTCTGTCAGTCTTCCAGCAGCCACTTCCTTACGTAAAAACTGAATCAAATGCTGAGCCATGATTTCCGTTTCCTCATCAGGCGGGACGATTGTTGACGGAGAATCAAGCTGGTTGGTAAAAACGATGCCTTTTACCTTTTTGACATCAATATTAATACCGTATGTTCCAATGCGGTCATCCGTTTCGGTTAAGGGGATTGGTTCCCTATCCCCTTGTTTCCCAGGTTCATATAAATCATGGAGTCCTTCAAGATTTTCATTTTGAGCTAAGTTGATTTCAATGATGATTGACTTTGCATTCAAGGCAAACGACAATGAATTTCCTACGGAGGTAGTTGGAATAACCATTCCATCCTCTGTAATTGATACCGCTTCCAAAATAGCAAAATCAATAGGGGCAATCACATTGGCACGTACCATTTCAGCAGTGTGTGACAAGTGTTGATCGACAAATAATAGCTCGCCGCTATTAATCTTCTTTCTCATTGTCGGATCTGCTTGAAACGGAAGTCTTTTTCCAAGAATCCCAGCTTCTGCAAACAATTTATCTACATCAGAGCCTAA
Organism: Bacillus sp. CZDM1; assembly: GCF_055502545.1. Classification (NCBI taxonomy): domain Bacteria; kingdom Bacillati; phylum Bacillota; class Bacilli; order Caryophanales; family Bacillaceae; genus Bacillus; species Bacillus sp. CZDM1. The sequence continues at coordinate 27,128 of NZ_JBUESO010000002.1, read as the reverse complement.
GGAAGCGCCTGTATAAACGTTGACTTTAAAGTTTTCGGACTTAGCCCGATTTACCAATGCAAACGGAACTGCTTTCACGTCACCTGCACGTGTAAAGCCGCTTAGCCCCAATGTCATTCCATCTTCAATCCACTCCGCTGCCTCTTCCGGTGTCACGACCCTGTCCCAAAGCCTTGGATCCCTAATCCGTTTTAAATTATTTTCCATCATCCATCCCACTCCCCTTTATCCTTATTTTAACTGAAGATGTTTATCAAAAAGGGAAATGGGGGACTAACTACGGAATTTTCAGACAAAACAGCGAATTCGATTTCTAAAGCAGCAGAATTAAAAACCAAGCAGTCTGCGAAAATAACTGGAGTACGATTGACTGACTGGCACTCTGTCCCCGTTATCCATTGACAGAATAAAGGTGGAATGCGTATCAGGAAATATCTCTTTAATATGATCGACATTGACAATAAACGAGCGATGGCAACGGATAAAATGATCTTTTGGCAGCAAAAATTCAAAATCCTGTAAGGTGTTTTTATGGGTACCAGAATGTTTCTTACCATTTACAACCGTTTTTTTCTCCTTGGCTTCTAAATAAATTACCTCGGAAAAAGGCATGGGAATCCAGCCATCCTCCGTTTTAATCGTTACAACTAATTTTCCACTCGTTAAAGCAGGAAAAATCGCTGTAACACACCCTTCCAACTTCCCTTCATGGAAAAATGGCACCGCCATTCCATGATACGGGACGCCAAAGACATCCCGGTCGATAAATTCCGATACCTTCTGCCTAGAAGATATCGCTTTATGAGCAATGGTCCCATCCTTCAAAAGGTCACCTCGCCGGATCTTCAAATCCACCCTTTTACTAGGGCGATAATAGATATACTCACTGGTATCCGAGACCGCAATCGAAATTTCCTCTGAAAATAATTCACTAATGACATCTAACAGGGAAACAACTGTAATACTCTTCAATTGGAATCTCCCCCGTCCCTTAATTCTAGTTTTTCTAAATAATATTTTATTAGATCCTGATACTCCTGCATCTCAAGTTTGCCTTTTTCATTAAGGATGTAGGTTCCCCTTTTAATCCTGTCAAACCATCCATAATAGTTTTTTGTTAAGATAGAGGGTATTTTATCACCTGCTCCCAGATCTTTTAATGCTTTCGGGGATAACGGTCCCATTTTATTTAGGAGACAAGCAATTTGAATGCAATTTTCTTTGTAGGCAGTCATGATTTTCGTCCGATTACTTCCCCCCACATTGAAATCGGCACTGCGTCCGCTAATTTCCTTCAAGATGGCTTCTCGCTTCAACTTATTTCTTGCAGCGGCTTTGGTGCGATTATAGGGGATTGGATGGATAAGAATATCTGCTGTTGAACGGTTTCCTGAGAAGGAAACGACAATTAAACCCAGCTCAAGCCTTTTAATTAACTGACATTTATCTGCCCATTGTTTAGATTTCATCCGAACTTTTGGTTTAGGAATCGCTATATATACTTGATTTGTTAACTTTTGCCGTTTGGCTGCTTGAATAAGAAGATCTACACTTAAGGTGAGCTTTAATTCAATAATGACCAGCTCCTCCTCTTTAACTGCAACGATATCACAGTCCTTTACTTCACCATAAACTTCATAGCCCTCGCCTGAAAAGTACCTCTGTATCGGTTTATATAAATCTACCTCTTGTAGTTTTTTCTTCTCTTTCATTTGTATCTCCTACTAATCTTTTTCTCCTAGTAATCTTAACATGAAAAGGTTAGAGGTTTAACTTAGATTTTAAAGGAATTACTATATAACAATTTTTTACAAGTCAATTGTATTTGAAATAGCCTATTCTGTCAGAATTATGTTACTATTATTTTTGTTAGAATAAATAGAGAATTTGAAGTAGTAACATGGGGGTTTAAAATGAAGAATAAATTCTTAGCACAGCTACATTGGGTAATACCTGGGTTTATCCTTATTTTTGGATTACTATTATTATTTTATCAAAACTTTACTAAAGTGACCGAACCGCCTGTCTCAGATTGGAGCAGGGCCTTAACGGTTGGAGTCACCGATCTAAATAAACTGCCTCCTGTACAAGTAACAGAAGATGGAGAATTTGTTTTTACTAGATTCGAGGGTGGAAAATTAGCCACTACAACACTTGGAAAAGACTACAAGGTTAAAGATCAGAATACATACGACATTCCAGTTGATAAATGGACACAAGTATATCAGCAAGACGATACAATCATCTACTTTGATTTTAAAAATATTTATGATCAAGATATGAATACTATTATTACAGATGTTGAGAAGTTTTATCCTTTGGAAAACAGTATTCTTTATGTAAAAGAAAACTCACTCTTTCAACTTACACCGGATAGTAAGAAATCCGAAAAAATTATGGATGTTGATTTAAAGAAACTAGATATTATTCCGCAGAAAAACGAAGAGGGAGTAAGTATACTAGCCTATGCTTCAGATCCAAACGGTGTCGATCTTACATTGCATCAATTATTTAACGGAAAAGTAAATACCGTTTATCAAACAAGATTAAAGGTTGACCCAGGAAAAATTGTTAACGATATCTCCTTTGCATTGGAAGATCAAACCTTAGCACTTTTACTCCAGGAAGAGCTGCAATCTACACAAGGAAATCCAGAGTTTTTCAACTACTTTATGCAAACAAAGGTTACGAGCCAGGCTGCGCCACCGCTATTTGAATTACATTTTCAAGACCCAGCCGGTACAAAAAACCTGACTGAGGTTTCAGATGTCGTTCTTAAATTTAAAAATGATAAACCAACTATATTATTTCATGCTAATGGGCGAACAGAAACTCAATTCAATGATAGCTCAACCTTTAATATCTATACTGCGGAAATAAACCAAGAAGGAAGAACGAAAATAGAGAGACGCAGCAATACTCCAGAAATTTCAACTAATCCACAGTGGATAAATGAAAATACGATTGCATGGGTGGATTTGGATGGTGACGGACATAAAATAAAAATAGCATCATCTAATAAAGTTGCTATTAGTGAATTAATTGAGTTCACTCAGAATGATTGGCTGCATGCACTTGGAAAAACGCTTGGCATGGTTACTTCGTCATTTTTTGGGATTGCCTTTGCAGTCATTTGGTTTATATGGCCCATTTTTTTCATTGTGTTCATGTATATGTTCAGAAATAGAATTGCTGATCGCGACCCTGCTTGGTACTTTTACACAGGAATTGGGCTTTATGCTGTAGCAGCATTAATTTGGAGAGATCGGTTTTTTGTTGACAACATTTATAGTAATGCACCGAATTACTTAACTTTTACCGGCAGCTCCTATATTTACATGATTTTATTCGCAATCATTGCTTTTTGGTTAACGATTCAGACGAAAAAAACAAATCATTGGGCCGGTACTGTAAGAATTATGTATTTTGTTGGTGTTCACATCTTACTCTTAACCATATTCTTCGGTCCTTATATCATTTAGCATAATAAACTCCCCATTTACAACTCTGAAATGGGGAGTTTATTTGTATATGGGGGAAGTTAACTTTCGTTTATTCCCTCATTTTTTCATCAAGAATTTTGAAAACCTTCGTCTGACCTTAAATTAATTATGACAAAAAAAAGGACATCATCTAAAGGATGATGTCCAGATATATCTTCAACTATGTTTTAGTTAAGCATTAAGGGTTTCTTTAACAAAATCCACCTCAAAACCTAAATCCTCAATCATTTGATGATCTGCAGTAGTTTCTTGTCCTGAAGTGGTTAAGTAATCCCCTACAAAGATGGAATTCGCTGCATATAATCCACACGGCTGCAAACTTCCCAGGTTAACTTCTCGTCCACCCGAAATTCTGATTTCCTTCGTTGGATTCACAAACCTCATAAGCGCTAAAACCTTTAAGCAGTATCTAGGATTTAACTCCTTTGTGCCTTCAAGAGGAGTACCCTCTATTGCATGTAGAAAATTAACGGGAATGGAATCTGCATCTAATACCTTTAGACTCATTGCCACGTTTACTACATCCTCTTTTGTTTCCTTCATACCAACAATTATCCCTGAACAAGGAGAAATCCCTGATTCTTTTACTAACTCAACCGTATTAACTCGATCATCAAAAGAGTGTGATGTGGTGATGGAGTCGTGGTGATCTTCTGAGGTGTTTAGGTTGTGATTGTAGCGATCAACACCAGCTTCCTTCAGCTTAGCTGCCTGGTCTGGTTTTAAAATTCCAAGGCAGGCACAAATTTTCATTTGATATTTGTCCTTTATTTCCTTTACTGCTGTAACAACCTGGTCTAATTCATGATTACTAGGACCGCGTCCACTTGCTACAATGCAATAGGTACCGGCATAAAGCTGATAAGCTTGGTCTGCTCCTTTAAGGATGGTATCTTTATCCACCATTCGATATTTTTGAATCGGAGCATTAGAGATACTTGATTGCGAACAATAGCCACAATTCTCAGGACAAAGACCTGATTTCGTATTAATTAACATATTAAGCTTAACCTTATTTCCATAATAGTGATGGCGAATTAAGTAAGCTCCCTGCAATACCTCTAATAACTCCAAATCCGAGGAATTTAGAATACTTAATGCTTCCTCTTTCGTAATTTCATGACCATTTAGCACTTCTAAAGCCAATTCATTCCATTTACTCATATAATCCCCCCGTTAACTCACTTTTCTAGCATTGCTAAATTGACTTCTCGACAAGGTACGTTTTAAACGATGTCCCATAACACCTGCTAAAATGGCTAGAATAATATCCTTTGGAAGAGGAACAACCATCCATAACCAAGCGAGCTTATAGGTAAAGCCATCTGGTGCGGAAGCCCAAACTTTATAAGCTGCGTACATCCAGTTCGTCCCGAAAAGATAGTTGATTACCATCCCAACAAGTGCTGCGAAAACAAATACCCCAACAGTGTTTTTCACTTTTTCAATTATGTAACCTGTTACATACGCTGTAAAAACATAAGAAACAATAAATCCAAAGGTTGGCTTCAAGAACATGCCAAATCCCCCGCCAAATTGAGCAAATACAGGTACTCCTACTAATCCAACGAAAGCATAAACCATCATAGCGATTGCTCCTAATCTACTGCCAAGAACAACTCCTGCTAAAATCGCAAAAAATGTTTGCAGCGTTATAGGTACTCCCCCCACGACCATGAATGGAGCTAGCGATGTAATGTTAGCCCCCACAGCCATTAGAGCCACAAACATTGCAGCTAATGTAAGTTCAGAAGTTTTAAGTTTCATAACCATTCCCCCAAAATATTCTATAAATAAAGATTAATTGGTTCGTGCATTTATGTCAACTATAAATACAATTAGGTTTACATATAAATTTTTAATTATGACCGGAGTTTACCACTCTGGCCCAAAATGCAGTATCCACTTAAAATTTATTTTCATATTATAAGATAGGTATTTGACTAGATAAAGAGTAAGTATTTGTTCTAGTTTTAAAAGGAGCTGCAAAGGGAAATGACGATTAGAAGAGCAACCTTCGAGGAGACTCAACGAATCTTGAATTACCATTTAGAGGTATTAAAAGAAGCCACAATGGGCTACGTAAAGCCAAGCCGTGAAAAAGCAATTGAAATGATGACACCTTTTTTAAATGGCGGTGGTTATTATCTTGTTCGGGTTAAAAATAATGTTATTCAAGGCTGGGTGGGATTAGGTCGTATCATCGATCAAAACAGTGATGAAGAGGTAGGCTTTATCAATGAGATGTATGTGCTCCCACCCTATCGCAAACAGGGAGCTGCGGAAAAATTATGCAAGGCCGCTTTCATACAATTACGTGCAGAGGGCCATAAAAAGGTTCAATTGAATGTTTATGCAGGAAATCCTGCCAAGCATCTTTATGCAAAGCTGGGTTTTAAAGACGTTTCCACCCTTATGTCAGTAAACTTAGATTAACTTTTGTAATGTTTTAATTTAAGGCTGTGATATTATTCATTGTTGATTTTCGTGTAGGGTTGATCATTCATAGGCGGAGAATTTCCGTCTATTGTAGATAAAGGTACCTTAAGAAGCAGATATAAGCGGAAATATTCCGGTTACCTGCTTTAAATAAGACAAAATCCAATGATTTGGATACCATAAGCGGAAAAACTCCGCTTATTATGAAAAATGGCTATTTCCCAATTTAAGCGGAAATTCTCCGCTTATTTTCCAAACACAGTAAAATCAACATTCAGATTTAACACAGCCTAATTTTAAAAAAAGGGTCAGCAGAAAAATCTGATGACCCTTTACACCTTTCAACAGAATTAAAGGGAATCAGATATCCTCTTTGATTCCCTCAGCCTCCATTTTTTGATGCGTAGGGGACGAGTATACTATTCTACTCTTTAAAGTATTGCACTATTGTCCCTTTCCCATCTTCCACTTCAACCATGCCATATGCTCCATTTATAAATGTAATTTGTGGGGGAACATGTCCACAATCAATGTCATAAACTATCGGGATTTCGAGCTCATCAGATAAGTCTTGGTAAACATCCTCAATCGTATAGTTTTCAACTGGTTCATTGGCAGGACTTCGACCAAATATGATACAAGTACAGTTTTCAAACCATCCTGCTAATTTCATTTGCATTAAAGATCTGCGCAAATCAGTTGTTTTTAACTCACAATTTTCAAAATACCACATGATGGGTTCATCATGAATATGCTTTTCCCTAAAGTTCTGTAAATCCCCATAAGGAGTACCAATTAAATGTCTGATAATATCAATGCAGCCTCCCAGCAAACGCCCTTCAGCCTTTACCTTTACACCCGAAACGATTTTCCATTTGGTTTCCACTGTTAAGTGAAAAACACAAGGTGATGGGTTGTCATGCTGCCACTTCTGTTGATATTTTTCAGATGAATATTGGGTAATCGATGACCCTGTTTTTGTAGATAAAACACTTACCCACATAGCAGTTGTATCATCAGAAAATTCGCCTCTTAAATCAATTAAGTTCGTTCCATGTGCAGTAGCTATACCTGTCTTTAACGTAATAGCCAGCAGCAACATGCTCGTATCCGAATAACCGAGCACCCACTTGTTTTTCATATTATCAAAATCAAGCTCTTCAAGGATTTCAATGAGCAGTTCTCCACCCCACGGCGGAAGGATGAGATCGATTGCTTCATTTTTCATCATTTCATTAAACTCTTGGGCACGCTTTTTTGCAGGAGAAGATTTTGCTTTGTCCTGAGTCCATAAGGTATCACCACATATAATGCAATAGCCGTTTGCTTCTAATCGGCTGCATGAAAGTTTCACCAACTCGTGCAGCTCTTCTTCTACACCTGATGAAGGTGCTGTTACTCCTATAGTTGCCCTTTTTTTCAAAAATGGATATGTAATCATCTCAACTCTCCCATCCCCTTAAATAGTAGAAATTCATTACCATTATTCTACAGTTTTCAAGGAGATGGGACTAGTCCAATTTGTAGGATTCTTTATGAAATGTGGCCATATATTTGAGGCAATCTTCCCCTTTTAATGGAGTAGCAGGCTTACTTTTAAGGTAAAGAACCATTGCCATATAATGTTGTGGCCCCCATTTATAGCAATGCTTATAATCATCTAACAAATGAAAACCACATTTTTCCCAGAAATGAATTCTTGCTTGATTTTCAGACGTTTCATCACATTCTATCTCAACCAGAATACGTTTGAATTGAGGCTCTGACCGTGCCCACTCTATGATGTAATCACAAATCTCTTTTCCAATCCCATGACCACGCAAGTCCTTCCGTACCGCTAAGTAATCCAGCAGCAGTACACTTGAACTGGGTACCGAGCCCGTCAGTGCCATGGCAAAAACCTCATCGTTTTCCTTTAACACATGGAGAGAACTAAGCCCCCTTGCAAACATATTTCTAATAATCTTTTCAGGTTTGGTCGCATGCTCTCCAAAGGCGACATTATAGATATCCCTCGTCTTTTGCCAAAGGTCTTCGTCCCACTGTTTCGTTGTAATAAATTCCATGCTTCTAGTTCCTTTGTTTGAAATTTTTATGATCTTTTTAGCATCCTGCCAGCCAGATGCGGTTGTCTTTCCATATACCATTGAAAGAACCAAATTGATGCGGCCAGCCAGAAACCGCTGGCAAAATACCCGCCGATTACGTCACTTGGATAATGGACGCCCAAATAAATTCTACTTATCCCTATCATAAAAACTACAAAGGCACTAAACAGCAGTAAAAGGCTCCGTCCTGCTGAATTAAAGATATGGCGCCAAAGTAGGAAGGTTAGTATTCCATACACCGTAAAAGCATTCATGGCATGCCCACTTGGAAAGCTATATCCACCAATTTCAATCAGCTGATGTAAATCAGGACGCGCTCTTTGGAAGATTTCTTTGAGTAATAGGTTAAGTAAAGGTGAACCTGCGACAACAGCGATAAATAATATCAACTCTCTGCGGTGGTGCAGTACCTTATATAGAAAAAAGATAATCAATAAACATAATACGACTACTACTTGTGTTGAACCAACCACGGTAAAAAACTCCATGACCCTGGTGAGGAAGGGGGACTCTTGGGATTGAAGTGCTCTAATGACGCTATGATCAAAATCCACAATCACATCTGCCCTTATGAGAATCGCCACTAACCCAAAAGCCACGAGTGACACTAGGCTAATAATAAAGGCACGAGTAAGTTGAAACTTCAAATTCATATCATTACCCCTTCATAATCGATAAACATATAATTTCCCATCCAAACCAATCCTACTAATACATCACAAACAAAAAAGCACCAAATATACAAAAACCGCTGCATAAAAGCGATTTATTGTATATTTGGTGCCTGTCACCGTATTATGCGAACTTCTCCGCTAAGGTTGTTTCTTGTTTTACTTGCATGATTTGTTGTGTTTTGATTTCGTTTTTTCTGTTCATTTCAAATATTTTTAGATGCTCTGATTGAATTTTATTATCTGATAATGCTTTGGTTAGGATTGGTGCTAAGATATGAGCGTCTTTCATTCCACAATTAATCCCGATTGCACCGGTAGGAGTCATGGTATGAGCTGCGTCCCCTATTAAGATTAATCCGTCCTCCACCCAGGTTTCACAACGAGAGCTTTGTACCTTTAAACATACAAAATCGTTCCATGATAAAAGGTTCTTATTAACACTTTCCTCAAGTTCTGGAAAACTTTCGATCAATGGTTCTAGAAAGGGCTGAATGGAACCTTTTCTTAGGGTTGGAAATGACCCCTCCGCAATATTCCAGCCGATTTGGATGAGTCCTCCCGTCTGTGAAAACAATGCCAACTGATGTCCGTTTACCAGAACCATTCTTGTAGTAGGTTCCCACCCTTCTGGAGCCGGAATTTTTGCCCATAGAACATCATACCCGTGTGTCATTTCAATCGTTGGGATTTTTGCAAGCTTTCTGACTGTTGAGTACCGTCCATCTGCACCTATCGTAACCTTGCTTGAAATGTGGATTGCTTCCCCATTCTGTAATGCTTTCACACCTGTATAGTATCCTTGTTCATCTTGAATCAGTTCTTTCACTGTGGTGTTAAATAATAGTTGAAAATGATTATTTTCCTCTGACTCTTCGATGATTGCACTTAATAAATGTGCTTGAGGCACATGAATTCCTACATGATCCTCGTGGTTTCCTGGAGTAATACTTTTTACTATATTTCTACCAGCGAAGTATTCTACTTTTTTCATTTTAAGTATACCTAGCTCTTCTATTCTCTCAAATAATTGATGTTCTTTTAGAATTGCCTCAGTTTCAGCGTTTATATGCTCGCCTCTGAATTGACGATTAACTCCAGCAGATCGTTCAATAATAATGGTAGATACCCCGTTTTTAGCTAATAAATGTCCGAGTAATGTCCCTGCAGGTCCGCCGCCAACGATACAAACATCTGCTTGTAAGTTCATTATACCCACCTTCTAGTGTTATATTATCTTATCAATATATCATAAATGTATTATCAACAATTAGTTTAGTTTCAAAAGTTTCTTAATAAGAAAAAAAGTTAAGTATAGAGTAACAAATTAATAGTACTTGGTCAATCTTTATTTGTTTATGTAGCAAACAAATAAATCATCACTTAAATGTTCGCAATTTTATTAATAATTTGTAAAATTTACTTCATTAAGTTTGAAGTTATTTTAAGATGATGTTAATGAATGTTAAGAAATGGAAAATTGCATCTATTTTTTTTCAAAAGCTTGTATGATAATCCTGTAGTACAAAATTGCAAGCATTCAAGGAGGAATTTTAAAGATGAAAAGTTACAAAACATGGTTAGTTGCTGTTATGTCCGTTTTTATGTTACTTGGAGTTGCCACTGGATGTGCTGATGCTGGAAATGATGACACAGAAACAGAAGAAACAGAACAAAACGAAGAAGGTACTGAGGAAGGTACTGAGGAAGGTACTGAGGAAGGTACTGAGGAAGGTACTGAAAATACAGAGGAATAAGTAATTATTTGTACATTATATATTTAACAATACACAAGGCGGCTGTCAGCCGTCTTGTTTTGTACTTAATTTATGTTTTACTAGAATATTTGTCCTAAAGGTGTTTTTTCTAACATTCTTAAGCTTGTCCCTTAATGAAGAAACAATGATAGAGGCAATCAACCAGAGCAAAAGTCCTAATAAAATACTTAAAGACCAATTTCCGTTGATTTGCAATACAGTCCAAACCGTTGCCACGCAGACAACACCGCCAATCATTCCAAAAACCGAACCATTTGCAATCTTAGCGGCCTTCTTTGAACCAGAAGCAATTCCTACCATTAAAACGGCTGTAATCATCACGGCTGGAAATGCGGCAAAGATTCCAGCAAGGATTTTCCAAGGAGAAATGACCGTTATTAAATAGCTTACCATCACCGCTGTCCCTCCGAGAGTAAAACGAATCATTAAATCTTTATACATAAGTAGCACCCTTTCTTATGAGTAAGTGGTAATCATCACAACCGCCATTGATACAACTAACCAAAATCCCATAGCCTGGATAAGTCCGCGTTTCCAACCTTGTCTTGGCAGGAGGTATCCTGCAAGAATGGCCACGAGAATATTAATTCCCATGCCGACGATGGCGCCTTTTGATAATAGAATGGAATGGGCTACTAATTCATCTCCACTGAAGTCCAAACCAACTGTCAATAAAGCCGCTAAATACACGGCTGGAAAAGCTGCAAAAATACCCCCAGCTTTTTCACCTAAATTCCTAGCAACAAGTGTTGAAACAACGACAGCTGCTCCTCCTAACAAAAATCTAATAAGTAAGGCACTTATTGAAAGTTCTCCCATTGTGCTTCACCTCTGTTTTTTTGTGAAATACTAAAATGATTTATTCTATCATTTGTGAATTTATTCACATGAAATGATACAAGTTCATTTTACCGCATTTTCTCTTCTCCATATGTGAACATTTCCTAACTTTTTTTAAAGCGTTACCATACTAAAGAAAAAAACCCTTCAATTAGGGTTTCCGTTTGTTTCCTCTATTCTCAATCATTAATAACCTTTTTTTGTATCAACTTTATTAGTCAAAAGCTTGTTTTCGTCGATGTTTTTAAGAGTTTCTAAAAAGCAAGCTGCCCCCTCATTTGCTGATGTAACCGCAGAAATATGTGGAGTAATTTGAATCCTTGGATGACTCCATAATGGATTGTCTTCTGGAAGTGGTTCTTGTGCAAGGACATCGAGTACGGCAAAGCTGACTTGGTTGTCTGTCAAAGCCTGCAGTAAGGCTTCTTCATCTACTGAAGCCCCTCTCCCCACATTAATAAATCCCGCATTCGATAGTTGACCAAAGATAGCACCGTCGAATAATTTCTCCGTCCGTTCTGTCAACGGCAAAGTATTGATCACATAATTCATTTCACTTAATAGAGAAAAATGAGAATCAAGCTTCAAGACTTCAGTATAATATTCTTTTTCCTTCCCACTTAAAGAAACCCCATAGACGTCTACCCCCAGCCGAGAAAAAACCTTTGCAATCATTTGACCAATTTCACCGGTTCCATAAACTAAAATTTTTTGTTCACCTAATAATTTCGGGGTACGCTGCTCCCATCTTTTTTGCTGCTGTTTTTCTAGGAAGGTATCATGAAATTGTAAATCCTTTAGGATGTAACTTAAGCAATACTCTGCAATTCTCTGCCCAAACGAACAAATCGTTCTGGTTAATAGGATCTCATCATTCCATTCCTTCTTAAATAAAAAACGGTCAACCCCTGCACCTAGCGAATGAACCCATTTCACTGAGCTATAATCATAGTCAGCTTTTAGATTAAATGAAACTAGCGCATCTGCCCAGCTTAAATCAGCTTGGGTCAGTTTTTCCTCAGGAATAAAACGAAAGGACTTTCCTGGGACTTCCTTTTCTATTAATAATTGAAGCTCTTTATACATTGGGCTGACTAGTAAAATATTTCTAATATCCATGGCTTTCCCCTCTTCTCAATAAAGCTTACTCTTTCGGCACATCGAGTGCTTGATAGGCTGTCTGATACCTGCCGCCATCTGCTACTTCTGAATGATACAATGCCTTAAGTGCAAAGTTCTTTTCAAGATCATGTTCATTTATTAACTCTTTTAAGTGCATCTGCAGTTCTTTATTTTCTTTTACTAATTGTTTCATTTGTGATTTAAAATACTTCATTATAGTAACTCCTTCTTTATTATAAAAATAAGGACGATTATTGTATATTTAATCGTCCAAAATTAGTTAAAATTATTTTAAAGCCTTACTCACTTTTAGCTTCTTTCCTTTGACGGTTGTCTTTTCCATTGCTTGGAGGACTACTGAGCCTTTTCCATTAAGGATGTCAACATAGGTTAGGTTGTCCTGGATGGTGATAATGCCAATATCTTCAGCTGTAACTCCAGGGATATTGGAGATTGTCCCAACAAAGTCTACCGCGCGAAGCTTTTTCTTCTTACCGCCACCAAAGTGGAGCTTGGTAATATCCTTGTTAATTCGAGCTGTTTTATTATTTCTTACAACTCTCCGGCCGCTAAGTTTTTCTTCAAATGCTGCTTTTCCACTCGTAACCTCATCCTGGGTTGGAACTTCCAACTTAGGGATTTCAAAGCCAATATATCTTTCAATTGCCTTAACAAATTTCTCTTCATATGGTGTCGCGAAGGTAATCGCTTTTCCTTTGTTTCCGGCTCTTCCTGTTCTTCCTGTCCGGTGAACATAACTCTCTTTTTCCATTGGAACATCGTAATTAATAATCAGTGTCACATTATCAATATCGATTCCCCTAGCGGCGACATCTGTTGCTACAAGATAGCGGAAGTTCCCCATTTTAAAGCCATCCATTACGCCAAACCGATCCTCTTGTTCAAGCCCGCCATGAAGTCTTTCACAAGAATAATTGGCTTTTTCCAACTCTGTATAGACATTTTCCACATTTTCTTTTGTTCGGCAAAATATAATGCAGCTATCTGGATTTTCAACCACTGTTAAATCTTTCAACAGTGAAACCTTATCTTCATCCTTTACTTCAACCACAGCATGTTCAATCGTATTCGTTGTGACACCCGTAGCTACAATTTCAATATGGATAGGATCTTTCATATATTGATGACAAAGTTTTTCAACATCCTTCGGTAAAGTTGCTGAAAACACCATCGTTACTCGGTTCTCTGGGAGTTCTTTTATGATGGCTTCCACTTCATCAATAAAGCCCATATTTAACATTTCGTCCGCTTCATCAATAATTAGATATTTGATTTTATCTAATTCAAGCGTTCCCCTTTCGATATGGTCCATCGTACGACCAGGAGTCCCGACGACTACATGTGTTTTTTGTTTCAATTCTTCCTTTTGTTTTGAGAAAGGTTCTTTTCCATAAACCGCCATCGCTTTAATTCGTTTAAACCGGCCAATATTCGTAACATCTTCACGAACCTGGACAGCCAGCTCACGAGTAGGTGTAAGTATTAATGTCTGGGGCTTTCTTTCCTCCCATTCCATCATCTCGCAAATAGGAATCGCAAAGGAGGCTGTCTTACCGCTGCCTGTTTGTGATTTTACAACCAAATCTAGATTCTCTAAAGCCTTTGGTATCACTTCTTTTTGTACTTCAGTGGGATTATCGTACTTTAACACTGTAAGCGCCCTTCTTATTTCCTCGCTTAAATGATAATCCTCAAACTTTTTTTCACTCATATAGTAACCTCATTTTTTTGTATTATCCAACTTCTATATAGGATTTCTCTGAAAGAATTATCATATGCAAAATCTGAATATGTTCATTATACTTGAAATACAAGACATTTCGACTTTTTATTTCAACACTCTGTTACACAACAGCTTTACAAGACTCAAGAGAACGGGTACATTAAATAAAGAAGCTGTTTAGCACTTTTCTCTATATAAATATCAGAAAAGTCAAAAACGTAGTGAAAAATCTGTTATAATGTAAGTATCCTGTTTTTAGGATAGTATAGATCACTCACTTAACAGTAATTTTATACATCTGTGGATCTCTTTTTTTTTAATTAAACTAAATTTTCTACTAGGAGGTAATCTATGTATAAAATCAAGGATAAGGAAAAGCTTTTCATTTACACTGGACCCGATGGATCTGGAAGAAAGACCATTGCCAAGATGGTCGCGACCGCGTTTGATATGGAAACAGTCCTTTCTTACACGACTCGTCCTCCCCGCCATTATGAACAAGATGGTGTTGACTACCATTTTGTTACAGACGAAACCTTCAACAAGCTGAAAGACAACCAAGAATTTCTTGAGTGTGTGGATATCGACGGGATTCATTATGGAATCCGCGAAGAAGATATCGTCAAAGCGTTTGAAGATCATAATCTTGTCTATTTAACGCTAAATCCTGAAGGCACCGAAAAGTTGAAAGAAATGTATGGTAACAAGGTTATGCGCTTATTCATCTATTCTGACCGTGACACCGTTATCGAAAGACACAAAGCACGAAATGATAAAGAAGAAGATATCCAAAGACACTTGGCACACTATGATGAAATCATGGCATATAAAACTCAATGTGAGCAAGTTTTTGAAAATTATGACTCACCACAGGTATCTTATCAGGTTAGTGAAGTCATTGAAGCTTACCTTGACCGAAATAGAATTGTCACCGATTATTAAAAAAAGGTCCATTTGATGGGATATTTTAGATCCTGTCATTGGATTTTTTTTTATGGGGATGTATGTGATAACAATTTTTGAATGTATTATTATTGTGCCCAAATAAAACAGAATACAGCTTGATATTGTCTTTATAACACTGTATAATTAAGTGTTGAAAACATTATTTAGGGGGAACTCTTTTTGTCGATCGAAGTAGGCAGCAAAGTACAAGGTAAAGTAACGGGTATTACTAATTTTGGAGCGTTTGTAGAATTACCAGGTGGCACAACTGGCCTTGTGCACATTAGTGAAGTAGCTGACAGCTATGTTAAAGACGTTAATGATCACCTCAAAGTTGGAGATCAAGTTGAAGTTAAGGTAATTAGTGAGAAAGACGGAAAAACTGCCTTGTCTATTAAAAAAGCTATTGATAAGCCAGAAGGGCAAACTTCTTCTTATTCCCAGCGTCCACAACGCCAAGGTAGAGATAATAGGCAATCAAAAGACTTCCGTTCAAAAGGCGGCAACTTTAAACCAAAAGAAAACTTTGAAGATAAAATGGCTAAATTCTTAAAAGCTAGTGAAGAAAATTTATCCAGCTTAAAACGCAGCACCGAAACAAAACGTGGCGGCAGAGGCGGAAGACGCGGATAATTATAGATAAAAGAAGGCAAGCCCTAATACGGCTTGCCTTCTTTTTTATTATTGTGGTTTCGTCACTATTGCCTTTATTTCTTATTCAATTCATCTAAAAGCGGAAAAAGCTCTTCTAAGTGTTGAATTTCATAGGTTGGTATGACTTCATTTCTATCTTTATCGTGACGGTTGATCCAAACGGATTTAATCCCGACCCTATTTGCACCTAGAATATCAGTCATTAAGTTATCCCCTACCATTAGGACTTCATCCTTCTCTAAGGACATGAGTGACAATGCATGCTCAAATATCGATGGGTCAGGTTTCCCCTTTCCAAACGCTCCAGAAATAAGTATTTCGTCGAAATATGGAACAAGGTCAGGTGTAATCGATAGTTTTGTATGCTGTAGATCCGGTGAACCATTCGTTAACAGAAGAAGTTGATACTTTCCTTTTAGCGTATCTAGGATAGTAAACGTCTCTTCGTACACAAATGGCAGGCTCCTGCGCTCTTGCGGGAATCTTTCCGCCAATTCATGCCCAAAAGCAGGATCCTCCACTCCCATTGCCTTAAGTCCTGCTGTCCATGCTTCTTTTCGATAGCTTGGGACGATTTCTTTCATTTTTCTAAAATCATCATGATCATCTAAAAAATTTCCCCATAATCCCTCAAATGGATTAATACCAATCATTTGTGTAAATGAATAGGTTTCATAGGAGGAATATAAACTTTTTGCAGCCTCACGTACCGCATCTTCCAATTCACTTGCATCTACTCCATACCGTTCTTCTGCTACTTTACATGTCGCAACAAATGCTTCCTTGATACTTTTTTGATCCCAAAGCAGTGTATCATCTAAATCGAAAAAAATTGCTTTTATCATTTTCGCTGCCTCACCTTTCACCTAAATATATTTTACTAGTTTACCACTTTTCGAATTAAATGAATATTCTTTCACAAAAATAAAATAAATTCAACGAACATAGCCAATTATATATATCTAAAAGGTACATAAGAGTTTAGGCACCTTCCGATAAAACCAAAATACTATTTCGAATATTTCTAATACTGGTATAATAAAAGTATATAGACTGGGTGAAGACTAAACCCATAAAGGGGTATTGACATGTTGACTTTGTTGGTTACCATGGTGGAACGGTTAGGGATTCTCGTAATGATTGCCTTTATTTTAACGAGATTTCCATTCTTTCGAGACATGATTTATCAGGAGAAATTAAAAGGCAAGCAGCAGTTGACTGCCATTGTTTTCTTTGGTTTCTTTGGGATTATTGGCACGTATTCTGGTCTAACTCTCAGCACCGACAGCCTTGAAATCAATCGCTGGACTTCCGATTTAAACGCCGATGAGGCAATTGCCAACTCGCGGGTGATTGGTGTGGTATTAGCGGGTCTCCTCGGAGGCTATAAAGTCGGGCTGGGTGCAGGATTAATTGCAGGGATTCATCGTTTTACCTTAGGAGGATTCACAGGGCTGGCCTGTGGGCTTGCCACTATAATCGCCGGGGTTCTTGCGGGAATCTTTCATCGGAAAAATAAATTGGTCAAACTAAGATCCGCTTTTTACATTGGTGCTCTAGCAGAAACATTGCAAATGGCAGTCATTCTACTCCTTGCCCGTCCATTCGAAAAGTCATGGACTTTGGTAGAAATCATTGGAATGCCAATGATCTTAGCAAACGGACTAGGCTGTGCACTATTTCTGCTTATCATTAAGAGCGTTATCAGTGAGGAAGAAAAGGCAGGTGCCATGCAGGCACAAAAGACATTGAGAATCGCTGAAAAAACACTTTCTTACCTAAGAAATGGGCTTACCACGAATTCTGCTAAAATTGTCTGCCATATTCTCCATAATGAAATGAATACGAGAGCGGTGGCAATGACAAATTTGTCAGAAATATTAGCACATGTTGGACTTGGTCATGATCATCATCGTTCTGAAAGTCCCATCCAAACTGAAATTACAATGGAGGCTATCGACAAAGGTGAAATGGTTGTGGCAGATCAGCAATCCATTCACTGCCGTGTTAAGAGCTGCCCTCTTGGTGCAGCCGTTATTGCACCATTGAAACAGCGTGGAGAAACGATTGGAACTTTAAAGTTTTATTTCGCTTCCGAGAAAGAAATAACACCCGTGAATATGGAACTGATATCAGGGCTTAGCTCCCTATTAAGTAACCAGCTTGAACTAGCTGATGCGGACAAGTCTTATCAACTGGCAAAGGAAGCTGAGATTAAAGCACTTCAGGCGCAAATTAGTCCTCATTTTCTATTTAATACACTTAATACCATCCTTTCACTTGTCCGGGTTGACCCGGCTAAGGCACGAAAATTACTACTTTCTTTGTCCCATTTCTTGCGCCAAAATTTATCTGTCACAACCCAAAGGATGACTACATTAGAGCAAGAATTAAACCATGTCAAAGCCTATTTAGCAATAGAAGAAGCTAGATTCAAAGATAAATTACAAGTAGTTTATGATATCGAAGAGAGTGCTCTTTTAGAGACAATCCCCCCTCTTACACTTCAGCCCATCGTAGAGAATGCGATCAAACATGGCATGAAGGATACTGAAAGGAACGGTATCGTAAAGATTACTATTCATAAACAAAATCTAGCGACGTATGTAAAAGTTGAGGATAACGGGATTGGAATGAATATAGAACGCACAAGTCAAATCTGCAAAAGTCCCATTAATTCTGAAACAGGAAGCGGTCTAGCCCTTTACAACGTTAATCGAAGGCTGACCATCATGTATGGTGACCATGCAGGCCTTCAAATTAATAGTGAGCTGCATAAAGGAACGGAAATTGGCTTTTCTGTCCCCTGTACGGAGGTAAGGTAAATGGAAACTTTTATTCGAACATTAATTGTTGATGACGAACCCTATAGCCGAGATGAATTAAAACACTTATTAAGTGCGTTTCCAACAATTAAGGTTGTTGGTGAAGCTGAATCAGGGGAATCCGCCATCATAAGTGCAATTCAACTTCAGCCTGATGTAGTTTTTTTGGACGTAGAAATGCCTAAAATGAATGGTATGAAAGCAGCAAAAGCACTATTGGAACTTAAAAAAGTTCCATCGGTTGTCTTTGCTACCGCTTATCCGCAATTTGCAGCTGAAGCTTTCCGATATGACGCGATTGATTATCTATTAAAGCCCTATGATGAAGAGCAATTACAAGAAACAGTTCATCGTATTGAGAAAAAGTTTACTACTCCTATCGAACAGGATATAGGAAAACCTCAAGGAAAACTTGCCGTCGAAGTCGAAGGTGAAATTATTTATCTTGAACCAAAAGAAATCCTCTATATAGTCAGAGACGATAAAGTAACAAAACTCATTACGAAAAGTAGTGAATTTGAAACCAAAACACCGCTTAAGGATTTGGAGAGCAGATTATTAAGCTATGGATTTTTTAGAATTCATAAAAGCTTTCTTGTAAATCTGGAGGTTGTTAACAGGTTGTCACCATGGTTTAACGGTGCCTATCAGTTGGAAATTGAAGGAAGAAAAGAATTGCTATCGGTTAGCAGGAATTATGTTAAAGCATTACGGTCTCGTTTAGAAATTTAAACCAAGAAAGCGTTTTAACTATTCTTAATTTTTTTGCATCTTAATTCATCTGACGAGCATGATATTCTTATTTTTCTACCTTTTAATCTAAAATCGCTCTATTCTTCCTCTCACTCTTTTAAACTTATATGTGAAAACGTATTCATTTTTTTTAAAAGGGGGAGAAGGAATTTGTATACTTTTTTAGCAGGGATTGCACTCTTAATTATTGGTTATTTTACCTATGGTAAATTTATTGAAAAAATGTTTGGTGTGAAGGAAGATCGAGCAACACCCGCCTATGTTAATAACGATGGCGTTGACTATGTACCAATGAGCACACCTAAGAATTCCTTAATACAGTTATTAAACATTGCTGGAACGGGTCCAGTTTTCGGTCCAATTATGGGAGCTCTTTACGGTCCTGTTGCCTTTATCTGGATTGTCATTGGCTGTATTTTTGCAGGAGCTGTACATGATTATTTAACAGGGATGATATCTATCCGCAACCGTGGTGCCCATTTACCGGAGCTAGCAAGTAAGTTTTTAGGAAAAGTGATGAAGCACGTGGTAAATGCTTTTGCTGTTCTGCTGCTATTATTAGTAGGTACGGTATTTGTTTCTACACCTGCAAGCCTTCTTCATGTTTTAATGGATGGGAAAATAGCATTAGGATTAATAATTGGAGCCATTTTCATTTATTACATTGCAGCTACTCTTCTTCCGGTTGATAAAATCATTGGTCGTTTATATCCGTACTTTGGTGCATTGCTATTAATCAGTGCATTAGGTGTAGGAATCGGAATGATCGTAACAGGTGCACCGATCCCTGAATTATCGTTAACGAATTTCCACCCTGCTAATGCACCTATTTTACCTTTGTTATTTTTCACGATTTCATGTGGCGCACTCTCTGGGTTTCATGCGACACAAACACCAATTATTTCACGTACTACTCAAAATGAAAAACAAGGCCGTAAAATCTTCTATGGCATGATGATCACTGAAGGTGTTATCGCCATGATTTGGGCAGCTGCTGGAATGAGCTTATTCAATGGCTATAACGGATTGAATGATATTTTAGCCGCAGGCGGCCCTGGAGCGGTTGTCAGCCAAGCCTCAACTGCTCTGCTTGGAGCAATTGGTGGAACACTTGCAGTTCTTGGTGTAGTTGTACTGCCGATTACTTCTGGGGATACAGCTTTCCGAAGTGCACGTATGATCATTGCAGAATACATTAACGTCGCCCAAAAGAAATTTTCAAGCCGCTTATGGATTGCAGTGCCATTATTCGTGATTTCAGCAGTTCTTACACAAATTGACTTCAACCTATTGTGGAGGTACTTCAGTTGGGCTAATCAAGCAACAGCCGTTATTGCACTCTTTGTCGGGGCTATGTACTTGTATATCGCAAGGAAAAATTACTATGTTGCCCTAGTACCTGGTTCCTTCATGTTAGTAATGGTTATAACTTATATCTTAAATGCGCCTATCGGTTTCGGATTATCGATGTCAATCTCTTGGATTGGCGGCTTTATCGGTGCAGCCGTACTTATTGGGTTATTCTTCCGTGCTGCTAAAAAGGCACGAGCCAATAATCTTCCACTTGAAGAAGACGTGACGGGCTGGAAGGCTGCCTAATCAGTCGTATAATAAACTGAAAGTGCACTCATTGAGTGCACTTTTTTCTTTCCCTATTCTATTAAAAACCTTTCAATGATCTTTTGTATTTCATTTTCTGTATAAACAAATGAAATTTCACTGCCTTCTTTTAATGATGGCAATTGGCCAATAGCTTCTTCCGTTAATTGGAATGCGACCTTTTCCCCCTTAACATCCACCTCTATGGTATGCGGATCCATTTGTCCGACGAGTATCCCTGAAGCTTTCGTATATAACGATTGTTCAACGATTAAATCGGTTACCACTTTAGCCTGTTCCTCCTTTGCTGTTAAAAATACTTCAATACGATAACGACCATTATAAAGATCGGAAATGGTAAACGAGTTTTGAATCTCTTGATTATTCTCTAACGTCACCTCGCTGATTGCCTGCGTAGACATGACTTCCTCAGAGTATTGTTTGACCTTTTTTCCTTCTTTATCGTAGATAATGTAATCAGCTTGAAGCCCCGTTAGAAACGATAATTTTTGAGATTCACCCGATAAATTTTTCACTTTGTAATGAATAATGATAGAATTGTTTTCTTCTTGTGTTTCAATTGTTGGATGAAATCTTGCAACAATTTCATTTTGTTTTGGGGACTCTGTTAAGTTCTCCTTTTTCACACCCTCACCGTTCCCGTTTGTATTATTTCCCGTACCACAAGCACTTAATAGTCCTGCTGCTAATACGATCATCATCATTTTTTTATATAACATAAATGAAAATCTCCTTTTAATCGAATTACCTTAATAGTCGATTAAAAGGAGATTGGCGTTACATAAATATTTATATTTTTAAAAGATTTTTGAATCCTACAAACCACCAAGGTACGCTTTTTTGATTTCCTCACTTGCTTGCAACTCTGCGGCTGTTCCTGAGATTTCGATCCGACCCGTTTCAATAACGTAAGCACGGTCTGCTACAGATAGTGCCATATTCGCATTCTGCTCCACCAGCAGGATTGTTGTTCCATCTTGGTTGATTTTCTCAATGATTTGAAAAATCGTCTTAACCATTAACGGAGCCAATCCCATTGAAGGCTCATCCAATAAAAGCAGCTTAGGTTTCGCCATAATCGCTCTTCCCATCGCCAGCATTTGCTGTTCTCCCCCAGAAAGGGTTCCCGATAACTGCTTTCGACGCTCTTGCAATCTCGGAAAAAGCTCGTAAACACTTTGAATATCTTTGCGGATTCCTGCACTATCTTTTCTTAAATAAGCACCTAGTTCCAGGTTTTCCTCTACGCTCATATTGGCGAACACACGGCGCCCTTCAGGTACATGTGAAATACCCGATTTCACAATAGCCTGGGGAGCTTTGCCAGAAATCGAACTGCCTAAGTATTCGATGGTCCCTGACTTTGGCTTAAGCAGCCCAGATAATGTCTTAAGAAGAGTGCTTTTTCCTGCACCATTCGCTCCAATCAGTGTAACAATTTCCCCTTCATTAATTTCTAAATAAAGGCCTTTTAGGGCATGAATATTTCCATAAAAAACATCTATTCCATTTACTTTAAGCATGGTCACTCGGAACCTCCTCTCCCAAATAGGCCTCGATTACTTTTGGATGATTTCGGATTTCCTCAGGCGATCCCGCTGCAATCAGTTGTCCATGGTCTAAAACATAAATTCTTTCACATATTCCCATCACGAGTGCCATATCATGTTCAATTAATAGAATCGTTAAATCAAACTGTTTTCGGATAAAAGCAATTAATTCCATGAGCTCCTGTGTTTCTTGCGGGTTCATACCTGCAGCAGGCTCATCGAGCAACAATAATTTTGGACTTGCCGCCAACGCTCTGGCTATTTCTAATCTACGTTGCTGACCATATGGTAAATTCTTTGCTTTTTCATCTTTAAATCTGTCCAATTGAAATATCTTTAAAAACTCAAGTGATTTTTCCTCCATTACCTTTTCCTCGGAGAAATGGGATGGAAGGCGGAGGATGGAACTTAAAATGGAATGCTTCGCTAAGGAATGATAAGCAACCTTTACATTATCTAATACAGATAATTCACTGAAAAGACGGATGTTTTGAAACGTACGGCTTATACCCTTTCGTGTTACTTGGTATGGAGCAAGTCCATTCAGCCTTTTTCCATCGAACAAAATGTCACCCTCTGTCGGGACATATACGCCCGTCAGCAAATTAAAGCTTGTTGTTTTCCCGGCACCATTCGGACCAATCAAACCGACCAATTCACCTTGATTAAGTTCCATATTAAAGCCTGAGACCGCCTTTAAGCCACCAAACTGAATCCCCGCATTTTTTACCTGCAGTAGAGCTCCCACGTTAAATTCCTCCTTTCGCATTTTTCTTTTTGCCAAAGAAATCTGTAATCTCACGAGTTCCCATTAACCCCTGAGGACGATAAAGCATAACAACGACCAAAACCAAACTGTAAATAATCATCCGAGTCTCAGGATATTGCTGTAAATAGGTTGAAATAACCGTTAACAGAATCGCAGAGATCACCGAACCAGATAAACTTCCAAGTCCACCTAAAACAACAAAAATTAAAATATCAAATGATTTTAAGAACCCAAAGTTGGTTGGCTGGATAATATAAAAGTTATGAGAAAACAAACCGCCGGCAATACCTGCAAAGAAGGAACCAATGGCGAAGGCCGCAACTTTGTAAAATGTCGTGTTGATTCCCATTGCATCTGCCGCGATTTCATTTTCCCGAATCGCTATACACGCTCTTCCATGCCGCGAGTTGGTAAAATTCGATATCACTAGAATCGTGATAACGAGACATACAAATGCACTTGTCCAAGTCGTCATATTAGAAACCATCATTCCGGCAGCTCCGCCAACATACTCAATATTTAAGAAAACAATTCTAATAATTTCACCAAATCCAAGTGTTGCAATAGCCAGGTAATCTCCTCGCAGTCTTAAAGTAGGTATGCCAACAAGCAGTCCTGCTAATGCAGCCACAATTCCTCCGATGATGATTGCTAACACGAAAGGCAGTTCAAATTTCATCGTGATGATTGCTGATACATACGCCCCAACAGCAAGGAAACCAGCATGTCCAATTGAAAATTGTCCGGTGATCCCAATTACCAAGTGAAGACTCACCGCTAATATAATGTTAATGATCATAAGGGTCAACATATTGCTATAAAAAGCGTTTAATATCCCAGTTTGAATTAAGACTTGGCCAATTCCATAGATAACCGCTGCTAAAATGAGAAATAGCCAGAATTTAGTTACTTTTTTCATCTGTCTATCCCACCTACACTTTCTCTCTTGTATTTTTACCAAAGATGCCTGTTGGCCTAAAAATTAGGATAAGGATTAATATGATAAACGCTGCTGCGTCTCTCCATAAGGAAAATCCTAGGGCACTAACAATCGATTCAACAACCCCTAAAATAAGACCACCGACCATGGCTCCTGGGATTATTCCAATTCCACCTAGGACCGCCGCAACAAACGCCTTTAATCCAGGGATAATTCCCATTAGTGGTTCGATTTTTGTATAATAGACACCAAAAATGACACCTGCTGCCCCAGCTAAAGCAGAACCAATCGCAAAGGTATATGAAATGGTTCTGTCTACATTAATACCCATTAATCTCGCTGCATCGATGTCATGTGATACTGCTCGCATGGCTTTACCGACCTTTGTACGGTGAACAATAATTTGTAAAATAATCATAAGTCCAAGTGACACAGCCAGGATAAAGAGGGATTGACTGTTAATTTGTGCACCAAACAAGTTAAATGTTGTGCTCGGTAATACATTGTCAGGGTAGGCCTCGGGTTGGGCTCCTCGGACGTAAATCACACCGTATTCAATTAGTAACGACATTCCAATTGCCGTAATTAAGGCAGCAATTCTTGTTGCATTTCGAAGACGTTTGTAGGCGATTCTTTCTATCAATACTCCAAACACCGCACAAAACGCCATTGAGAATAATAATGCTGGAAAGAAGCCCAGCCCCCATCCCTTAATCGCATAAAACCCGACGAACGCACCTACCATAAAAACATCACCATGAGCAAAGTTTATTAATTTTATGATTCCATAAACCATGGTATAGCCTAATGCGATTAAGGCATAGATGCTGCCGAGTGAAATTCCGTTTATCAATTGTTGTAGCCACTCCATCGTTCTCACTCCTTTTTCTTCCAGAAATAATTCTTTACAAAAGTAAAATGGAAGGAGTATCCTTCCATTTTACTTAACTAGTACTTTTAAGGATTTACTTTTGTGTTAAACACTTGTTTACCATCTACATATTCTAAAATGGTTGCTGTTTTGATCGGATGATGGTTTTCATCAATCGTTACTACTCCAGTAACAAGGCTTAAATCTTTTGTTTTTGCTAATTCTTCCTGAATTTTACTAGAATCTGTGCTGCCTGCACGCTTTATGGCATCCGCTAAAAAGTAAACCGTGTCATAGCCAAGCGCATTGAAAGCGTTCGGTGCTTCGCCATTGTTCTGTTCTTTAAATGCTGAAACGAACTTTTGGACCTTTTCATCTGGATCTTCAGATGAGTAATGGTTGATTAGGTAGGTATTATTTAATGCTTCAGCTCCAGCCAAATCAACTAACTTTGGAGAATCCCAGCCATCAGCTCCAACTAAAGGAACATCGATTCCTAATTCACGCGCTTGCTTTACAATTAAGCCAACTTCTTCATAATATCCAGGGATAAAAATGAATGAAGGATTTTTTGCTTTGATACGAGTTAAAGTCGCACGGAAGTCTGTATCCTTTGCTACATATGCTTCTTCCGCAACTATTTTAGCACCTGCTGCTTCAAAAGTTTCCTTGAAGGCATCGGATAAACCTTTTGCATAATCACTTGAGTTGTCAGCAAAAATAGCTGCATCTTCAACTTTTAATGTATCTAGGGCAAAATTGGCAGCCACTGTACCTTGGAAAGGATCAATGAAAGAAGTACGAAAAACGAATGGTCTTACTTTCCCTTTTTCATCTACTGTAACACTTGGGCTTGTACCGCCTGGAGCCATTAGAACAGTCTTCGTATCATTCGCAATCTGAGCTTGAGCAACTGTATTACCGCTTGTTGCTGCTCCAATAACAGCTGTTACCTTATCTTGGCTTGTCAACTTAATAATACCGTTTGTAGCCTCTGCTGCTTCAGATTTATTATCTACTTTCACAACATCAAACTTCTTACCGTCAACGCCGCCATTATTATTGATCTCTTCAACAGCCATTTCAACACCTTTTGCCATTGATTCACCATATGACGCAACATTACCTGAAAGCTCTAAATTCACTCCCAATTTAATGGTATCTGAATTGCCGCCCTCTGAACTATCCTTCGCTCCTCCTGCACACCCTGCTAACACTCCAGCAAAGATGGTAGAAGCCATAAACACACTAACTAATTTCTTTTTCATGGTGTTTCCCCCTTTGATTGAATTTTCAGATACCTACAACAGTACTTTAGTATCTTCTTAGACCCCATGATATTTGTTTACCGCCTTAATTAATTAACATAAGTTATTGTAGTACTTTTTTCATTGTTAGTCTAGTATATTATTTCAATATTTCAGAAATTTTTATTTCTTTTAAAAATTAAAGCGCTTTCTTGTTGTTGCAGTATATTTTAATAACCTTTCATGAAAGGTTTTTTTTAGTATACTAAAAACACTAATTAACTATTATTCCAAAAAATGTATTCCTATGGTGAAATACCATTTTGATATTTGTTTTTCTTAGCTGGAAATCGAACTTGAAGGGAATCAAAAGCGTGGACTAAGAGCTATTCGTTACCATTTTTCTCTAAAAGTGCCGCCGCGCGGTCACGAATCTCGATCCGATCCTGTTTACAACCAATTGTCCTATCGGACAAAACAAAAAAGCACAACCCTATTCAGGTTGTGCTTCGTTTGCCTGGCAACGTCCTACTCTCACAGGGACAAAGTCCCAACTACCATCGGCGCTGAGAAGCTTAACTTCCGTGTTCGGTATGGGAACGGGTGTGACCTTCTCGCCATTGCTGCCAGACTATAAAATTGAGGTATCATTCCCTCAAAACTAGATAATTTCAGTAGAAGTGTGTAAAAACGAGTTCGCTTTTAAAAATTGGTTAAGTCCTCGAACGATTAGTATCAGTCAGCTCCAC